>JADJWV010000002.1:472500-1072500 GCA_016716185.1 Saprospiraceae bacterium | reverse complement strand
TATTTTGGGCTGCCGGACCCGTCCATATTGATCTACTACAAAACCAACGACCACGATTCCTTCTGTTTTTTGAGCGACTGCTTCCTTAGGATAAATTAATTTGCTGTGTATAAACCAGGATAAGGCATGATTACCTCCCGGATACGAAGGCATCACGTCGGCAAAGTCGAATGCATAATCTCCGGAAGTCTGACCTCCGGTATGTTCTGATTCTGCCATGGAATGCTGATTGACCGAATCCGTTTTTTCTGTCTCCGTGATTTTTGATTGCTCACGTACTACAGGTAATTCTTCCATTTCTTTAACAACCTTGACCTGAGTTGCTTGTTCTGGCTTTTTCTTAATGACTTCCTCCTTAAAACTTTCTGCACGTGGTGTGGCAGGAGACAGTTTTGGCAATAAAAATTCTGGCGGAGTTTCAAGTATAACTTCTGTCATCCTTGTCATGGGCGTAAAATCCCGATTGTATTTGAGAAATGGCAGACAGATTATCAGAAAAAAGATCGCATATGCTGCGAACATTCCAATAAGCTTATTGCGAATATAATTATTGCGCAAAGTATAAGCCCCGTAATTCCTGTTTCTGGAATTGAAAATAATATCTGTTAACTCCCCTGAAAATGGCAAGGAAGCCCTAAAAAATTGAGCAATCCAATTTGGAATTTTCATGTATTCAAATGAATGAATCCAGCGTTTAAACACAAGATTACTGCTGAAAATTGTTTCCGCGGTTGCGTAAAAATTTCAGAAATAATGTCGGCCAGGATTTTCAATAGTATAATTACGCTTTTTCAAACAACCATTTAATAGGTTGTGTTTGATTGAAAGGCAATAATTCTTTCTTTATATTAAAATTATTCTTAATATGATTAAGGATTTCCTCTGTATCATCAGATACCAGGAACAAATTCCGGTCAATTGGAGAAATGGTTTCATGCCGTTCCATGGCTTCCAGAAAATCGAGTAATTCCTTGTGAAATTCTTTGCCGTAAATGATGATTGGAAAGTGAATCAGCTTTCCCGTTTGAATCAAGGTCATGGCTTCAAAAAACTCATCCATGGTGCCAAACCCCCCTGGAAAAACGATAAAAGCGTATGAGTATTTGATCAAGATGGTCTTTCGTGTAAAAAAATACTTCATGTTGACCCATTGATCCAAATATGGATTGGGAAATTGTTCTTTTGGTAACTCAATATTGCAACCGACACTTTTCCCACCAACCGACTTTGCTCCTTTGTTTGCTGCCTCCATTATGCCTGGTCCTCCACCCGTCATGATGGTAAATCCCAATTTTGCCACCTCTGCTGTAATCGCTTCCGCTTTTTTATAATAAGGATGCTCGCTGCTGAATCTTGCCGATCCAAACACTGTAACACAAGGACCTACAAAATAAGTTTTCCGTATTCCCTGAAACAGATCCCAAAATACATCCCAGACAAAACGAAGTTCAGAAATGCGGCTCATCGGACCATTCAGATATTCAATATTCCTGATTTTGCGAATCGGTTCCATAATTTAATTTAAACGCAAGGATAAAAAAAATTAAGCCCTTCTGGCTAATTTTTATAAATTGCATGCAATCATGGCTTATGGATGCAAATAAAACAATGGCAAAAGTGGTTTTAGGCAGCTCAAAAATGGCTGATACGCTGATTCCTTCGGAAATCATCAAATTGGCCAATGAAATTCAGCTTAAAATGCAATCGGGTGAGCAGGTTTTTAATCTCACTATAGGGGATTTTGACCCCAGGATTTTTCCTTTACCTGAGCTTCTTACCAAACTCATTATTCAGGCTTACGCAGATCATCAGACTAATTATCCAACGGCTAATGGTATGGCGGATTTAAGATCCAACCTATCCCGGCATATTTCTGAACGGTTAAATTTGGCCTATAAGCCGGAAGATATCCTGGTAGCCAGCGGAGCCCGTCCCCTGATTTATGCCGTTTATAAAACTCTGCTGGATCCGGGAGATAAAGTTATTTATCCGGTACCCTCCTGGAACAACAATCATTATTGTCATCTGAGTGAATGCAACCCTATAGAAATCGAGGTGGATTCAGAACAAAACTTTATGCCTCACGCGAGGGATATTGCTTCGCATTTGGAAGATGCAACTCTGATCGCCTTATGTTCTCCACAAAATCCAACAGGAACTGTATTTTCAAAAGAAGCCCTGTATTCGATCTGTAAGCTCGTTTTACTTGAAAATAAGAGAAGGGCCGGCCATCAAAAACCGCTGTACATCATGTACGATCAAATTTATTGGGAGTTGTGTATGGATGGAGTTCAACACGAGCATCCTGTCCAGCTCGAGCCCGGACTTAGAGATTATGTGATCAGTATAGACGGCATGTCCAAATCGTTTGCAGCAACTGGAATCAGGGTTGGCTGGGCATTCGGCCCCAAAGATCTCATGGCTAAAATGCGGGCCATTTTGTCCCATATCGGAGCCTGGGCTCCAAAACCCGAACAAGTGGCTACTGCATTGTTCTTAAATGAAAAAAATGCAATCCAGGACTATCTGAATTGGTTTAAATCAGAAATTGAATTCAGATTGACAAGTCTATACGAAGGATTGACTGCTCTTCGCAATTCTGGTTATCCAATTGAAGTCATTCGTCCACAGGCGGCTATATACCTCACGGTAAAAATTCCCTGGAAAGGCCGGAAGACAAATCAGCGGGTTCTCCATTCGCAAAAAGAAGTAACCGAATACCTGCTTAATTTTTGCAAAGTTGGATTTGTGCCTTTCAAGGCATTTGGTTCATCCGGCGACTCAGAATGGTACCGGATTTCTGTCGGCACCTTGCGCCGGGATGACATTCCTTTAATCCTGAATGCCTTAAAAAACGGCATGGATGAATTCACCGAATCCTGAAATGACCGTTTTAAATCGATAAATTAATTTCACATTTTCATGGAACATCCTATGCATAATTTACACGCGGTGATCATGGCAGGAGGCGTGGGCAGCCGGTTTTGGCCATACAGCAGAAATTCGAAACCCAAACAGTTTCTGGATGTATTGGATTGCGGACAAAGTTTGCTGCAATTGACTTTTGCACGTTTGAGTGCTGTTCTTCCTCCAAATCAAATCTGGGTGGTCAGTCATATTGATTATTCAGAATTAGTAAGCGAACAACTTCCCGAAATCGATAGTCAAAGAATCCTTTTGGAGCCCGGTAGAAAAAACACTGCGGCATGCATTATGTATGCTACCCGTTGTATAGAATTAACGGATCCAGAGGCTTCCGTTTTTGTAGTGCCTTCCGATCACCTGATCCTTCATACCGAAAATTTCAACAACGCGGTTGCAGCCGCAACAGATTTCGTCAACCACCACAGTGACAATTTACTCACTTTCGGAATCAAGGCATCGCGTCCGGATACTGGTTACGGCTACATCCAATTTGAAAACGAGCCCGTTTCAAATGGAATTCACCAGGTGATACAATTTGTCGAAAAACCGGATTATGAAACAGCCCTCCGGTATTTGTCTGCAGGTAATTATGTCTGGAATTCAGGAATGTTCTTGTGGAAAAACAAATGCATCCGCGATCTGATGAAAAAATATGCAATCGAAATATTCAAGCTGTTTGCAGAATTTCAACCCGGCGATGACCTGGCCAGCATTTACAATAATTGCCCTTCCATTTCTATCGATTATGCAGTCATGGAAAAAACAGACCAGGCCTTTGTTTTGCCTGTGGATTTAGGCTGGACAGATCTCGGAACCTGGGCATCACTGTACGAATACCACCAAAAAGACGAACAACAAAACGTTGTGATTGGCGATGGCATATATTATCTGGAAACGAACAATTGTTTGTTCAGGAATGAAGAACAAAAAATTATTGCAAGCCTGGGTATCAACAATCTGATTGTGGTCAACACACCCGATGCGTTATTGATTTGTGATAAAAATAAAGAGCAATCTATCAAGCAACTCGCAGGAGAACTTCAAAAGAAATTTGGAAATACCTTTCTTTAAATTATTCCAGTTTTGAGAATTGTCTTAGGCAAAGATTTCTTTTGCGCTAGGCACCTCAAAATGTCGATTTGGATATCAGGGTTCATAAATTCATATCGGGAAGAAGGACTGGGGTTAAGGCAAAGTCTACGATTAGCTTTTACAAGCATGGAGTCTCAGAAACAAAAATGAATCGCGATTGTCCGACCTTTCCAAGGTCGGTTTCCTGGTTGTGTTCTCGTGAACGGGATCTGATCCCTCTGGGATCAGATATGTATTTGGATAACTTTTGATTTGATGCGGTTGAAATTGATCGTTCTCCACCAAATTGCAGAAAGGTCGAGGATGAGGAATAGTGAATCGCGATTGTCCGACCTATCCAAAGTAGGTTTCCTGGTTGTGTTCTCGTGAACGGGATCTGATCCCTCTGGAATCAGATATGTATTTGGATAACTTTTGATTTGATGCGGTTGAAATTGATCGTTCTCCACCAAATTGCGGAAAGGTCGAGGATGAGGAAAAATGAATCGCGATTGTCCGACCTATCCAAAGTAGGTTTCCTGGTTGTGTTCTCGTGAACGGGATATGCTCCCTCTGGGATCAGATATGTATTTGGATAACTTTTGATTTGATGCGGTTGAAATTGATCGTTCTGCACCAAATTGCGGAAAGGTCGAGGATGAGGAAAAGTGAATCGCGATTGTCCGACCTATCCAAAGTAGGTTTCCTGGTTGTGTTCTCGTGAACGGGATATGCTCCCTCTGGGATCAGATATGTATTTGGATAACTTTTGATTTGATGCGGTTGAAATTGATCGTTCTGCACCAAATTGCGGAAAGGTCGAGGATGAGGAAAAGTGAATCGCGATTGTCCGACCTATCCAAAGTAGGTTTCCTGGTTGTGTTCTCGTGAACGGGATATGCTCCCTCTGGGATCAGATATGTATTTGGATAACTTTTGATTTGATGCGGTTGAAATTGATCGTTCTGCACCAAATTGCGGAAAGGTCGAGGATGAGGAAAAGTGAATCGCGATTGTCCGACCTATCCAAAGTAGGTTTCCGGGTTGTGTTCTCGTGAACGGGATATGCTCCCTCTGGGATCAGATATGTATTTGGATAACTTTTGATTTGATGCGGTTGAAATTGATCGTTCTCCACCAAATTGCGGAAAGGTCGAGGATGAGGAAAAGAATATGTAAGGTTTTTTTTTTATAATATCTAAGCTGATATTGGGAAAAAAAAGGGGGCAATTTAAAGCTACCCCCTTTTCTATTATGAAAACTTTAATTTTATTTCATGATCACCAATCTATGCACACTTGTTCCCGAACTCGAAGTCACTTTGACAAAATAACTTCCTCCGCGAAGCGAAGTTGCATCCCACTTGTGAATTCTGGTTTGACTCATCATTTGCGCAACCGGTTTGCCATCGAAGCTAAATATTTCAATCTGAGTTGTTGCCTGTGGACTGGCCTGAGTCTCAAAGTAAACTTCATTTTCCGCTGGATTGGGGAATATTCTAAAAATTTCTTTGCGATTATCCCGGTTGTATTTATTCAACACATGACCGAATGGAACCTCGTGAATTTTATCATCCAACAAGCTTTTCGTGTTGGTTGTGTGTTCGGGACATTCCACCGGAGACTGTACTTCAATGTATTGTACTCTTGTCAAGGCATTGGTACCGTTTGAATTTTTTACAGTGAGTTTAACGGCATATTTTCCAGCAGAATTAAATGTAACCATAGGATTCTTTTCCATCGAAGTAGCCGGAGCCCCCGATTCAAATTGCCAATCCCATTGCACAACATCCACACTGGACTGATCCTGGAAATTTACTTTTAGAGGAGGACAACCCTTGATCGTATTCGCTGTAAAATTTACTTTAGGTATCAGGTAAACTGCAACTTTCTTAATGAGCGTATCAGTACCGCAAGAATTTTGTGAGATCAATCGTACATTGAATTCACCTTCCACCCCATAGTCCATTTCCGGATTCTGCAGGAAGCTTGCGCGGCCGTTTCCAAAATCCCAAATGTAATTGGTTCCATCCACAGTATTGTTGGTGAAGAACGCTTTAAATCCGACAATGGAAACACCAAAATCAACATCCGGTTTTGTTCTTGCCTCGATGAATTCACTTTTGACAACGGAATCCGAATAGAAAACATTTTTGGCAACCAGTTTTACATCGTATTTTCCTTTTACAGTGTAAGTCACTGTAGGATTAACATCGGTGCTGGTCGAAGGATTTCCACCAGGAAAATACCAGATATAATCATTCGCGGCAATCGATTGATTTTGAAAACTTACCTGATAAGGCACACAACCCGATTGCTTGTTCGAACTGAATGCAGGTGTTGGAACCACTCCGATGATTAAGGTAGTTCTTGCCGTATCGGTGCCGCAATTATTGATCGCAACATACGTGACTTGATAAGTTCCCTCCGAATATAAATGAGTTGGATTGGCTTCTGTGCTGATCATGTTATCGCCAAAGAACCACATGTGTGATTTGGCATGTCTGGATGCGCTTGTAAAGTCAACTTGTCCTACGTTGACAGATTGAGAAAAAGATGCCACCGGAATACTGTCAATCACCACAAATTCTTTTTTGGTAATGGAACTATTAAACCTCGAACTGTAAACTGTCAGACGCACATCGTATTTGCCAGGTAAGTCGTAACGCACCACCGGATTTCTTTGGGTTGAAACACTGGGAACACCTCCGGGAAAATCCCACTGGAAAGTTTTTGCGTTTGGAGAAGACATGTCTTTGAAGTGAATGTTACCCGGGGCACAGGCACCGATCGTATCTGCATCAAAATCAGCTGTAGGTATACTTTCAATTTTTAAAGTTTTCTTAATGGTATGTTCCCCACAATCGTTGACCACTCTCAATGTAATTTCATAGGTGGAATCTGTATAAAATTCGTGATATGGATCAGACTCTTCGCTGAATTCACCGTCGCCAAAATTCCAGAAATAATCGACAGCACGGGTAGACTGATTTATAAAAAATACTTCCCTACCTTGAATTCCCCATGAAAAATTTGCAACCGGTTTATCGTTAATTTCAATGTAGTCGACTTTTGTAATCAAGGAATCGCAACGATGATTACCCGCTTCGAGAATTACTGGATAAATTCCAGCTTGTTTGTAGATCACTATTGGGTTCTGTAAATTAGAGGAATCTGGCATTCCCCCGGGAAATTTCCATTTCCATATCGTGGTATTGAGCGAATTGTCTTTAAATTTTACAGTAACAGGTTGGCATCCATAAGTGATGTCCGCACTAAATTCTGGCACAGGAGCCGATGAGTTGGGACAAATTGTCAAACAATTGCCTAAAAACTGTGCATCTCTCACATAATCATTCAATGCATCTTTGGACAGAAAAGACCAAATTGTAGAACCATTGGGGAGTCCTGGAGACATGATTGTTCCACCCACAAAAGGATCATGAACCATATTGAAATTATGCCCTAACATATGTGCCTGGAGTTGAAGGTAAGCATCCTGCCTGCCTCCAAGAGCCATAAAATCGCTACACACATTGTATGAAGTTGCCGGATCGCAGATAGCAGCCTGAAACGCATCTCCTACTTCCCCGTTAAATCCATTGAATTTGGATGTCCAAAGTGTTGCCACATTATATTGTGAACCTGAAAAAATAGTTGGTGCATCCACTGCAAATTGATTAAGCATGGCATTCGCTGTATTCAAGTTTAACCAAGGGTCTTTTCCTGGATCATCCGCAACATAAATTCCCGTTGGCTGGAATACATATTCATTTTCAAATTCGTCATCAAATACGGTTTGTACATCTGCTAGTACCGTCAACATTTGGTTTTCTGTATTTGGAACGCTGGATCCATATTTTCTGTACATGATATTGTCTGCGGCCAAACAAATTTTAACATCTGCACAAGGGTTGCATGGTCGAGGTGCCATACTGTTTATTTGTCTTTCAATTTCCTTATGCACTTGATGTTGCTTAGCAGATTCATAATTATGGCAGACTATTGGAATTTCATTCCTAATCACATCAGATTTCCAATACCCAATAAACTGTGGTGATGCAGGCACTGTTGATAAAATGTCAAATGTGCTCAGCGGTTCAATGTAAAATACATCATGTTTATCATCTATTGCCATTTTAATAAAACCATCGGCAATATACAATCTTACTTCAGATTGATTATTGTCTTTGATAAATCCTTTAAAAGTTCTGAAATCTTTTCTGGCTTCGAGTTGCTTAATATTTCCAAATGAGCCCGCATACCTTTTGAAATTAGCAGGTAAAAAAGAATACTCGAACAGCTCCAGATCCCATTTATATCCAGGAATAACAAATTGAAAATATTCAACATTCCCCGGAGTTCCATCTATCTGTCGGACCAGTTTAGCCACATCAATAGTCAGGAGTTGGCAGGAATTTAGGTTTTCATTCATTCCCGGAATCATCTTCGTATTTAGTGGCTCCATTGAAATGAGTTGTCCGTGTAAAATATGAGCCGCGAAAAAAAAGATTATTATTATTTTAGACATTTTTAAATAGAATTGAATTTGTTAACGGATTTAATGAATACCAACTTTGAGAAAAATCCAACAGAAGGATTGTTATTAATGCATATGAGCAGTTCAATTCAGTGGACACCATCTCAAAATAAATTATTTATAATTCCATGAATTATTTGTTTTACAAAAGGATCAATTTAATCACAAAGCTGTTTTTGGCCGAACTGAATTTAACAAAGTAATTTCCGGCTTCAATATTTTTCAGTGCAATCGATTCCGTTGACTGTTTCAGGATCTTATTAAATCTGGATTCACCACCAAGATTAAAGATCTCTATTTTAACAGGATTCACATCGGATGCATCAGACCAGACAAAAAACTGCCCGTTACTTGGATTCGGAGCTAAATAAGGCTCTACTTCTACCCGATTATTTTGCTGAGATCTTTTCTCCACACCAGAGCCAAAAGGATGCACGTTGATATCGCTATTCAGCAATGATCTGTCCCCTTTTGGAAACTCCGGACACAGCACAGGAGAAAGCACGTGAATGTATTGGAGTCTTGTAAGTGCATTTGTACCATTGGTATTTTTAACGGTAAGTTTGACCGTGAATTTTCCGGAATTTTTAAATACCACTTTCGGATTTTTTTCATTGGAAACTGAAGGTTCGCCTTCCTGAAATTGCCAATCCCATTCAATCACATCTATGGAAGATCTGTCGAGGAATTGCACCGTCAATGGTGGACAACCTCTCAAGGTATCTGCAGCATAATTAACTTTGGGAATCAGATATACGGCAATTTTTTTGTCAAAGGTATCCCAACCGCATTCGTTTTGAGTAACCAGTCTGATGTTGTATTCGCCCTCAGCACCGTATTCGTGTTCCGGATCTTTATCAAAACTGATCTGATTGTCACCGAAATCCCAGAAGTAATTCGTACCTAAAGTGGATTGATTGGTAAAGAATACTTTAAATCCTGCAATGGAATTTACAAAAGTAGATGTAGGCGTTTGATTCACTTCTACAAATCCAGCTACTCCAACTGAATCTGAAAACAATGGATTGTAAGCAACGAGACTTACATCATACGAACCAATGGCATTGTAGGTTACAACCGGATCTTTATCTGTACTGGCACTTGGATTTCCTCCAGGAAAATACCACTTGAATGCAGTGGCTGCGGCAGTTGATGTATTTTGAAACTGAACCTGATAAGGGATGCAACCTTTATTATTACCAACCTGAAAACCAGCAATGGGTTTTTGTCCGATGGTAACCTGCGCAAATGCAGTGTCTGAACCACAGGCATTGATACTGACATACATTACATCATATCGACCTTCCGTATAATTGTGACTGGGGTTTGGATCAGTGCTGGTATTGTTGTCTCCAAAATTCCAGAAATGCGATTTAGCATAACGGGCCAGACTGGTAAAATCAACCTGATTTCCATTGGCATTGAAGTCGAATTCTGCATCCGGTAAACTATCGATGGTGATGTAAAGTTTCTTGGTAAGCGCATGATCAAATCTTGAAGCATACACTGTGAGCCTCACATCATAGACACCAGGATTATCATATCGTACAACTGGATTAACTTCAGTAGAAACACTTGGAGATCCCCCTTTGAATTCCCACTGCCATCTTTTTACATTATTGGTCGATCTGTCGAAAAATTTGATAAATTTCGGTGCGCAACCACCGGTTGTGTCGGCTTCAAAATCCGCTACAGGAATGCTCACGATGCTTACATTCCTTTTAAAAGTATGCATTCCACAATCATTTTTTACCCGCAAAGTGATTGTATAAGTAGTATCGCGGTCATACACATGGAATGGATTGGCTTCCTCACTTGTATTTCCATCGCCAAAATCCCAAAAGTATTCATCTGCGCGTTGTGACTGGTCAATAAAAAATACTTCCTTGCCCTGCTGACCAAAACTGAATGAAGCAATGGGCACATCGTTGATTTCTATATAATCTATTTTAACTTCTTCAGCTTCGCACCTTGAATTCTTTGCTTTTAAGGTGACTTCGTATCTTCCAGCTACCCTATAAATAACTGTAGGGTGTTCAGCTGTGGAGGATGAGGGCATACCACCCGGGAATGACCATTCCCATTTGTCCGTATATTGAGAGAGGTTCGTAAATTTAATGGTAACAGGCTGACATCCATAAGTAATATTGGCTGCAAAATCTGCTGTTGGTGCCTGGGTTCCTGGACAAATTGATAAACATCCTGTGTTTAATAAATCATTTATATTAACAAAATTATTCAAACTGAATACGGAGTTGGCAGACCAGCGGGTACTTCCGTTGATTACAGGAGCCATAATTGTGGGAGAAATATCAGGGTCATGTTGCATACTCCAATTATGACCCAATTCATGTGCTTGAAGCGTAAGATAATCTCCTAATCTGCCTCCTGCAAGATTGAAATCGCTACAAACATTATAAGGTTGAGCCTGACATACCTGTGATAAGTATGCAACACCAATAACACCGGTCATATACTTGGCAGACCAATTGGTAGCCACTGCATAAGCAGATCCGTTAAAAATGGTTGGTGCAACACCCGCAAATGTTTCTAACTGCTCAAATATATCCCGTATCCCGTTCCATGGATCGCGTTGAACATCATCGGCAACAAATGTACCTGTAATCTGATATTCATATTGGTGTTGAAATTCATTATCAAATACGGTTTGGACGTCGGCCATAATTGTGAACATTTGATTTTCAACATCTGCTACAGTGAGGTATTTACTAAACATGGTATAATCTGCTGCAAGTGCAATTTGTACCTCAACGCATTTTGGACAAGGGGGCATCCTTAACTCGTTTTTTTGTTTGGCGTCAAAATGTTGATGGCTTTCCTGTATTTTTTGATCTAACAATTCAGCTCCGCATGTAAGACCTTTTATTGGGTTTACATCTGATGAATTATAAACGATAAATTGGTGTTTGCCCGGATGCGATACTGACCAATTTTCCCGATTTAATGGTTCAATAAAAAATCTTTCCTTTCCGTCATCCACCATTAACTTGAAAAAGCCATCTGCAAGAGAAAGTGATAGATAAGATTGTGAATTGCCCTTAATATGGCCCTTAAAAGTTCGAAAGTCCCTTCTTTGCGACAATCTTTTCGGATTTTTTGCGTCAGTCGTATTTCTTACGGCATTTGGTGCCAAAAGTGTGTATTCAAAAAATTCTAAATTCCAGCTGTAATCCTGCGTTCTGATGATGAGTTCTTTTACATTTCCGGGAATTGCATCGATGGTATTTCTAATTTTCTCAGGTTCAATAGTTACCAAATTAAATTTCTTAAGATGTTGCTTTGTGAGTTGATCTACGTCTGCCTGAAGTGGTTTAAAGAGGATAGATTGACAAAACACCAAATTCGTAACAAGACCAACAAAGACAATTGTGAATACTTTTTTCATAACCGATTTCTTTAAATTCCTTACCTTAATTAGAAACAAATTAAATATTATTTTATGTATATATAATTGATTAAAAAATAAATAGATAAAATTGAGTGTCGCCTCATCGGACCGTTAAATGTAACATTAAATTACAGATTCTCCAAAACTTTAACACTACTTAAATTTTGCCATACCAAAACCTCAGGCATACCATTCCAGGTATTTGCTAAAATCCCAAAATAAAATTTGTTATCGTAGCCAGATCCTATTTATCGGTTCTAATGATCCTCGAAAACAGGCTGATTTTATTATTGGTGAGAAAATTGATAAACAGCTTGAACCAGGATTGGTGTGATTTTAAGTGATCGTAATATTCCGGAGCCATGCTCTTGAGATCCGGAAGTTTATTCCAGGGTATGGCTGGAAAATCGTGATGTTCGTTGTGATATCCAACATTGAAGGATAGTTTGTTGAGTACGCCATAGTAGCTATAGGTTTCCTGCTCATCGTCTTCGGTAAGATAATGTTCCTGTACCCATCTTGCTCCGAGCGGGTGTAAACCCACCGAAAAACTAAAGCTCAACGCCATATAAGCCAAGGCTTTCCAACTCAGAAAGTAAACTATTGCAAACCCAAAAGCAATCTGCGTTGCAAAATTGACGATCGTCCAGGCATCAAATGCCCTGGTAGAGCGTATCCTGAAAATGCGGATTGCCTGAAATATGGGAAACAAAAGCAACCACAGGCATTTCATGAAGAAATTGGAGTCGATCAATTTGGCCTCCCACCGCGACGGAAGATCAGAATCCAGATCATAAATTCCCTGAAAAGCATGGTGCTTCAAATGGTATTTTTCAAAGGATATATAGCTGGGTAACAAATGAGGGAAATTGGCAACCAATCCAAGCAAGCGATTGGCCGTATGGCTTTTAAAAATTAATTGGTGACTGCATTCGTGAATCATTACAAATAGTGCATGGCTGATGAAAGCACCAATCAAATAAGATGCAAGCAATATGGCAATCCACGACGCATCGGCCAAAAAATAAGCCAATACAACCTGTGCGGCAACCAGACCGACCGTGATCGGGAATGTCATCAGATTTTTACCAAACAAGGTCTTTACCTGTGGGTATTCTTTGAGCATTTTACCTGCACGGGCGGCATGAGGGGCGCTGCTTTCACTTATATGAAATTCTTGAATAATATTGGGATTTGAGCTCATTGTATTTAAAATTTAATGTCAATTAATTCAGTTTGAAAAAATTAGATCGCCTCAATTTGGCTGTAAGATATGATGAATTTAAACAAATCTCCATTTTTGAAAGCCCGAAAGCCTAACGCACTCACCCTAAAATGAACATAAAAGCGCATTGAAATACTAACTTTTAGATCAAAAGCAATCTGTGCATGCGTTAATTCAATTTATAATTTCTTTTTATATAAATTAGGCTTATATTCGTTCAATTATTCACCAAATTCAAATCAAATGAAAAATCAGATCTTTTCCTTTCTAGGACTGATGTCCGTTTTATTTTTCCAATGCGCAGCCCCAGCCGAAGCTCCAAAGCCCATCGATATGGCAGCTTTAAAAACAGAAATCCAGGCCATGGAGGATGCTTTTGCAGCCGGAGAAAAAGCCAAAGATGCTGCAGCCGTTGCGGCTTATTACGCAGATGATGCTGTGAGTCATAGTCGCAATGAAGAGCCTACAGTAGGAAAAGCGGCGATTCAGGAACGAATTCAAAAAAGAATGGCAACCGATACCAGTGGAAATTACAATGTATATGCTGTAGTAGATCTGTTTGCAGAAGGCAACATGGCTGTTGAAATCGGATCCTGGACAGAACACAATGCTGCAGGTGAAGTACAAGATAAAGGACATTACATGTCTTATTTCGAAAAAAGAAATGGAAAGTACGTTTGTGTAAGAGATATGAGTGTGAGTACCATGCCTATGAAAAAAGAAGGAGAAGCTTCAGGAGAAGCATCTGCGCAATAATTAAATTAGCGTCAAAAACTTATCGGGAGTTTCATTTATTGAAGCTCCCGTTTTTTTATAAAGAACTTTGGTTATCCGCACCGGTTAGAAAAAGACCAAGGACATCTTATTTCTTCCTGATCTTAATTTAAGCCACCACAATATTCACTCCATCCAAAAGGTCAACATGCAGCAGCGCTCATTTTCACATGAATATGTAAAGTTGCACTTGTCAGGCATACTGTTTTAAGATATAGTTTTGTGAGAATTATTACCATTTCAAAAGCATCGTGTTAAAAGTTGCCATTTACGAAGATAATGTCGGACTCAGAGAAGTGCTGGTGTCTGTTATTAAAAATACCGAAGGGTTCGAGCTTGCTGGAGAATTCGGGAATTGCCTTGACATCATTGAAAATACAAAAGCATTTCAACCTCAGGTCATTCTCATGGATATAGATATGCCCTGGAAATCAGGCATCGAAGGTACACGGGAAGTTAAAAAGGCTTTTCCCGAAATTGAAATCATCATGAACACGGTTTTCGACGACGATAACCGGATCTTTGAAGCGCTCAAAGCGGGAGCTACCGGTTACATTCTCAAAAAAAATTCGCTTAGCTATCTTGTCAACAGCATAAAGGAAGTCGCTGAAGGAGGAGCACCTATCAGTCCATCCATTGCAAGAAAAGTGCTCGATATGTCTTTCAAAAATAAAGACACTTCGTCTTCTGCATTTAACCTGACAGAAAGGGAACTTGAAGTCCTAAACTTTCTTGCCAAGGGTCTCAGCTATAAAATGGTCGCAGAAGAAATCCATCTCAGCATCGACACAGTCAGAAGTTATGTCAAACGCATCTATGAAAAACTTCACGTACACTCGGTCACCGAAGCCGTTCATAAAGTATTTATTGACAAAAAACAATAATTTTGTCAGCAGTTGGTGATCAGATCTTTTAGTCTGCTTCGTTTCCAACCTTACAGATTTTCATTGTCTATTCCAAGCATCAAGCAAAAAAAATTGAATAACTATCTTACAACGATCCGTTTTCATGCTCACTTTTGCTTTATCTGCTTGCTGACCACATCGGTCTTCGTTTCAACAGGAGCTTCACAAAGTTCAGATAACGATCCCATCTTATTTGACCATTTCAGCTACCGGGAAGGACTCACCAGCGCGCAAGTCATCTGTTTGGCACAGACCAAAAAAGGATTTTTATACATGGGCACTGAATCCGGTTTAGTACGTTATGATGGTCATACATTCAAATCTATACGCTACGACCCTGCGGATAAACAGAGTATCCCGGGAAATTATATATCGGGAATGTTTGCAGACGTTCATGACCGGTTATGGTTAAACATTGATAATGAATTATACATTTATGATACCGAAAATAATAAATTCTTCCGGCCGCAATTTCCAGCGAACACTCCACAAAGGAATTACCACAAATTCAAATACCAGCAAAGCTCTAACACTTTGTGGATTATCACATCATCCGGCATCTATTTCAGCAAGGATTTTAATTCGAAACTACAAGCCTTTCCATATCCCTTAACCCATCCCGATGTCCTGGATATTGAGTTCAGTAAGGACGGACGCATTTGGGTGACCAGTACATATGGTTTGTTTGAATATTTTCCTGGAAAACCACAGGCTCTTATACATCACAGAACAGGATATGATCCTAAAAATAAAATCAGTGATGGATTCTTCTGCTCGTTTTTGGAAAATGATTCTATACTGTGGCTGGGGACCTGGAACCTTGGCTTGATTAAATTCAATACGGCTCACAAAACTCAGGAAGCTTTCCACTGGGGGGATATTCGTAAATTTCAAAATTGTGTGCTGAGCATTTCACCATCACCCTTTAAGCATGAATCCAATTTACTTTGGCTCGGAACAACCAGTGGGGTTTTTACTTTTAATAAATCAAATAATGCATTTACGAGCTATGCAAGCGAATCTACAGATGATAAATACAAGATCGCCGGTTCCGGGTTCTGTTTTCTGGCAGTCCCAAATCAGGCCTTGTGGATTGGGACTTACAAAGGATTGCATAAATACGATCTGAATAAACAATTCGTTAACCAAAAAACTCTGCACATCCCAGACCTTTACCAATATCCTTCCATTCAAAAAATCTGTTTTGATCAGCGCCCTGATTATCACCATATAGCCTATATTCATTTCCAATACAAGGATATTATTCAATATGATTTGAACACAAACAGGCAAATTCAATGGCCTGATGTATTTAGAGAACATTGCAATGAAAAAAACGAAATACTCGGTTTTCACATTGACTCAAAAAACCGGATTTGGATCAGCAGTAAAAAGAAAGGAATCAGCTGTTTTAATCTCGCAAATGGAAAGCTGCTTTTTCAAAATTTAGCGAATGATCAATTAAATCCTTTATATTACTATAGCTTCCATGAAGATCAGAATCATAAAATTTGGTTTAGCACCAATCAGGGGATCTATTATTTCGATGAAAGTGAATTGGAAATAAAAGCAATTTCAGAATTTAACAGCCTTCTTAGAGCATCCAAGCTTTCGGAATTTGTATCAACCCCGATCATCACGGATAATGGATATTTAATTGCCATTTCCAACTCGAATAATTCGAAGAAAGATGTTTTAATAACTTACCATTTGTCTGATAATACATTTAATTTCTATTCGGAAAATTGTTTTCCTGCAATTGCCAGAATGAAACAATTGGAAGACCTGGAATGGATCCATGGAAATAAATTTGCTCTTTCGTCATTCAACGGGATCGCTTTAGGTTCAATCGATACAAAAAGTTTAAGTCTTAAACATCTGGACGATTACAATGGAAAGTTCATCAACAATGTCAGACAGCTTGTGGCAGAAAATGATTCAACGCTTTGGTTCAGTCATGATTTTGGAGTATCCAGACTGGATATCCCTCACCAATTGATTACCCCTTTTACATTTTATAATTCCAATATTGGAAAACAACCCTGTCCATACCTCACTAAATCTGCAGATGGCAAGTCACTCATAGCGGGTCAAAGAAAATCATTGAATATCATTCCATTTAATAAGATCCTGAATATCCCGGAAAACACCATTCAACTGGTGAGTATGACTGTAAAGAATCATCCCGGGTTCGAAAGTTCTCAGCATTTTGAAAATATTAGCTTGACTTATCAACAAAACCAATTAGAACTCCAGTTTTCTTTGTTAAATTTTACCAATCCTGAGGAACATTTGTATCAGTATAAATTTTATCTAGAAAAGAATGCAACCAAAGATCTAACATGGGAGTCCATGGAATCCAACAAGTTAAACCTCGAAGGACTTGGCCCGGGATCATACATTCTGGAGGCCAGGGCATTCAACAGTTTCAGCAAACCCAGTGCGAATGTTTATCGCTTACTCATAAATGTAAAACCACCTTTTTGGGAAACTATCTGGTTTAGTCTTTTGATTATGCTTCTGGTGACTGGCTTGTTAATCTCTTTATTCAGGTACCGCGAGATCCAACGTAAAAAACTCGAGCAACTCAGGTATAACATAGCAAGAGATCTCCACGATGACATGGGCAGCAGTCTGTCTCAGATAAAAATTTTGAGCGAACTGGAATCCTTAAAAACCGGAAATGAAAGTTTGTATTCGAGGATTGCAAATAAACTCGGGGAAGTCATGCAAAACATGTCGGAGATTGTGTGGAGCATCAATCCCAATTTTGATAACCTGACGGCAGTTGTTCTGAAGATCCAGGAATTCACTATTCAAACCTTGGAAACCAAAAATATACAATTGAAGTTTGAAATCCACGAACCTCCACAGGGGATCATCTTAAATCCCGATCAGAAAAGACATTTTTACCTGATTTTTAAGGAAGCCGTAAATAATATCCTGAAATATTCGAAAGCCAACCATGTTCTTCTTAAATGTTACATGGATCATAAAAATTTCATTACAATTATTCAGGATGATGGAATTGGTATGGATCCCCTTTTGATAGACCGGGGAAATGGTATGAAAAATATGAAATCGAGGGCACAGGCATTGGGAGGTACTCTTGAAATCCAAACTGGCGATATAGGTACTCAAATCAAACTAATCATGAATCCCGGAAAACAAAAAACATACTTTTAATTTACAGGAATATTCCTGTCCTATACGACCCTGATCGCATTCCAGGAAATCCTGGACACAATTTTTCATACACTTATTTTCCATACCTGCAACCGGAAGCTGCTCACGAGAATCCGACTCCCCTTTCACTGCTATTTGACATGATCATGTGACATCCATACCCATTTTTATGTGGCACTAATTATTAGGTGACCCACCGCTTTCTCTGGAAATTTGACTCATTATTGAGTTCAAAAAATAACGATTTCATCATGTTAAAATTTATCCTAATTCTGCTTCTATTAGCTTCCCTTCATCGACCAGACACCTATGCACAATGCAATCAGTCGCGTTTAAATACCACTTCTTATTTTAACGGGCAATGTTATCCATTCAATTTTCAGGGGTCTGCCGGCACACTCACTCCGGTCTATGGTTCGTGTGGTAATTTAAGTTTTGATTCTCCTTTAACTCCACCTAAAATCAATACTTCCCTTCAGGATAAATTTTCCGTTCTTCAAGTAAAAATATTTCCAAATCCGTGTTCTGACAAAATAAATTTATCTGTCACTCCAGACCAGAATTACAAAATCAAACTCCTGAATATGCTTGGGGTTGAACTAGCCGCCTGGAACCAAACCCATATCGTGGATGTGTCCAAACTGGCTCCCGGTTGTTTCCTCCTTCAAATTATAAATAAAAACAATAAAATTCTTCATTCTGAAATCATCGTAAAATTATAATTATGAAAATTTTTTTCATGTTCACCTTAGGGCTCCTGATACCCTTTCAAATTTTTACACAGGGTTTTAACTACCAGTCGTTAGTGCGCGATGCCAACGGACAGGTGCAGCCCAACACAACCGTTTTTCTGAAATTCATCATAAGTCAGGAAACGGCCAATGGTCCGGTATTGTATATCGAAAACCAGCAACCCGTTACGGATGCTTACGGATTTTTATCCGTACAGGTTGGATCCGGCAACGCTGAATTCGGACGGATCGATACGATCCAATGGAGTTCGGGCATTAAAATTCTTACCGTGCAATGTGGAGAAACGGTAAACGGACCTTACAATGATATTGGTTCTTCTCCTGTCAACCACAGTGCTTTTACAGGAGCTACCGGTCCTCAGGGTGCCCGGGGAGAAAAAGGAGACAAGGGCGACAAAGGAGACCAGGGAGAACCTGGTACCAAAGGCGATAAAGGAGACAAAGGAGATAAAGGGGATACGGGAGAACGTGGTTTGCAAGGTGAACAGGGATTGCAGGGTGTCATGGGGCCTCAGGGTCCTCAAGGCGAACAGGGCATTCCGGGTCCGGCCGGACCCACCGGAGCACAAGGACCACAAGGACCGCAGGGCGAACAAGGGCTTCCGGGAGCCCAGGGCCCGCAAGGCCTGCAGGGAGAACAAGGCATTCAAGGGCCTGCTGGTCCGGCAGGAGCACCCGGTGCACAAGGCCCCGAAGGACCGGTTGGTGCTACAGGACCACAAGGACCGCAGGGCATCCCCGGTGAGGACGGTGCCGGAGTCATGATCATCGGCACAGTGCCCACTGCCGACAGTTTGGATACCAATTACCCGGGAAATGTGGGCGATATGTTTATTGCGGAAGATACAGGTACAGGCCATATATGGAATGGCACGGATTGGACGGCCATTGGCCAAATTCAGGGACCCGAAGGACCCGCGGGACCCCAAGGACCTGCAGGCCCACAAGGACCAATTGGACCGGCTGGACCAGTTGGTTCTACCGGACCGCAAGGTGAACAAGGACCCCAAGGCCCTCAGGGTGTTGAAGGTGTAAAAGGGCCCGCTGGACCTCAGGGACCCGCTGGACCTCAAGGAGCTGAAGGTCCTACAGGTGCTACCGGACCCCAGGGACCCGCCGGACCCCAGGGGCCCGCCGGAGCTCAGGGACCGCAAGGACCCACAGGTCCACAAGGACCCACAGGTCCTACTGGAGCAACAGGTCCCCAGGGACCGACAGGACCTAAAGGAGATACCGGTCCTCCGGGGACTTACACAGCCGGAACAGGAATCACCATTGCCTCGAATATCATCAGCGCTCAAAACAGTTTGGCTATCTGGAATGCAAATCAACTGCAGGGACGGTTTGTGAGTACCCAGGCACCGAATCAAGGCTACGTTCTGAAGTGGTTTCCGAACAACCTGCAACAATGGGAACCCGCACCGGATAAAGATTCCAATCCATGGAGTACGATTACAGGAGGCATAGAATATCAGGGCTCCCGCTTTCTCACCAGTGAATTGCGTTTTGGATCCAATGGTGGAAGCATAAAAGGAACGACCAACAACGTAACTATTGGAGTGAACGGAACTTCATACTTAGGTTTTTTCCAACTTACGAATGAATTCGGTCCGCAAAATCACAACACCATCAAATTGGGGTCCTCTGCGTTCAGGTGGAGCGAAATCTGGAGTGTAAACGGATTGAATCAGTCATCCGACAAGAACCTGAAGAAAAATATTCAGACCCTGCCTTCCGCTCTCGACAAAATCATGAAAATGAATCCGGTTTCTTACAACTGGATTGAAGATGATCTGCAGACACATCTTGGATTCCTTGCACAGGAGATGGAAAAAATCATTCCCGAAATAGTAAGAACACCGGATCAAATACAAAAAGAAGGTAACTCTGATGGCAGGACCTCAACTGCAAATCATTATGCCATGAATTATTCCGAATTGATCCCGGTATTGGTAAAAGCAATACAGGAACAGCAGTTACAAATACGGAAAATGGAATTACAAATTCTTGAATTGACAAAAACTAAATAGCCGATGAAATCCTGGTTCGCAATGGTCTTTCTTCTGTGCACAATTATTTCTGAAATGAATGCTCAAGCTAGAAGACGTACAAGGCCTCCATCTACAGCAGAGTTGGTTGAAAATTGCATTACTTCAGGTTGTGCTTGTTGTTATACTCAAAATACTTCTGAAGTATTATGCCTTAGGGAAAACAGCAATATGCCTGAGATTAATACGATTTGGGGAGAACTTTCAGTTGAAAGAATTAGAGGCAAAGAGTTTAGGTTTTACAATTTCAATGAAGAACAAAAAAGTGAATTCAGAGAGGCCTTTCAAGTAATACCAGATAATTACATTCCAGCACTGCCCGTTAATCTCCGAGTGGGGCACCCAAGAACAGGAAGTTTAGTCATTACAGAAAGAATAAGAAGTGATACTGAAGATAAAATTGGCGGAGGAGCCAGGAGATGCCACATCAAAAATGATTTGTACGACTTTATAATTATCGACCCAAGAGCTTTTAATGATCGTACCACACCCGTAAAATTAACAATACTTCATGAGATTGGGCATTTTGTTGACAGAGAATACAATTTGGCTGAAGCTTATATTCGTCAATACAGAACTGAATTTAGTAATTATTTAAGCCATTATCGTGGACATTCTAGCTCGAATGGCGAAGTTATTGCACAAGGCATTGGATGCTACCATTATAGAAAAAATTGGGCAACTCATGCCTACCATCCACCTGATCGAGTTTCGTACGATTTACCTGATTCAACGCTTACCCAATCAGGTCGTTTTGCAAATCCCGTGGGAACGCCATTTCCTCTATGGCTCAGATCCATCATAAGGCATCATTTGGGTGTTGAAGATATAATCCCGCCAACAGGAAGAAGAAGAAGAAGATAACGAAATATGATTCCGCAACGTATTATAATAATTGGAATCCACCTTTGCATTTTGGTGCAATTCCAATCGGGAATCTCTCAGGAAATCACCAGTTTTCGCAAAGGGAACCTGTTTCAAAAAAGCGCAAGTTTTTCGATTACCTACAACGGAAATATACAATCTCGAGATACACTTGGAGATTTAAATAGTTCCGGTCTGGTCGCTACACTCAGAGGAAGCCTATCGCTTTTTCAAATACAGGTGCCCGTCCATTTCACTTACAGAACAGGACAATTTAGCTCGGGGTTCACCAATCCATTTGTGCGCTTTGGTATCAGCCCTTCTTATAAATGGATAAAACTTCATTTGGGTCATCGACTCATGCACTTTAGCAATTATTCTCTGAATGGGATTACTTTTTTGGGAGCAGGTATAGAACTCAATCCCGGCTTGTTCAGATTTGCAAGTTTTGCCGGTGAAATTCAAACGCCGAATTACAATCTGGATTCACTTGCTTATTATTCACACCTCATCCAGCAATTCAGCAGAAATGCGCACGGATTTAAAATTGGCGTTGGCAAAGACAGAACATACTTTGATATTCATTATCTGAAGGTAAAAGATGAATTTAATCTTCCTTCTGACTCTACTATTTACAAAACCATTTTCCCCCCATCGGAAAATCTTGTTCTGGGAGTAAAAGGAAGTCTGCAACTGCTTAAAAAAATAAGTCTGGAAGTGCATGCTGATTTGTCTGCCCTAACCAACAACCAACTGGCTAGAGAAGACAGTGTGCAGGATCAGAGAAGCAGAGATATCCAGGATTTCGTAGATCCGTTTATTACAACCAACAACACCACGAGAGCCCATCTTGCTTATGAAGCAAATCTCCAATACAACCACAGTGCCTTCAATTTCGGTATCCACCACAAACATATCGACCCGAATTACAAGAGCCTTGGTATGCATTACATTCTGGATGACCTGGAGAGTTATACCCTTCAGGCAGGCATACGTCTGAACAAAAACAAAATCAATATTTCAGGGAACTACGGGCTTCAAAAAAACAACCTGAATAACATTCACCGAAATACTTCGAAAAGAAATATCTACAGCGTAAATGCCATGTTGCTGTTTGGCAAAACAGCCGGATTGCAGGGAAGTTATTCCAATTTCTCGATGGACCAGACTCCCGGATTTGCACTTATTCAGGATTCATTCAGACTCATCCAAACCACTTCTGTTCTGGCTGCCAATCCATTTTATAAATTGAATTCCGATCGCATCAGTCAACAGTGGACATTCAGTTTTCAAAACAACTCCATTAAAGATGCCAGCCCGATTGAAAATCCATCGCGGGATGGAAAAAGTCTGACGTACTCCTTGAATTACAACATCAACTTCAAATTAAAGAAAATATCAACAGGAATTTCTTTGTTAAATAGCCATCAGGAATTTTCAGGTAAAAAGCAAAAAAGATTAGGAGGCAATTTATCCTTTCGTAAAAACTTCGACAAACCACAAATCAGCATTCAAACCCATGGAGCTTATTTTATCATTCAAAACGACAATGATGCCAAAGGACACTCCATCAATGCAGGCCTTCAATCCCAATATCAAATAAGCAAACCCGTGCAATTGGGGATCCAATTGGGCTTACTTGACCGATCTTCCGGAATTTCCGGCAATTACAAAGAATGGAGATTCTCCATTCATTTCACTTATTCCTTTTTTCAAAATACTAAAGATGGAAACATCAAAAATTAAAGAAAAATTGGCAAGTTCTGCCATGTCTTTACAATACGCATTGAATACGGTAGTCCGGACAAAACTGCATGTAGGCATGTTACATACAACTGTTAGTTTCATCTTAAAAAGATTAACACACGTATGTTTGTTTGTCATTTCAATTCTGCCAGATTCTGCTGTCTTTTCGCAACTTCATGTCAACACGGTATTTTCTCCACCCTACCCTACCGATCTGGATTATTATGTGGATGATTTATCTAATGTTTTTATAAGCATAAGCAATACCACTTCGAATACCTATGCATTTCGATTTAGAGCCACCATTACCGGGCCCTCCGGAATCCGGGCAGAGATCCGGTATCTTGGAGAACCCATAGAAATTGTGGGGTCGCAAACCTTGTTTTTTACTGGAAACGAACTGGTACGCCTGGGTTCTACAACAGGTGGATTTGAAAACACGCACAATCTAAGTGCTGAACAATTGCAAGCTATAAACGTACATCATGCCATCCCGGATGGAAATTATACCATTTGTTTTTCGGCTTATGATCTGAACGATATTTTAGTTTCTGACCCCTCCAGCGGATGCACCGATTTTGATGTTCACTATATAGAAAGGCCGCAGATCGTTTCTCCAGCAAATGAAGAAACCGTTCCTTCCCTTTTTAATATCATCTGGCAACACGACATCAGTGGCGTTCCTCCAGCAGACCGAAACAGGATTACTTACCGCCTGAATGTCATCGATGCCACCACCAATGATCTTTCTTTTTTCATCGATGAAATTTACGATTTAAATATTTCCGGAACATTTCAGACGGAAACACAAAATTCACTTTTTACATTCTATCCAAATGTTGATGCTCTTTTGGTTGAAGGGCATGAATACGTTTGCTACGTAACGGCCTTTGATCCGGATGGCCGCTTGATGTTTCTCGACCGCGGAAATAGCAACATCGTCAGGTTTTTTTATATAAACAGAGAAATCGAAGAGGAAGAGGAAGAAGAATACGAAAACGAACCGATGGTCATCTGCATTGAACAAGAATTTCCCATCAATAATTGCTCCACTCCGGGTTGCGAATATTATTTTCCAACCGACGGAGATACCATTCCATACTCCGTCATGCCGATGGTCATTCGTTTTGATCCCTATTGTCCCGAATACCGTCGCCTGGAATACGAACTCAATTTAATTGATCAATCGACCGGACGAAATATTTACGGCAGGTCGGATGACCTGAGATGGCCTCGCGGCGGACCTTTGCAATATTTGATCGACAGAGGAGTGACTACTGCAAATGAAGACCGGGCGAGAATGTTCATGCTCAATGACACCTGGAATACACCTTCATTCCAACGAAGTAAAGCCTACCGGGCTACAGCCCAGGCCAGCATGCACATGGAAAATGGCAGCATCATGAACTACAACCTCAGTCAGAATTTTATTTCCGGAATGCCTATTCCGGGACTCATGCATCCTGAAAACAATGCCGTATTGAGTCCGGGCAACATCCAATTTCAATGGGACAATGGCGCTTTGCCACTCAATACCTTTCCGGATGTTTTTTATCTGGTGAGGATGCATGGCCGAAACGTGGAAGATGCCAGTTATTATGGACCGGTAGACGAAAGATGGTTGTTGCAAATTTCCAAATCAGAAAATTTCGAAGCTGAACACTTAGTTGGAGGATTTTCATCGAGGATTGGAGCCACGCAATTTACTTCCGTTGAAGACTTGATGACCGGGATTTATGTAGTGAATGAACGCACAAAAACCATTGCAGAAGCGGATACATTTTATTGGCGTGTGATCTGGTTGTTGGATCCTGCTCAAACCGTTTCCGATACCCTGAATCCAACTTTAAACAGAACACAATTTGACATAAGTGCCGGCTCATTTTACCACAGCAGTCCGATTCGAAAATTTATCATTCAGCCTTCAGGCGAAACGGTGAGCAGAGAAGATACTTCTTCTGCCAATTGTTCTTCTCCCTGCGTTTTCCCAACCATTACCAACCACACACCTTCCGGAAGCCTTGCTGCCGGTGGTCATTTCACGGTAGCTGGATTTCGTGCCGAGGTGGAGTCCGTAAGTGGTTCCGGAAATGGGATAGCTTATGTCACCATACCTTACCTGAACAACGTGAAAATTCGCGTCAGGATGAGTGGTGTCCAAATTAATGCCGACAGGCAAATGATCGGTGGAAGTGTAGAACCTGTCAAAGAAAGGGTTGTGCCTTTGAGTGAACAAGTATCGGGACTCGGAAGATTATTGCAAATGGATGAAACCTCAGCCGATGCCATGGAAGCAAGTTTGGAAGCCGGAGGAAAATTATTGAGTCTGCTCCGAAGTGGTGCACAAACAAGCCTTCCGATAGGCATAGATAAGGACATATCCGGAACAAAAATCATTATTGGGATCATGGATATGAAATTCAAAAAAGATTCCGCATCCATGGACCTGGTCGTCAATATCAGAATTCCAAATCTTGAAGTTGTCAATGGATTTATTTCATTGGGTGCTCAAGTTTGCATGACTCCCGATGGATTTGGGAATGACGTAAGACTGTATTTACCACAGGATCAAGTATTCCCCTTAGGCAATGAAAATGAATTTCGCATAAAGGGTGCTCATGGAAGCACAGATCCAAGAAATGTCACTTCCGTAGAATGGGACTGTAATGGATTCAGGGCCTTGAACCTGGTTGGAGCGGCACGTTTTACCAGAGAATGGCTCCTTCCCGAAGACCTGAATGGACATATTTTGCCCACAGGTCAGGTAGAGGCCAGGTTTGCCGGAAGATTTACGAGAGGCGGCAATATAATGCTTCGCATGGACATGGATCCGTTCCAGATTCCGGGTGCTGAAGGTTGGGGATTTCAACCCGGCCACAATGTTTGGATCGATTTATCCGATCTCGAAAATCCGGAAAGGTTTCGTGCGTCCTTACCAGCCGGCTATACCCATCCGGCTTTAACCAATGCAGAATTGTTCAATACCTGGAAAGGATTTTTCATGGAAGAATTGAGTGTGAAAACTCCCGAAAGATTACAGGGCCCTGATCGCGGCCGGCTGACCTTTGCACTGCGCAACATGTTTATTGATCATACGGGAATTACTTTCAGTGCGCGAGCGGAAAATATCCTTCGCTGGGATGGTGATGGAAATTTCAACGGCTGGGCGGCTTCACTCGACACCATTTATTTTGACATTATGCAGAATAATTTCAGGAGAGCGGGATTTAACGGTAAACTTGGATTGCCTATCGCCGAAGCCACACAGTACATGTTGTATCAGGCGGAATTACAGCACCGCAACGATTCTTTCAATTTTGTGATATCCGTAAGGCCTGCTTCCAACATAAGGATCCCCATTTCGATGGCTGAAGCAGTGATCAGAAGCGATAGTTATATCAAGGCATCGTTGGGTACTGAAAATTATATAGAAGCCAACCTATGTGCCACGCTCAGTATTTCTTCAGGCAATCTTCCCTCAGGTCAATCCATGCCTTCCAATGTTTCGTTACCGGGGATTGTCATTCAGAATTTACGCATAAATTCTGAAACGGGTTTTGATACGAGCAGTTTTTCCTTTTCACTTACAGGTATGGGAGGGCTTGGCGATGGTTTGACTGGTTCTTCAGGAGGTGGATCATCGCATTATGAATTCAATGCTCCCGATTGGTTTCTTCCGCCGGAACAAAGCGAATCGACCATGTCTGGATTTCCTATCGGACTTGATAATTTGGAATTTGCAAATGACCGCATCACCATTGAACCCCGCATCACTTTGGCTGGCAGCAATGGTGGTTTTTCTGCTGCTGCAAAAATATCTTTACTGATCAACATGGATCTGACAGGCAGTCCCCAACGTTTCGAACTAACGGGTGTTAACCTCGACAGGATACGGTTGGCTGTGGAAGCATCTGATGTAAAACTCGACGGATACCTGGAGTTTTACAAAAGAGGCCCCGATGAGGGTGTAAAAGGCGGGATTACTTTAGAAATGAAGCTGGGTGTAAATGTGGGCATCAACATAGAGGCGGAATTTGGCACAAGAAAAACACCAGGGGCACTCACATTCAACACGCCGGATTGGTTTTCTTATTTTTATGTAGATGGAACAGCCATTTTGACACCAGGCATCACAC
The DNA here is from genome assembly GCA_016716185.1 of Saprospiraceae bacterium. NCBI lineage: Bacteria > Pseudomonadati > Bacteroidota > Saprospiria > Saprospirales > Saprospiraceae > Saprospiraceae bacterium. Next base: position 1,044,920 of record JADJWV010000002.1, on the reverse strand, counting down.
TTTTCTCCGGTGTAACTTTATATGGATTGGGAGGTGGCTTCTATCACCATATGGAAATGACAGGAGCCTTGCCTGCCGCTGCAAGTATGTTGGAAAACAGCGGCACACCCGATCCACGTGCAAGAGATCGCTACAGACCCACGATTGAAAAAGATCTCGGTTTGAAATTTAAAGTGATTCTGGGATCCAACGACAATGGACAGGCATATAACTTAGACGTACAACTGTTAGCTGAATTCAGTTTTTCACATGGACTTACATTTTTCGAACTGACAGGATCCTTCAGAGTCATGACAAATGGCATATCCATTTCAACTATTGGTAGGGAAGATAGAAGTCCGGTAGCAGGTTATTTGCGTATTACACTCAACATGCCACCGGCGGGGCCCGATATATTGGATGGACAGTTTTTTGTGAAATTAAAGGTACCTTATGATTCACTCACACCTATATTGTCAGGACTGGGTTCAGTATCTCCTGTACCGACAGGATGGACCCCTGAGCATGCGATGGTCTGGGCCGCGTTCAGAGCAACCGACGAAGAATGGTATTTTCATATGGGTACACCTATCAATCGATGTGGGATTAAACTCAGTTTGGGATCAACAGAATTATTGCGGGTAACGAATTACCTGATGATTGGGCATGGAATTCCTGTTTTATTACCCGAACCGGATTCAATGTTTATGGCCATTTTTAGGAATGGAAACAGAAATGATTTTCAAAGTCTGGATGGAGATGTAAATAGTTTGGTTTCAGGCAGGACCAGACCACCCATACCAACCGGTACCGGATTTGCTTTCGGATTGTCGATGGCCATGAGCACAGGTGATATTGAATTTTTTCCTTTTTATTTCAATCTGAGTACCGTCATGGGCTGTGATATTAACGTAACCCAGGCGACACCAGAAGCAGACCGGAGATGTGCTGGAACCAGCAGGGAGCCCGGCATCGACGGATGGTATGCAACAGGGCAATTCTATGCAGGCATTGCAGGCAGTTTCGGACTCAAAATAAATTTGTTTGTGACGGAAATCAAAGCAAAAATATTCGAGGCCAGTGCAGCCATGATCCTCAAAGGAGGCTTACCAAATCCAGAATGGGTTTCCGGTCGCGGAAGTTTTTATTACAATGTATGCAACGGACTTGCAGAAGGACATTGCAGCTTTACCCTGGAAGCAGGCACGGTTTGTGTTCCTACCACAGGAAATCCATTTGCAGGTATTCAAATCATTCAGGATGTCGTTCCTGAAAACGGTGCAACTGACGTTTCGGTCTATACAGATGTATCTGCCGCGTTTTCGATGGAAATGAACAAGACTTTTGAAATTGAAGAACTCGTATCGCCAACTGATCCTCCGGTGATCAGAAGACTCCAACCCTACATGCATTCTTTTGAATTGAAGAAGACAGGAAACCCAACGAGATTATCCGGTACTGGAGTCTGGTCAGATACCAACCACATCTATACCTATTCTCCTTTGAATCGGTTGGATCCCAATACAAGACACAGTATCCGGGTTGAAGCCCGCATACGCGAAAACGGTGGAGACCTGCTCTTAAGGGGAAGTGTGTTTAAAGAAGAACGAATCCATCAGTTTACCACAGGAGCTGAGCCCGATAAAATCACTGAGAATAATTTATCTTTTACTTATCCATATGTCCATCAGAAAAATTTTCTGAAAGGAGAAACCTTAAGCGATGAAGGATATATAAGATGTAAAAGTGGAGATAATGGCTTCCTCAAAGAAGGAGATGTCAGCAGATATCGCACGAGCTTTTATGCCAGATTTACAGATGAAGATGGCGTGGTGACCAGCAGCCCGGTCCGCATCATGCCAAATGCCTTTGGGGCCATATTCAATGTTGCACATTTGGTTCCCGATAAACTTTATTGCATTCAGATCATCAGAAAGGATCAGCCCATCGATGAACTCAACATTCCAGGTGGAGGAGCAGCTCTGAGAGAATTAAACAGGCCAACAATTGATCCATCCAGAATCAACAGGTCGCTCCAGATCACCAACTTCTCTGCAGTCGTGGGAAGTAACACCATCCTCTCTAATCAATACAAAAGGATTGTATTACCTACAGGAAAAGTAAATCAATACGAGAGAGAATTATATGCTTACTTTTTCAAAACGTCCAGATATAGAACCATGCAACAAAAAATGCAACAAGAATCAAATAGTTGGACTTATGAAAATACCAATTTTCTCGGTTATGATTTAGGACGGGTTAAGAAACAAATGGAAGAAAGTTTTGAATGGGTGGATGCTGTAAATTTTAAAGTCATTCCAACGGCACAAAAAGAATTCAGTCCGAGAACACAGTTCTTTGTACAGGCGCCACCAGATGTCCTGGATGGAAGAACCACAACGCCACTGGTAACACCTAATCAATATTTGCGGGAAATCACCTTGCGGAATGTCATTACCCCGTACGCAAATGCCGGATTCCACAGGAGTGATGTCCTTCAGCGCATTCGAGGAGCCAATCCCGGTGCAACTGTAAGCATCCCTTCATTGACCGTCATAGAAGGATTTGAAGGATACAGCGAACATGTATTTCTGAACAGTGCTTCGTTTTATTTAAATGCTTTAAACACCAATGAAATTCAGGATGCTTTTACGGAGTTTTCCGGATCGAGTCCTATATTAAACACAAATTTATTTACCACCCTCCCCAGGAATTTACCTGGAAATACAGGCATGGTCATCAGAAACTCACAAACGCAGATCAGTTACGAATTACACGTCGAAGGAGCCGATCATTATCAGCAAATGCGACAGGCTTTGATGGAGTTTGCACATTCCCAAACGATCGTTAGGTTTGGAGGCGGATCTACAACACTCAATACGTTTGACATGATGACTTCCAGTCAAAAGAACTTTTTCAATCAGCACATCCAACGCAGCCGGTTAGTAGACCGCATAAGCCTCATGCAACCCCTGAAAGGAGTGCAGACGATAGGAATTCAGTATCTGTTTCCCGATCAAAACGGAGTGGACCGCAAAGGAAGTGTAAGCTCTTTAAATTTCAATTTATTACGATAATTAAAGTCAGTATGAAATTTTTTTACATTGCTCTTCTTATAGGACTATTTGCCAACCCGGGTTTAACAACTGCTGACTCGACCAATTATGAAATAGTATTGACGGCAGCATATTTCAAAGATATGGGAGTGGTCTTAAGATGGGTACCCACGACCCCGGGTTCCTGGAAATTATGCAACTATTACGGCGTAAAAATTGAAAGAGCCCTTGTAAATGATGCAAATCCGGAATCTTTGATATGGGAAACTTTACAGGAAAAATACAAACCAGCTGAATTAGAACGCTGGAAAGAAAGTGTCCAAATGCACCCGGAAGACACTTTCCTGATGATTGCCGGACAGGCCATTCACGGAAAGACCACTCCAAAGGAAATCAGCCTGCAAGTTATCCAGGAAAAAAGTGACGAATTACAGAACCTTTATTCAGCTTGTTTGCTTTCAGCTGAATTCAGCCGGCAGGCCGGCTTGCATGCAGCATTGAGATTTGAAGATAAAAATGTTCAAAGCGATAAAAAATATCTGTACAGGATCATACCGCTGATGGAAAACGCTCATTCAGCTATTGTACAGGTTCATGCAATTCCCTATGAATTGCCTCAAGTCGAAGTGGATACCATATTTGAAGGAGAAAAAATGATCGAAATATTCTGGAATAAGAAAATTTATAAATCGTATTACAGCGCATTCAATATTTACAAACGAACAGAGAGTAGTCAAAAATGGATCAAGCAGAATGCCGTTCCGGTCGCATTTACTGCATACAAAGATAAAGATCAATACATATACAGGGATTCGGTTGCGCAGAATTACAAGAAACAATATTATAAAATAGAAGGATTGACTTCGTTTGCTACGACAGGGCCTTGGTCCGATGAAATCGCAGCCATGGGAAGAGACCGAACACCTCCGGAGGCCCCCTACAATATCAAACTTGAATACCTTGGAAATGCGCTGATGAAAATAAGCTGGGAATGTAAAGCGGAAGATATATCCGGATTCCGGATATCAAAATCCAATGAAAAACAAAAAGAATTTGTTGAGCTCACGGAATCTCCGTTGGGGAAAAACATCAGGACATATATTGACTCTACATGTAATGAAATGATTAATAATTATTACTGGATCGGTGTTTTTGACCATGAAAATAATGTAAATGTTTCTTTGCCTAAGTATGGCAGCATCATCGATTCATTGCCGCCGGCGCCTCCTACAGGTCTCGAAGGCTCCATCGATACCAATGGTATTGTAACGCTTTCGTGGAGGCTTGGACCTGAAAACGATATCAAAGGTTACTATGTACACTCCAGCCATCATAAAAAACATACGTTCACAAGCAGAACGGATCAACCTGTACAGGATACCGTTTGGCGTGATAGCTTACCCCTCAATGTACTTACAGAAGAAATTCATTATAAAGTGGTTGCGATAGATCACCGGTTTAATTATTCAGATTATTCTAAAGTATTGACTTTAAGAAAACCCGATAAGGTTGCACCCAGTGCACCGGTATTAATTTCAAGTTATTCAGACCAGAAAGGCATCCTGCTAAAATGGAATAACAGTCAGTCGCACGATACAAAGATGAATATTTTACTACGCAAGAGATCTGACCAAAACAGTTTTGAGGAAATTTACAATTGTTCTTCGGCTAAACCTACTGCTGTTTTTCTCGACAGTCAACTCGTGGCCGGCATGCATTATGAATATGTCCTGGTAGCCGTGGACGATGCAGGATTGCGATCAGAGATGGCATCCCATATAGAGCGCCGTGCCTATGAAACCAAAGTCGTAAAACCTGTCACCAAAATCATTGTGGAAACCGATACGCTCCAAAAAATGGTAAACCTTTACTGGAAATATCCAAACAGCAGAAGTCAAAAATTCGTGATTTACCGCGCACTCAATAACCAAGCTTTTACAAGTTATAAAGTTATAGAAGGCAGAGAATCCTTCACCGACCGGAATCTGAAACGAAGCGACCGGGTGAGATATCGCATCAAAGTTGTAAATGAAAAATCGTGGCAAAGTGAATTCAGCGAAGAGGTTTCGGTAAGCTTTTAAAACATGAATTGAGTTTTCCGAATTTTGCGTACAAGGTCTTGACGTTACGTCCACTCCGAAAAGGTAGAGTTTTCAATTAATTTGATTAATTTTATACTCAATAATCAAATTCCAATGAAAACAGGTATCCAATTTTTAATCATCTTTTGTTGCATAACCAGCCTCGCTGCTCAGGAGGTAACTGTGTATGGCAAAATCATCAACCCGACCGATGACAAGGTTTTTATCGGCTGCTATAAAGAACAAATTGCATATGAACGGACCTATGCAGATACAGCCATTTTAAATAAAGATGGTGAATTCATCATGCGTTTTATGTGGAATCAACCCGGATATGCCGATTTTCTTCACGGAGATGAATACAGTCCATTATTCCTCCAGCCCGGTGACAGTTTAAAAATTGAGCTCGATGCTCAAATGCTTGACCAGACTATTAAACATTCAGGAAAAGCTGCAAGGGTCAACAATTACCTCGCTCAAAAATTGCTTGAATTTCCTGCCGGACCACCATCGCATTTTAAATTAGCTGAAAATCTTTTTCTTCAATACCAGGATTCTGTTTACCAATCCAAATTAAAATTTTATTCAACCCACTTTTCAAACACGTCTAAAAGCGATCCGGCTCTAAAAAGATTCAGGGAATTGGAGGAAGCAGAATTATTATACGACCATTACATATCAAAGTTGAATTATCCTGATTACTTTGCGTATTTCAACGGACAAAAAGAGCCCGCATCCGTAAGTCCACATTATTTTGATTTTCTTAAAGAAGCGCAACTCAATAATCCTAATGCATTTCCGGCAAATGCTTATTTACTATTTGTTCGATATTACGTTGATCGCGAAGTTTTCAACTTTTACAAAAAAGATAGCAGTCAATCCATGGTGCAATTGAAAGAAAATTATATAGACAAGCATTTGAAGGGCAACATCAGGGAACACCTTCTTGCGGATTGGGCGTATCTTTTACTCGCACGCCAATCGGACGTAAAGAATGGTAAAACCATTTATGAAAAGTATTTAAGCAGTTCAAAAGAAAAGCCCCATCAGGAGATGCTGGAAAAAGCCTACCGAAATGCTGAACGATTGGCAGTTGGTCAGCCTGCTCCGCAATTCAGTCTCGTAGATCTAAATGGCCAAAAAGTATCCTTAAGCGATTTCAAGGGGAAGGTTGTTTATATGGATATCTGGGCAAGCTGGTGCGGACCGTGCGTCCGGGAAATTCCCTTTGCAAAAAAATTAGAAGAAGCATTACATGGTAAAGACATCGTATTTTTAAATGTGTCCATTGATGAAAATTTGGAATCCTGGAAAAAAATCATCAAGGACAAGGACATAAAAGGAATCCATGTAAATTCCAAAGGAGGTTCTGAGGCTGAATTTTCGAAACTTTACAATGTAAGTGGCATACCCAAATATTTTATCATCGATAAAAATGGATTGATTGCCAATAATAATCCACAGCGCCCGAGTGGAAATGTGAAGGAGGAGTTGGAGGCATTGTTGGAAGAGAATAAGTAATAACCTAAATGATGAATATTAATTAACTGATGAGCATTTCCTGACAGTTTGAAATTTTTTAGATGTGGATTGCTTAGGAAATAAATAATTGTCAAATCAATTTTTCATATTTTTTCAATAAAATGTTATATTACAATAATATATATATTTCATTTATTTTAATTTAATTAAATGTGATCTAAATAAGTAAATTAAAATTTTCTTCTTATCCATATTTCTTAGATATATAAACGGCCGCCTAATCATTATTAATTTCTTGAATCTTTATAAAATATCATATCTTTGCAGTTCCAAATCGCGGAGTGGAGCAGTTGGTAGCTCGTTGGGCTCATAACCCAAAGGCCGCAGGTTCGAGTCCTGCCTCCGCCACAATTCGGCATGCCTGCCCGACTGGCGTCAGTCAGGCGGGAGTGTGGGTGTGGGTGTGAAAAATTGCTGAAAGAAATAAAAGACTGTAATACAAATAAATATGTATTATGGTCTTTTTTAATTTAAGGGGTTTTTCAAGATTTTTGGTAGACTATTTGTTAGATTGGAACCTTGGAAATCGAAAGTTAACACTTACCTTTTAGGTAGGATCATTTCTTCGAAAATTCCATCATTTTAAGAATTATTTGCTGAGCTAAATCATGAAGCACCTTCGCTGCATTTTTTCAGCCATTCTGGTTTTGTTATTCTTGAATCCCGGCAGTTTTGAAGAGCACATTGGCTCCCCTGACTACACATGCTATTCTACCACAATCAATTTCCCGAAACTGTGGATCAATCCTTGCTGTACTTTTACCAAATACAAACCAGATCTGAAATTTAATTCACCAAGATCCAATAGGTAATTATTCTCCTCAGCTGAAAGCACTTTGGTGAATAAAACTTTACCTGAAAAATCTATTAGTTGCAGCGTTTTTTGACTGCCTTCAAAACCTATGAAATCAAACATGACTGTCTCTTTTGCGGGATTCGGCACAATCGATATGTAACTCTGATCGGAACTGTTTTTCTTTGCCGTCTCTCCGAAAAGTTCGTGGTTTTGCATACCAAAAAAGAAATTTGTTTTGCTTTGAATGGAGCCTCCTCCTGCTTTGGTATGAAACCAACCATTGATGTTGGATGAATTGGCATTCGGTCCACATTTTGAACGGATCTGATATTGATAAAATGTTGACGCACTCAACCCCGTAAAAGCATGTTCTTTACCGGGACCACTCGCGTTGGCCCAACTTGTCCATCCAGACCAAACACCGGCAGACAATTCATAACGCAAACGCAACTGATACCCGGTTACGCAAGGTACACCTGCATTCCATTGTATCTTCGCTGACTGGTCTGTGGTATCCTTGTGTAAAACCTGAACAGGAACACCGCAATCTCCTACCTTAACTGTTACTTTTTGATTGCATGTACTTGAATTACCCAAACCATCAGTAGCCGTCCACTTGACCGTGGTATTGCCTAAATTGTAATTTGCTGGGGCAGTATTGCTTACTACAGGAATAAAACAATTATCGGATGCTACTGGACTACCCAATGGGACTTCAATTTTTGGGACCGGTCCGCAAGAACCCGAACCCGTTTCAAATGTTATATCCGGCGGACAGGTCAGACTCAGCGGAGTAATGTCTTTCAAAGTTACGGTGAATGCACAGTCATTCGAATTGCCCGCCATATCCGTTGCGGTTAAATAAACCGTTTCTACATCATTGTGTCCTGACAGTTTTCCATCACCTGAAAATGTTTGTACAACACTGATCGAAGCAGTAACTGTACAATTGTCTGATTTGCTATTCAAATTGTAATTTCCGATCGTAGCCTTACAATTGGCATCTGCAGCGAGGGTCACATTAGGCGGACAACTGATGAGCGGACGGGTGGTATCTTTTAAAGTGACCGTAAAACTACACGTGCTGGTATTTCCCGAACCGTCTGTCGCCGTAATGGTTACTGTTTCAAAATCATTGTGTCCCGATAAGTTGCCATCACCCGAATTGCTTTGAGACTCGGCGATGGATCCTGCCGAAGTACAGTTGTCTTGTTTTGCTGCCAACAGGTGTGTTCCAACAGTTCCTGAGCAGGAACCATTCGCATACTTGATGACATGTTCAGGACAAGCTACCGCTGGACTTTCCTCATCTGTGATCGACACTAAAAACGAACAAGTGTTAGTTAAACCGGATTCGTCGGTAACCCTAAATGTTACGGTCGTATTTCCGACAGGAAAAAAGGCGCCGGATACCAGGCCCGCTGTTTGTTCCAAAATGGCTCCACTGCAATTATCAGAATATCCGGGTTCATCGTATTCCACATCATGGCCACATACACCCGGTAATGAAATAAATTCAAGATCATCGGGACAATCTATTTCAGGACCCGTTCCATCATTGACCGTCACTGTAAAAGAACATGTTTTACTATTTCCGGAAAAGTCGGTCGCTTGATAAATGATCATCGTATTTCCCAACGGGAAAACGGAACCACTGGCTGGACCGGAAGTCCTTGTTAACATCGGATAGCTTGGACCAAAACAATTGTCACTTGCTACCGGTGTGCTGTACGTGACGGTTGCATCACAACTTCCGGAAGCATTTACATTGATATTCGACGGACAACTGATGATGGGTTTGGTTAAATCAACGACGGTGATGGTGAATCCACAGGTGGCCGTGTTGCCTTCTGAATCGGTAATTTGATATACATTGGTGGTGGGTGGAAAGAAAGGTAAATCGCTGCCATTGGGTAATCCTTCCAATTGCACAACATCTGCACTACAGCCTTCTGAACTGGCGGTGATGGCATAGCCTACCTCGATGGCTTTGCAATTAGAAAAAGGTGAATTCGCTTGTACTGTAAAGTCTTCCGGACAACTGATGGAAGGGGGTCCGGATTCTGTCACTTCGACCAAAAAAGAGCAGTTGGACGAAACATTGCCAGCCGCATCAATAGCTCTGAACGTATTGACGGTGGTTCCAAATGGAAAGGTGTTCCCAGAGGGAATTCCGTTGATTTGTTCGATGCCATATCCCAAACCTAAACAATTATCAGATGCCACCGGAAAAGGATAATTCACTTCCAAGGGTTCGCAGGAAGTTATTTGCATATATGGCGGACACTGGATGGTCGGTGCCGTTACATCCAGAACCGTTACGGTAAAACTACAAGTCGCCGTGGCGCCGTCGGCATCGGTTACTTTGTATGTGTTGGTGGTTGTGCCTACAGGAAAAGTGCTTCCGGAGGCTAAGCCCGCAGTTCTCATGGTGTTTGCACCCGGACAATTATCCGTTCCATTGGGTGTCGAATAATTGTGTATAGCACCACAAACATCTGTTGCAGAGTTCAAAGTAGTGTTGGAAGGGCAGGAAATACCCGGTCCTGTGTTGCTGGGAGTAAACGTAAGTAATATTTTGCCAGAACCAAAGGCACCGTTGGTTCCTCCTACGCTGATATAATAGGTTTGATTTTTACAAACCGGAATGCTTATACTCGAAGAAATACCGCAACCATTGTCATTGCAATAAACAGGAGCAGCAGGTGTTAAACTGCCGCACGATCCTGAATAAATAGAAATACGCGAATCGTAATTCGTTAAAGCGCAATTGCCTACAACAATGGAACCAGATGCATTCGGTTTGTATTTGAACCACACATCCTTGTGCTCATTGTTGCCCCCGCAAGACTGAGCTGGTGCACTTTGACTGGCACAGAGAGTTGAATAACTTTGAGATACGCCTGTTGATAAATTCATTGCATTAATGCAATCATTATTTATCGGATTAGATATCGTGATGTACAAATCTCCATTTTTTAGGAGTGGAAGGCGAACGTTATGCGACAATTCCAGAAAATAATATCCACTTACTGTCGGCTTGTAAACTATTTTAGAATACAATTCAGATCCACTGGCATTATTATTTGAATTAACGATAGAATAACCATTGATTCCATAGATTCGCATGTAAGTATCCTCTTGATCCGGGCCACCTTCTGAAATATTCAGAAATTCGTAAGTCGTTTCTGCATAAAGGTAAAAACACCATGAAGCGAGATTCCCTCCAGAATATTCAAAAGTAGAGGCAAAGCAATCCAATTCAGTTACGTTGGACCCCGCAGCATATTTCCAGGTGTATTTCAGAGCAAACTCATGGTTAATTTCTGTGCATAAATATTGATGATCACCCCATGTTTGCGTGGTGGTATAAGTGCCATTACTTGGCCATGAATTCATTCTGAAGTCATACGGATCGGTCTCAAAATCAACCTCACACGGACAACTAAAAATGGTCGGACATTGCAAAAATTCATAGAGGTTTTCATAAGTACAACGATCGCCGCCATCATCTTCCCAGGCGTGAAACAAAGCAGAAAAGCTTTTCGCATCATCAGTCTTTTCTAAAATTTGAACGCCTGCTCCGTAGGTACAGTCTCCGTTATAATTGCATTGTTGGCAGCCGCTGGAAGAATAAGCTGGATCAGTGTCTGTATTTACTTTCACAATGGCTGTATATTCTTCGGTGTCATCGAAAGGTTCCCGGCAACCGCAAGACAAATTCCCTTGGTAGCTGGTGATATGGTCCAGTTTTACGAAATAATGAGCATTCGCGACCTGTCCGTTCAGTCTTATACAAAGGAAACAAAACCAAAATAAGAAACAGAATTTTTGAAATTTCTTAAGCATATGTGCAATTTTTAAAAATAAAGATTTAGTTGTCAAGCATATTGATAAAGCAAATGAACTGTGATTCTTGAAATTAGACTAATTTAGAGCGTTACAAAAGCGTTACAGTTCAATTTATTTTAATTATATATTGATATTATTTAATTTATATATTTTAATTATTTATAATATTAAGTATTAATTATAGATATACTATCCTTATGAATTTGATAAATACCTCTCTGTTACTCATTTTAAGTGTTGGGATTTTACTGATTATGGCATTAATAAAAGGTATAAATCTGAATTCTGATCAGGCGATAGTGATCCAGAAATTAATCACAATTTGTTTGTCAGTTTCCTTTTTATGCTTCCTGATCTCCGAGCTCACGAAAAATTACAGCCAAGTGGACAAACTTTGGAGCATCCTGCCCATACTTTATGTATGGATCGTTGCCTATCATGGCGATTTTCAGGCCAGACTGGTCTACATGAGCATTTTGGTTACCCTATGGGGTCTTCGACTGAGTTACAATTTTTCACTGAAAGGAGCTTATTCCTGGAAATTCTGGCAGGGCGAGGAGGATTATCGCTGGAAAGTATTACGGCAGAGACCTGAATTTCAACCGGGATGGAAATGGAGCCTTTTTAATTTAGGATTTATTTCCATCTACCAAAATCTACTCATCTTTTCTTTTACTACCCCTATTCTGTTTACTATGCAATATAAAGATCAACCATTCTCGATCTATGATTATGGGATCAGCGCAACCATGCTCGGATTTATACTCATGGAAACCATAGCGGATATACAACAATGGAAATTCCAAAGCAAGAAATGGCGAAAAATAAAAAGTGGTGAAACTCTTTCAGCCGAGGAAACCAAAGGATTTCTGGATAAGGGATTATGGAAATACTGCAGGCATCCCAATTATTTTGCCGAGCAGTGCATCTGGGTTTGTTTTTATCTGTTCAGTGTCAGCGCCGGAGGATCCTGGATCAACTGGAGTATCTGTGGTAGTCTGTTGCTGATTCTTTTGTTTCAGGGCAGTGCTCAATTCAGCGAAGAAATCAGCGTTCAAAAATATCCAGCCTATAAAAAATATCAACAAGAAGTGAATAAGTTTTTACCTTTTCGATTTGGCTAGATGTTGGCTGTTAGTTCTTCGTTGTGAAGTTAACGTTTGTTAGTATCGATGATTTCCCTGGTAATTAGACTTTATGATGTTTCGATGATTATGAAAGTTCATAAGTCCATTTGTTAGTTCCCGGCATTCGCGTGGAACTAAATACAACTTAGGTCCCGCTCCTGTCCGTCTGAATTGATCAATTTGAAATTCGAAATATTCAAGCCGTTCAGCCGGGGAACTTGCAGAAAATTACAGGAGGAGTATTATAATTTGATAAAATCATTATTATGCTCCATTCTCTTTACTTTACTCTTTAATCTTTGCCCCATCAATTAAAGGCCGGAGGCGTAAGACTCAAGTCAGAAGTCTATTGTATCCGTCGAAAAATTAACTTACTATGCAACATCCATTCCATACCCTCTATTATCCCAATTCATGCAATGGAATCCAGTTTCTTAGCTACAAGGCTTAAGGCATAATCATTATGCATTATCCATCATCCTTCATCCATCATCCATCATCCATTATGCATTTGACTTATTTATTTTGCTCGCATCAATTCTCTCAACTTTTTTATAGCTGAAGTCCTGAAACTCACCTCTAAACGCATATAAGAATTATTAATATGTCTTTTGAGGGTATTTAAGGAAATAAATAAATCCCTGGCTATTTGTTGGTTGGTTTTCCCGGCATAAATCAGCTGCAGAACCTCGAATTCGCGCTGCGATAAAGGATCGGCAAGTCCCGCATTAATTTTCTGCATGTTCAACTCCTCCAACATGGGATTTGAATGAAGCGCAAAATTATTCAATGATATTTCCAGTGTCGTCAACAGCGACTTCTCGTGAAAGGGTTTCACCAGGTATCCTGAAGGCTGAACCTGCTTGGCTCTTTCCAGGGTGCTTTTGTCCGAATAAGAACTTAAAAAAACAAATGGGATCATTATTTTTTCATGTATGTATTTGCCCAAATCAATCCCGTCCAACTCACCATCCAGATTGATATCGAGCAAGACAATATCGGGCTTGTCATTTTCCAGTTTCATGATCCCATCTTCATAGTCATAAGCGATTCCCGCCACTTCGTAATCATGATTATTTAAATACATCGCGATATTTTCAGCAATGAGTGGTTCGTCTTCCACAATCAGCACGCGAACTTTATAATTGAGTTCTTCCATTGTATTCAGCGTTTCTTAAATTCTATGCTAACATGCGTACCCTGTTCGCGGTTAATCGAAATGTTTCCTTTCAGTTTTTGCACAAATGCACGAATCATCTTATAACCAAAACTTGTCGAGGATGCCAAATGAACTGGTTCCGGCAGACCCACACCATTATCTTCGACAACCAATCGAAACATTTCACCAACGGACTGTAAACTCACTTTCACCCTTCCATCCGGTCGGTTTACAAATGCATATTTCATCGAATTGGTAACCAATTCATTGATGATCATTCCAATAGAAACGACCGTATCCATATGCAAATGGATGGGATCAACCTGGACATCAACGACCACATGTTCATCATCCTTTTGATAGGCTGTCACCAAATGCCCGATCAAATTTTGAATATAATTCGGCATATCCACCATATTCATTCCGGTTGATTCGTATAAGTTTTGATGGATAAATGCCATGGATTGCACCCGGTGTTTGCTCTCCCTTAATAAACCTTCATAGGCTTTATCCTGCGTATACTGCGATTGCAAATCCAGTAAACTGGATATGACCTGCAAATTATTTTTAACGCGATGATGCACTTCCTTATTCACAAATTCAAGATCTTTTGACTGCTTGGTGATAATTTCATTTTTTTCCTGTTGCTTCCTGAATAAATAAAAGATCACCAGAGCTAAAATCAAAAGTAAAACGATTCCCAGCCATAAAAAGGTTTGAAACTGGCGTTCATCGCGAATTGTAGCTTGCCTCCATTCGTTTTCTCGCAACAAGGACTGATTGAGTGCCTTCTCTTTTTCCAGTTGTTCGGATTGCAAGGCTTTTTCCCGTTGAGAAGCATTCATTAATAACTGCTCCTGCTGTAAGCTTAAATCCTTTAATTCATTTTCTCTCCTCAAATTTTCCTGCATCAACAATTCGCGCTTCAACTTTTCTTCATTCAACTGGTTCACAATTTTTAAATAGTCGATCTCCCGATCCCGAATATTCACTTCAGAACTTTGAACAATCGACTCCGCCAGTTTTTGATTTTCTTTACTGGAGTAACTCGTGCTGTTGTGATTGAGGTATTTCACCAGCTCATAAGCTTTGGCTATATTTCCTTTGCGATAATAGGCGTCTGCCAAATTGGATTTGATGTAATAATCGATAAATGGGGTAAAACCCTGGTGCGACAGCGCTTCGGCCTTATTAAATTCCTGCAATGCTTGATCTTCTGAGTTTACAGCCATTGCATGTTTTCCCTTGAGAACATAAAACTTTACTTTTAAAAAATGATCGACAGGACGGTGTTCTGCCGTTTCGAAATCGCGTACTAAATTTTCCAGTTTCGCAAACTCATTTTTAAGAAAATAATAATTGCCCAATTCGATCTTTGACTCAAAAAGTTCAGTTTTTAAATTTTCCTGATTGGCCAGATCAAGACTCTGCTGGATGAAGTAGTGTGCTGAATCCAATTTTTCCAGATTCAAATAAATTCTACCCAGAGCCAATGCATTTTTTTGCATGGCCGGTCTTTTGTCGAGCTTCGTAAAAAGTTGCAAGGAACGACTATAAAACTGTATGGCTTTATCCGGTTTGCTGATTTTATCAAAAACCAGGGCTAAATCTTCCTGCAATTCAGCGATCAATTCTTCTTCCTGCTGTGCTTTGGCCAGCTCCATAGCAGATCTTATTTTGACAGTAGAGCTGAAAAATCTTCCATTTCTGAAATCAATATTTGCCAGAGTCTTATAAGCCATTGCTTTGGAAAAAGGCTCTGCTTGCAGAATCAGTTTGTTCAAAAGTTGACTGGCATCTTCCGGACGCCCGATGTCGATGTACGCCTGAGCCTGAAACACATGGCATAAATCTTCCATTCCCGATTGTGAAAACAAGTGGTAACGACGTGCCCAATTTTCAAAAACCGAAATGGCCCTGTCCGGATCAGACTTTATCCAGCGCATCGCTGAAGTTTTCAATTGCTCGCGGTCGGTAGGTTGAATGGTATCCTGTGCATAAATTGTATGGAGCGATGTGCACCCAAGAATAAACCAACTAAAAATGAGATACCGCGCCAACAAAGGTTTCCGTTATTTGATTTCAAAGATAGGATGCAGACTGGTGTTACCAGTAACCCTTAAGGGTGATATTGCAAGACTCCGTCAAAATCACCCCTAAGGGTGAATCCATTCTATGCCTTGCTTTCTAAATTTGTTCCATCAAATCACAACTACATGAAAAGAATTTTTACAATCGGTTTTACTTTTCTGACCGTATTCACATTAAACAGTCAGCGACGTTATGATGTCCGCTTCCCATTGGATGGCCATATGCGCGAAAGCATCATCGTTCAACCCAGCACCCCCCCTCCACCCGGAGGTTATCCAATCGTATATATGTTGCATGGTACCAGCGGGGATGGTGAAAAATTTTACAATATTTCCGGTTGGAAGGAATTGGGCGAAGAAGAAAATTTTATAACGGTATTTCCTTCTTCTCTGAGCTGGTGTTTTGTTGAAGATGGTATTGAAAAGCACAATACCCGTTGGATCAATGGAAATGTCACTGATTATCCTTGCTCAGGTGCTCCACAAAATTATGTAGATGATGTTAAATTTTTAAAACTGCTGGCAAAGCTGATCGCAGATAGTTTGCCGGTCAACCGGTCCATGATCTTTGCCTGCGGATTCTCAAACGGTTGTTCGATGATCCACAAATTGGCGGTTGATGCCGGTGATGTGTTTTCTGCAGTTGCGGGCGCAAGTTCTGTTTTGGCGCAATCCGATTCAGCACGCCCGGTAAAAAGGATCCCACTGTGGACGATGGTAGGCAGTCTGGATGATCGGTTTATTGTTCCTCCATATACTGAATTGCCATTCGGCGGAGATTCAATTTTAGGATATCTAAAGGGTCCATTGCGCAGAACATTGGGTAGTCAGGGACTTGATGGTTCCTTTATCAAAAAGGAAACAGATAGCCTACACACTTATCAATTTTTAACGAGTAGTCCGGGAGAAATAGCTGCTCCTTACCTATTTACTTTGGCTAAAGGGATGACGCATGAATTTCCGAATGGCAGCAATTATTTTTTTAATGGGCCCAGAAAGTTTTGGGAATTTTTTAAAGGATCTGTAAGCGTTGGAACGAAGCACACGGAAAAAACAAACGCATCACTTTCCATTAATGCTTATCCAAATCCATCTGAAGGAATTGTACAGGTCCATCTCAACAAATTCGCTTCGAATGCGAGCTGGAAATTGATGGATGCATTGGGCCGGCAGATTGACACAGGTGTGTTGAGTCCTACAGATCATTTTCAGCTCAATTCTACAAAAGGACTTTCCGGCATATACATTTTACAAATTCATTCCGGACTTGAAATCGCAAGTCAGAAAATTCAATTTTGCAATTACTCCCGTTAGAACTACAATCTGTCCAAATGAAAATACATCTCTTACTTCTTTTTGTGACACTCAGCCTTTCATCCAACGGGCAAAAACGGATTGATGTCCGGTTTCCAATGGAAGGCCATTTCAGAGAAGCCATAATTTCTATTCCATCTCAGGTTGCGCCAACAGGCGGATATCCTTTGGTATTCATGTTGCATGGCACTGCTCAGAATGGTCAGGAATTTTATGAAAACTCGGGTTGGAAGGAATTAGGGGAATCCGAGAATTTCATAACCGTATTCCCAACTGCATTGGAATGGTGTTATACAGATGACGGGATGGAAGAAAACAACAGACGATGGGTATGTGCAGGGGTGACGGATCATCCTTGTTCCGGTGTTCCTCAGGATTATGTAAACGATATAAATTTTCTTAAAAAATTAATCCAAATCATTTCGGATTCAATTTCTGTCAACAGCTCCATGATTTTTGCTTCGGGATTCTCAAACGGAAGTCAAATGATTCACAAATTAGCTATTGATGCCGGAGACGTGTTTGCTGCTTGTGCCGGTTCCGGAGCATTTCTGGCAAGAGGAGATTCTACAACTCCTCTGAAGCGGATTCCGGTCTGGATGATGGAAGGAACTCTTGATGAAAAAATTATCAAAGATCCATTCACCAGCATCCCTTATGGCGAGGACTCTTCAATCATTTATCTGAAAAACCACATCAACAGAATGCTGGGTTGCCAGGGACTCACGCAGGATTTTAAGAAAACGGAAACTGCCATTACAAAAACATACGACTTTTCGCAAGATCAACCGGGTGAAAATAGCCAGCTTTACAGGTTCACCATCGCCAAAGGAATGTACCATGTATATCCAAATGGAAATAATTATCCTTTTGAGGCTGCAAAAATATTCTGGGAATTCTTTAAAAATTCAGTACTCGTTGATGCAAATCCGATAGCTCCATCAAAGACGTCTTTTTCGTTTGATGTTTTCCCAAATCCGCTAAAAGGCCCCTTACATATAAGATTGAACAAAAGCGCTTCACATTTAAATTGGACGTTGAAGGATGCATTTGGCAAAACATTGACATTCGGCGAAGCTCACCAAACGAAAGAATTAATAATAGAGCATACAGAGAGCCTTCAGGGCATATGCATACTCGTTATTCTAACTGAATATGGACGGTTTGCTCAAAAAATTCAAATGTTACCAAAGTGATTTCCGCATCCTTAACATGACCACTTCATCCCAATGCATGAAAGTCGACCATTTCTATCTTCAATTATGAAATAATAATTACAAAAATTTAACCCAGAAGTACACAATGAATCATTTATTCAATTTCCAAGATTTAATTATTAACTACTTCCAGATTAAGAAATGCATCGTCCTGTTTTGCCTCCTTATATCAAGCATAATTTTCAGCAATTCAGTAAATGGTCAGCAGCGAATAGATGTAACGATGACCGTTGCCGGCGAAATACGAGAGTTCATAGTATTCAAACCCTCAGGCGGCATTCCGGTCGGAGGCTATCCTTTGGTTTTTATGCTACATGGAACCAATCAAGATGGCCTGCTTTTCTACAACCATTCTCAATGGAAAGAAATTGCGGAAAAGGAAAAATTTATCGTGGTGTTTCCTACGGCGCTGGTGTATTGCACCACCGAAGGCACTGTTACCAAATGGAGCCATGGCAATACCGCATCGGTCTTATGTCCAGGTGATACTTTGCGCAGCGATCTCCCATTTTTTTATAAGATGATTGATACGATTGCAACGACCCTTCCCATAAATTTAAAAAAAGTTTTTGCAACAGGATTTTCCTCCGGCGGGACCATGGTTCCCAAATTGAGTATCGATATGCCCGGAGTATTTGCTGCGATAGGATGTGGAAGTGGAAATCTAGATGACCGGGACTCCTTCCCGATGAATCCAAAAGTTCCAACGTGGGCCATCAGAGGTACTCATGATCATAATTTCATCGACCGCTTGGGTCGGCCTTGTCCTTTTAACGATTCTGCCCTTTTGTACAATGCAAACAATTTAAAAAATCATCTCGGCAGCATGGGATTAACCAACCAATATTCCAAAGATTCTGCAGAATATGCAATTCACTACACATTTACAAAAACTCTTCCGGGCGAGGCTCCCGCATTTTTTCGGTGGAGTATATACCATGGTTTGGAACATGAATATTTCAACGGAAGCAATTATTTATCGAACTTGTCAAATCCTCCTGTTGAAGCTGAATTGTTCTGGGAATTCTTTAAGCGATCTGTAACGGTAGACGTTCAAGATGAACGCGAACAACTGGCTGATCTGAAAATTTTTCCAAACCCTTCCATTGAATTTGTTCAGGTAAAAGTCGGTGAAAAAATCGGAAACTGCCTATGGAGCATTCAGGATCCTTTTGGAAGAATGTTGCATAAAGGGAAATCATCAGAAAATCAGGAATTGATTTTTAAGAAATCAGATTATGGCAGAGGGTTGTTTTTACTCATCATCCAAACCGAAAAATCAATTGTTACCGGAAAAATATATTTTGAGTAAAGGACCCAATCAGAAAGTTTGCAGAAATTTTTCAATGTCAATTCCGTCAGGCAATTTAATCTTCTGAATCAATCTGCTTTTCAAAGTCCTGATGGCTCCAGTGCCTACACCCAGGGTTGCGGCTATTTCTTTTACGTTAAGTTCGAGCTTGACCAGGGAAAGATACCGTTCTTCAGCCGGAGTCAATACGGGAATTTGATCCTTCAGCCGTTTTCGATAACCTACGTATACTTTGTCAAAGATCCCTTTAAAACTATTCCAACCATCTTCTGTAAGGATCGTCGTATTTTTCATGGACTCTAAAATCGAATGGTCTGACTCGTTGGTTTGATGCAAAAGAGCCTGTTCCAACTCGCGATTTCTTTGGATCAACATGGCTTTAAATTTGTCAAGTTCTTGCCGGGCACTTTGCAATTCCATTTCGCCTTGGATGCGTATGGCCTCTGCTCTAACCTTTTCTTTTCGGACTTGCTGGTGTTTCACAAAGACCAGAGAACTTCCAACAACAAACAACACACATACGATTGTTAATAAGGAATTTCTCAATAGGATTTGATTTCTGATTTTATCGGACATGGATTTTTCACTCAGCATATAATCTGTTAATTCTTGTTCAAATTCTTTCCGGGCCTGCTGATTCAATTGAATTTCGTTGAACAAGAGTGTTTTTTGATGGTCCAAGGAATCCATCCACAACAGCGATTGCTGAACCGTTGTGGAAGAATTTTTAACGGTCAATAACAATTTATATAAATCTATTTTATCGCGGGTCGTACCTTTCTGCAGGATATCATTTTTAATTTTCTGCAAAAGGGCATTCGCCAATTCTATTTGATTTGTGCGTACATAGCAATCGGTCAGGATCAAACCAAAAGTGCTCACATTGTCCTGAAGATTTGCTTCCCGAACGACTTCAATTGCAGCACGAAGTTCCGGGATTGCCATTTGATATTTCTTTTCACTCCATAATATTTTGGCCCAATTGCCCCAAAAGATTCCCCTCCATCCATTAAAGAACCAATTATTAGTATCCGATAACTCATAGATCTTCATTCCTTTTAAAATATACGTTCTTGAGCAAGCATAATCATCCGTTCTCCAACACACCTGAGAAAGTAAATCACAAAGCATCATAGAACTATGCGTTTGTTCGTTCAACAATGTGTTTGATTCCATAAAATTCCTTGCTCTCTGATCATCGCCAATCGTATAAAGTGAACGGGCAAGATCATAAACCATTCCATTTCTTCCCCTTGGCAATAAATTGTCAGGTATTTGTTTTATCAATTCATTTAATCTAAAGAAATAGGTGAAAGCCGAACCAGACCGGCCTGCTTCTCTATTGTTGTCAGCCAAAATCGTGAGCAGGTGAATCTCCAAAACAACATGGTTCATCGCATGAGAGCGGATGACCAGATCTCTCAATCGTCTCAAGTACTTCGCTTGGTTTGCAGAGTCCTGGGCCAACACTCTTGCTGTCAGGTGGGCATCCAGCAATATCAACGACGCATCATCATCAAGTTCCTTTGCTCTTAACATCAATTTTTCCAACCCGGAAAGACGCTCAGATTCCGCCTTATCTTTAAAAAAGATATGATACGTGTGGTCTAGCATTCTGATTCTGTCGGGATGGGGGATCTTAAAAACGGAATCAAACGGATCAGCAATCAATGCGTCCGGACAATTTAAAAGAGTCAAAACCAACAGAAAACTAAACTTGAAATTTCCCAATTTTATCATAAATCCACAGCCATTTCGAACATTGGCTAAAATATACTGTTTCATTCTCATATACAATTTATGAAACTTATTTTTCTAAGCCTCTTGTGGCTGAGCAATTGTCAACCACCCGAAACCAGACCCAACGTAAATACAGAGCCCATGATTCAAAATGATACCGATCAGACTATTGAGAATGATGACCAACAGATACAGGAAACAGCCACTCTGGGTGCCGGCTGCTTCTGGTGTGTAGAAGCCGTTTTTCAGGAATTGAAAGGAGTTGAAAAAGTGGTCTCGGGATATTCCGGTGGAAATGTGGAAAATCCCTCGTACCGGGCCATTTGTACAGGCACCACCGGACATGCCGAAGTTTGTCAGATCCATTTTAATCCTAAAATCATCTCTTTTGAAGAGATCCTCGAAGTTTTTTGGACGACCCACGATCCTACCACATTAAACAGACAAGGTGCAGATGCGGGTACTCAATATCGTTCTGTGATTTTTTACCACAACTCCAGACAAAAAGAACTTGCAGAAAAGTCGAAAGCCCAGGTCGCCCCTGCGCTTTGGGATGATCCTATCGTTACAGAAATAAGCCCTTTTACGAAATTCTATGAAGCCGAAGATTACCACCAGAATTATTACTCTGAAAATGGGACTGCACCCTATTGCCAGATCGTGATTGCGCCTAAAATCAAAAAGTTCCGGGAAAAATTCAAAACCAAACTCAAAAAGTGAAAACACCCGACCAATACAATTTGCTGAGCGAAGAAGAAAAGCGAATCATCCTCTACAAGGGAACCGAATTGCCGTATTCGGGTAAATTCAATAAACACTATGAGCCCGGCACATACATCTGCCGCCAGTGCGAAGCCCCGCTTTATCGCTCTGAATCTAAATTCGATTCCGGTTGCGGCTGGCCCAGTTTCGACGATGAAATCCCTGGTGCCATTCGCTACGTAACCGATGCAGACGGCCGCCGTACAGAAATTTTATGTGACCACTGTGGCGGACATTTGGGACATGTTTTTAAAGGTGAACGTTTTACTCCAAAAAATGTGAGGCATTGTGTGAATTCGGTTTCGCTGGAATTTAAGGAAGGATGAAATAAGTTGGCAGTCCTCAGTGGGCAGTTGGCAGTGAAGAAGTCTGTTTGGCTTTTAGGCATGTAGGCATGTAGGCTTTTAGGCATGTAGGCATGTAGGCATGTAGGCATGTAGGCTTTTAGGCTTTTAGTCCCGATAAAATATATAGAATTATTTCTTTACTAAAATATTATACAATTTTATCGGGATTTAGGCTTGTAGGCATGTAGGCTTTTAGGCATCTAGGCTTTTAGGCATATAGGCATGTAGGCTTTTAGGCATCTAGGCTTTTAGTCCCGATAAAATATATAGAATTATTTCTTTACTAAAATATTATCCAATTTTATCGGGATTTAGGCTTGTAGGGGAATGCGACTCCGTGAAAAAGGTTTAACTTTAAAGTCACTATTTTTCAATCCTAACGTTCGTTAGTTGCATCAATCCAACATCCAACATCCAACATCCAACATCCAACAACTAACATCTAACAACTAACAACTGCATACTGCATACTGCCTACTGCCTACTGCCTACTGCCTACCCCCAATTTCCCTGCAACTCCTTCAATTTTACCAAGACCATATCGGTTGCTTGTTGCGCCAGCAGTTCGCCGGAATCTCCCCGGATGGGATCAAAGAAATGCAAATACACATCGGTTCTCCATTTGGAAAAACCCTGAAAGTAAAGATCAAACAAGCCGTCTCCGTGCCAGAAATCGCGATCCGGGTCTCCCATTTCCAAAGCAAAGACGACGATCGGTTTTTGTGCTGCAGCGGCAGCATGAAAAGATCCCTGTCTGAATTGTTTGGGTTGGATGTCGGTCGAAATGGTGCCTTCCGGAAATACGAGTACCGAGTTGTTTTTGCGAAGCAGTACTTCAATGGTTTCGCGGACAGACTTACGACTGTTCGCATCGTCGCGATCGACATAGACCACTCCCGATTGTCTTGCACCGGTATTGACCAGCGGATATTTGGACACTTCTATTTTTCCAACGACGTACCCATTGGTCAGATAAGCAAACAAGACCAGCGGATCTACAAGTGAACGGTGATTGCCTACATAAAGCGTGCCCGGAGTAAGATCCAGGTTTCCGGTGCGATGTACCTTTACCCCCAGCAGACAGATCGCAAGTTTGCACCAAACGGTGCGCATTCTGAATGCAAATTTTTGACCAGCCAACTTCAACTTGAGCAAGATCAGTCCGATGCCAACAAAAAAGGCCAAGGAACCAAAAACCAATACCAATCTTATCCAGGCAAGGCCATAGCTCCAAATATTGAAAAATAATTTTTTAATCACCAGATCAGTTCATGAGTTTTAAGGCCTCGTTTACAGTAGTCACGGGCAATTTGCATACCTTATTCCTGCAAACATAAATGTAGGTCGATCCTTCCTGTAATTTCTCTTTCAATAATTCGAGGCTACCTTCATTGGCGCCGCCAAGTAAAATTACATGAGGGAGATAATTGGATAACAATTGCTGCTGCAATCCGCTGAAATCCGGTCCGACAACGGCAACTTCATAAGGTGGTTTACAAAATTGGATGTACAATCTAAGCCAGTTTGCATAAAATACGGGATCCGCTTGTGCGGGTCCTTCGAAAACCCCTTTTACCATGTGTTGACTTCTTTTCAGGTATTCCTGATTGTAAAAGTATAATCCCAATTTATGCAGTACATCAGCCATCAATGAATTGGATGATGAAATGACCTGATCGACCATTTCTTTTTTGCGAGCAATGAGTTTGCTGTCTTCTGAAGAATTGTAATAAAAATAGACACCGTCTTCATCGGTAAAAGTTTTTAAGGTTTGCTCACATAACTGCTGAGCCGTTTGCAACCAGCTCTCGTCGAAGCTGATTTCATACAAGCGGATCATAGCCAGCATAACATATGCATAATCATCCAAAAATCCATGTTGTATGTTTTTTACCTGTCCTGGAGTCCTGAACAGTTTTCCTTCGGCCGACAACAATTCGCTTTTAATAAAATTTCCTGTTTTGATAGCATCCTGTTTGTATGGATCTTCTCCCAGGGCGGCGTATGCATCTGCAAACGCAATGGCCATCATCGCATTCCACGAACAAATAATTTTTTGATCTCGTTTAGGAGCGGTTCGCTGTTTGCGGGCACCTAATAATTTTATACGTATATTTTCCAGATCGGCATTCAACTTTTTTGAATCCAGTTTCAATTCTTTTGCAAGAAGAGTTGAGGACTTGCTGAGAAACAAAACATTTTTGCCTTTTTCCCAATTGCCACCTGGACTGAGATTGTAAACCTTCTTAGCAAGTTCAAACAATTTTTCGTCATTCAGGACTGTTTTGATTTCATCGATTGACCAGACGTAATATTTTCCCTCCTCGCCTTCGGTTTCCGCATCAAAAGAAGAAAAATATTTACCGTCTCCATTGGTAAAGTCCGTTTTTGCGAATTGGATGGTTTTGATCAAAGTATTTTTATAATCTTCACTCTTAAATTTTTTATAGGCATCTGCATACAGACTGATCAGTTGTGCATTGTCGTATAACATTTTTTCGAAGTGCGGAACTTTCCATTGCGCATCGGTAGAATAGCGTGCAAATCCTCCGGCAAGTTGATCGTTGATACCTCCAGCCATTAAACGGGTCAATGTGAGATCCGCAAATTTGTCTGCATTTTTATCGGATGCAAAATGTGCATATTCCAATTGATACCGAAGCAAAGGTGGAAGTGGAAATTTGATATCTCCTTTTTTACCGCCATCCTGATAATCAAGTCCGACCGAAAGTTTTTCCTGAACCGTTTTCAATGCTGCAGCTTCAAAACTCAATTCCTGGTCTGAAAGTTTAAACCGGTGGTCCGCCTGCAATCTATTGGAAAGTTGGTTGGCGATTTTTTGCAATTCATTTTGATCTTCGTGATACAAATCGTTGATCTGTGTCAGTAAATTCATCCATTCGTCGCGGGTCAGGTAAGTACCAACCCAAACAGGCCTGCCATCGGAAAGTGTTACAGCATTCAATGGCCAACCGCAGCCGCCATCCGGATTCATGATCTGGCATGCGGTCATGTAAATATTATCCACATCGGGCCTTTCTTCGCGATCCACTTTGATATTGACAAAATTGGTATTCATCAACCGGCTCACTGCAGTGTCTGAAAACGATTCGCGTTCCATTACATGGCACCAGTGACACGAAGAATAACCAATACTTACGACGATCAGTTTCTTTTCTGTTTTGGCTTTCTGCAAAGCTTCGTCATTCCAGGGATACCAATCCACCGGATTGTGAGCATGCTGAAGCAGATATGCAGATGTTTCATGGATCAGATGATTGCCTGAATTGCTCTCCTGCTGATTGTGTTGATTCTTGCAAGCAAAACAAAACAATGCGAACAGGAGCAAGGAGGTATACTTCATAGCAGTACGAAAATTTTTAAATAAACGGGCAAAAACGGGAATTATGAAATTGAGTTCCAAAGGTATTTCATTATTTGTTAGGAATTTCTTAATTCAAATCACTCGATTAATCATGGATTTCTCTATTACTTGGCATTAAAATGGCGACCCTTGAAATAATTATATCCAAGTGTTTCAAAATTAAGCAGCTACGTACTGATTTTTTTATATATATTTATGCAAACATTATATATGAGCTGGAGACGCTTAAACGGTGATTCGATTGAAATACCCATTCTGGAGGCCGTTGAACAGACCATAATCCGGGAGCGGGAAGCGGGATACAGACTTAAGTTGTGTATTGGTACGGATAGCCAAACCCGTGGCGATCATGTCGATTTTGCAACCGTCATCGTTTTTCTCCGGGAAGGGCGTGGCGGATTCATGTTCATTCACCACAGCACTTCCAGACAGGTCATGGGATTGAAAGAGCGGATGATCACCGAGGTCGCCAAATCTATTGAAGTCGCTTATTTATTATGTGATTTACTCGAAAAATATCAGATAGCACTGGAAGTTCATGCCGACATCAATACCGATCCCGGATTTAAATCCAATACTGCTTTACGCGAAGCCATGGGTTATATTTTGTCCATGGGATTTATTTTCAAAGCAAAACCGGATGCTTTTGCGTCGTCGTATTGTGCGGATAAGGTGGTTTGAATGGAGCCGACGATAAATCGAAATGAGCTTTAAGCTCGAAGCAAAAAGCAGAAAGCTAAATATTTTTTTTATAAAATGTTATAATTCTGAGTGTTATCAGGCATTATATTTAAATGACTTAATAAACTTACAATTGTTAGTTTATACTAGATTATATTTATTATTAGTTGCTTTTAGCTTCCTGCTTTTAGCTTTAGGCTCCTAATCACAGTTTCAAAAAACTCAAGCCTTCAAGTTTGATATCTCCATTCATCACCTCGATGAAATATAGTCCCTTATTGAAATTAAAGAGTTCAATGAAAAATTCCTGCCTGGAAGCCGTCGATGAAAATTGTTGGCAGAAGATTTTGCGGCCATACACATCGTAAAAATTGAGTATGATCTCGCCGTAACGCTGGTCGGTTTCACTTTTTACGAGAATGCGATCCTGGGCCGGATTGGGATACACAGAAAACTTAATTTTATCGTTGTTGGTTCCGGACTTGCGAATGGTGATGACTTGCGAGTATTTATAGGTTCCGTCTTTTTCCAGCATTTTTAAGCGGTATGCACTAAAGGGTGTTACAAATTTATCGAGGTAGCTGTAATTGAAAATTTCATTGGAGCTGCCGGTTGAACCTTTGCGAACCTCAATTTTATCCAAATAGGCGAAAGCAGATGTATTGGTGCTGCTCTTCTCGAGTTCGAAATGTGAAAATAAATTATCGGAACTGGCGGTCCATTCGATGAGATTGCCTTCCTGTCTTGCTTCTCCTTTAAAAGCCAGCAGCTTTACAGGCAAAACAACACCACAAACTACAATGGCCCCATTTCCATTGGGTCCTCCTTCCGTGGCTCTGAACATATCGCCCATACATGCAATATTGGTCCATCCACCGGTAGTACCATCTCCTGTGACGACTACTTTAGGTACATATGCCACCGGCGGCGTTGTTCCGCAATTTATTTTGACTTTGAAGCAAAACGCTTCCAGGTCGGGAAACTTAGCATTGGGAGTCCCGATGCCGTTGTCACCGTAATTATTTCTTGGATTGCCATCCCCTTCATCCACATAAAATCCAGGTCCGGGAAGATCAAATTCGACGGCCTTCATCGAATCGATGAATTTCCATTTCCTGCTTCCGTGTTGTGCATCCTGTGAGCCTGTTAAGCCTTCACAAACGATGGCACCCTGTGGAAGATTATCCCAGGCTACAAAAACGCCATGTACCCAATTGGTATTGGATTCAAAGAAATCAGTAAGCGTAAAACAAAAATTGATTTCGACATTGCCCGTCGCTGGGTCTGAATAAGTACCCTGACCTCCACTTGAAGTAAATCCTGTGAGGGTCACAAATCCCTGTGCACATTGTGCCCAGGTTTTTCCATGATTTCCGACCATAACTGCGATCGCCATCAGACAGGATAAATACCAAGGTTTCATAGGATGTTTTTTATGGATGGAAAATAGTTCACGGTGATACCGAAGCAAAAAACATGCCAAAGCCAGGATCTGAATTAATATTAATAAAATACAATATCTATATAAAATTATATATCAATATATTACATATACTATTTAAATATAATATAAAAATATATTTCTGTTATTTTTAATCTGTAAGCAGTTGAAAAAATAATTTTTCTTATCGATCCCGGATTTCAAAAATCCTTATCCCCAAATCCATTTCTAAAGACTTATTTTTAAGCCGAATTGCAAATACATGGCTGTAGAAAAATCATTCATTCAAATTTTCATTACCGGTGGAACATTTGACAAAGAATACAATTTTGTCACCGGTCAGCTCTTTTTTAAAGACACCCATTTGCCTCAAATGCTCGAACGGGGTCGCTGCACGCTTGATATTGATATCAATACCCTGATGATGCTCGACAGTCTGGATATGACCGATGCCGACCGCGACATCATTATCCACAATTGTCGTAAATCCCCTGCAAGTAAGATCCTGATTACCCACGGTACCGACACCATGAGTTTAACCGCCAAAGCATTAGCCGATGCACAATTGCCGGGCAAAACGATTGTACTCACAGGTGCCATGATACCTTATGCTTTCGGCAATTCCTCAGATGGTTTTTTCAATTTGGGCAGTGCCCTGGCATTTCTTCAAACCCTTCAAGAAGGAATTTATATTGCCATGAATGGCCGTTGTTTTAACTGGGATCAGGTTCGCAAAAATACTTCAACGGGTTTTTTTGAATATCTTTGAATGAGGAATCCCGTGATCTAATACCCTGTTTTATACCCTATTGTAAAGAATTTCATTTACATTTGCATAATAAATATTAATCATATGAAGTCTTTTTCCATCATTTTATGTTGTATGTTTCTTGGATTTATTTCAGGGACGCAGGCACAATATTTCGATTACAAACAAGGTTTGTCAGCAAGAAAGACTTTTTATGATTTCGGCACGTTGCGCGATGAAAACGCAGGAGCCATACGCAATTATCAAAATGGATTTGAATTGGCTTATGTCCGGAATTTCCCAAATCAAATTTCGGTCATGTTTCCGATCGGAGCCGGGGTTTACCGCGATAGTCTAAATGCACAAGTGAAGTCTCCGTTTTACACCATAGGTGCGCAGGCCCAAATCCATCTTAAAAAGAATTTCAACTGGATCAATCCATATGCCGTCGGTGGTGTAAATTTTATTTTGCCAAAAGGCAGGGACTTTGCCATTCAGGTTCCGCTAGGTATCGGATTGATGTTTAAAGTACATCCTCAGGTATACCTCAACGTACAATCGGATTACCGGGTTTCTGTAGCCAATTGGGAAGGTCATTTGCAGCATCAGTTTGGTTTTGTGTATTTTCTGGGTAGTAAAAAACCTCAGGAAGAAGCTGTTATTCAAAAGCCGGATACTGATGGAGATGGAATCCCTGACGACGAGGATTTGTGTCCGGGTGTAGCCGGATTGCTCAAATTTGCCGGTTGTCCGGATACCGATAAAGACGGAATAGAAGATTCAAAAGATAAGTGTCCTGAATTGGCCGGAACGGAAGAATTCATGGGTTGTCCGGATACCGACGGCGATGGAATCCCGGATACCGAAGACGAATGCCCGAATGTAAAAGGAATCAAAGAATTAAAAGGTTGTCCGGAGGCCGACAAAGACGGCGATGGAGTGCCCGATGGAAAGGATGATTGCCCGGACAAGGCAGGATTGAAAGAACTGAATGGGTGCCCCGATTCTGACGGCGATGGAATTTCAGATAAAGAAGATAAATGTCCGGATAAAGCTGGCTTGAAATCCAATGGTGGTTGCCCTGAAGTAGCCGCAAAAGACAGCGACAAAGACGGCATTCCCGATAGCGATGATGAATGTCCTTATGCGGCAGGACCTGCGAAATACAATGGTTGCCCGGATACCGATGGCGATGGGATTACTGACAAACAAGATGCTTGTCCCAACAGTCCGGGACCGGCAAGCAACAAAGGGTGCCCTGTTATTGAAAAAGCCGATATAGAAACTTTGGATTTTGCCATGCGGGCTGTGCAATTTGACCTTGGACGCGCAACCTTGCGGTCGGAATCCTTTTCAATTTTGGACAAAGTAGCCAAGATCATGAGGAAATACCCCGACTACAATTTGAGCATTGCCGGACATACCGATAATTCGGGGAGTGCGGGATTTAACCTGGATTTATCAGAAAGAAGGGCAAAGATTTGCTACGAATACCTGATTTCCATTGGTATTTCGGCTTCGCGCTTGAGTTATGTCGGATTTGGACCAAGTAAACCCATTGCTCCCAACGATAATGAAACAGGGCGTTACCTTAACAGGCGGGTTGAATTCAATCTTTTACCCAGATAAAAGGTAGAAATTCAGGCATTTAAGTTTTATTACCCGATTATTGATGGTCTCTGCTTAGCCTTTTGTGCTAATCGGGTTTATCTTTGCGCCTGTTTTTAAAATACGATAAAACTTATGGCAAATACTTCTGATATCCGCAACGGACTTTGTATCAACTTTAATAACGATATTTACGTAGTGGTAGAATTCCAACATGTAAAACCTGGCAAAGGCAATGCATTCGTTCGCACCAAGCTTAAAAGCATGACCAGTGGACGGGTGGTAGAGAATACATTTACGGCTGGGCATACCATAGACGATGTGCGAGTAGAAAGACGAAAAATGCAATACCTTTACAAAGATGAATCGGGATTCCATTTTATGAATTCTGAAACCTTTGATCAGGAAGCCATTCCCGAAAATCTCTTAGAAAATGGCGAATTTCTGAAAGAAGGCATGGAAATTGAGGTGCTTTATCACGCTGAGAAAGAGATTCCGCTTACAGCAGACCTCCCACCTCACGTGATCATGAAAATTACGTATACCGAACCGGGAGTCAGGGGCAATACCGCTACGAATGTTCAAAAGTTGGCTACTCTGGAAACCGGTGCACAAATTAAAGTGCCAATTTTCATCGAAGAAGGCGAGTTTGTGAAAGTGGATACCCGAACAAAAGAGTATCTTGAACGCGTTAAACAATAGGAAAATGAACTTTAAAGAAATCCAGGAACTCATCCGACTGGTTGGAAAATCGGGAGTTTCCGTATTTAAAATCAAAGATGGCGAGTTTGAAATGACTATTAAAACCAGTCAGGAAGAACGCATTGTACATACCGTACCCATTGCCAGTCCGGTACCTCAGGTCATTCATGCACCTGTTGCCCATGCTGCATCCAGACCTGCTGAATCTTCATCACCGGTTGCAAAAGAAGGCAGTCCGGCAGATGACAAAAAATATCTGGAAATCAAATCTCCCATGGTTGGTACGTTTTACAGATCTCCCGGACCAGATAAAGCTCCATTTATCAAAGTGGGTGATCAGGTCGATGCCGGTACAACGGTCTGCATAATCGAAGCCATGAAGTTGTTTAACGAAATCGAAAGTGAGGTCAAAGGCACGATCGTTAAAATAGTGGTTGAAGATGCCACACCGGTTGAATACGATCAGGTCTTATTCCTTGTCGAACCCTAATTTACAACTGAATGTTCAATAAAATCCTCATAGCGAATCGCGGTGAAATTGCTTTACGCATCATACGTACCGCAAGGGAAATGGGTATAAAAACGGTAGCCATATATTCCACAGCGGATCGCGAAAGTTTACATGTACGTTTTGCCGATGAAGCTGTATGCATTGGGCCACCGGCTTCTTCGCAGTCGTATTTGAATATCCCTAAAATCATGGCTGCGGTCGAAATTACAAATGCAGATGCAGTTCACCCGGGATATGGATTCCTGGCTGAGAATGCCGAATTCGCAGAAATCTGTTCGCAATACGGAATCAAATTTATCGGTCCATCGCCCGATCAGATCCGGAAAATGGGCGATAAAATCACGGCGAAGGATACCATGATCAAAGCCCAGGTGCCCGTTGTGCCCGGATCAGACGGACTTTTGAAAGATGTTAAGCAAGGAAAGAGATTAGCCAAAGAAATCGGATATCCCGTGATTCTCAAAGCTACTGCTGGTGGAGGTGGACGTGGGATGCGCATCGTACAAAAGGAGGATGAGTTTGAAGACATGTGGAACATCGCCAGGCAGGAAGCGAAAGCAGCTTTCTCTAATGACGGCATCTACATCGAAAAATATATCGAAGAACCGAGGCATATCGAGTTTCAGATCATCGGCGATCAACATGGCCGTGTGGTTCACCTATCCGAAAGAGATTGTTCGATACAGCGCAGGCATCAGAAACTTGTAGAAGAAAGCCCTTCGCCGTTCATGACATCTGAGCTCAGAGAAGCCATGGGTGAGGCAGCAATCAAAGCAGGGAAGTCGATCAATTACGAGGGTGTGGGTACGGTTGAATTTCTGGTTGATAAGTACCGGAATTTTTATTTCATGGAAATGAATACCCGCATACAGGTTGAACATCCGGTTACAGAAGAAGTCATAGACCACGATCTGATCAAAGAGCAAATCAAAGTTGCGGCCGGTCTGGCCATAACCGGGAAAAATTATTTTCCATCCATGCATGCTATTGAAGTGCGAATCAATGCTGAAGACCCATTCAATGATTTCAGACCAAATCCGGGCAAAATAAGTTCACTTCACACTTCGAAAGGACAT
This sequence comes from Saprospiraceae bacterium, assembly GCA_016716185.1. Classification (NCBI taxonomy): domain Bacteria; kingdom Pseudomonadati; phylum Bacteroidota; class Saprospiria; order Saprospirales; family Saprospiraceae; species Saprospiraceae bacterium. The sequence goes on along the minus strand of JADJWV010000002.1, from coordinate 1,012,394 downwards.
GGTGTGCGCGTTGATACCCATGTTTATTCAGGATACACCGTTCCGCCATATTACGATTCCATGATTGCAAAATTGATTTGCAAAGCACAAACGCGCGAGGAATGTATCACCAAACTGGAAAGATCGTTAGACGAATTTATCATCGAAGGAATCAAGACCACCATCCCATTTCATCAGCAGTTAATGAAGAACAAAGATTTCCGCGAAGGAAATTTCCATACAGGTTTTTTAAATACTTTCAAACTGGAGCCTCCCAAATAGGCTATTCTTCACGAAAACTAACGAGTGAAAGCTTTTCTTAAACTCATGCGCCTCGTAGCCGGATTTCGCTACAGAGTTTTGTTGCATTTTTTGTTTTATGTGCTTTCTGCATTTTTTACAATTCTCAGTATACCGGCCATTATCCCTTTGCTGGAAATGTTATTTCAAAAACAAATTCCAATTCTGGAAAAACCGACCCAGATCGACAATCTTGGCGATGCGATCCAGTCCTTGAAATTTCATTTTGCCGAATGGATCAACTCCATGGAACGGTCGCAAGCAATTTTAATCATCTGCGCGGGGTTGGCTTCGCTTTTTCTTTTTAAAAATTTATTCCGTTATCTTGCGGTTTACACCATGATCCCGGTCAGGGCCGGTATTTCTGCAGGACTACGCCAAAGTTTATTCGATAAATGGATGCGATTGCCGCTTTCTTATTTTTCTAACGAGCGAAAAGGGGATCTGATTTCAAGAATGACTACAGACGTTCAGGAAGTTGAGTACAGTATTTTGTCAATGCTGGAAGCGCTTGTTAGAGAACCCTTACTCATATTGGGAAGCATAGGCATCATGATTTATACCAGTCCGCAACTGACCATGTTTGTCGTGTTGTTGATGTTATTCACTTCACTTGTGATTGGCGGAATTTCAAGAACACTAAAAAAACAATCGGGAATGGCCCAAGAGAAAATGGGTCATTTGATATCTGTGCAGGAAGAAAGCCTGAGTGGATTGAGGGTCGTTAAATCATTTACTGCAGAACATTATGTGAGAACCAGATTTGATGAATTGCTTCAATCCTATAAAAAAATATTAATCCGGATGCACAGGCGAAGGGATTTATCATCGCCTTTATCTGAATTTCTAGGAGTGAGTGTTGTTTGTTGCCTCATGTGGTATGGAGCACAATTGGTTTTTGCCGATCAGATTTCGGGATCTGTGTTCATTGCTTTCTTATATGCTTTTTTCAATGTGATTGAACCTTCCAAAGCACTATCGACCGCTTATTTTAACATCCAAAAAGGGCTTGCAGCGGTGGACAGAATTTATGAAGTTCTCGAATCATCAGAACAGATCAGCGATAATGATAATTCGGTTTCCAAAATGAATTTTGAAAAAGAGATCCGTTTTGAAAATGTTTCATTCAGTTATCCAGGTCAAAGTGCAGAAGCCCTCAAATCCATAAATCTCGTCATAGAAAAAGGCAAAACCCTTGCGTTGGTGGGTGCAAGTGGTTCGGGTAAAACTACGCTGGTCGATTTGCTTGCGAGATTTTACGATGTAACGAACGGAAAGATTCTGATCGATGGAACAGACATCAGAAATATCAAATTGAAAGACCTGCGGAACATGACTGGTATGGTGAGCCAGGAAGCCATTTTGTTTAACGATAACATCCGGAATAACATACGCTTTGGTCGGGACGAATACAGCGATCAGCAGGTTCATGAAAGTTTAAAAACCGCTCATGCAGACGGATTCGTAAACGAACAAGCAGATGGATTGGATTACGTGATAGGCGACCGGGGATTAAAACTATCTGGAGGTCAACGCCAAAGGTTGACTATTGCACGGGCCGTGCTCAGAAATCCTCAAATCTTAATACTCGATGAAGCCACATCGGCTCTGGATTCCAATTCTGAAAAAATGATTCAGGAAGCCATGATCGACGTATTAAAAGGCAGGACTGCGGTAATTATTGCACACAGGTTATCGACAATTAAAAATGCCGACACCATCGTAGTATTGAAAGATGGGAAAATCATTGAACAAGGGAATCACGAGGACCTGTTAAAAATAAATGGCGAATACAGCCGGTTTGTATCTTTGCAATCTTTTGAAACGTAAAACAAGCACTATGTCAAAGCGACTTATCAATTTTCCGATCCTCATCTTTTTGTTTTCGGGTTTAGGCCTTAGCAGTCAAACAGTTATTACCAACCGGGTCCAGCCGGCGGTAGGAGATTCACTTTATTTCTCAATAGATTCGGCAGTGAGCGGGATATCCTATGGAAATCCGGGACCCAACCAGGATTGGGATTTCAGGAATCTCGGAATGACCGGCAGGAGATCTGAAGTATACAGACCAGCCTCAGTTGGCAATCTGGCACAGCAATTCCCAACGGCTGATGCGGTGCTGATCCAGGGTATTACAGAACAATACTTTAAATTTTACCAGGACCGGATCGAATTACTGGGTACAGCCACTTTAGGGGGCGGACCTTTACCAGGAATCGGAGGTGCCAATGTTTTTCCGAATCCTGTTGTAATCCAAAAGTTTCCTGAATCCTATTTGGATGAACTCATGTATGTGACATCCAATACCGTTACTTTACCATCCAGTATATTGCCGGATAGTATTTTAAATACACTTCCTCTCCGACCTGATTCATTCAGGATCATTTTCAGCCAACGATTCCATAAAATTGCAGATGCCTGGGGTGAATTAAAATTGCCTGTAAAAAACTGGAATGTTCTTCGCGAAAAAAGGACAACCACAAGTCAAACCAATGTTGAAGCGAAAGTGGCCATTCTTGGATGGATAGATGTAACTGCACTGGCTTCCAGCGTATTTGGAAATTTATTTGGCAACATCAACACGACTACTTATGCATTTATCAGCAATGAAACCAAAGGAATCGTTGCACAAGTCAATGTGGATACCCTTGGAAATATATTAGGAATCAGCTACAAACCGGATGATAAAACGAACACCGCAACGAATAACCGTTTGCAGGATTTAAAAATTTCATTTTACCCGAATCCCGTTCAAAATATCATTCATATTGCTTCAGAGACCCGTTTTACAGATCTTGAAGAATACAAAATATTCGACATGGCAGGTCGGCTCATCAGCTCTTCTAAACTTTCTGTTGAAACGGCTACGATCGATGTCGCAACTTTATTCGATGGACTCTATATTCTTCGTTTGTATGGTGCGAATGGGAAGGAATTGGGTTCTGAGGTTTTTTTAAAGGGGAAAGGTTTGTAGGCTGGGAGGCTTGGAGGCTTGTAGGCTGGGAGGTGTGTAATTGAGCGAAAAAGCTTAAAGCGAAAAGCTTGAAGCGAAGAATTTGCTTTCTAAATTCAAACTAACTAATGTTAGTTTAAACAACCTCTTTCCAACCCTTACCAAAACTAACAACTAACATCTATCAACAAACAACTAAAACTGATCCCGACATTCTGGACTGCTGACTGCCAACTGCCTACTGCTGACTTTCCTCCTGTCTGAATCAGAATTTTCTGAATTTTAGAATTTTCTGAATTGGGAAGGGTTTTGTTTCAAAATTTGTATTCATTCTGCAAATTCTCTAATTCTGTGAATTTTGCTTCTGACAAAATGCGTTGGAGGCTGGGAGGCTGGGAGGTGTGTAATTGAGCGAAAAAGCTTAAAGCGAAAAGCTTGAAGCGAAGAATTTGCTTTCTAAATTCAAACTAACTAATGTTAGTTTAAACAACCTCTTTCCAACCCTTACCAAAACTAACAACTAACATCTATCAACAAACAACTAAAACGTATCCAGACATTCTGGACTGCCCACTGCCTACTGCCAACTGCCTACTGCCTAATGCCCACTGCCAACTGCTTACTGCCAACTGCCTACTGCCTACTGCCTACTGCCCACTGCCTACTGCCAACTGCCCACTGCCCACTGCCTACTGCCTACTGCCAACTGCCTACTGCCTACTGCCTACTTCTTCCTCTTCTTCGGTTTCACCAGTTTCATTTCGTCTACAATCCATTTGGCGCCGGCGAATTTGTCGATGATAAAGAGTATATATCTGGCATCTACCATGATGTTGCGGCAAATACTCCGATCGTAATTAATATCACTCATAGTCCCTTCCCAAACACGATCAAAATTTAGTCCGATCAAATTTCCGTGTGCATCGATTGCCGGGCTTCCTGAGTTTCCACCGGTGGTATGATTGCTGCCGATAAAGGCAAGAGGCATTTTTCCATTTTCGCCATAAATTCCATAATCTTTGTCCCGGTAGAGTTGCTGGAGTTTCCTGGGAACATCAAATTCGTAATCTCCAGGAACGTATTTCTCCAATACACCATCCAAATAAGTTTGGCTTAGATACTTCACTCCATCCTTGGGCTGATAACCTTCCACTTGTCCGTAGGTAACGCGCAATGTAGAATTGGCATCTGGATAAAACCTGCGTTCGGGAAAAACCTGCAACAATGCAGCCATGTGTTTTCTTCGTAACTCTGAAATTTCATCTTCCAATTCGCCACATAATTTATTGATATCGTTATCGAGATAAAACTTCATTTCGTTGTAAAATATCCATACCGGATCCTTTTTAACCAGATCGATCCATTCTTTGTAAGGTAAAAGCATCAATTCCCGCAAGCTCGCCGTTTCCATCAATTTACTTGAAGCATACAGCTCATCGGTGAATTTTCTGTAATCGTTTTGATGTCTTTCGAGTCCTTCCTTCAAATGAGAAAAAACAAAAGCCGGATTCATCTCTTTGTGAAACTGCTCCAGCAAACTTGAAAAAATTTCCTTATCGACAGTAAGATTAATGTTTTTAAAATAGGCATCCGTTTGATTGGCTATGGCATTTTTTCGGGAATTAAAAGTTTCTTCTCCCCTTCCCTCATAGACATCTATCAAACCGGAAACCATTCTGTAAAATGCAACTACATCGACATTTCTAAAAAACGTTTCAGAATAATATTCTCTTGCATATGCAAAAGGTTCCAATCTTTTGTATTTGAATTCCAGATCTGCATTGAAATTGCGGTATGCTTTGAATTCAGGTTTTGAATCTACAGCAGATTGAAAATTCTCATCGTCTTTTTGCTTTTTAGCAAGTCCCGAACTGACGCGCATTCCAAGATTTTCGCCGATCCATTTTTTCCAGGCATTGGCTATGCCGGCATATTTAGATGCATATTGAATTTTAACTTGTGGATCTGCCCGCATGTACTTGTCCATAATTTTGAGTGCTTTATCGCGCAGGGAAATACGAACCGGATTCAACACTTCTATTTGTTGACGTGCTCCCTCCATGGTCAGATATTGGTTGGTCCTTCCCGGGAATCCGAAAACCATAGAAAAATCGCCCTCCTGAATACCCGCAATTGAAACCGGAAGAAAGTGTTTGGGCTTGTAGGGTTTGTTTGAACTGGAGTATTCTGCAGGCCGGTTGTCATTTCCAGCATAAATTCTAAATAATGCAAAATCACCCGTATGTCTTGGCCATACCCAGTTGTCTGTGTCTGCCCCGAATTTTCCAATCGACTCAGGAGGTGCTCCAACCAGACGAACATCTTTGTAAACGTCGGTTACAAATGCAAAATACTGATTGTTGTTATAAAATCCTCTGATAAACACGGATTGGTCTGACCGTTTTTCAATGAGCGGTTTTAATCGTTCTGTATTTTCGTCGATTTTATTTCTCCTTTTATTTTCACCCCAGGAAGGATCTACTCCCTCCAATATTTTTGCAGTCACATCTTCAATTCTAACGATAATGGTTGCAGTCAAACCTTCACACCGCAATTCTTCCTGATGATTCCGTGCCCAAAAACCATCTCTCAAATAATTCTGATCTAAAGTAGTATGCGATTGAATATATCCATATCCGCAATGATGGTTGGTAAGCAGAAGACCCTGACTGGAAATAATTTCTGAGGTACATCCTCCACCAAAATGCACGATGGCATCTTTCAGTGAGCCTTTGTTCACACTATATATGTCCTCTGCAGAGATCTTCATGCCCATGGATTTCATTTCCTTTTCATTAAGCGATTTGAGAAACAAGGGCAACCACATGCCTTCTCCACCATAAACGAAATTACTCAGGCCAATAAATAAAAGCCCTATGACAAGATTTCTTTTTAACATATCAATTTGTGATTAAGTGGTTGCAAAGATAAGTTTTGAATGGATTCCGGACATGTTAAAATTATGGGAATATCCTACTATTTAAATGTGTCGTTTGTTGCTTCCTGCTAATTGATTTTTATTTCCTCCAAAAAGTCAAAAAGGTATTTTTCTTCGTGTGGAATTTGATATTTTTTGAATAAGTCGATTAATTCTGCTTTAAAGCATTTTTTACTGTGATGTGTTTCCTGTTTCTCAATATAATTGATGATCATCTTTTTACTTCGATGGTCTTCGGAAAATAATCCGTAACCGCTTTGCCATTCAAATTTGCTATTACAAAATTTATTTTCATTTATAAACTTGTTGGATGACTTCTTTAATTCCCGTACAAGATCAGGGATGAGTTCCTGGCAATTGTAATCAAATGCCAGGTGGATGTGGTCGTGGTAACCGTTTACAGCAAGCGGAAAATGTCCGCGTGCTTTCAGAGATGCCGCCATGTATTTAAACAGCGTTTGCCTCCAGGATTGTGCAAGGAGTGCTTCCCTGTTTTTTACAACGAAAATCAGGTGGAGATAAACTTTTTTATAGGAGTCGGCCATGGTAATGTCAACTTACTGTTCCAATTTTTAGTAATGATAATGCTTTCAGATATTTGGTGGCTGGTTGATTTATTGAGTTGGCGTTTCTATTTTTTAAATTGGGTTAAATGGTGATTCGGGTTTATCCGACCTTTCCAAGGTCGGGCTCCTGGGTGCTTTCAGGTTAACGGTGACTGATCCTTCCGGGATCAGGTTGGATACTTTTCCAGCTACAAACTACTTGTAGTTTTCTTATTCCGTGTTAACGAGTATGATCCCTCCGGGATCAGGTTGGATACTTTCCCAGCTTTAAACTACTTGTAGTTTTCTTATTCCGTTTTAACGAATATGATCCCTCCGGGAGCAGCTAGGGTGATTTTTCTGACCTTTCCAAGGTCGGGCTCCGGGGTGCTTTCAGGTTAACGGTGACTGATCCCTCCGGGATCAGGTTGGATACTTTTCCAGCTACAAACTACTTGTAGTTTTCTTATTCCGTTTTAACGAATATGATCCTTCCGGGAGCAGCTAGGGTGATTTTTCTGACCTTTCCAAGGTCGGGCTCCGGGGTGCTTTCAGGTTAACGGTGACTGATCCCTCCGGGATCAGGTTGGATACTTTCCCAGCTTTAAACTACTTGTAGTTTTCTTATTCCGTTTTACCGAATTTGATCCCTCCGGGATCAGGTTGGATACTTTTTCAGCTACAAACTACTTGTAGTTTTCTTATTCCGTGTTACCGAGTATGATCCATCAGGGAGCAGCTAGGGTAATTTTTCTGACCTTTCCAAGGTCGGGCTCCGGGGTGCTTTCAGGTTAACGGTGACTGATCCCTCCGGGACAAAGTTGGATATAAGGTGTTATTTATTCTGAACTCATAGAGTTCAGATTTTGGAAACACGATGTGAAAAGCTAAGCCCGACCCTGGAAGGGTCGGATTGGATGATAGAGGAAGCACTTTAAAAAATACATAACCGAATCCCGAATGAATAAAATAAGGACCAACAGCTATTTATCGTACCATTGTTCTTTAAGTCCAATAAATGAATTCTTTCCTGATTCAAATAAAATGAAAGAGAACGTATATGATCACCAGGTATATAAAAACACCTATATAGGTAGACAAATAAATAAAAACTGAAACAAATAAACTCCACCAAATATTCTTAAGGAGCCACATCCTTGTAAAATGAAAGATTATTGCAAATGAACAAATAAGATGTATCGTGCTGTTTAAATCCTTTAAATCAGGATAAAACTTATCAATTAAAAAAAGGGGAATGTTTATCAATAAATTCATGCCTACCAGATAAGAAGCGAATACACAATGGTGTACAAATTTGCCATCCTTTCTAAAAGATAAAATGTAATGCCCAAGAGCTGTAAATGGCATTGTTGCCATCCATACAAAGCTCCAATATTCTTTCACAAATTCAACTGCACGTTGCATGATCAGATCTGGATCGGGTTCCTTTTGAAAAAAGCCAACATGCATCCATTTGGTCGCCAGAAAATTAATTCCTCCCCAAAACAATAAAAATTTTACTGGGTGGTAATACTTTTCTTTGCTGATGTCTGTAAAATGCCTGACTACAGTCCCTGGATCATTAAATAAATCTTTAATGGTTGACGATAGTTTTCGCTCCCAATTAGTAACAAACTCGAAAAGAACATTAAAAAAATTTCCAAATTTGATTTGAGATTTCTGCTGATTGGCTCCACATGCACTACAGAAGGGGCCATTAAGCAAGGCCCCACATTGAATACATATTTTTTCCATATGACTTACCCCATTTATAATCCAGCCATCATTCCGATTTTGTGATGTGATATTCCATTAATTGGGATCCGGCGAAAAAACGGAGTAGATACCTTCCCGTTTGGAGTGTCGAAAGGTCCACAGTAGCCGAAGTATTTTCTTCAGTTTTTAGTTTCAGGCGCAATTCCCTACCTTGTAAATCAAATAATTGGATTTTATTCAGCTTGACATCACCGGACCTTATTTTGATTTGCAGCAGGTTTTTGGCAGGATTGGGAAAAATTTCAACATCAAAATTTGTTGGACTGGAAGTCCCAACGAGTTCTTTGACTTCAAGATCTTTCAACTCATACAAACAATCGTTAGCATCTAAAATTTTCAGACTATAAAACCCGGGTGTTATAAGCAACAAATCTTTCATCGTTGAAATCAAAATTCCATCTTTGTACCATTCAAAAAGATAAGGTGCTGTATTGCCCTGAACATCTATCAGAATAGATCCATCCGCTGATCCCGTATGTTTTATCATATACCCAACCTGGTAGGCTTCGGGCTGTGTAATTTCAAATTGAGCAGTCAAACTGCAGGAATTTGCATCAGTCAGCTCCAGTCGATAGGTTCCGGCAGCCAGCGCAGTATTAGAAGAAGTACCGATGCCATTGGACCATTTGTATGTATAAGGCAACCTGCCCTCTGAAACAAAAACCTGGATCTGACCATTTGCTTCTCCATGACACAGGTTGTTTGATATAAGTGTAGTATCGAAAACTGGATCTTCAAATTTAATAATCATTATAGAATCCTGAAAGGCACAACTCGAAGATTTATTGACAACGGCGAGGCGATAGAACCCAGCTTGATCCGCATTCAGGTTATAACTTTGTACCGTATCCGTATTTGGGCTTGTCCAAATAAAATCAAAAGTCAGACTGTCATTATTCATGCCCGGAGATAATGTCAAAACCGGATGGTTACAGTCTAAATGGTCGAAATTGGAAACGGGCTTAAATGCGGGTCTTGGAATAACCCTAATGTAAACGGTGTCTATTCTTTTACATCCTGTTTCCGACGTATATTCCAAAATATAATTTCCATTTTGTTGAAATTTAGTAAATACACCTGCATCAAAATTAATTTGATCGATCAGGGTTGTGTCAAATCCCGGACCCCTCCATCTAAAATTTCCTTTTAGTAAATCCTGAGTTTTAAACACGACATGCGATCCGGAACATACCTTTAACGAATCTATTAACTCAAATCCACCCCGATTCAACTGCGTGTATAAATTTAATTGAGCCGGTGCACAATCCGGAAGATCAATGGAGTAAAATCCTCTCCCATAGGTACTCACATACAATTTACGCAATCCCTGATGCAGTTCAATGTCGGTTACGGATGTATGCGGTAATCCGACACCGTAATATTGCCAATCGATGTTATCGGCGTCGGAATAAAACAAGCCAAAATCAGTACCAATAAATAAAGTATTTGCTGCTTCATCATAAGCTATACATAAAACAGGAGTATTCACCATATTCTTAGTGATATTGATCCACGAGGTTCCCTGATTATTTGATTCCATAACTTTAATCGCTCCAAGTCCTCCGCGCGTGCACCACATCCTGTTTCCGTTTTTAGGATGAAATTCAATACCGGTTATATCCAGGTTGCTGATCAGATTTGAAGACTTCCAGGTTTTACCAAAATCCTTGGAAGTATAAAGTGTATTTGCTCTGGTCGCAGCAATAAAATTTGTATCTACCGGACTTATTTTAACTTCACGCAAATCATTATCGATGTGGCCGGTGAGATTGTTGCTGATTTTGCGAAACGAATTGCCCCGATCGTGTGAAACAAAAACCTCGTTATATCCAATGATGAATGTTTTGGGATTTTGTGGATTGAGGTTAAATGGCGTAACCCATTGACCTGGTAAACTTGCTCCAATATTTTGAGTAATGTCGTCGAGATTATTAAAACCATTGGTTGTTCTGTAAACCGCATTACCACCCCAATATTCGGTATATCCTATGTTGGGATTGGTAGGATCCAGAATCTGAGTCATGGCATCGCCTCCATTCGTATTGCCCCAGCTACCGTTGGCTCGTCTTACCCATCCACCATTGTCCTGACTACCTCCTATTAATACAGGAGGAATGGTTGTTGAAATGGCCATTTTATAAAATTGCGTAATTGCAAGTCCATTGACCAATTCGTCCCAGGTCTCAGTACTTTCGCGATATCTGTATACGCCGCCATCGCAACCAAAATACATTTCGTCCCGGTTGCCTGGATAGTGTCCTATAAAATGATGATCAGCATGGATTTCAGGCAAACCTCTTCCGCTGGCCCACCAATCGGTGATCTGGTTCCAGTTTTTACCACCATCGGTCGACTTATAGATCACAACATACCCACTGTACAATATCGATTTGTTGTTTTGGGAAAAATACAGCACCAGATTTTCGGGCATGTTGGAAACAAATTCAAATGTCTGCGCACTGTTTTTAGAAAGATAAAATCGCTTTTCTCCATCTACACTCATATTCAAGCCCAGATATTCCTCATCGGCCAATGTTGTCGCAAATTTCAAAAAGACTTTTTGCAAGCCAAATTCAGTTACTTTTGAAAAAGTATTCCCACCGTCTGTTGATTTAAACACATTGGAGTTTCCCCAATAGTCGTTGCTGGCTGCATAGACCACACTGGTATCCCCTGGTTTGAAGATCACATCCGAGAAATTTTCAGTCCGGATTCGCACCCAAGCATTTCCACCATTGAAAGTTTTATAAATTCCATCGCTGGTGGCTGCTATCAAAATGGAAGGATTCTGAGGATTCATTTGCAAAGCAAAAATTACCTTGTTATCAGATAGTTTCCAATTCAAAGAAGTTGGGTTCCAGGTGGTTCCTCCGTTTGTGGTTTTATAAACTCCCATACTGTATTGCCACCATCCTTCTTTTTCTCCCAGCGTGGCGTACAGCATATTTGGATTTTCGGGATTAACCAATACGATCCCTACAGGCTGATAAGGTAAATTATCGGCAATCGAGGTATAGGTTTTTCCGGCATCCAGAGTTTTCCAGATTCCGCCATTGGGAGAGGCTACATAAAACGTATTTCGCTGTGACGGGTGAAAACTCACATGCGTAGTGCGGCCCATGCCCCAATAGCCACCGGTGTTTTTTACAGGGCCTTCGTGCTTCCACTGCGGGATATTTCTAGACAAGACCGAACGGGACTCATTGGAAACCTGATTGTAGACTTGCCATTGAGATAACAAATCCGGAAAACTACCGTCCTCGTTGACCCGGTCTCTCCAATACCATTTCCATCGCTCAAATTTCATTTTATCGTCATCCAGAAAATCCTTTGATTTTTTCTTTCTGAATTCACCTTCTCTGTAAGCTTCATTTTCAATTTTATTTTTCCGGATCAGCTTTTCAGCTTTCTTACAAATCTTGTGATAATTATGACCTTCTTCAATATATTCCTGCAATACCCGAACCTGTGCTGAAGCACTGTACGAAATCAGTATCATCATCGCAAACAAAAAATTCCGAAGCATGTATTAAAATTTTCTCAAAATTACCAAAAAAATTTTGCAGCTGGAATTCAAATGACGTTTTACAGCGAATCGGAGGTTATAAAGAGTAAAATTTATGAATTGATAGTCAGATGGCTCAATTATTTCGCGACCTGCAAGAACCCCATGGGAGGCTTCATTTAACAAAGGAAAATCAAAAATTTTCTAATAAAACTCAAAAAAATCATCCATGTCTGTAAAATGCAGTAATTTTATAACCCGAGGCTGCTTATTAAGCCTCCAAAAATTCGCGATCATGCGCAACATTACATCCATTGTATTATTCGTTTGTATTACACAAATCAATTTATCCGCTCAGAAGGTTGAGGATTTTTTTGACGCTTATATCGATGCGAATTCTGCGGGATATGTTCAGCCTTTGGCTGATTTATTTACGTCGAATTTACATACCGGAACCCGCGAATGGTCTTCCATTGACACTTCCCTTTATTTCAGGGTTGGAATGGTAGCTACCATAGCTTATCCTTCGACTTCTCAGAAGACATTTACGGCAACGACAGATCCTGACTTTGACCCCATGCAATCTGCAGCAGCTCCAACTATCATTGGAAGTATTCAACCGGTTTATGTGGATGGAGTCAATGGGACCGTGTATGTATTTCCCGGAGGCTACAATATAAGGCGGATGCCAATGGCAACTCCACAACTGACTGTTGGGGGAATTTTCAATACTGAATTTACTGCAAGATATTTTGCATTTGAATTAGACGACAATCTTGGCAAAGTAAAAATGCTGGGCCTGGGTTTCCGACACTCCCTGAATCCTTACCTGAAAATGATTCCTTTGGATTTATCGGTAGGATACTTCTACCAGCAATTTAAGGATGATCCTTACTTGACTCATAATGCGCATTTGATGTCTTTGCATGTTGGAAAATCAGGTAAATTCTGGTCGGCACAATTGATTGGAGCCGTTCAGTCTGCAAGCACCGATATCGAATATCAATACACGCGGAATTCAGAAACAAAAGTGAATAAAATTAATTTGACCAATAAACAAGCTTTGGCAGTCGAGTTGTCTGCAGCTCTGCGGTTGGCCTTTATCAATGTGCATTCATCAATCCAATATTCGGGTTCCGTTACGGCTGCTGCCGGTATTAGTTTACAATTTTAAAATTAAAAATTATGAAAATAAAGTTAATGCTATGCGCCTTATATCTGGGTCTTTCAGGTTGCTGCGGTCTGGAGGAATTTTTAGCGGGTGAAGAAGAAGCATGCGCCGATCAAATTTTTACAGAAACAAGGAAGTTGCCGTTTATAACAACCTATGAAGTCAATGAAGATAAAATTTTTCTGTTGGCCAATAAGATTACGGCTTCGCAAATCAGGTCAGCACTTTCTCTCCCATCCGACCCTTACACCTTGAAGTCACTTCAGGTAACTTCTGCAAAAGTGAATTACAGCAGAGCCGCTGACAACACTGCGGCAGCGATGTTCCTCAATTTGGGGGTTATTTCTGGTGATGGTACTTTTGATTTGCTTTTACTGAAAGAAAGAAATGTTTTACTTCCCTTGTTTGATATCCCTGCGACACCATTCAGCAATGCTGTCAAACTCAATGAGTATCTGAATGGCAAAGCCATAAGTGAACTTAATAAAGCCATGTCGAGGTATGTCACTTCGACAAATCTGCAGGACGATCTGTCTTTTATCATGACTGGTGAACCTTCACCCAAAGGCTTGAAAATGCATTTTACTTTGGAGTTTAACCTGGAGGTGACCGTAGTATATGAAGTCTGCAAATATGCACCTTTGGGAGTCGGTGAGCGCATTTGTGAATAATTGATAAGGTAAAATCCATTTAAAGACTGAAACTTATTTGTTCAAATTCTTAATTACTATTATTGCGAAGTGGAATGCACGATTGAAATCGGTCTACAATAAATTCGCCGGTATCGTTTGAGTTGTTTTTGGATTTGCTTCAAATCGCTTATTGAATTTTTCAAAGATTTTCCCTGCCGGTTTTGTAGTGAACACTTTTCATTCACAAATATTCCCGTTGAAATTCAGTTGTTTTTATCCTTAAGGGTTCAAAGTAAAGCCCCTGTCAGATTCTGAATAAAGGCCTTTCCACATTCCAGATTCCGAATGGGATCATCAGCAGGATAATGGCCAACGCAACTCCAAACCAGATAAAAGCGGTTTTAAATGCAGAAGTTCCATCGCAGGCCTTTTTCGCACGAATGCTGCCGATTTGCGCTATCAGAATTCCTACGACCATGCCCATCATATGCTCGACACTCCAAAAACGGGATTCTGCCATTTTCATGGAAGCCCCAAAATCAGCTAAAATGCCCTTCATCAAAGTAGAAGTTCCAAAGTACATGATAAATCCGAGTACCAGCTGAGTATGTAAGGATGCCAGAAACCAGGTGTTTATCTTCTTGTAATAACCTCCGTAAAGAAGGCCAAATTTCCAGCCCCGGTAATTCGTATAAAGAGCGTAAACACCAAGACTTAAAACGACCCAACGCATCCAGGAGTGTAAAGACAATAACAAATCTTCCATAGAAATCAATTTTGCTCGTAAAACTAAGCAGAAAACCTTAGACGTACCTAAATTGTTGAACTTTTGAACTTCTCAAAAATAAATTCACTATAGAGCCAGAAGCTTCTCCATATGAATGAAATAAATGCGAAAATCAGGCATGATTTTGAAAAAAAGCTGGAAGACCTCTTTGAATCCGGTTTGACAAAGGAAATCGTTCAAAAAGCGCAACTGATGTTTATCCCTTCTGGAGAGGGCATCATTGATTCCGGGCAAATCATCAGAAAAATGCCTTTGGTATTGGAAGGCTCTATCAAGGTGAGCCGCATCGACGATGAAGGCAATGAGATTTTTTTATACAACCTGATGCCCATGGAAATTTGTGCAATGACCATTACCTGTTGTATGCAGCAACATCCCAGCGAGATCAAGGCGATATCTGAAGGAGAATTATATTTATATGCCATACCCATTCAGCTCATGGACGAATGGTTGCTCAAATATCCGAGTTGGAAAAGTTTTATCATGCGCAACATGAAACTGCGTTTTGATGAATTATTAAAGACCATTGACCAGATTGCTTTCCAAAAACTCGACGACCGATTAATCCTCTATTTAAAAGAAAAATCCAGAATTTCAGGCTCCAGTCTCATCAATCTCTCCCACCAACAAATTGCGGAAGACCTAGCCAGTTCGAGAGTCGTAATTTCCCGCTTATTAAAAAAACTCGAAAACGACCACAAATTGCTGCTTTACAGAAATCAGATCAAATTGCTTCAGGCGTTTGAAAGTTTATAAATTGCATAACATTGAGCATATGAAGAACACACTTAGTCATTTCACCAGGGTGGTTAAACGTAACTTTTGTCACACTCCCTCCGTGTGTTCTGTTGTAAATTTGCATATGAAATTTTAAAAATGAAAGTAGAACAAATATATACGGGGTGTCTTGCACAGGGTGCATATTATATTGAAAGTGACGGTGCAGCTGCAATTATTGACCCGCTAAGAGAAGTCCAGCCTTACATAGAAATGGCTGAAAAGAGAAATGCTCAGATCAAATACGTCTTTGAGACTCATTTTCATGCCGATTTTGTGTCGGGACATAAAGATCTTGCTCAGAAAACGGGTGCTCAGATCGTATACGGACCTACTGATACTGCCACCGGATTTGATTGCATCAAAGCTACGGATGGACAGATTTTCACCATAGGGAAAATCCAGATAAAGGCTATCCACACTCCAGGACATACACCGGAGAGTACTTGCTATTTGCTCACCGACGAAGATGGAAAATCACAGGCCATTTTTACGGGTGACACCTTATTTATTGGTGATGTCGGCCGACCGGATCTTGCACAAAAATTAGTGAAGGACTTAACTCAGGAAAAGCTTGCCGGTATGCTTTATGATTCTTTGAGAAACAAAATTATGCCATTGCCTGATGAAATCATTGTTTATCCGGCGCATGGTGCCGGAAGTGCCTGTGGAAAAAATATGAGCAAAGAAACTTCAGACACCTTAGGGAATCAAAAAAAGACCAACTACGCTTTACGTTCCGACATGAGCAGGGAAGAATTTATCAAAGAGCTTACTACCGGCCTCACGGCTCCTCCATCGTACTTCCCGAAAAATGTTATGCTCAATATTCAGGGTTATGATAGTATTGACCAGGTCATGGAAAGAGGGGTCAAACCGCTTTCTCCTGAGACCTTTCAACTATTGGCTCAAGAAACCTCAGCACTGATCCTGGATACACGAAAGCCACAAAGGTTCAACAAAGGATTTATCCCGGGTTCTATAAACATTGGTATAGATGGAAATTTTGCAGTATGGGTTGGAACATTAATCACCGACATCAAACAAGAACTTTTGATTGTCGCTGAACCCGGTCGCGAAGAAGAAGTGGTCATGCGACTTGCGAGGGTTGGCTACGATAACTCCATTGGGTATCTTGAAGGTGGGATCGACTCCTGGATCGGACAGAATTATCCTATCGATCAGATCCATTCCGTAACTGCATCCGAATTGTTTGATTTACAGAAATCAGATCCTCAAATCAATATTCTCGATGTCAGAAAGCATAGTGAATATCAGTCTGAACATTTAATCAATGCTTCAAACATTCCTCTTGATTATATCAATGAAGGCATGGAAGAAATTGACAAGAATAAAACCTATTATGTACATTGCGCAGGAGGGTATCGATCGATGGTCTTTTGTTCCATACTTAAAGCAAGAGGCTACGACAATTTAATAGATGTAGATGGTGGATTTCAGGCATTAAAGAAAAACGGTAACTTCAGCCTTACCGAATATGTTTGCCCCACAACCATGCTCTAAGAAGAACACAATAATATATAGTTTTTAGTCCCGACACGAAAGTGCCGCAGGATAATATAATTACATAAAATGTCGGGATCAGTTGGCAGATGGTAGTTGGTAGTTGGTAGTTGTTGGTTGTTGGTTGGTAGTTGATGGTTGTTGGTTGTTAGTTGTTAGTTGTTAGTTTGTTGGTTGTTGGTTGTTAGACAACAATTTGGTTTTAACCAATAGTAAATACCTGCAATAATCGATATCCCGATAAAATTGAATAATACATAAGAAATGAAAGAGGTAGCTTTATTTTACCGTGACGAAACGTCTAAATACCTACATGCCTGCATGCCTAAACGCCTACATGCCTACATGCCTAAACGCCTAAACGCCTACATGCCTACATGCCTACATGCCTGCATGCCTAAACGCCTACATGCCTAAATGCCTACATGCCTACATGCCTACATGCCTACATGCCTACATGCCTAAATGCCTACATGCCTACATGCCTAAACGCCTAAATGCCTACATGCCTAAACGCCTACATGCCTAAACGCTAAAACGCCTCATATGATAAACTTTATTAAAAAATTTTTAAACAAAGAAAAAGTGGATTATAATAATCTGATGAACCATGGAGCTATAGTTTTGGATGTAAGAACACAAAACGAATTTGAAAGTGGCCACATTCCAGGCAGTATAAATATCCCGGTTCAAATTCTTGAATCCCAATTAAAAAAATTGGACAAAAACAAAACAATAATTACTTGCTGTGCATCCGGAATGAGAAGCGCCACTGCAAGACAGCTGCTCCTCCAGCATGGATTTCATCATGTCTATAATGGAGGTGGCTGGAATGCGCTTTACAAAAAACTCCAATAATGTTCATGTATTTTGATACGAAAATAAAAAAGTTAAATTATGAGTAAGATGAATTTCAAAGATTTACTCGAAAAAGAAAACCTCGTCCTGGTGGACTTTTTTACAGAATGGTGCGGACCCTGTAAAATGATGGCTCCGATCATCGAAAAGGTTAAATCTAAATCCGGCTCTGGCGTTAGGATCTTTAAAGTAGACGTCGATAAAAATCCGTCGGTTATACACCAATATAAAATCATGGGAGTTCCGACATTGATCCTTTTCAAGCATGGGAAAATAGTGTGGCAACATTCAGGTATGATTTCCGAACAATCGCTATTACAACATATTCAATCCAATTCAAATTAAAATTATGGAAGACAGTCACTTTTATAACGTAGATATAAAATGGAACCACTTGCGGCTGGGTACCCTGAGCTCAACAGAACTCAACGATTCACTCGAAGTCGCTACACCACCACCCTTTCCGGGAGGCATGGAAAAAATCTGGTCACCTGAACACTTGCTGGTCGCTTCAGTAAGCAGTTGCCTGATGACTACATTTTTAGCCATTGCAGAAAATTCTAAATTGGAATTTACAAATTTCGAATGCAAGGCCTCCGGTAAACTCGAAAAAATAGAAGGAAAATTCGTCATATCTGAAATTGTTTTAAAACCGGTGATCACAATTTCCAATGAAAAAGACAGAGAAAAAGCGGAACGCATCATTCATAAAAGCGAATCCGTTTGTCTTATTTCAAATTCTATAAAATCTACTATTATCTTAGATGCTCAAATCATTGTAAATGGATAAGCCTGGAACTGACAGGAGATTTTTCAAGAATTTTTCGAACATCGAACCATTTTCCTGGAAAGTCATTTTACTTCTTTGTCTGACCGTAGGAATGGCCCCATTTTCTCCAGAGCCTCATCTGTGGGGCAAGCTCAAATGGATTGCAGGCGGAGCAAATGGGATGGCCTGGATGGATTGGTTTGACTTCGTCTTTCATGGAACCCCCTGGTTGCTGCTTGTCATAAAAACCATTCATTATCTCATAAAAAGTAAATCACAATAAATATGTCCTATTTTGACATTGTGCAAAATGCATATCAATCCTATGCCAACTATCTCTGGAACGAAATCACATCTCCATCCTGGCATAATTATTTTTATTGGCTGATCGGTGTATCTGTCTTTGCATTCCTGCTTGAGTTGTTATTTCCCTGGCGCAAACAGCAGGCAAAAATCAGAGAAGATTTCTGGTTGGATGTTTTTTATATGTTTTTCAATTTTTTCATTTTTTCACTGATTGTTTACAATGCATTTTCAGAGGTCTTTGTACAGATGTTCAATGATTTTCTGGGCCTGTTTGGAATCAAGAATTTAGTGGCCATAGAAATTTCATCATGGCCCTTATGGAGTAAGCTGATCGTTCTTTTTATATTGCGTGATTTCATTCAATGGAATGTTCACAGGATGTTGCATTATTTTCCAAAATTATGGGAATTTCACAAAGTCCATCATTCTGTGCAACAGATGGGATTTGCAGCTCATTTACGCTATCACTTTATGGAAACCATCATTTACAGGAGTGTGGAATACATACCACTGGCCATGATCGGATTTGGCTTGACAGATTTTTTCGTGGTCCACATTTTTGCCCTTGCAGTAGGACATCTCAACCATTCGAACATTTACCTGCCCTTAGGACCTTTGCAATACATTTTTAATTCTCCCCAAATGCATATCTGGCATCATGCAGAACATCTTCCAGAAAATTCTAAAGGTGTCAATTTTGGATTGACCCTGAGTATCTGGGATTATCTTTTTGGTACTGTGTATATGCCCCGGTCTGGGAGAGATGAAAAACTTGGGTTTGAGAACGTAGAAGGATTTGCCAGAGGATTTTTTAGTCAGGTTTTGGAGCCATTTAAGAAAATATTCAGAAAATAATTCAATACATTACTGTATCAAGTCATTTTTGACAATATGTCATATTGATGTTAAATGCAATTGGATTCACCAATCACTCCCCGGAAGTGAATACTTCTTATTTTTGCGAAAAAATAACATGGCTTTTCCCTACCAGATCCAATCTTACGATCAATACAAACAAGTTTACAGAGACAGCATTGTAAATCCAGATGTTTTTTGGGCTGAAATTGCAGCACATTTTCAATGGCATCAAAAATGGGATTCGGTTTCACAAGCCGATATGGATAATGCCGAATCCAAATGGTTTTCAGGTGCAAGGCTCAATATTACAGAAAATTGTCTGGACCGGCATCTGACCGACAAGGCAAATCAACCCGCGATATTGTGGGAGCCGAACAATCCAAATGAAAATTCCCGACGTTTGACCTATGCAGACTTGCACAGAGAAGTATGTCTGGCCGCTCGAATGTTAAAAAATCTGGGTGTGCAACGAGGCGACCGCGTTTGTATTTATATGGGTATGGTCCCAGAGTTGGCTGTAGCGATGTTAGCATGTGCCAGAATCGGAGCAATCCATAGCGTGATATTTGGAGGTTTCAGTGCTCAAAGTATTGTTGACCGGGTCCTTGATGCCAAAGCAGCTTATTTGATCACATGCGATGGGGCTTACCGGGGTGCAAAAGAAATTGGTTTGAAATCGATAATAGATGAAGCCTTAGATCAGCTGGATTGCATCCAGGCGGTGGTAGTGTATAAGAGAACCCTGTGTCAGGTCGAAATGAAATCGGGGCGAGATTATTTTTGGCAGGATGAAATTTCGAAAGTTGATCCGAAAGCTGCTCTTGAAGAATCAGCCGAATCAATGGATGCTGAAGATCCATTATTTATTTTATATACCTCTGGAAGTACCGGAAAGCCAAAAGGGGTGGTGCATTCAAGTGCAGGGTATATGGTATATACGACCTACAGTTTCATAAACGTTTTTCAATACAAACCAGGGCAGATCCACTTTTGCACAGCCGACATCGGTTGGATCACTGGTCACAGTTATATTGTTTACGGACCCCTTTGCGCCGGTGCGACTACACTCATGTTTGAAGGAATACCCACCTGGCCGGATGCCGGACGATTTTGGGAAATCGCAGATAAACATAAGGTAAATATTCTGTATACAGCACCTACAGCCATCAGGTCTCTGATGACTTTTGGCATCGAACCATTGCAAGGTAAGTCTCTCAAAAGTTTACAGGTTTTGGGCACTGTGGGCGAGCCAATCAATGAAGAAGCCTGGGAATGGTATTACGAACACATCGGTAAGAAAAACTGTCCAATTGTAGATACGTGGTGGCAGACAGAAACCGGTGGAATCATCATCTCAAATCTTGCAGGAGTCACACCGCATGTACCATCCTATGCAACTTTACCCTTGCCTGGCATTCATGCAGTATTGCTAAACGAAAAAGGAGAAGAAATTACAGAAGCTCACGAAAACGGATATTTGTGCATTAAAAATTCATGGCCATCGATCATCAGGACAACATACGGAAACCACGAAAGATGCCGGCAGACCTATTTTGACCAATACAAAGGATATTATTTTACAGGCGATGGCGCCTTTAAAAATGAAGAAGGATTTTTTAGGATCAGCGGGCGAATTGATGACGTATTAAAAATAAGCGGACACAGAATCGGAACAGCAGAGGTTGAAAATGCAATCAATCAACATCCTGCTATAGTTGAAAGCGCAGTGGTTGGAATTCCACATCCGATCAAGGGACAGGGTATTTATGCCTTTGTTGTTCACGAACCGGATTTTTCCGGGAGTACTATACTTCAGGACGAAATCAATGCGTTATTGAACGAACAAATCGGACCCATTGCAAAAGCAGATAAAATTCAATTGGTGGCTGGTTTGCCAAAAACCCGCAGTGGAAAAATCATGAGAAGAATACTTAGAAAAATTGCCGAAGGCGAAATAGAACAATTAGGTGATACTACTACATTGCTGGATCCCCTTGTCGTAGAACAAATTATTCAAGGAAGAGTCCATTGAAATTTATAAACCCAACATTTCACTTGAAGAACAGCCCATCCAAGTCCTATGCATATTTATTTAAACTGCAATACACAGCCTTTAAAATTATATTTCATAGCTTTATTTTGCTTGCTGCAATTGAGTTGTACTAAAAAAATGAGTGACGCAGTTACTTCCGATAATACTCTTACAGCTCCTGTACTTTACAGCTCGCAATTCAATATTAAAATTAAACTGAGCAGACAGGAACTGAATTCCGTAATGAATTATCTCATTCAGGAAAACTTCAAAGAAGGACTGAATTACGAAGATGGCTACAAAGTAAAAAGCCAGTTGGATGGGCCTTTGGATATTCAGGCAAGCCAGCAGCAACTGCTTGTACAATTACCTGTTGCTATTGAGATCTCACCTGCAGGCATATTCAGTTCATTTAAAGTCAATGGTACACTTCAATTGCAGTTTACTTCAATTTTTAACATCATTGAAAACAAACTATATTTTAAGACGGATTTAAGCCATCATCAGTGGAAGAAAAAACCGGTTGTTCATGTATTCGGGGTGCACATACCCATTGAAGCCATAGGAAATTACATCATTAAAAAATATAAACAAGATCTCTGTTCTTCGATTGATGAGTCGATCATTCAAAATATTAAACTCGATAAAATCAGCAATTCCCTCAAGAATTACTTTAATAAGCCCTTGTATTCTTATTACGACAATCAAATTCATGTTTTTGCAAATGCGCTGGACATGTCATTAGGACCCATTTCTATGAGTTCTCAAAATCTCGAAATTCCATTGTTGTTTTCTTTTGAATCCGTTATTGCGGATAGTATGCCCTCCGAGTTTAATAATACCTGCAATTTTTCCATCAAACCGCATTACGAAAACATTTCTTCTCTTCAAATTCAGTCGAGGATTCCCCTGCATTTTATGGATTCACTTATCAAAATGCAAGTAGAGAATCAGTACTTTGGCAGTGGTTTGTCAAAAGTCAAAGTCAATAAATCACAATTGACCGGGAATGGCCATTACATGTTTATCAATCTTAAAACGGAAGGTGCCTACAAAGGAGAACTCCTGTTGAGCTTCACTCCGGTCTTTGATGCTGACCGCCGCAAGATTAATTTAGACGATTTTCAAATTCAAGCACAAAAAGGTAAAGGCCTGAACAAAATTATTTTTTCAATCGTAAAAGGCATTGCAGAGTCGCGAATAAAAAACTCGATAGAAGATCAGCTCAATAAAACCCTTCAGGAATTTGAAAGCCATGTGCATCAGATACTCGATCGAAACGAAATTATGGAGGGGACAGAATTGAATGGTATGTTGAAAAAATACAGCATAAGCAAGTTTTATTTATATCAACAAAAATTTTACTTTAATATTCAGGCAGAACTTGAAATGGAAGCGATTGTAAAAAAAATAAAAACAGACAAATTAATACTTAATAGTTTTTAAAGTTTGTGTGCCTGTAGATGTTTTTACAGAAATATAGTATGCTCCCTTCTTGATATCAGAAAAATCAAGCTGCAGTTCCTGTTCATTTTTCATGTAGTGTTCAAATTGGTCCACAAGCCTGAGCTGCGCGTCAAATATTCTTACAAAAATCTGGTCCGTAAGGATTCGTGGGGCTTTGAGGATGCAATGATCAAAAACTGGATTTGGATAAATAAGCCAGTTGCTGTTTGAAGAATTCAATCTCGACTGCACCCAGTTGGATTGAATTTGTTTTCCCGACTTATTTGTTATCGTGATCTGGTAATAGTAATTTACATCGGGAAGTACCTGAGCATCACTAAAGTTTAATCCTTTAAACTCTTCCACAGAAAGCTGTATGGCTTCAGGATCAATTGCTCTATCTTGCCTTTTATTCAAGCTGATTTGAACATTCTGTAAGTCCGATTCAAAACGCCAAACTAATTTTATTTTCTCACTTTCCGGAATTGCAAACAATTCAATATATTGACTGGACAATAAAGTTTCTTCGAAGAGTTGCGATTCGTTCATGTAACTGCAACCTGAGGGAATGCTGTAATCGGGAAATCCATCTGTTCTGCTGAAAGGACTTCCCTGACTTGCATAATATCCCAATCCCCGTCTCGCGAAAACATTCCAGATCAAACATGCATTCGCACCCCCGTAAAGCAATGTATCTGCTTTTAAAATGGCATTTCTCGCATCGACAAATCCCGGACTGCATGGTTGCAGCTTCATTCCTTCGAGGATCAGTTTATTTACTTTAATATTTCCTTTTGTCGAACTCAGATTGTAAATATCAGAATCCAATCCATATTTTTTAACAAATGCCCACATGAGATCCCAGATCATCGAACACCAGACGTAACCAATGCCGTGTGGCTGCGAAATCGATGTTACGTCATCGACCATGTTGTAATCTGCAGGATTTACAGCAAGTGATACATGGTAAGGGTAAGGCCTGACACCATTGCCCGTGATTCCCTGACTAGAACTAAACGTACCCATGCCTCTCTTTTTAAATGCATGATCGCCTGGAGCAATGGTCATAACCAAACCAAAATAATCACTCCATCCTTCACCCATTTGTTCAGCATTGCTTAAACAGGATACGTTGTTTGGTCCTCCGGTAAGTCTGTTGCTGATTCCATGGCCGTATTCGTGACAAATGATTCCCGCGTCAAAACAGCCATCCACCAAAGCGGGAGCAATATTTCTCAACTGCCCATTCACAGGAAGTTTAATTCTAATGGACTGACAGTCGGCCTGGCTGATTTGAATAACAGGAATGGTAATCAAATGGCCAAAACTACCGGATGGCATCGTATCGGGATAACCGTTACCTTGTTTGCAGATGACTGCCGCTACTGCACCATAATTTTGAACCTGCATGACTTTGTAACTCGGTTCGCAAATACCGTCGTCAATCAGCGCTATTTTACCATACAGTTCGAAGCCATTCGTAATGAAGTCACATGCATCTTTGGTATTATTTGAATTATCGGCAACCTGAACCAAAGGAGCATTCAAATTAGATATGCTCTTCCCAAAATTTGCTCTTGAAAAAATATACGATTGTTGTTGAACTGTAAATTTCAAAGCTGAATTAGGAAACATCGTGGCAGACACGCTTCCGTTTAAATATAGTTTTATGCGCTGACAATCTTTTTTACTCATCATCACAGCCGGAATACTCAATCCATAAGACCATCCACCAATTCCCGATATTTCTGTATCCTCATTGTTACAAACAATCACAGCAACAGCACCAGCCGATTGAATACGCGACATTTTACTGGTAAAAGAACATAGACCACGATCGACCATAGCAATTTTCCCATTCAGCAATGCTGCATTTGTCAGATTTGAACATCCGAAACCGGGATAACCGCTGTTGTCCTGAACCATTACGATCTGCCTGGACAAGGGTGCATAAAATGGTGGAGTAACCGGTGAGTGAACAAATTGGTATTTTCCAGCAATCGAAGGTGGCGATTCAATAATGATTGTATCGCGGATGGGAAATTGCCATAAAAAAATTTGCATGATGCCACTCATTCCGTCTGGAGGAGTTCCAAAAGTTGCATTGTTCCTGGCATAATAAACATTGTCCAGACCTTGTGCCAATACCGGATCATTTCCAATTCCACCTTTATTAAAATTGTTCATTTGAAAATTTCCCGCCTGTTCATGGAATCCATATTTATACCACACATCGTGCATCAGATTGGTCCAATAAAATAAATTGGTAACAGCAGCATCTTTATTGTTAAAAGGAGGAAGCAATGGGTCATAAGAAAAATCAAAGTTCAAATTATAGCCACCATATGCTCTGGAAAGATCCCCTCCGGTAGGCATGTCATCATCGTCGCTGTCTTCATATGTATCTGTATTATTTCCACGGGTACTGTAATAAAAATTGAAACCATCGCCATGCCATCCAAAAGGACTGGCATCAGGAGCTTTGAGCCATGGACCCATTTCAAGTTTACGGTTCCCATGGATCGGACTTTCCGTAGGAATTGGATATACCTGATAACAAGAACTACCAACTTGAGCAAGGTTCTCATTTATTAAAGGAACAACTCTTGGAACCCCAATAAAATCCCCCGAGTTAAAAGAACAAGAGTTCAATAGATTCACTTCATAAATTTTATTTCCGCTCACACCATCAATGGCCATTTTTAACCATTCACTATTTTTATTTCTTGTCCAAAAAACTGTGTAGGAAGGAGCAATTTTTTGACTTACTGAATCAAAATAATAAGAGGGCTTCACATCTATGATCTCATTCTCAGACGTAATGTTGTTTTTTACTTTATAAATTAAATGGTTATCCTGATTTCTTTGTATGATTTGAATATCCCCATAACTTTCATACTTTTCCTTCAACAGTTGAATTATTAATTTGGAGACAGGTAGTTTTCTTTGGTCTGTCGTAATAATCTTATTTGCTCCCAAAATAAATCTTTCTTCAACATGTGCAATTTTATGTTCTTTTGTCAAATGTAAAGAAGCTGTTGCATTTTCAATCGGATGCCCATTGATGGTTTGACTGAAATAAATATGTCTGATTCCTGTAGCTGAATCGAGATAATCTGAAGTGATCTCACATCCCTCTTGTAAAAAAATCAACTCTTTATAATGCTGCCTTAAATATTCAAGTTGCAATTCTCCTGAAGGTTTTTGAGCAATCAGGCTTGAAGAAAAAATAAACAGAAAACTTAGATATACTGAATGAATATTCATTTATGACTGATATTTCAAAAATTAAATAAAAAGGCAGCCCTGACATCAAGACTGCCTATTTTGAAAGAGTTCATAAGATCAATTAATCAATGACAATCATTTTGCCAGTCTTTGTTGCATCTTTATAGTCCAGCTGGTAGTAATAAACACCTGCTTGGTCGAGATGCTCTCTGTTAATATTGTATTCATGGTAGCCTTTTGTAAGATTCAAATTTTGAATAAGATGAATTCTACCATTGACATCGTAAATACTTAACTTAACTTCACCAGCCTGTTGCAGATATATACCAATCACGGTTTCCCGATTCCAGGGATTGGGTTCGTTGGGGGTTACCACAAACACCTCACTGGTCGTTCCGTTGTATCTCAACACTACTTTTCCTTCTTCTCCATGTTTATCTACACTTATCGCTGCTGTGATGCTTTCTCCCAAACGCATTACTTCCGATAGTCTCATCTGTTGTCTGGCTTTTACCCTCAGCTTTATCAATTCCATTCCATCGCTCATCTCTCCGTTCCAACTCAAGGGCAATTTTCCATTCATCATACTATGGGTCGCGTAGCTGTCTTCTCCTACCCTGCTCTCTTTATTCCCTTCGATTCGAACGATTTCCATCTTCTCTTTCAACCATTCCAGCGTAAACTGCAATCCTGCGTACTGTGATCCATTGGCAATCTTCAATTCAATCTCTGTTTCTTCTCCTGCTTCCAGCTCCCGGTCTTCCATCTCCAATTCCAGGATCCGATCCGATCTGCTATGTATGCCCTGATATCCTTTCGTCGCTGCCGTACCATTCAGATCGCCCACTTTCACTGCATAAAAATCCAGTTTCATGTCTCCATACAAATTGCTGATCTCTACACTCTCCGGTATCGATTCCTTTAATGCATTGCTCACATCGTTGAACACATGTCGGCTGCTCACAAATCTCCAACTCGTATTGCCCGCTATCTCTCCCGTGATTCCCAATATCAATCTCCTCAACTCCGATACATCCTTCGCCGTGATCTCTCCACTCCGGTTTACATCCGCAGCTATCATCCGGTAGCCTGTTGTGATGGGTTCTATTCCCAGGATATGTCGCTGTATTTTTACGATATCTGCCGTACTCACTCCATTCAACCATCCGTCTGTCTTCTTCGGCTTTAACTCATATGCTGTCCCAGACGGCAGTTGCTCAAATGCATATCTTCCATCGTAATTCGTCATGATCTCATTCCTTCCCGAATTCTCCAACTCCACTCCTACGTTTTCTACCCGGTCCTGTGCTTCCGTCATGATCTCTCCTTCCACTTTTGCATTCGTCAGCGTCGGTGGACAAAATCCACTGTTATCCTGGATGTCTATGAACGTCCTGCAAAATGATGTATTTCCGTTTTCATCCGTCACCCACATCTCCACTTCCTGCAAGCCTCTGTCGTCGCAGTCGTAAATCCGGTAGGTCTCATTCGTATCACTCGAAAAACTAAACTTCACTCCGTATCCGCAATTGTGATACGAGCCCGCATCAAAATCTTTGGCCCAAATCGTATCCATGGCTGCATCCGGTATCCCGTCTCCATCCAGATCCATCGGTACCAAATTCGTCGATAAGCCATTTAAACAATATGCAACCGGTGGTTTGCAATTCTGTAAATCCAGGGTAAAGCTCGCCTTCACCGTATTGCCACATCGGTCTTCTACTTCCCACTTCACCAGGTGTTTGCCCAGCTTCCATGTTCCACTCGCTACATTTCCTCCGATGCTGCTCCGCGTTACGTCGATCGTTCCGTCGCTATCCAAATCTATTTTGTACGTGTACAACATCTGTTTGGGATCGGTGCAATCATCGTCTGCTTCAATTGAAAAACTTACAGGGATCGGCCGGCAATTGATATCGTAACTGCATACCACTGTATCCTGCGTCACTCGTATGATCGTTGGATCTATCCTGTTAAACACTTTGATATATTGCGTATCCTGCCAGATCAACACATTGTTATTCAGATCACGCTGGCACCAGTCGATTACTTTCCACACCCTGATGATCTTAAAACATGGATCGCCCGGTATGGTCGGCGACAACACGTGATCGTGATAACTCATACCGATCAAGCTGCATTCGTCGTCGTTGGTCCTCGGTCTGTCATACGGCGCATTCAATCGTTCCGGTATCAGTTGATCCGGATCGCAGATGTCGCTCGTCTCATAATCATAGGGCCACGTGATATCATTGTAATCAAAGACATTGTGATTCGTCACTGTGATCACCTGATAACAAGACTGACTCCGATTTCCCTGCTGATCAACTGCCGTAAAATAACGGTATATGTATCCCAATCCGCATTGATTCAAGCCTCCATAATCCTGCTCTTCTATAACTTCCGGCGGACAATTATCTTCCGCAAGTCCATCCAATGGATGGCCTCCGATTTGATGCCAGTATCTCGGATCAATCACGATCTTTTCTCTCGCACTTTGTTCCGTGACCACTTTTCCAAATACTTCCAAATGGCTGTGGTCGATATCAAATCTGCAATCTACTGTAATATTCGGCGGACAACTGATCAACGGACGATCTTTATCCTGTACTTCCACATTCACCATGCAGATCGCTTCGTTGCCGCTGTGATCAATTGCTTTAAAGCCTACCATCACCATCTTGCCTACATCCTCACAGCAAAATCCTACTTCCGCTCCCCAATCGTCTTCTCCGACTCCCCCACAAAAATCTACATCCATTCTCCTTACTTCAAAATGATGCAATGCACATTCGTCAAAACTTCCGTCGTCAAATACTTCTGCATTCACCCAGCTGTATCCGTTGTGCGTAATGGCAACTACGGTGTTGCGATCGCATACCGCTACCGGTTCTGTGTGATCCGTCACATGAACTACTATATATACTTCCGTTACATTGTAACATGCATCGTACACACGATAATAAACTGTATCCTCTCCCTTGGGTAATTCAACCCAACCTCCATTTTGATCAATTAATATTCCTCCCGGGTATGCGATATCTACACGCAAATCATTGTGACAGGCATCGACCGCTTCAATCGGTGGCAACAACACTCTTGCTTTGCAATCCCGCTTGCCCGTCGTCGCGTCAAATCCATATGGCATGTGTGTGATCTCCGGACCCGTCTCGTCTTTGATTACGATAACTTGTAAATAACTCCTAACAAATTCTTCATTACACCACCACTCTCTTATCGTCCAGGTCCGCATAATCTTTCGAACACAATTGATTTCTCCTAAATCGAGATCTTCGTAGCTAACCAATATGTGACAATCCAATAATTCGTTTAATGGCCAAATTAAATTAAAAGTTCCATCACTTTGATAATGATATGGAACTCCAGTAACTTCAGGACTGGGGTGCCCATTTTCATCCAACTCAAAATAACGATTACAATAAAGTTCAACCAGATCAACCGGAAACTCAAAAAAATCTATGTTTAATCTTCGCACTAATATGGTATCTGTACAATAATCAGAATTCCCTTTTACGTCGGTAATTTGTATATCTCTGTATATTGCTTTCAGATATTGTCTGTTGCAATCCAAGTGTTCGACATCTTCGCGGATCGTTTTTACAGAATACCTGCTGCAATCAAAACCTTCGTAATCTAAAGGATATGCCTGATCAACCAAATTACAATCTACGGTATCGGCTCTGCAAATAATGACCGGGGCTAATTTATCTTCGATCACTACATCTGACCAGCAGCTGTTGCCGGTAGTAGGATCGTAAACTGTTGCCGTTAAATGTTTCCACAAATAATTTGAATCGACAGGATTTGGCACCGGTGCCCCATAATAAGAAAGGCTTACTTCAAAAACATCATAACAGTTATAGACACCTGTTAGCAGCATTTGAGGCGTGATCAAAGCCTGGCAATTTTCATCCAGCGAAACATTAATATTTTTACAGGATAAACTTGTCGATCCGATTACTGTGACAGTAAAACTGCATTCAGTAGTGTTGCCACTTCCATCGCAAGCCTGGTAAACATTTGTTGTCTGACCAGGAGGGAAAGGGTTACCGGAAGGGATGCCGGAAATTAATTTGATTGGCAATCCGCCTTCAAACTCAATTATAAATCTTCTGAATAAAAGTGACGGCGAATCCCACCAGGTACCAACATTCAGCAAATCCAAAAACCAAATATATTCGCCGGGAATAATTCCTGGTTGTCCAAATCCCCAATTGGTATAATTCACCGGTTCGCCGGTGATCCATTTGTATTGATTTAACATTGGAGAGTAACGGAGTCCCAACCAATATTGGTTTGAACCCGGACCGTTGGCAGGATTTAATGGATTGGCAAATGGAATGTTGGCCGTTAAAAAACTATTTTCAGCAGCGCTTTCAATAGTGACCAGATGTCCCCCCAGTGATGCAGCCAATTGGTTGGCTTGCAACCAGTGAACATGAGTTCCCAATTGAGGAGGTGAAATAAAATAGGAATTACCGTTGAAGGATCCTATAAACTGGTATCCAGGTAGATTTGGTCTTGGAATAGTACAGTTGTCAGTAGCTTCCAAATTGTAACAATAAATCCTGTTACAATCAAAAGTGTCCAGTAAAATTGTGACATCAGCCGGACAATTTGTAAATACAGGAGGAGTAAGGTCTGGAAAACACTGTGTCCACCCTGAATGGCAGAACGTTAAAGAAAAGAGAAACAGGCAACAATGCCTCAGCGAAGTAGTAATTTTCATTTTCAAAAAATTGAATGTTAAAAAACTCCGCTAAATGCGCTGTTGTGCTAAAGAACGTTTACTTGGGTATAATACAGATGCAAATATAAAAAATATTTATATATAAAAAAATTTTAATATATTTTTTTACTGTTTTTTAAAAAAAATCCGGGAGGCCTTTTTCCAATATCAGGCTTCCCGGAAAAATACTACTTCTATATACTCCACTTTAATCCAGGATCAGCATCTTTTGGGTTTGGCTTTGATTCATGAAATCCAGCTGATAAAAGTAAACCCCCGCCTGTCCAAATTTATCGCGAGGAATGCTGATCTCGTGATAGCCTCCTGCTTTTTCATATTGTTCAAACAAATGAACTTTGCCTCCAACATCATAAACAGTTAATTTAACCAATCCGGAATTTGGTATTAAGAATCCGATCACGGTTTCCCGATTCCAGGGATTGGGTTCGTTGGGGGTTACCACAAACACCTCACTGGTCGTTCCGTTGTATCTCAACACTACTTTTCCTTCTTCTCCATGTTTATCTACACTTATCGCTGCTGTGATGCTTTCTCCCAAACGCATTACTTCCGATAGTCTCATCTGTTGTCTGGCTTTTACCCTCAGCTTTATCAATTCCATTCCATCGCTCATCTCTCCGTTCCAACTCAAGGGCAATTTTCCATTCATCATACTATGGGTCGCGTAGCTGTCTTCTCCTACCCTGCTCTCTTTATTCCCTTCGATTCGAACGATTTCCATCTTCTCTTTCAACCATTCCAGCGTAAACTGCAATCCTGCGTACTGTGATCCATTGGCAATCTTCAATTCAATCTCTGTTTCTTCTCCTGCTTCCAGCTCCCGGTCTTCCATCTCCAATTCCAGGATCCGATCCGATCTGCTATGTATGCCCTGATATCCTTTCGTCGCTGCCGTACCATTCAGATCGCCCACTTTCACTGCATAAAAATCCAGTTTCATGTCTCCATACAAATTGCTGATCTCTACACTCTCCGGTATCGATTCCTTTAATGCATTGCTCACATCGTTGAACACATGTCGGCTGCTCACAAATCTCCAACTCGTATTGCCCGCTATCTCTCCCGTGATTCCCAATATCAATCTCCTCAACTCCGATACATCCTTCGCCGTGATCTCTCCACTCCGGTTTACATCCGCAGCTATCATCCGGTAGCCTGTTGTGATGGGTTCTATTCCCAGGATATGTCGCTGTATTTTTACGATATCTGCCGTACTCACTCCATTCAACCATCCGTCTGTCTTCTTCGGCTTTAACTCATATGCTGTCCCAGAAGGCAGTTGCTCAAATGCATATCTTCCATCGTAATTCGTCATGATCTCATTCCTTCCCGAATTCTCCAACTCCACTCCTACGTTTTCTACCCGGTCCTGTGCTTCCGTCATGATCTCTCCTTCCACTTTTGCATTCGTCAGCGTCGGTGGACAAAATCCACTGTTATCCTGGATGTCTATGAACGTCCTGCAAAATGATGTATTTCCGTTTTCATCCGTCACCCACATCTCCACTTCCTGCAAGCCTCTGTCGTCGCAGTCGTAAATCCGGTAGGTCTCATTCGTATCACTCGAAAAACTAAACTTCACTCCGTATCCGCAATTGTGATACGAGCCCGCATCAAAATCTTTGGCCCAGATCGTATCCATGGCTGCATCCGGTATCCCGTCTCCATCCAGATCCATCGGTACCAAATTCGTCGATAAGCCATTTAAACAATATGCAACCGGTGGTTTGCAATTCTGTAAATCCAGGGTAAAGCTCGCCTTCACCGTATTGCCACATCGGTCTTCTACTTCCCACTTCACCAGGTGTTTGCCCAGCTTCCATGTTCCACTCGCTACATTTCCTCCGATGCTGCTCCGCGTTACGTCGATCGTTCCGTCGCTATCCAAATCTATTTTGTACGTGTACAACATCTGTTTGGGATCGGTGCAATCATCGTCTGCTTCAATTGAAAAACTTACAGGGATCGGCCGGCAATTGATATCGTAACTGCATACCACTGTATCCTGCGTCACTCGTATGATCGTTGGATCTATCCTGTTAAACACTTTGATATATTGCGTATCCTGCCAGATCAACACATTGTTATTCAGATCACGCTGGCACCAGTCGATTACTTTCCACACCCTGATGATCTTAAAACATGGATCGCCCGGTATGGTCGGCGACAACACGTGATCGTGATAACTCATACCGATCAAGCTGCATTCGTCGTCGTTGGTCCTCGGTCTGTCATACGGCGCATTCAATCGTTCCGGTATCAGTTGATCCGGATCGCAGATGTCGCTCGTCTCATAATCATAGGGCCACGTGATATCATTGTAATCAAAGACATTGTGATTCGTCACTGTGATCACCTGATAACAAGACTGACTCCGATTTCCCTGCTGATCAACTGCCGTAAAATAACGGTATATGTATCCCAATCCGCATTGATTCAAGCCTCCATAATCCTGCTCTTCTATTACTTCCGGCGGACAATTATCTTCCGCAAGTCCATCCAATGGATGGCCTCCGATTTGATGCCAGTATCTCGGATCAATCACGATCTTTTCTCGCGCACTTTGTTCTGTTACGACTTTTCCAAATACTTCCAAATGTTCACGGTCTATATCAAATCGACAATCTACGGTGATGTTTGGTGGACAACTGATCAATGGTCTGTCTTTGTCCTGCACTTCTACATTCACCATGCAGATCGCTTCGTTGCCGCTGTGATCAATTGCTTTAAAGCCTACCATCACCATCTTGCCTACATCCTCACAGCAAAATCCTACTTCCGGTCCCCAATCGTCTTCGCCGACTCCCCCACAAAAATCTACATCCATTCTCCTTACTTCAAAATGGTGCAATGCACATTCGTCAAAACTTCCGTCGTCAAATACTTCTGCATTCACCCAGCTGTATCCGTTGTGCGTAATGGCAACTACGGTGTTGCGATCGCATACCGCTACCGGTTCTGTGTGATCCGTCACATGAACTACTATATATACTTCCGTTACATTGTAACATGCATCGTACACACGATAATAAACTGTATCCTCTCCCTTGGGTAATTCAACCCAACCTCCATTTTGATCAATTAATATTCCTCCCGGGTATGCAATATCTACACGCAAATCATTGTGACAGGCATCGACCGCTTCAATCGGTGGCAACAATACTCTTGCTTTGCAATCCCGCTTGCCCGTCGTCGCGTCAAATCCATATGGCATGTGCGTGATCTCCGGACCCGTCTCGTCTTTGATCTGAATAATCTGTATTTGCGATGCAACAAATTCCTGGTGACACCACCATTCTCTGATTGTCCACACCCTCATTATTTTACGAACGCATTGGATTGTTCCCAAATCCGTATCCGCGTAAGTTACCTGATAGTTGCAATAGAAAAAATCAGCTGGCCAAATAGATTTTCCATCAAGCGTGGGTACGCCAGTTAATTCAGGTGATGGCAATCCGTTGAGATCTTTAGGAAAAGTATCTGCACAATAAACATCAAATGGCTCCGGGAAAATGACCAGGTTTAGATCAGGCCTTTTGATGTATATATGTTGAACACAGGTATCACTGGTATTTCCATATTCATCTACTGCCAACCATTTGCGTTCTATGAGTTTAGAATACCCCGGAATGCAATTGAGGTCTATATATTTCTCATCGAGTAAACGAATGGTACTTGCAGTACAATTATCGTAATGTATTGGAGTGTGATCTTTATCGTGTAAGCTGTGGCAATATACCGTATCGGTCCGGCAAACGATTACCGGAGCTAATTTATCTTCTATATATATTGTACTCCAACAAGAATTATCTGCAATCGTATCAACCAGTTTGGCTACGATACTTTTTCCCAAATGATGCTTTGGAATAAAATTGACCAGTGAATCTTTTGTATACGGATCGCAGAGTATAACTCTAAGAAAATCGTAACAACTGGCATCTCCACCCAGATAAATCATACTTGGCGTAATGATCAGCTCGCAATTTTCATCCAGTGATATATTCACTGCCCCTTTACAGGCCAATGGAGGAGCTGTACTCAGGTCCGGAATAATGGTCACTTCAAAACTGCAGTTGGAAGTATTACTTTTTGAATCCGTAGCTCTATAGGACAAGGTTGTGGTCCCTTCCGGAAACAAACTGCCACTACTCAGTCCGCTCATGTCTGTCTGACTGATCAGAGGCACATCACATTGATCGGTGGCTGTAATTGTAAATGAAAACAAAGCTTTGCAATTTCCGGGTGCTGCTATGATACTGGTATCTGACGGACATGCTAATATCGGCGCGATGGTATCCAATACTTGAACGGTAGCAAAACATGAACTTGAATTCCCGCAAGAATCATTAGCAGTGACCATCACCTGGGTTGCATCGCGATCCAGACAAGTGAATACATTTCTATTCACTGAATAATCGCGAAATGCACAATTGTCACTGAATGAAGAAACAACATCATCCGCAACGATCATTGCAAAACCATTGGCATCGAGATAAACGGTCGTGCTCTTGCAAATAATTTCCGGCCTGGTCGTATCCTGAACGTATATCCATTGAATACAACTTACTGCATTGTCACAACTGTCTCTACCCGTCCAGGTCCTCATCAAGTCATATTGAGCGCTGCAGGATCCATCCAATCGCAAATCCGAAAATTCAAAATCCGTAACTGCCGCTGCACAATTGTCAGTTGCTGTAGGGAATCCTGTTTGCGCAGGTTGTGAATTTTCATCACAATTTATTGTTAGTGCTTGTGGACATTGTATTACAGGTCGCATCGTATCTCTAACTGTAAGTAACTGAAGGCAATTGTTCCCATTTCCACAACTATCGAAGGCAACCCAAATTCTTTCCAGTGTATAATTTCCAGAGCAATTTCCTGATATTTCCGAATCTGTATAACTTACATCTGTGACAGCTAAGTGGCAATTATCAGAAACCACAGGCTCTCCTGTCACCACAGGCTCAAAATTCCCATCGCAGTTGACCGTGAGATTTTGCGGACAAACAATCATCGGTCTTGCCGTATCAATTACGGAAATCAATTGCGAACAACTGTTCGTATTTCCACAACTGTCAGTACCCATCCAGATCCTGTTTATGTAATAATTCCCGCTACAGTTGCCAGGGGATAACTGATCAGCATTTGTAAACTCTGTAACGGCCGAATGACAATTATCAGAAGCTGTTGGATTACCGGTGGCAGCCGGGCTTTTATCTGCATCACAGTTGACGGTTATAGCTGACGGACAATTAATGACGGGTCTCATGCTATCCTGTACAGCAATCATTTGCTGGCATGCATTGCTATTCCCACAACTGTCTGTAGCGGTCCAGGTTCTTAAAATCGTATAATTTCCGGAACAACTACCTGCATTGATCAAATCACTGTGTCCAAAATTGGTTACTGCAAGGTGACAATTATCCGCAGCAGTAGGCATCCCGGCAGTGACAGGAGAAAGATCTCCATCACAATTCAGAGTTATTGGAGCCGGGCAAAAGATTAAAGGTCTCATGGTATCCTGAACTGTTATTGATTGATCACAGGTATTGGTATTTCCGCAACTGTCAACTGCTGTCCATGTTCTTATGATAGTATATGAACCAGAACAAATTCCCGGATTGATAGAATCGGAATGTGAAAAGTTGCTTACTGCCAAATGACAGTTATCGGTAGCCGTAGGCATACCCGTTGCAACCGGACTTTTATCGGCATCGCAATTCACAGTAGTTGTTGCCGGGCAATTAATTACCGGGCGCATGGTGTCCTGCACAATAATTAGTTGATCACAAGTATTTGTATTTCCACAACTATCGCTTGCGCTCCAGGTCCGCGTGATTGTATATGAACCTGCACAGGCACCTAACATGATTGCATCGGTATGAGAAATATCACTTACTGCCAAATGACAGTTATCATTTGCTGTCGGCATACCTGTTACTGCCGGGCTTTTATCACCGTCGCAGTTTACAGTAATAGCTACCGGACAATTCACTACAGGTCGCATGGTATCCTGCACGTTGATTTGCTGAATACATGTGTTGCTGTTTCCACAACTATCCGTTGCCGTCCATGTTCGGTTGATTGTATAATTTCCAGCGCATCCTCCTAAATTAATAGCGTCTGAATGCGAAAAACTGTTTACTGCCAAATGACAATTATCGCTTGCTGTGGGCATTCCGGTAACACCCGGAACTTTGGATCCATCGCAATTCACGGTTGTCGTTGAAGGGCAATTGATAACCGGACGCATGGTATCCTGAACATTAATTTGTTGTAAACAGGTCGTGCTGTTTCCGCAACTGTCAGCTGCAGTCCACGTTCGGTTGATCGTGTAATTACCAGCACAGGAACCCAAAATAATTTGATCAGAAAAAGTAAAATCTGTTACTGCCGCATCGCACAAATCGCTGGCCGTAGGCATTCCCGTAGCACCAGGAGTTTTGTCCCCGTCGCAGTTGACAAGAATGCTTACAGGACAAATGATCGTTGGTCTTGTTGTATCTACAATTTGAAAACGTTGAATGCAAGTATCCTTTGCATCTGTAGTCGATGGATCACCATCGTCATCCGTAACTATATAATATCGCGTCAGAAATAAGGTATCGTTTATGCATCCTTCTCCTGTGATTTCATGAGATACTGTATAAACAAGGTCATAACACGAATCCATCGGTACAATTAAATCGAAATTGGGCGGAGGAACATCGCTTAAACAGGAATACATGCCCCCATCCATTGGCGGACAACTGATCCTCACAAAACACACTTCACCAATGCAACCACAAACCTCAGCATCCATGTCACAATTTTCAGCATTGACTAAAGGACCCTGACAAATGGATCCACCACAACACCACGATGTTGCAGGAGGAAATACCCAGGTGCCGTTGTTCTGAATATTACCGGATTCAACATCGAGATGCGTGATCTCAGAAATCGAACCACCCGTAATGATCCCATCATTAATAAAATTTCCAGTTGATCCCCGGAAAAGTATTTTTGTATTATTCCACAAATGTATCGTACTCAAAGCCGGGTCAACATTGAGGAAACTGCCATCCCCATTCAAACCAAGACGGATGCAGAAATTAACCATGGTATCGGCGCTTCCGTCATTTATGAAACTGCCTCCTATATCTAAACATCCACCCGTGACCAGGCGTGTACCCCCATCTGAATCCCAGTTTTCAGGCAGCAAAATGTAACTGTCGTTTACGCGCACGGTTCCCTTATTGATAAAAGTACCAGAGGCATTTGCACCGGCACATTTCAGTCCAAAAAGCAAAGCTCCGTGAGTGATCTTAAATCGGCCACCCGGTTCAATGGTAATGGAATGCCCGTCGCATGGATGCGAAGCAAGGGTATCTAAATAAATTTCCAGAAAGCCAAATACTGATAAATCAGCCGGTAAATCATACCAAACGTAGTGCAGGATATTGACCGTATCGTTGGCGTCAATGGTCGCAGCAGGAACATTTCCTCCTTGCCATGTGGCCGGATTACTCCAGTCTCCATCTGATATAGTGGTGAATACTTGTCCTGAAAGCCGATTTGCAATCAGACTTGAAAGCAGGCAAATACCTGCAATGCAGCATAGCTGCTTTACTGTTGGGATGTTTAGCATATTAAAGTAGTTTACGGCTACTTTCGTTTGCTAAAAATTTTACTGTTTTGCGAGTTGGGACACTCTCTCATCGGCAAAGGTAAAAATATTTTTTATATATAATAATTTTATATATGTTTTTTTTTAAAAAAATTTAATCCTGGGGAATAACTCCCTGTTTGAGTCTTTGCTTTTTAGTTACCTGTTAGAAAGTAAGGTTCGACCCCTCCAGGTTCGTTTTTTTTCGTGGGCTTTCGAGTTAACGTTGTCTGATCTCTCTGAGATCAGCCTGGGTTAATTTGTATTCGTGAAGATACTTGATAATCTCAACACAGACTCTTGGTCCCGGATGGATCAAATTTCGCTAAACGAAAACTAAATTAAGGACCACCCTTAAATGTTTGGATTATTATCCAGTGCTCAATTTAAATCTAATTTCCTCAGCAGAAAAAATTCCTATATTCATTTAAAATCATTTCCCGCAAACTATTTGCCATTTCAATAATTACTTGCTTCTTTTCTCTATTGAAAGCATTGATCCCAGAGGGATCTCATTACGTTCAAAAAAAAAGGACCCCGGTCGCCCGAAGCCCTTTTATAAAAATTACTACTAATATGCTTATTCCATAATGACCATCTTGCCGGTATGGCTGGCGTCTTTGAAGTCCAGCTGATAATAGTATACTCCGGCCTGATTGATTTGCTGTCTGCCCAACCTGTATTCATGGTATCCTTTGTTCAATTCCATCTGGTCGATGAAATGAATTTTTCCATTGACATCATATACAGTAAGCTTAACCATCCCCTGTGAAGGAAGAATCATGCCTATCTGCGTTTCTTCGTTCCATGGGTTAGGCTCATTTGGTATAACCACAAATCCTTCATGGGCGCTTCCTCTGAATTGCATCACAACCTGTCCTTCCGAACCATCGTTAGTTACGCTTATCGCAGGTGTAATGCTGCTGCCTACTCTGAAAATCTCAGATAATCTGCAAACATCTTTGGCTTTCACTTCCAGCGTGATCAATTCCATCTGTTCTTCCATTGGTCCATTCCAGCTCATGCTTATTTTTCCTTGTCCAACATGATGCATGGAATAATGATCATCTCCAATATTCTTACGGGAGTTGCCTTCTACTGAAATCACTTCCATTTTTTGAGTCAGCCATTCCAGCGTGAACTGTATGCCCTGATACTGGTTTCCGTTGATGATCCTCAATGGAATCTTTGCAATTTCTCCCTTTTGCAGTTCAACCGCATCCATTTCCAATTCAAGAACGGATCCGCTTCTGTTGGCCAAACCTCCGAATCCTTTGGTGATTGCATTCCCGGTCAGGTCTCCTACCTTCACTGCGTAAAAGTCGAGTTTCATGTCTCCGTTCAAATTTGATATCTGGTAGCTCTCGGGAATAGGCTGCTTCAATGCATTGCTCACATCGTTGAACGAATGTAAAGTATGCACAAATCTCCAACTGGTATTTCCAGGTATTTCGCTGGTAATGCCCAGGATCAATCTGCGCAATTCCGAAACGTCTTTGGCTGTGATCTCGCCACTCCGATTGACGTCTGCAGCAATCATTTTATATCCGGTTGCAAAAGGCTCGAGCCCAAGAATATGTCTTTGAATTTTGACAATGTCGGCGGTAGTGACCCCATTAAGCCAACCGTCTGTCTTCTTGGGTGTGAGTTCGTAATTTTGATTTGTGGGAATCTGATCAAACAGATAACTTCCCTGAACGTTTGTCAGTAATTCGTTTCTTCCTGAATTCAACAACTCAACTCTTACATTTTCCACGCGATCCTGAACTTCAGTCATGATCTCTCCTTCCACTTTTGAATTCTGGAAAGTAGGCGGACAAAAACTGCTATTATCCTGAATGTCTATGAATGTCCTGCAGAATGAAGTGTTTCCATTTTCATCCGTTACCCACATTTCAACTTCCTGCAATCCTCTGTCGTCGCAATCGTAAACTCTGTAGGTATCGTTTGTATCTGCTGAAAAGCTCAGCCAGATCTGGTATCCACAATTGTGATAGGAGCCTGCATTAAAATCTGCTGCCCACACGGTATCCATGGCCACATCCGGAATTCCGTCTCCGGTTGTATCCATCGGCACCAGGTTCGTCGACAATCCATTCAGACAATACGCAACCGGTGGTTTGCAGTTCAGCAATTCCAGGGTGAAACTCGCTTTTGCTGTATTTCCGCAGCGGTCTTCCACTTCCCATTTGACGAGGTGGGTTCCCAATGGCCACGTACCGCTCACATCATCGCCTCCAATTCTGCTCTGTATAAAATCTATACTTCCATCGCTATGGTAGTCAATTTTACAGATGTACAATAATTCTGTAGAATCTGTGCAATCATCATTGGCTTCTATTGAAAAACTCACCGGGATCGGTCGGCAATTCACGTCATAACTGCAGATCGTTGTATCTGCTGTCACCCGTTTAATAACAGGATCCACGTAATTAAATACTTTTATGTATTGTGTATCCTGCCAGATGATCACATTGTTATTTATATCTCTTTGGCACCAGTCGATCACTTTCCATACTCTGATAATTTTAAAACAAGGATCTCCAACCTGTGTTGGTGTAAGTACATGATCGTGATAACTCAAGCCGATCAGACTGCACTCGTCGTCGCTGGTTACCGGCTTATCATATGGATAAACCAGGCGTTCCGGTATCAACTGATTCGGATCGCAAATGTCACTCGTTTCATAATCATCCGGCCAATCGATGTCGTTGGCATCAAAGACGTAATGATTGATCACTGTGATTCGCTGAAGGCACTCTATACTTCTGTTCCCTTGCTGATCAACTGCAGTAAAAGATCTGTCGAAATATCCAATTCCGCATTGGTTGAGTTCAGGACCCAAGTACAATCTTTCTAAAATCGTCGGTGGACAATTATCATAAGCGTATCCGTCCAAAGGATGACCATCGATTACGGGGTGATAAATGGGATCTATGATAATTTTTTCACGTACAGATGAATCTGTAACTACCTTTCCGAAAACTTCAAGATTGTTATAGTCGATATCAAATCTGCAATCTACCGTAATGTTTGGCGGACAGCTGATCTGCGGAGCTTCTTTATCCTGAACTTCTACATTCACCATGCAGATGGCTTCGTTGCCACTGTGGTCGATGACTTTTAATCCTACCATCACTGTATTCCCGACATCTTCACAACAAAATCCAACTTCCGGTCCCCAGTCATCTTCACCTCTTGTATTGCAATAATCGTCCTGCATTCTACGCACTTCAAAATGATGAACGGCACATTCATCAAAACTTCCATCGTCAAATACTTCGGCAGGTGCCCAGGTTTGGCCCAATCTGTTTATCGCAACTACTGTATTTCTATCGCACACAGCGACGGGTTCCGTTTCGTCTAATACATCGATGATAATATAAACCTCAGTAAGATTGTAACATGCATCATAAACGCGATACCAGATCGTATCTTTTCCTGCTGGCAGATCTACCCAACCCCCATTTTGATCAATTAAAATTCCACCGGGATATGCAATATCTATTCGTAAATCGTTGTGACATGCATCTTCTGCTTCAATCGGCGGCAACAATACCCTGGCATAACAACTGCGTGGTCCTGTGGTCGCTGTAAAGCCATAAGGCATGTGTGTGATTTCCGGGCCATTAGGATCCTTGATGATGATCAACTGATTAGATTGCCTGGTTATTTCTGTGTGACACCACCATTCTCTTACCGTCCATGTACGCATGATCTTGCGCACACAATTGATCTCACCTAAGTCCGTATCTTCATAACTAATGAACAAATGGCAATCCAATAATTCATTCAATGGCCAAATATTTTCCTTCGTACCATCGCTCTGAACTATGTATGGTACTCTTGTCACTAATGGACTTGGGTTGCCATTCTCATCTTTTAAGAATTTTGTTTCACAAGTAAAATTAAAAAAGTCAAGAGTAGGCAACACGACATCTTCTGCTTTTATCCTCTTTACATAAATGGTATCGGTACAATAATCAACCTCCCCACGTTCATCTTTTATCTGAATATCCCGGTAAATGGCTTTCAGGAAATTGGAATCACAATTAAAATGCTCAAAGGTTTCATTAACCGTTGTAACTGTATAAGAGCTACAATCAAATCCGTCATATTGCAATGGAAATTCTTTTTCCACCAAATTGCAGTCAACTGTGTCTGCACGACAAACGATGACCGGTGCCAGTTTATCTTCGACAACAATGTCGCTCCAGCAACTGTTGCCAGTTAGTGTATCTGTCACTTTTGCCGTGATGTGCTTCCACAACCAATCCTGAGTTAGTGGATTGTCTACGGGATTGCCGTAATGACTCAGTTCGATAACCATAGTACCTGTACAAACACCGGTCACTAACATATCGGGAGTTACGGTTGCCAAACAGTTTTCGTCGAGTGATAAATTAATGTTTTTACATGGCATAGGGCCGCTGCCAATAACAGTAACCTGAAATGCACAGGTGTCTAAATTACCATAACAATCCTCAGCTTCAAATTCAAAATCGTATATTCCGGGACCAATTGGCGTATTGATATCTACCCCACTGATTTGAGTGAGTATCGGATCCTGATGGGTAAATTTAAAGTTGCTTATGATTAACGTATCCTCATAATTCATATTCGTGGAACGCACATAAAAACACAAAGGATTGATACCGTCTAATTGAAGTGACACTGAACCGGATGCGTAATAACCTGAAGGAGGTACTGATAGAATGCTATCCTTTCCGTTAAAAATAATTCCGGCTTCATCACTTCTGAATCCACCGATAATAGCTTCAATGCTTGCAGACCAGTCAAACTCCACCAAACCCGCGCAAATAGGCTGTACACATGCCTTAATGGAAGATGTGTCGTCGCGATCATTACCTGGAGTTCCATTGTTAATACCAACGAGCATCAATGAATCTTCATCGGAATCCAGCCACATAATACCATCTGAACCAATGATTCCATCACCCATTCCCGGTGCCGCAAATTCTTCTAATATAGGACCTATGATCCGGGGATCCATTTCCCTGTTAAACCCAACGATCATGTTGCAAGGATCTGATGTTATGGGCGTCAACCAATTTACAATGGTATCACAATCGGTTGGATAATCCAATGTAACTGTAGTATTTGACGGACAATAGTCAAATAAATCTTTGCCGGGCTCCTGCTGGACTGTAATATTATATTGACAAACGGAAGAATTTCCCGCACAGTCCACTGCTGTAAATTCAATTAGATGTGTACCAGGTATAAATAACTCCCCGTTTTTCGGCCCTTTTGTCTGATGAACCGGAATTGCAATTGGAACGAAAACTAAATCGTACAATGTTAAACTATCAACACCACCTTGATTATCCGACTGCACTTCAAAACAAACTCTGTCACCGGCTAGTACTTGTTGAGCAATAACTGCTCCATTGGCAGTACTCCCATTTCCTGTAGTAAATACAGTA
Organism: Saprospiraceae bacterium; assembly: GCA_016716185.1. Taxonomy (NCBI): domain Bacteria; kingdom Pseudomonadati; phylum Bacteroidota; class Saprospiria; order Saprospirales; family Saprospiraceae; species Saprospiraceae bacterium. The sequence continues at coordinate 968,147 of JADJWV010000002.1, read as the reverse complement.
TTTATTGCCACACCATGTCCTTGATGGTCAATCATCAATCTCACGCGATCACCTGCAAATCCATCGCCATTATTCATACGTGCTCTCCAGTTGAATGACATCGTGCCGTTACAACTTGCATAGAAACAAACATTAAAACGATTGTTTACGCCAGCATTTCCATTTGTCGTTCCAACGATCGTAACAGAATCTAATCCATGTTGGATGAATTGGCCATCATCTCCAAATCCAGCGTTAACTTCATTGTGGTAGGTAAAAAAAGATGCAGCACCAAAACCATTGACAAGTCCGCAATCATCATCAGCTAACTGGGATGGCTGTGGAAACCCAACTCCAACTGTACAATTAAAATTTCCAATATTAATCGTAAAATCCTGTGGACAATTAGAAATGACCGGTGGATTCGTATCAAGATTACAAAATCCTTGAGCCCGAACCTCCGTTAGGAAAATCGGAAAAAAAGTAAAGAACAAATAGGAGAGACTTAGCGAAGCACGTAGTTTCATATTTCTTATTTTAAGATGAACTTTCGCTAAATTCTGATCGGAAACTAAAAGAGCTTTGGGCGGATGTGCTGGGGCAAAAGTAAATATTGTAATTTACATATTATAATTTTTTTTAATATTTTTTTAAAAAACAGCTCCCGGTTTCCCAGGAGCTGTGTAAAACGAAACCGATTACTACACACTATATCTTTGGACCTTAGTCGATTAAAATCATCCTTCGATATACGTAACTCTTATTGGATCGCAACTGGTAATAGTAAATACCGCTCTTAGCCAATTGCGATTTGTTAACATTTATTTCGTGATATCCTTTCGTAAAATATCCCTTCCTTTCATATACAATCTGTCCATTAACATCCAGTACTCTCAACTGGATCGTTGAATTCTCATCTGAACTAAATGGAATGATGGTACTTTCACTAAATGGATTCGGTATATTCTGATACAAGCTCAATCCATTGGACTCTGAATTCACCTCCTTGAATTCAAGTCTGACTCCCAAGGCTTCTCCGTTTGACTTGTATGCTTCTGAATGGAATGTTTGTCGCTCCAAATCCAGGATTTCAGACAATTTCGTGTTTCGCAAAGCTTTTAAGCGAAGTTTGAACCTTGCTTCTTTTTCCTGATTCGGAATTCTGTTGAAAACAAACCTCATCTTATTTTCCTGTAAAATGAAATTGGAATTCTCAGCAGTGATCAATCCATTGAGATCATCTGTCCACTCAACAAGTTCAGCCGAATATCTATCGAATTCAAGTCCAAGCTGAATCCCTTCGAGATCTTCATCCTGAGGAATATGGAATTCTATCTCATAACTTTCCCCTGCTTTTAGATCGAAATCGTTCGTAACGATAAGCAATGGATTTGCAGATCTGCTTGTAAACCCGGGACTAAACTGGCCAGGATCATTTGAATCATCGATATCTCCTATTTTAACCCCTGTAAAATCTACGTAGAAGTTTTTATTCAGTTTTAGAATATCAAAATCTACAGGATAATTTTCATTCAGAGGATCGTCTTTGTCTTTAAAGGTATAGTCCGCAAGAAGGAACTTCCACGAAGGACTATAGGTAAATCTGTCTGTCTTACCCAGGATCAACCTCCTTATTTCAACAATATCTGCTGTAGTTACTTTTTTGTTGCTGTTTACATCGGCTGCAATAAACTTCAATGGATCGTCAAACGGAGCGATTCCCAGAATATGCCTTTGTATATGAATGATGTCTGCAGTACTCACACCATTCATTGGATTCACATCGTGAGTGGCCGCCAAATTGTATGTACCTCCATTCGGCATGTTATAAAACCTGTAATATCCATCAAGACCCGAATGAACCATGCCTGCATTTCCATGATCCAACATCACTTCGACACCCGGCATGCTCAGATCCTTCCTGGTCATCACAAATCCTTTGATATGTGAAAGAAGTGTCGGACCACAAATGGTATCCTCATCCACAGCCTGCAACAAGGTACAGCAAGAGTCGATGTTACCCGCCTCATCCTTAAAATAAACTTTCACCGCAGTTGTATATTCATAATTTGTAATCGAATCACAACAAATTGTACGAATCGTGTCGCCGAAATCATCCCGGTTGAATGAGGTCATGATGAACGCAGAATCCGTACAGTTGTCATCGACTTTCAAAATGAACTCCTGTGAATTAAAATCGGCGCATCCATCGTCCTGAATTTTTTTGACAACTTTACGACAAGTAAATTCAGGGGCAACTGTATCAATTACGGTGATCGTTACCATTTTCATGGCTACATTACAACATCCGTCGACAGCCGTAAAAGTCACAACTGTTGTACCTACCGGATAAAATCCGGATGCGTCCTCCTCGTTATTGACACCAAATTGCGAATCGTTCATGATGGTGATGTTGGCCGAATCGCAATTATCTACATAAGCCACCAGGGTAATGAAATTATTACACATCGAATCATTGGCATAAACCGTTGTATCGTTTACACCAAGAATGTTTGGTGCGTTTTGATCATCAATAATAATCAACTGAATGAAAGTAAAAGTCCTGTCTGAACAGGTATCGTACACCGTCCAGGTTCTTTCCCATTCGCAATCATTCCTGATCTCGCACAAATTCGTATCGATATAGGTAATGTTTGCCCTTAAACAGGAAATCCCACTTGAATCAAATCCTGGTATACCGGTGATGTTCGGATCAAACAGATCGCATTCACCAACAGTAACCGGAGATGGCGGCCAAATAATATCTGCCTCATCCAATGGATCCAGATTTTGAACCGTAATCGTCTGGGTGCAAGAATCGCGATTACCCGACGCATCGATTGCTACAAACTTACGAGTGATCGTTCCGATATCGCAAATATTCAAATTTCGTGTTACAGTTTCGGTAATGACCACGCCAGGACAATTATCCGTAGCAGTTGCTGTACCGTAAGGAGTTAGATCCTGAGTATCGTCTCCACACGAAATGGTGGCATCAGCCGGGCAAGTTATCTCCGGAGGTACATTTTCTATAATCGTAACTTTTGTTGTGCAGGTAGCTGTATTTCCACAACTATCCTGAGCAGTGAAGATCACTAAAGTCATACCTACAGGGAATACAGGAGGAGCATTGTTTGAATAGGTAACTCCGGTATTGCAATTGTTTGTCTGCGTTGGATTAGGCAAAACCAAAACTTTACCACAAGTGTTTGCATCTGCATTCATCGTAATATCGGGAGTACAAACAATCGAAGGAGGGTCCTGATTTTTCAGCTCAATAAACTGAACAAACTGGAATCTTTGACTTTGACTGCACACATTGATCGCAGTCCAGGTACGAAAGACTCCATTACATAAACCCGATGTTCCAAACTGATCTGAAAATGTAAAAGAAACAAGTCCGCAATAGTCCTCTGTCAGTGTGGGCTGACCGGTAATTGTAGGGTCAAGCGTCGGTATACAAGTAAATGAGGTATACGTTGGCGGTGGCCAGATGATGTCATTTGGATCCAGATCAACATCCAGTACGATCCGTTGAACATAGAAAAATGTCGAATCGTAATCAGGTTCACAAATAAATCTAATCGCCCAATTCCGTTCAATCAAAAAACATATTTCCGGATTCGTATAAATGGTATCATCCTTGTACGCATAACTTATGCTATCACAAACACAAAGGGCCATTGGTAATCCGTTTAGCATTTCAGGCTTCAAGGATTGCTTACAATCTGTAACTGTAATATCTGGCGGAATAGTAACCCGGGGCTTGATAGGATTGGTTACTTTTAAAATTTGTACGAATGAAAATTCCTGCTTATTCGGAGGATCGGAACATTCATTAGAAGCTACCCAGGTTCTTCGGATCCAACGACAAGTGTCCCCTTGTGTGGACAATATCTGATCTGTGTATCTGAAGATGACATAACCGCAATAATCTGCTGTTAGTTTCGGAGTGTTATTGATCAAAGCCGTGTCAACTGACCCCGGGCAATTATCGACGATGACCGTATCTGAAGGCCACATGATATCGGCTGGGTTCAGGTTAATTCTGATCGTAATTTTTTGTGTACCTCTGAATGTCCCACTCACTTCCGGTGGGCAGTTATAAGTCGAAGTCCACTTTCTGTATATCACATAACAAGTGTTAGGTTCTGTATTCACTAAAGAATCCTGGTACGTGTGGTTAAATACATTACAGGGACAATTCAGTTTCGGGAATCCGTTTAAGGAATCCGGTAACAATACTTTTTTACAGTCCGTCACAGTGATATCATCAGGAAAATCGACTTGAGGTCCAGTTGGTTTGGTTACTTTCAATACTTGCAGGAATGTAAATCTCTCCAGCTGCGGAGCGGCACTACAAGTATTAAATACTGTCCATGTCCTGTGGACAATCCTGCAGGTATCGTTCTGACTAATGGTCTGATCCGTGAAAGTGATAGTCACTTCACCACAATAATCTTTTTTAAGTCTCGGAACATTATCGATCAGTGAAGTATCAATGGATCCCCGGCAATTATCTACAAGTACTGAATCCTCGGGCCATTGGATATCATTTTGTGTAAGGATGACCCTTACCGTAATTTTCTGTGTTCCGTTAAATGTTCCACTCACATCCGGCGGACAATTAAATACCGATGTCCATTTTCTGTATATTACATAACAAGTGTTCGGTTCATTCTGTACAATTGAGTCCCTAAATGTATGCATAAATTGATCGCAGGGACAATTCGTCTTCGGCACTCCATTTAAATTTCCGGGATCAAAAGAAGCGCGACAATCATTCACTGTAATATCGGGTGGCAAAATATATCTGATACCCGCACCTTCAATGACTTTCAATACTTGTCTGAAAGAATAACTCTGGGAAGGAACACATTTGCTGAATACCCGCCATATGCGCTCGTAGAAAATACAGTCAATTTCTCTGCGAATTTCACGATCTGTATACATAACCATCACATTGCCATTATGCACACAGAAACGAGGAACTTCTCCAACATCCACTGTATCGATTGAGCCCCGGCAATTATCTACAATAACAGAGTCTAAAGGCCAAACGATGTCGGTCTCTTTCAGATCAGTGGTTACGATAATTTCCTGGGTACGATCAAAAGTTCTTCCGGGTTCGTTGGGACAATCGAAAGTCACCTTCCAGGTTCTGTATACCACCAAACAAGTGTTAGGCACTTGCAATCCAAAACTATCCTTATAGCTGGTACCGGTATGTACACAACCGGTACAATCTCCAATACTTGGCCTGGAGTCAATAACTACAGGATCAGTATCTTGGCTGCAATCAGTAATCGTTACATTGGGCGGAAATCTTACACACCCGCAAAAACTAACATTATTGTTATCCTGAACGTCGATGAACGTATTGCAACAGTCCTGTTTTCCATTACTGGCTGTTACACATAAAGTAACCGTCCGGCGACCCAGGGAGTCGCAATCGTATTTAACTGATTTTACGGTTGTATCTGTGCCAAATGAATACGTTAGCGGATAACCACATGGATGATAACTGCCGTGGTCAAAATCTTTAGCCCATATCACCACAAATTCATCATCGACACTTCCGTTTCCATTCACATCCATGGGTACTAATGAAGTAGACAATCCCACTTTGCAATAAGCTGTTGGTGGCTTGCAATTCAGTATTTCAAAGTTGACTGTACAAACCGATTTATTTCCACATCGATCTTCAAATACGTATTTAATGGAATGTTTTCCCAAAGGATAAAAACCACTTGCCGTTATAGTAGGTCCGACTCCTAAATCACTGTAGTCTTCGATGCCATCCTTATTCAAATCGATGTGATACTCCCACACCAACTCCTGATCGGGAGTACAATCGTCCTCTGCTGTTGCGACCAAATAGGCTTGCCCACCCGCACAACTGGTATCAATAATTGCAAATAAAGTATCCTTACAGCCACTGGTTATCGTAGGCTCTTCAAAATTATGGATTTTTAGAATTTGTTCGTGTGTATAAATTAGTTCTTTGCCTGTGGGATCGTACAATCTGCACCAATTGACCACTTTCCATTTTCTAATAATCTTATAGCAGGCATCGCTTCCATTAATAAACCTGAAAGTATGATCCTGAAAAGATATCCCCACTAAATCACAAATATCTTCCTTTATCTCAGGATATCCATATTCGGATGGCAAAGTTTCAGGCAACAGACCATCGGTTGCGCATCCTGATGTTTCGTAATCCTTTGGCCAGGTAATGTCCGATTCTCTAAATGGATCCGGATTGATGATCCAAATCCTTTGTGTGCACACATCAATACCCACGCCATTGCCCGCAGTAAATACCCGGTCGATATAACCTTCGCGACACTGATCAATGTTTGGAAATACTTGTTCATCAAAAGTGGTATTACAATTGTCGGAAACTCTTGGAGATCCGAATTGACTTAAGTCATTCAAGTCAAAATGATCGTGACAGGATATGGTCACATCGTGCGGACAATAAATATGAGGTATGGTCTTATCCTGAACTTCTACACGGACCATGCAGGTATTTTCATTACCATCGTGATCCGTCACTTTAAACATAACCATGACTTCCTGTCCGAGGTCTTGACAACAGAAATGAATGGAATCTCTGTAGAGTGTATCTCCCGGACTGCAGTCCAACTGCATATTCATTCTTCGCACCTGGAAATCTTTGATGTGACAATCATCATAAGAGCCATCGTCAAAAACTTCTGCAGGCACCCAGACTTCACCAAAACGATCGAGGGTTACTACAGTTTCCCGGTCACAAACTGCAACAGGAGGCGTATTGTCTACAACATCGACAAAAAATGTACAGGCATCAACGTTATAACACAAATCATAAGCATAAAATGTCAATTTATGGAAACCCTTAGGTAAAGTCACGTATTGTGCAGTAAAATCCTTGATCAAAACACCGGGAAAATCGAGATCAACTCTCAATACAGAACCACAGCTGTCAAAAGCTTTAGGCATGGGAATCCAGACTCTGGCTTCGCATTTGTAGGCATCTGTTGTTGCAGTGATGTTATAAGGACACTCCAAAACAGGAGGCTGATCGTCGATGATCTCAATTAACTGAACATACGAGCGTTGTTCAAAAGAATTACAATACCAAAGTGTGAATTTCCAATTCCTTCTGAATTTTCTGGTACAGCCATTTCCGTTGTGCAATTCAAGATCTTCGTAATTAACAATATAATCGCAATACTTGCCATCTTCGTTGGGCCATGCAGGCAAACCTCTATATGTTGGAATACCTGTGACTGAAGGCAAAGGACGGCCATGGGCATCCGCTGCAAATTGTCCGCACAACAATGCATTTCCCTTTGGAACGATCAACGAATCGGGAAACAAAATAGAATCAAGCTGGATCCTCTTCAGAAAAATATTCATCTTGCAATCTGCAGAATAATTTCCCGATGCATCTTTAGCGCGATAAGTCCTCGTAACAATCTTGGAATATAAATCGTTGCAGGGAGTATTTTCAATGATCTCATCGACCAGGATCCTTTGTGGATCTGTATCGCAATTATCTACAATGAAGGGCTTTAAATACGACTTCATCAAAGTACAATCAATGGTGTCATTGATGCAGGTAATGTTTGGTTTAATCTTATCCTCAACAAGTATATTTGACCAGCACGAATTGCCATTGCAAACATTAATGACTTTGGCAATCAGCGTTTTTCCAAGATGATTGTGATTTAAGATATTATTTGGCACCAGACTTCCATCTTTATTGAAAATCATGACCGCATAGGAATTATAATCGTAGGGACCTCCCAGCAACAACATTTGCGACTGAACCTGCACTTCGCAATTTACAGACAGTGATACTTGCACAGAACCAATACAACTCACCGGTCCGGCTGTAGCGCCAATGGTTACAGGTATCAGCAATGGACTATAACAGGAATTATTTAACGTAACATCGACTTTGAGTGTATGCGTCGAACCTATAACACCAGTCCACTCTACATCGACTACATTATCAAAAGGATTGGAGACGATGGTACCTCCACTTAACAGTGTCCATTCATAGGATGCATTCGGCAGATCTTCAACTTCGTATCTTACAGTTTGGCCTGAACATACATTATTTTGGGATTTCAACAATTTCAATTCGTCATAATTGCATTTATGAATCCCTGTATTCAGTTTTACGCCGTATTGGTTTGATAAAATAAACGAATAGCCAATTCCTTCTACATGCACTCCCCGAATCGTGTAAATACTTGTTCCGTCGCCCAGGTTATTTTCATCCAGGACATAACCCAGAGGACCCGTAATAAAGGGCAATGGTATATTGGGTGGATCCATACTTAATTCATGATAGAATCCATCTACTTCATAAATAAACCAGGTGTCTCCGGACACCGATCTGAAGGTAAGCTCGTCGTAGAATTGTCCATCATTACCATTGTAAGCATTGTCAAGACAAAAACATGCGACAGTTCTTTCAATATCCACAATGATGATTCCTGCCGGATCTGCATCATCCTCGTCATCCGGAGAGGACAATGGATCCGGATTTGCTGAACTTCCATCCGAATCGTTGAAAACCAAACCACCCGGATCATTATGTGGATCATCGTCCGGATTTGAATCATCATCAATGATCTTACCTGAATTCACAGCCCTGTTAATTTCGGCACGGTTAACAAGAATACCGGCAGATTGAGCGGGATCTACCCGCAATTTAATTTTTACAAATACGCTATCGCCAGATTGCAAACCACCGGCAGGCAAACCGCCGTTGTGCTCTGTCAACAGGTAATAGGCTTTAGTAATTCCACTTGCAGAAGAACCTATTCTCCATCCCGGATCTTCGAGCAACAGTCCTTCCGGAATGTAATCTACGATCTCAATTTCCTTCGCAGCCATCAATCCCTGATTGTAGATCCTGATATTGAAGTCCACTATTTGATTCCTGGATACGATCAGTTGATCCGAATCTTTAATTAAAGCCAAATCAAAATTAACCGGATTGGAGTCTGCACCATCGTGATCATCTTCATCCATTTCTCCATGATCGGAAATCATATTGTCTTCAGCCGAACCCGGAACTCCTCCTTTATCGTTATCAGAAATTCCATCCGGAGTTGAATCATAATCTTCTCCCTGATTCCCAACATTATCAAAGGCACTCGTAATTTCTGCATAATTTGGAATCAACTCGCCTTTATTCAAATTTGCAAAGCTTAAAAACAAACTTTTGCTTACAGATTCTCCAGGCAACAAGGTTACATCGAAATGATAACTCATTTTACCATCAAACAACGGAGACCAACCCGGATTCAGATCATCAACAGGAACATAGTCCGGATCTACGTAATCGATAATTTCTATATGTGTGGCAATTACATTACCCTGATTGATTACTTCGATGACGTATTCAATGGTGTCGCCTTTCCTGTAAGCAATTTTAGACTCGATGAGTTTCTTAGTCAATGCCAGATCAAAAACAGGTATTCCAGCAGGATCAGCATCGTCTTCATCTACAAGTTCGTCCATATCTGTGACGTTATCTGTAGAACTGTTTGGCACACCTCCGGGATCGTTTGTTTCATCTTTATCAGGTGTGCTGTCAAAGTCATAAGGGGAAATATTTTCAGCCAGTTGATTCCATACAGCGGAGATTTCGGCAATATTAAAAAGATTATTTGCATCAAAATCCGATACATGATCCAATTGAACGGATATAGTCGTGTTGCTATGCGGTAACAAGTTTTGTTTTAGAAGATAGATTGCAGCATCACCAGATACAGTCCAACCCTGATTTTTAGAGAATTGACTTAAAGCAAACCCTTCCGGAATATGATCTGTAATTTCAATCTGCGACACCGGAACATTGCCCTGATTATAAATGATGATTGAAAACTGTGCTGAGCCCTTATAACGCAGTGAGGTTCCATTGTCATACAATTTAATCAATGCAAGATCCATCAATAACAATTGAGCCGGATCTGCATCGTCTTCATCACCAATTCCGTCGCCGTTAAAAATATTATCGGTTAATGTTCCAACAACACCCCCTGCATCATTAGAAGGATTCATATCAGATGCGCTATCCCAATCTCTTGAAGACAGATCATTTCCAAACAAATCCAACGCGCCGGTAATCTCTGCTATAGCCAGCAATTCGTCAGGCGATGCATCTGACTTAACTTTCATGACCAGATCATGAGTCATGCATTCACCCGGAGCAATCAGTGAATTGATGTTTCTTCTGAGTAAACCGCCCATTAAAAACCAACTGTTGTTGTCGGCAGGGCTTATAGAAATTCCCAGGGGTGCATAAAATACAACACTGTGCTCACTAACAGTTACACTTCCCTGATTACATACCGTAATCTGGAAGGTTACATCCTGATTCTTTTTGATCGGAGTAGTTTGTGAAGTCGTGAGTATCAGCGCCAAATCGTGTACACTGACCACTGCCGGATCTGCATCGTCTTCATCCAGAGTGCCCGCATCAGTAATCATATCGTCGGTTTCAGTATCCAATACTCCGCCGGTATCATTTAAGGGATCATTATCGGGTGTACTGTCGTAATCAATAAGGGCTACTCCTCCCGGATCTCTTGCTCCCTGTATTTCAGCGCGGTTTATCAATTGACTAAAATCAGACTGAACCAATTTCAAATGGATATCGACTGATGTTGATTGACCGGACAAGAGATTTACATTCAGGGTGCGGTATGCTTTTCCGCCTATTAAATTCCAACCGGGGTTTAATAAAGGATCAAACTGATATGCAGAACTGATGTAATTTACCACATCTATTGAACCCGCTGTTATATTTCCCTGATTGAAAATTTCCATTCTGAAGGTAACAACTTCTCCCTTCTTCACCGGTTCTGAAACCAATGCCACATTTCTCAATGCAAGATCGGCAACCGGCAAACTTTCAGCATCGTGATCGTCTTCGTCAATCGTGTTGTTATTAATAATATTATCCGTTATAGAATTCGGGATTCCTCCCTTATCATTTCCCTGAATATCATCTGGCGTTGAATCTTCATCTGCCAATACGGCTCCATTCACATCCCACATTCCCGAAATTTCAGCCGCATTGATTACTTCCTGTGGATTTAAAGCAGACTGAATTCTCAGCGTGATTTCTGCAGCAAATTCTTTTTGGGGATCTATGTTGCTGGTGACCAAATATTTCGCCTTACTATTGGAATAATTCCATCCGGGGTTCAATGCCGGTTCAAAACTAAAATACGATTCGATGTAATCCGTTAGTTCAAATTGGGCAACTTTTTGATTTCCCTGATTGGTTACAATCAGCTGAAATGTCACCAGTTCCCCATTTTTAACCGTTTTAGACCCGCTTACCTTTTTGATCAAAGCCAGATCGTATATTTTTTCATCAGGCGGAGGTGGAATCGTGGATTTTTCCGGTACGAATCCAATATCAAATGAATAATCATTCTGCCCTGAACCTCCCGTATGGATATATATATAAGGTAACTTATCGTAAACATGACAAATTGAACCCGCCCAAAGATTTGCATCGCTGTTGACGAGAGTCAGATTGTAATCGCTTTTATTCTCCGATAATTTTACCGTATCTGATCCGATAATTAAATGCGATGCATTTACTAAAAATCTGGAATCGCTGATCACGAGATAATAGTCTTCAAAGGATTTCAATCCATCCGCAATTCCATCCTGATTGGTATCCACATTTCCGGAATTGAATACATAATATCCGTAATTGTCTGTAGTGGTCGTCCCAACGATTTCACAATTTTTGTCGACGAGAATCAATTCCAATCCTTTTACAGGTTTTTCTCCGGGATCCTGAATTCCATTTTCGTTTTCATCCATCCAAACGTAATTGCCAATTTCAATAGGCATTCTTGGACATCCTATAGCGAGATCACCAAGCCCTGCTGATTTGCCATAAGCCGAGCTTTGTTTGTTGTAAAGCTGAATGGCTGCAGATTTCTTTCCGTTGAGTGTTGAATATTTATGAAAACCACCAGAGAATGATTCATATACGGGGTCATAGCATGCCGAAACCACTTCTTCGGTTCCCGGCAATACGAGAACGCTTCCAAAAGATACTTCCGGGTGAAGTCCGGGACCAACAATCCAATAGTCATCGCCAAAAAATTCTCCGCCTCCAGGCCCTTCATAATGATTGATGCCATTGCCGGTTCTGGATCCGGCGACTCCCTTGTGTTCAAGTTGCCAGGTGTTTCCGTTTTTCCATAACATAAGGATATCTCCATACTCACCAGTCAATGGATAAATCGGGTCGCAATACGTATGTCCGGTGCGATCTGCTATACCCATGATCATATAATCGTCATTAACGACTGTTAGGTTGGTGAGCCATTGAGAAACTGGTCTTTGACTACCAGGATTTGAAAGCCAGAATTCCCTTGCAAACGTTGTGGAAAAGAGGATATTAAAAGATTTACTGATCAGATTAAATTCATAAATGTGAAAAGCAAAATCATTTTTATCATTACTTGTTTCTGCAGTACAGGTTACACCGATGTAAATCCTGCCTTTGTGGTATTCCACTGCACCTATTACATAATTGCCATTTGAACAACCCGGGTCAGGAACTTTAATTTCCATGATGTGTTCGGCTGTCGGGCTTTCAACCGGAATTATAACCAATGAATTGTTGTACAGATTGGCAACAAACAGCAAGCGGTCGTCATCGGAAATATCCATATCTCCAAGTCCAGCTTTGCCAACAGCGTCTGAATATAGACAACTCAAAGGATTGTCATGACTAACTGTTCCGCAATTGACATTCTGATTATTGAGATTTAGAAACAATTGGGTTTGTCCATTCGATGGATCTGTAACATAAATACCTCCGGTTCCTCCGGAACCTAAAGCAGCGCCATACTTGATGAAAGCTGAGGAATATAGTTTCTGCTGTGCTTTACTCCACGCCAGGCCCCAAACGGAACCTGTTTGATTTTGCATAGCCAGTTTGTATGGACTAGAATTGAGATTAAACTGAAAAGGCATTCCCACCAAAGTTGGTGATGCCGGATCCCCATCCGAACGTACAAAACACGTTGTGTATAACTGTGCAAGTGAGGGCGCACAATCCGGATTCACCGGAAACACACCAAAATTTACATCACAGGCAGGTGACTGGATGAAACGAACATCCTGTGAACCCTGACTTCCCATTTTCGAGTAATAATAACCGGAAGGCGTCAACATTTCAATTCTGAAATTCGCGCCATTGGAAAGCTGGGTTAAATTAAATTGCCCATTTGCATCCGATTGTGTGCTGGCTAACAACTGATTGTTGTTGCTGAAAGATTTCAGGATAGCTCCGGATACACCAGACTCCCCCGGATCTTTCAATCCGTTCTGGTTTAGATCGACAAAAACCTTTCCGGAAATTTGATGATCAATTAATATACATTGCCCAGAAACGTCCTGTACAGGAATCAGCCATGCCAGACAAATGAAGATGAAAATAAAATTTAAAAAACCGGGGTGGAATTTGCTTACTAAAGAAAATTCCAAAGTGTGTGTAAGTCTAAGTTTTCTCATTTCAAGAAACAATAAGTTAAGCTTGATAATATTTCCCGAATGTTTTCAGATAAGATTATCTGAACCCAAACGAGCGCTAACTCGTTGATTCCTAAAGAGATCTAAGTTTATGGGGTAGATAAAAATTATATATCTACGTTGCAAATATATAACTTGTTATCAAATAAGTATAAAAATATTAAAAAAAAATATATTTGTTTTTTTTGAAAAGCTAATCCATGGGATTCCGGATCAGTTTTAGCTGATTTTCCTGGGTTTAGCCAAAAAAAAAAGCCGGCCCTGAGCCGGCTTGGAATTTTATAAGATTACGATCAATTTCCTAAGATTAGCATTTTACCGGATGCATTTCCAAAATCGCTCGAAAGTGTATAATACATTAAACCAGAGCTGGTTATCTCTGCTTTAAGAATTTGAATTTCATTGCTCCCCTGCCCGGCTGCCAATCTCTTTGTATGCAACAATTTTCCGGATGGGGTAAAGATCTTAAATTCAACTTCTCCCGCTTGGGGCATTTCAAACGACAATACCGCCATTTCACTAAATGGATTCGGCTGCAATGCATTTACCAGCATGCCTGTCGAATTTTGAATTTCATCACGGATCCATTTCAACTCGAGTTGATGGGTGGATTCATCTATGTAGATCTCGTTTGAAAATCCTTCAATTTTCCGGATGTATCCAGCCGAACCTTTTGGCAGATTTCTAATCAATACACTAAATATTGGTTCTCCAGGTTGAATTTCAACTTCGTTTTCTGCAGCCCAGCTTAACTTAAATTTATTTCCTTCAATCCGATAAAGATCAGTTGAAACTTTCACTTCTCCTTTTTCTATGGTCACAATCTCCACCCCTTCAGAAAGTCTCACACCCAATTGCAATCCATCAATAGAAACCGGATTTTGGAGTGTAAAAATTAATCTGGAATATTCTGCATCCAAACGAATCAATTCTGCATTCAGAGTAATTGCCTGGGAACTTCTGCTTTGAACACTTCCAAACTGGATCTCTGCACTCTGATCGATATCGCCCGTTTTTATTCCCATAAAACTGAGATCATCCAATACATCAGTTAAATCAGCACTCTCGTATTTGTAACTGGCATCCCAGGGTTGCTCCGGTTGATTAAATGGTTTAGAACTGTTTATAAATTTCCATACCGGAGTTTGATTGGGCCATTCGTTAATCACTCCAAGTATGGCTCTCCTGATATCGGAAATATCTTTCGCTGTCAGATTATTTGAATTGTTGACATCTGCCGCAAGGATTTTATACGGCGAATTTAAAAGTTTCACTCCTAAAATATGTCTTTGAATCAAAACTATATCCAGCGTACTGACACCATTGGTTAAATCATCGTTTTTGCTCGCTTTCAAATGAAAGTCATTAATTTTTAAATCCTTAAATGTGTAAGTTCCCTGAATGTCTGTGGTCTGTTTATCCCATTCAGATTGTGTAGTGTTGTTAATCAAATGTATGTAAGTTCCCGGTATGGCGTCTGTATTTTCTCTGTTCACTTTTCCGGAAATGCTGAAGCCTGGATTGGTACCCGGACAAGCATTGTTATTATCCTGGATCCGGATGCTGGTTTCGCAGTAGTCCTGATTTCCATACTCATCCGTTACATAGATTCTAACGATTTTGGTAATGACACTTTGTCTTTCCAAACTATCGCAATTGTACGTAATTGATGTATGTGTGGTATCAGAACTAAAAGAATACTTCAATCGTTCAGGACGCGTACAATTGTCGAAACTCGCCAGATTAAAATCTTTCGCCCAAACCGTAACTTCACCATTGGTTTGCATCACTACTGTTACAACTCCGTTAATACAGTAAGGCGTTGGCTTTTTGCAATCGCTGATGGTAAATAACTGATCGCAAACAGAGGTGTTGCCACACTGATCTCTCAATGTCCATCTGATCTTGTGGGTACCTAATGGCAAGATGCCATTTGCTTGCTGACCATAGTTATCCGGTCCGAAACTACCATCGTTATTTTCATCAATTTTATAAATCCAGATAAGGTTTTGATCTTCTGTGCAGTCGTCATATCCGGCACCGGTCAAAGCATATGAGCCCATACAAATGCGGGTGTTGTTGTCGTAAAAAGACAGCGGATCGCAAAAATCTTTTGGTGCACAGGACTCCAGTGTAGGAGGCTCAGAACTTTTCACAGCTATAATTTGCGTGGTATCCCAAATTCCGGCTCCTGTTACTCTATCGTATTGACACCAATCGATCACCACCCATTTTCTGAGGATCTTATAACAGGTGCTGTCTAAAACAGCCAGTTTCAGATCATCGTAATTTGCGGCAACCTGTGCACAGGTTGTATTGGTATACAACGGATAACCCGTATGATCCGGATGGGTCATGACGTTATCACATGTATGTATCTCTATATTTTTTGGCCAAACGATATCATTCTTTGTAAATGGCTGTGTATTGATAAGCGTAATTTTTTGTTGTCTTTCAGTCATTAATCCCTGAAGATCTGTTGCTTTAAAAATTCTCAGGATATATCCGGAGTTGCATTGGATATTCTTTTCAAATCGCTCTTCAACTTGTACATCGCAATTATCATACACCCAACCATCTAAACCGGCAATGTAATTTAAATGAGCATAATAACTGTCTGGTATGATGATTGGCTTTCGGTCGGCATCATTGGTTCTGAGATGTCCAAAAATACTGAGGTCGTCTAAATCAATTGGAAAATCGCAATGTACGGTTATATCTGTTGGAGGAATGATGACAGGTGGTTCCTTATCCTGAACAGTCACTTCAATCATGCAGGTATTTTTATTTCTGTAATGATCGGTCACTTCCAATGCAACCATCACGATTTGACCCACATCGGCACAACAAAAGCTAACAAAGGGTCCGAAATCATCTGTACCGGAATGGCAGGTATCCTGCATTCTCCTGACTAAAAAGCCACTTATGCCGCAATTGTCCAGCGATCCATCGTCAAATGTCTCCGCAAAGATTTTAGCTGTACCGTCAGCACCCAAACTAACAACTGTTTTTTGATCGCATATCGGGATAGGAGCGAGATCATCCACCACACCAACTTCCATAGTACAATGGGTAACATTTCCACAGGCATCTTCTACTACATAATCAATCCAGATCCTCCCTTCAGGAGCTCCTCTTAAAAAGAAACATTTCTGGTTTTTATCGTATTCGATATACTGTTTGCTGATGATATCGGGCAAACCCGGTATTGGATTCTCCAGTCTGGAAAATACATCGTAAGTCCAGCTGTTGCAATCAATCACAGAAAGTGGTTCAGGAAGTTTTCCTTCACTTCCACAGGTATATACTTTCATGCCCATGGTAAAATCTTTCGGACAGACTACTTCAGGTGCAACTTCATCAATGACTTTAATAATCTGGTTGTGATCAATCACCTTTCCTGAACACCAATCCAGGATCACCCATCTTCTTAATATTTTATAAGTATTTCCACAAACCGGTATTTTGAGATCTGAAAAACTTGCATTTAAAGTCGAACAAGATTTCGGAACAGGCCATCCGGTAAAATCGGGATGTGGATTCCCATCAGGCAATTTTTTAAAAATCGAATCGCACTTTAAAGTGGGTTCATCAAATCCATCAAAATCATTTGGATACACAATATCCAAGCTCGTAGGTTTGATGATACATATGGTATCGTTGCAATAATTTACATTTCCGTATGAATCTTCAGCTTTCCAGGCCCTTACAATTTTCCTTAGATAAGCACTGTCGCAAGTATTGTTGTAAACGTAATCTGTAAATGACAAATACGCCGGACCACATTTGTCCCATCCATATATAACAAAATGTTGCGGGTCAATTGAATCTATTATGACCGAAATCCAGGTAGGAATGGGATAACCAAGATGATATGGAGAGAGCATGGCACCGCATCTCACTGTATCATTGGAGCACCACAATTGCGGCGGATATTTATCTTCTATTAAAATTTTTCCCCAACAGGAATTTCCTGTAGCCACATGCCAGATTTTATAATCGTACATGTTATTGATGTCGGTATGATCAAAATTCAAGTCATTTTGAGCAGTCCCGTTACTGTAATACACAACGATTGCATAGTCAGCATTGACTCCGATCATATCTTCTAAAACCATAGAAGGGAACAACGAAGCCTGACAATTGGTATCCAGAGAAACATGTACGAGGTCGTTACATGCCATAGGTGGCATCATTTCCCTGTTGAAATCGGACCGGCTGATCAGGTTGTTGAAACCCGAAAGTCCCGTTAAAAGGATCAGGCAGAGAAAACTTTTAAAAATGTACTTACATCGGTTCATGGATTCACTAATTTTATGATATTGAATAAATGCGTGTAGTTTCAGCTCAAACCATGAACCTGCAAATTATATACCAAAAAATTATAATATGAATAAGTTGATGCCCTAATGTTGGATTAAAATTCTTATATTAAACTGAATATTAATTACTTAAATATATTTAAATAGTAATATATTAAAAAAATACCCATAAAATATATTTTAAATATGAAGGGTGAATGAGGGCGGTGGGAAAAGACCGGGATGGTCTTTCGACGCGATCCGTTATTGGTTGTTTAAAATATAAGCAGCAATGAGTTCGACCCCCTTTTCAAAACTTCTGTTGTTGTTGATGATGATATCGATCTCGTCCAGATAGGGTTCGATGTACTTTTCATAGGCCGGTGCCACGTGATGTTGATACCTGTATAAGACATCTTCAAGTGGATAATTCCTTTCGGATTTATCGCGCTGTATTCTCCGGATAATTTTTAAATTATCTTTGGCGTGGATCAAAACCGTGAGGTCCAGCAAAGCCCTGGTATCCTCGTGATGCAGGATAAATAAGCCTTCCACCAAATAAACCGGAGCCGGAACAATGGTCACCGTTTTAGCTTCCTGAAATTGATTGTTGAAAGTATATTCTATGCGTTGGACAATTTCATTCTGTTGCAGTTTTTTCAGATCAGTCATGAATGCCTCGTGATCTATGGCGTCAGGGATATCAAAATTGATAACGCCCATGGGATCGCACTGCTGTAAATGCCTTGGTTTATAATAATTATCCTCGGAGATCAGACCCAATTGTTGCTCTTTGAATTTTTCACGGAGTGAACGGATAAATGCTGTTTTTCCTGCACCACTGCCTCCAGATATTCCGATCAACATATTTTAATAGGGTATGGAATAAATATTCGCTTATTTTTAAGCTCGATTAATAACCAAAGGTATGAATATTATTGAAATAGGACGCGGTCTGTTGGGGATCTCTGTGTTGATTTTAATCTGCTATTTCCTGAGTGCCAATAAAAAACAAATTAAATGGTCGTTGGTGGGGGGCGCCGCTCTGTTTCAAATTGTGATCGCATTCCTGCTGATCCAGGTCCCCCTGATTACGCATCTCTTTGAATACATTGTAAAATTCTTTTCCATCATGATCGAATCCTCTGGTAAATCAGCTTCCTTTTTATTTGGGGATCTCGCAAAACCCGGCAATCCTTTTGGATTTGCCTTTTTGATATTGCCCACCATCATTTTCTTTTCAGCGCTTTCCTCAATACTTTACTATCTTGGAATTCTCCAGAAAGTCGTTTTCGGTTTCGCATGGCTCATGAACAAATCCTTTAAGTTATCGGGAGCCGAAAGTTTGGCATCTGCGGTCAATGTATTTGTGGGACAAACGGAAGCCCCGCTGGTCATTAAACCCTATCTCCCGTCCATGACCAAATCTGAAATGTTATGTCTGATGACCGGAGGAATGGCAACCATAGCAGGAAGTGTATTTGGTGCCTATATGGCTATGTTAGGTGGAGGCAACGAACAACAAATGTTATACTTCGGATTACATTTGCTGACCGCATCCATCATTTCTGCACCGGCAGCCATCCTTACAGCGAAAATTTTATATCCTGAAACAGAACAAGTCAACCAGAATCTCGAAATCCCTAAAACGCAAATGGGAGAAAATTTTCTCGACGCGTTGTCGCACGGTACAACCGACGGATTAAAACTTGCAGTCAATGTTGGAGCTATGTTGCTCGCCTTTATGGCCATGGTATATCTCGTCAACATAGTATTGACTCAGGTTGGCGAAAGTACTGGATTGAATCATTGGTTGTCGAAAGCTACACTTGGAAAATATAAAGAATTTAATTTACAATACATCATGGGAATTCTGTTTTCACCCATAGCATGGATCATCGGAGTCGACAGCAATTACATCATACCTGTTGGACAATTGCTCGGTGAAAAAACAATTCTCAATGAATTTGTTGCATACTTATCACTTGCAGACATGAAAAATGCGCAGTTGCTCGATGATAAATCTATTTTAATTGCAACCTATGCCTTGTGCGGATTTTCTAATTTTGCATCCATTGGCATTCAGATTGGAGGCATTGGATCTCTGGCTCCATCGCAAAGACTCAACCTTACACAACTTGGCCTGAAGTCTTTAATTGGCGGAACCATCGCCTGCCTGTTGACAGCCTGTGTGGCGAATATTGTAACGCATTTGTTTTGAGTTTAAGTTGGCCAAAAGGGAAACGGGAAATCGACTTTTCGACTTTTACTCGGCTGGCGCAAGTCTTCCGACATGTGACAACGTAAATAATTTCGGGAATTGTATTTTTTTCATAAGCACAAGTCGGATTTGTCCGCCTTTTGGCGGAAGACTTGCACCAGCGATGAATTTTTCAAGAAACGCTTTGTGCAACATTGTGGCTTCAATCCCATTGTAATAGAAGTTGATAATTTGCGAAAATGATTTCCATCCCATTAAATTGAAAATTGTATACAAATAATATAAGCGCCAGTTTATACCCATGTTAAGCTAATTTAAAAAAATATTTAATATATAATACAGGGCACTTCTACAAGTCCCCTAAATATGTAATTCGTGGTCTTTTTGGGCATAACCCAAAAAAATGCTTTATTAATTTTATTAATTTAGAAAAAGTCACTATTTTTGGAAATATCCTATTCGTACTTAAAGTTTTTAGTAAAAACTTTATCACAAACAGCCCGATTAGAATGATCCTCATTGCAATTTGCATCGCTTTACTTTTAGCGTACCTGGTAGAAATCAGTGCCAGGACGACTAAAATTCCATCTGTATTGTTCCTTCTGGCATTTGGGTTTCTTTTAAACCAAACTTGTATAGTACTCCGGTTTAGCGTTGATGGTCTCGAAAAAATTCTACCAGCGCTCGGAACCATAGGACTGATTTTAATTGTATTGGAAGGAGCTCTCGAACTCGAACTAAATAAAAGCAAATTCCAGTTGATAAAAAAATCCATCGCATCTGCTTTAATACCCATGCTCCTGTCTGTCGGAATAATTTCTTTTTTGTTGTTTGTTTATTTCAAGGAACCACTCACAAAATGCATTTTAAACAGCATTCCCTTGTGTATAATCAGCAGTGCCATTGCGATTCCAGCATCCAAATATCTGATAAAACCTACGCGTGAGTTCGTTACTTATGAAAGTAGTTTGTCAGATATTATGGGAGTTCTGCTCTTTAACTTCTTTTTAATTAATCATGTATTATCCATCCAAAGTTTCATTCAGTTTATCTCACAAATCATCTGGGTCATTATTTTGTCAGCCGCTGCAACTTTTGGCCTGGCTTATATGCTGCATCGCATCCAGCATAAAATTAAATTTCTTCCAATCGTTATCATCATTGTTCTTATATACGCTCTGTCTAAAGCCTTGTATCTTCCAGGGTTAATATTTGTTCTGATATTAGGACTTTTCCTTGGAAATTTGGATGAATTCAAAAATTATAAGTTCATTCAAAAATTGCACCCGGAAATATTAAACAGGGAAGTTCATAAGTTTAAAGAACTGATCATTGAATTTACATTCCTGATTAGATCGATATTTTTTCTGGTTTTCGGATTTCAAATTCAGGCAAATGAAATCATGAATTTAAATTCACTGGCCATTGCAATTGCATTTATTATAATCATATTTGTTATCCGTTTTGTTACGTTGAAAATAATCAATTTACCTACGGTACCACTACTCCACCTGGCTCCCCGCGGACTCATATCTATATTGTTATTTTTATCCATTCCAATTTCAGAATTTATTCCGGTAATAAATAAAGCACTGGTCACTCAAATAATAATCATAAGTTGTTTATTTATGGTATATGGTTTAATTGCAACCAAAAATCAACAACCATTAATTAACAAGGTAATTTAAACTATGGTAACCGTTATTATTCCTGCGCTCAACGAACAAACCACCATTGGAAATGTAATCCAACTTTGTTTTAAAAATTCAAAAGTAAATGAGGTGATCGTTGTTGATGACAAATCAATGGATTCAACTATCGAATCGGCAATTAATGCCGGAGCAAAAGTTGTGACGAGTACAAAATTAGGTAAAGGTCCATCCATGTATGAAGGAATGTTAGCCTCAAAAAATGAGGTGATCGTATTTTTAGACGCTGATATAGAAACGTACCAGGAGAATACCATCGAATTGCTTACAGAACCCATTCTTTCCAATCAAGTCGATTTTGTAAAGTCTTATTTTACAAGACAAGCCGGAAGAGTAACTGAACTGGTAGCCAAGCCTCTTCTCAATATTCTCTATCCCAGTTTTCCAGAACTAAAACAACCCCTGAGCGGAATGATAGCCGGAAAAAAATCATTATTTAAAAAGTGTGTATTTGAGGAGGGTTATGGAGTTGACATTGGACTGGTCATCGACATGTATGCCCTGAATGCCAGGGTAGCAGAAGTCAATATTGGGCATATTGAAAATCGCATGCAATCGCTGGATCAATTAGGGAAAATGTCCAGGGAAGTTGCAAAAACCATTATAGATAAATCCAAAAACAATAAAATACAGACACTTGAAACATTTGAAAATATTTCTGTAATCCGGGAACAAATGGATTTTGCAATTCGCGAAAGTCTTGGAGCTCTTAAAAAGCTTGCCATCTTTGATATGGATAATACCGTTTTGAGAGAGAGTTTTATTCAAAGAGCTTCTAAAAAATTTGGCTTTCACAAAGAATTGATTGAAGTGGTAACCAAATACGATAACCCATTTACAAGAACCAAGCAAATTGCAAAACTGATGAAGGGAATCAGCATTGTAGAAATTTGGAATTTAGTGGAAGAAATTCCTGTAACTAAAAATTTAAAAAATTTAATTAAAGATTTAAAAGATAAAGGCTACATAATAGGCATCATCAGCGATAGTTATGATTGCGTTACCAACCATATCAAAAATTTGTATGGATTTGATTTTACATTGGCCAATGAACTTGAGTTTTCAAAGAGCAAGGCAACAGGGGAAGTAAAAATACCATCTTTTTTCTTACACGACCATCAAAGCCTTTGCAACCACATGTATTGCAAATTAAATGCTATGACTCATATGCTTGGCAGGTATAATATTGAATTAAAAAATTCACTTGTTATTGGTGATGGAGAAAATGATATCTGTATCATCAAGCATTCAGGCGTTGGGGTTTCATTCTGTGCGACAGCTTCATTAGTCGATCATGTGGCAGACTATATTATCAAAGAACCAGATTTTAATTTTGTAGCCGATATTCTAAACTAAATGTAGTCATTTCTCATTCAAACATGCCATTCGGCAATCTCATTTTTAGTGATTTTTTTTCAAAATCAAGTTCACTGATCCATTCTTCTCGCAAGGGAACATAATACTCTTTGCCTTTTATTGCAACCAAAATCAGAATTTGCCCTGGAAAATCTTCAACTCCCATGACTTTTCCTTTTTGCTTTGATTGTTCGTCAAAAAAGTAGAAGCCTCTTATATCATCTTCCAATTCAGAGGAATCATCAACATTCAATTCTTCACCCATGCGATTGCCATCCATATAAAAGGCAACATGGCTGAGAAGTTTTGCAGATTCGGGATCATGGATGTCATCAAATTCGAGAAAGCCTTCACCGGGATCGCAACGATCTTCCAGGAAAAATGGAACAGCATTTCCTTCAACCATAAAAAATACGACCCTCTCTTTCTTTAATAATTCTAAAAAAGTCTCCTGTATGTCAAACCGCAAACTACCGGACAGGCCGTATGATTTAAACGTTTTTCCAACTTCGACCAACTGGATCATGAGCGGTGATATAATAACTGTTGTTTAAAAATCATGCCTTTTTGAGCACGTTTGTGAAATGGAATGGAAGTGTCCGTATTTTGAGTATCGAGTATCCATTGTTCTTTGTATATCATTCCGGATCCTCTGGCATACTTGGCGATTGAATATCGTTTCTGGATGATGTTTTCGTCGTCGACCTCCGTAACCTTACAGGTACTGGGATATAAATACCCAAGAATGGTATCGGATTTATCTGCGTATTCGTAGTGGTAATACCAGTTTTCAAATGGTTCGAGCGTTTCTCCCTGAATTTGCAAAACACTTCGTGGATGCACATACACATTTCCATTCCAGGATCTTCCACGCTGCACCGGAAATACCAAACGAACAAAGTTGAATCCTTGTTCGCGCTTATGGAGCAGAAGCGAATTGTTTTCCACATAAAAATTTCCGGTGAGCTCCCAACCTTTTGTGGTATCCCCGGAGTGGTATACATCAATCCTGTAAATCAAATTTTGTGAAACATCGAGAAAAGTATCCATGACTTCTTCTTTCATAAATGAAATAGAAGTATCAATGACCACAGCAGATCTCAGATGATAAACGATGGAATCTATTTGGTATACCCAGGATTTGCCAAGGCCTAAAGGGTAGTAATCATATCCAAAAAATGCAGAATCCAATACTTCCGGATCCTCTTCTTTGCACTGAAAATGAACCATAGAGAAGACAATCATTGTGCAACAAAAAAGCACTTTAAATTTATTTACAGCTTTATACATATTATAACATATTTATATATGTATAACAAAGGTCGAAAAAATCCTGAAATTTTCGGGAAATTTTTAGTTAACTGGCGGAATATACTGCCGAATAATTCCACCGCATACCAGATCATCCCCTTCGTAAACCACTGCCGATTGTCCCGGAGCAATGGATTTAACGGGTCCGATAAATTCAACAGTAATGTTTTCTTGTTCAGCATACACCAGACCGGTTTGCCCGGGATCTTTATACCTGATCTTAATAACGTATTCTTTATTGTGATCAGCGGTCGCATACTTTTGCCAATTGGGCTTTGCCACTTGCATAAAACTGGATACCATTTCCTGGTCGTCGGCCAAGACTACGACATTTGAATCGGGCCGTATTTCTGTAACAAACATTGGTTTTCCGAAGGCTTTGCCCAATCCTTTCCGCTGACCGATGGTAAAAAATGGATATCCATCGTGTTCACCTAAAACATGGCCTTCTTTATCGACAAACAATCCTCTGTTGAGCAAATCCATTTTGGCGGGTGCGCGTCTTTTTATGAAAGAACGGTAATCATTGTCGGGAATGAAACATATTTCATAGCTCTCCGATTTCTTTGAAAGTTCCGAATACCCTCTGTCGTAAGCAATCTTTCGTGCTTCTGGTTTAAGCAGATCAGCGAGGGGGAAAATCGTTTTTTGAAGACAATCCTGGCTAAGGCCCCACAAAACATAGGACTGATCTTTATTCAGATCTTCAGCCTTTGAAATGAAATACCTTCCGTTCAGTTCATTTATTTTAGCATAGTGCCCGGTAGCAATTTTTTCGCAATCCAAAGCCTTTGCTCTCCTGTAAAGAGCATCCCATTTGATATGTGTATTGCACATGATGCAGGGATTGGGTGTACGGCCGGCCAGATATTCATCGACAAAATTATCGATCACAGACTCTCCGAACTCCTCTCTCAAATCCAGAATGAAATGCGGAAAACCCAGATCCACCGCTACTCTTCTTGCATCCTGCAAAGAATCCAGAGAACAGCAACCCGTTTCTTTTTTAGAGCCTCCCGATGATGCATAATCCCAGGTTTTCATCGTCACACCGATGACTTCATAACCCTCTTCGTGCAATAACAGGGCTGCAACGGTGCTGTCTATACCGCCGCTCATGGCTACCAGGATTTTACCGTGTTTACTCATTTTCGTCGCAAAGATAAGGAGATTAGCCGGCTCAGGCTTTTGTGACTTTCCAAATTCCACGACTGAACCGTATTTAAAGTGCTTATAATTAGTAACCGTACAAAAGTGCAATTGTTAAATTTTTCAACGAAAAGTTTTGTTTTCTTATATTCGTTAAAATTTACGAATATGAAAGCAACCAACCTTTCAGTGTTTACGATAACTGCGATAGTTATAAGCTTGAGCATCGAGGGATTTTCAAAGAATTCCAATCCAGGTGGTAATCTTCCCGTTCCATCTGCAGATCTCGCGATCACCTGCCCGGGTAATCAAACAGAAGCGGCCTGCCAAACTCAATCTGCCATCGATACAAAATTTGCTAACTGGTTGTCTTCTGTCAGCACTTCAGGAGGTTGCGATGTCTCGGTCAGTTCTAATGCCGGGAGTGCCCCAAACAGTTGTGGAGGAATTGTTACCGTCACCTTTACAGCCACCAGTTCCTGTGATCCTTCGGTCAGCTGCTCGGCTGTATTTTCTGTCACAGCTGCACCTCCCATCACTTTAACTTGCCCTGCCAATCAAACTGAAGCAGCATGTCAAACACAATCTTCTATTGACACTAAATTTTCTACATGGCTGTCCACTGTAAGTTATGTTGGTGGCTGCAGTGCTTCCCTTAGCAATGACAACAGTGGTTCTCCTTCGGCTTGTGGCGGAAGTAAAACGGTTCACTTTACAGTTACCAGCCATTGTGAGCCCAACGTAACCTGCAGTGCGGTATTTTCAGTGCAACAGGCACCTGTGATCGTTGTGACTTGTCCGACCAACTCGACAATGGCAGCTTGCCAAAATCAGGCTTCTGTCGATGCTGCCTACAATTCCTGGCTAACGTCTGTTAGTTACTCGGGAGGTTGCAATGCTTCCATTTCAAACAACAGCAGCTCTGCTCCCAGTGTTTGTGGAGGATCGACAACGGTCATGTGGACGGTCACTTCAACATGCGAGGGGCCTCATACCTGCACTTCTGCTTTTACAGTCACCAATGCGCCACCTGTCAATTTGAATTGTCCGCCAAATAAAGTTGAAAACACAGGTCAAACCCAAGCCGTAATTGATTCCAAATTTGCAGCATGGCTAATTACCGTTAGTTTTACCGGTGGCTGTCAGACTTCTTTATCGAATGACAATTCGGGTGCACCACCCAACACAGGAGGCTCGACTACGGTGACCTGGACAGTTACCTCAAGCTGCGAAGCACCAACCACCTGCAGTGCAAGCTTTACTGTTGAAGATCCAAATTCTACTGAAGATCCGCATTTGTTTGATGATATCTATCTACATACAGATCACTTCAGCAATCAAGCCTGGCTCCATATATCATTTCTGCAGAATCAGGAATATCGCATCGGATTATTTAATTCTGCCGGACAACAATTATGGAATCACCGTTCAACAGCAAAGACCGAAATTGTTTCCATTGATTTCAACAATTTTGGAAAAGGTATTTATTTTCTTGAATTTTCTGTAGGAAATGCCAGAAAAGTCTTTAGGTTGCCGGTGTTTTAATCTCACTATGCAACAACACAACGATGTACTTATTTATACCTCATCGGATAACCAATCACGGGTTGAAGTCCGTTTTGATGGCGATAACGTATGGTTGAATCAGTATCAATTAGCTGAATTATTCCAGACAGACCGAACCTCAATTCTGAAACACATTCAGAACATTTATGCAACACAAGAGCTGAATGAAAATTCAACTTGTGCAAAATTTGCACAAGTTCGTAACCAAGGTAAAAGATTGGTTAAGAGAGAGTTAATCAATTATAATTTAGATGTTATAATTTCAATTGGATACCGGGTAAACTCAATTCGTGCCATACATTTCCGTCAATGGGCAACCCAACGCTTAAAAGACTATTTAGTCCAAGGATTGTCTATTAATCACAAACGATTGGAAGAGTTGGGAAAAATGGTAAAACTCATTGAATCTACGGGAAATGTTGAAATATTACAATTGAGTGAAGCAAAAGGGCTTCTTCATATTCTAAGTAATTATACCCGAAGTTTTATATTACTCAATCAATACGATAGTCACAAATTACAAAATAAAGGTCTCAATTCAAATATCACATCTGAAATACAGTACGGTGAAGCGTAAACAGCCATCGAAGAACTTAAAAAAAGCTTTAACTAAAACAAGAAGCAACTGAATTGTTTGGCAACGAAAAAGACGATAGTTTTAAAAGTT
Organism: Saprospiraceae bacterium; assembly: GCA_016716185.1. Classification (NCBI taxonomy): domain Bacteria; kingdom Pseudomonadati; phylum Bacteroidota; class Saprospiria; order Saprospirales; family Saprospiraceae; species Saprospiraceae bacterium. The sequence continues at coordinate 940,313 of JADJWV010000002.1, read as the reverse complement.
CATTACAAAGTATCGTCCTGACCTTTGACGGCCAATATTAATATCCAAGTATTGAAGAACAGACTGCTCATTTGTTATACTTCGTAATAAAAAATCATTCTTTCTCCGATGGCAACAAACGCATTGGGGCTTTTCTATTTGTATGGTTTCTAGAAAAAAACAAACACCGGTTCAAGCGTTCAGGAGAAATAAAAATTAATGATAACGGTCTTACAGCACTGGCACTGTTGGTTGCTTAAAGTCGCCCGGAAGAAAAGGATATAATGATCCAACTCATTATTAATTTAATATGCGACGAAGAAAACCCTGTTTCATAATCTGACTCTATACCGCTTCGCTGTTGTTCTGCTACGCTGAAGTTTAGATTCTAAGGTCGTTTTCTGCAATTCCATTTAATTGATAATTTTTTTATATGGATTTGATTAACGGAATTTTACATTTATGATGAAAGCTTTGTGCTTATTGCTTTCTTCTATTAGTTCATTCTTCAGTTTACACAACTTCGCTGTTCTCTGCTTCAAAGAAGTTTGATTCATAGCAATTATTACTCAATTTCTTAAAACTGAAAATTGTCTATAAACAGAACCCAATAAAAGATAATCTCAACGTACATACAATTTTTCGCTTTGAGCTTTTCGCTTTTTCCGTTGAGCTTTTTGCTTCGAGCTTTCCGCCTTGAGATTAAAGCTTCACATCCATATCCTCCAATGCAATCCCTTTCGTCTCGGGAACCCATAATTTAATCCAAATCAGTTGAAGCATCATAAATCCGCAAAAGACTCCAAAGATCACCGAGGGACTCCAGATTGCAACCATGTTTGGAAATATAAGAGTCAATAAAGCAGCAAATATCCAATGCGTTGCACTTCCCAGTGATTGACCGGAATCCCGATGCCGGTTTGGAAAAATCTCACTGATAAAAACCCAGATAACTGCTCCTTGACCTATGGCATGTGCAGCAATAAAACCAAAAATGCAATAACTAACTATAGAGAAATGCTCTGTAGCAAATGCCCAGGAGCACAGTCCTAAAGAAATGACGTAACCAATACCTCCCCAATAAAGTAAAGTCCTGCGACCAACTCTGTCTATCAACCAAAGTCCGATAAATGTAAACACCAAATTCACCAATCCGATGCCTATACTTTGAAGAAGCGAAGCCTGCTGTCCAAGGCCTGTCATTTCAAATATTCTTGGGGCGAAGTACAGGATGGCATTGATTCCCGACAACTGATTAAACACGGCGATAAAAAATGCAAGTAAAATTGGTTTGAAAAGTGAGTTTGAAAAAAATGAATTTTTTTGTTTTTCCAAAGCCGCAGAAGATGATATCTGATTGATCAACTCAGACAACTCATTTTTACTCAGGTTTTGATCCAGTTTTTTAAATATTTCTTCTGCTTGTGCTAAGCTGTTTTTTTTTGTCACCAACCAACGCGGGCTTTCGGGTAATTTCAAAGCCAACAACATAAAAACAACAGAAGGCAATGCCTGAACTCCAAGCATGAATCGCCAGGAATCTGATCCCAGATGACTTAGCATGGCATTGGAAACGTATGCGATTAAAATTCCAAGGACTATATTGAATTGAAAGAAACCTGTTAGCCGTCCTCGGTTTTGAGGCGGAGAAATTTCAGCAATATAAACCGGTGCCGCTATGGTGGAAATACCAATCCCAACGCCACCCAGAAATCGGAAAATTATGAAAGTATATACATCCGTTGCGATTGCAGATCCCAGAGCTGACAAAAGAAATAAAAGTCCTACCAACATCAGGCTTGGCTTTCTCCCCCAATAATCACTTGGAATGCCTCCAATGAGAGAACCCAAAACCGTCCCCCAAAGTGCCATGCTTATTGCCAGTCCGTGCATCAGGCTGCTCAGCTGCCAGAGTTTTTGGATTTCCTGTTCTGCGCCGGAAATAACAACCGTATCAAATCCAAAAAGAAATCCCGACATCGATGCCACGATGGCACAATAATTCAAATAGTAACCACTTTTCATGAAAATAAAATTATTTTGAATTCCATTTACAGGCCATTAAATTTCAATTTAATTTCAAACTACTTACAGAAATATCTGTCGTATCCTTGAAGAAAATAGGATCCGTTTTGTCATCGCCTTTTACTTGTAAGCCATCGATACTAAGCATATGCACATCGTCAAATACCATGGCCGGCCGATAATCGGGTTTTCTGATTTTGAGTTTTATATTTTTAAAACTCAGCCCTTTTACATGCCTTACATAAAATCCCCAGGCGGGAAGTTCCCCAAACATAGAAAATTCAGGGTAGCTGGTTTCGAGTTCCGGAACATCCTTTATCCGGTAAAGGGGTAAGTTCGCATAAGCTTTATTGCCTCTGCCCGGATAAGTAATTGTAATATCTTCGAGATGAACATTTTCTACATAAACTCCCTGATTTCCCGTGATGGATGAAGGAAATACATTGTGAAACGTCGATAAATTTGGACCACGAATTTCGTAGTCAAAATCGGGATTTTCAAAGGGTATTTCGACTTTCAAATTTCTGATCACCACATTCCGGAGCGGACCTGCTTTCTCTGCTCCACGAACGCGGCCTATACGGAGGAAAATTGCGTTGCCCGTATTTTTTGCAGTAATATTTTCTACGAGCACATTTTCAATAAATCCACCCTGTGTGGCTTCTATGGCTATCGCTGATCGAAAGGTATCGTAAATTTTAATATTTCTGATGACCACATTTCTGGCTCCACTTACCAAAGATGTCCCGAATTTTACTGCCGATGCACTCGATCGTACCGTGCAATCGGAAATATAAATGCTGTCGCAGATCTGACTTAAACTAAAATCTTCAGATTTGATGCAAATACCATCGTCGGAAGCATTGACAAAGCAATTTGTAATTTGTACGTTCTGACAATCGATAATATCAATACCATCGTTATTCCAGTATGCATCGCTATCCACCACTATTTTATCCATTCGGATGTGATAACACTTTTCGTAGGATTGCACCCAACTGGAAGCATTTTTCATCAACACACCGGTGATGGTGATAAACCGGCATCCGACAAAATCGATCAGATGCGGTCGCAATTCATGCCATGCTCTGCGTTCGGTTAGATGATAACGATGGCTGTCGATTTGCCCAGCATAAAACAAACTGTCGACATGCAAGCCCAGCTCCGCTCCCCTTCCATCAATGGTGCCTTTACCCCGTATGGAAATATGGCTTGCATTTTCGGCAAGGATCAGGGCCAGCCATTTATAAAATCTTTTATAATCTCTTGCATCGAGACTCCCGAGCAATTCCGCTTTCTTATCCAGGTACAATTCAACTCCGGTTTTCAAAACGATAGAACCCGAAACAAATTTTCCACTTGGAATCCATACGATCCCTCCGCCATCAGCATGTGCCTGATCAATAGCTTTTTGGATGGCGTTGGTATTTAAGGTGACCCCATCGCCTACGGCGCCAAATGACCGGATGTCGTAGGTACGTGCAGATGTTCCAACCGTCAATATCAGATTTAATAAAACTATATTAATGATTTTAAACATAGGCAACTTTAGAATGACAAATATAATCAGTCGTTCACAGATTCGTTTCCATTGCAATCCCAAATAATATTTTATGAGACTCCATGAAATTGAAAAATGGATTAGTGATCATAAATATATTGCAGTCAATATGATTCAAGACTAAATTTGAAAAACTTCATAAAAAATGCGTAATTTTGTTAGATGAAAGCCCTTACATTGAATCTGCCGGATCAAATAGATTTGGACAATCAGCAATTATCAATTCTTGTTGCAGTAATGCTCTATGAAAAAGGGAAGTTATCGTTAGGACAAGCTTCAGAGGTTGCCGGCCTGACTAAACGTGCATTTGCAGAAATGATGGGAAGTTACAACGTTTCGATCTTTAACTACCCTTCTGAGGACCTTAAGACAGATGTCTTTAATGCTTAAGTCGATTATTTCGTATACAAGTTGCTTGATTGTTCTTTCAAAAATTGGAGAACTTGAGCTTTTACAGCTGGTATTTGGACAAATTTCAACGACATCAGAAGTTGCCATTGAATACGGAGATCCTTTACCAGAATGGATAGAGGTAGCTAGAGTAAAGGACATTCAGAAACAACAACTCCTTGAATTACAAATAGACAAAGGAGAATCCAGTGCAATTGTTTTAGCCCTGGTAAGACCAGGCAGTTTACTCATACTGGATGATTATAAAGCAAGAAAGATAGCTAGAGGCCTGGGAATAAAAATAACAGGAACATGAGGAGTAATTGTAAAGGCCAAACTAAATGGAACAATTCCAACTATCAGACCACTTTTTCAAAAGATGAAACAAAATAATTTCCATATCTCAAATGAAATAGAGTTAGAATCTCTTAAGCAGGCCGGTGAATGAGTTCAGAAAAAATGCACCAAAGCGTTTCCTCTCCTTGTAAAATATTTAACAAAGCATGAAAAAATTTTGCATGTTAAATAAATCGTTCTTAATCTCAGTCCTTATTTACTGTTTCCTTCTTCAATCTTGTGTTGGTAATTTTCTCTCAAGAGTTGAAGATCGTATTCCATACAAGTCACTACCTTATCAGGAGTCCTCAATGCCCTATCCTGAGAGAATACTTGCCAGAGCACTGATCAGTACCCGATTTAAGGATCTAGAGCATTTTAAAACAGCAGTTAACATAATATATAATCATAAATCTAATCCCGGGGAAAACTCAGCTTCTTTACCATCCGTGCTTTTAAATTATAAGAGTAATGGTGAAACGATTGAAGTACAATTGGAGTCCGGGGTAACACAAGGCGACCTTACCCAATTGCAAAAATCAAATAAACTCCAACAATTCAAATTTGCATGGTTTCATCCTGCCGAAGTCAGACAGCGAAAAGATCTCGAAAAAGTTCACATGCTGAGTCGCAGAAGGGCTGATGTATTTGGATCGAAAGATGTGGCGTTTTACGACCTGGCAGAAGCTTCCGTAAGTCATATCCATACGCCAGAGTTGGCCTATTTAAGTGCAAGGGACAGCTCTGAAAAGGGATTTTTAAATACATTCAACCACGTCACTGCACAGGCATTGATCACTTCATTTTTCTCTAAAGACTTAGCCGATCTCATCGGAGACCTCCACGAGCGGTATTATATGCCGGAATTACTCACCGGTCAATTCAATGAAAAGCAATTGCAGGATACAATCAATAATCCAACAGATAATTACGTAGATCTCATCAATAACGAGATTGGCCAAAGATTAGGACTTCAATTAAAAGAGAAATATAAATTGAGCCAAACAAAAAAATGTACGCCCGCCTTACTTGCTTCTTATCTGAACGACCTTCAAAGTTATTACATGTGGGCACTGGAAATTGGAATGAGTCCATTCAAAGCGACCGATGAAAAGTTGATCAAATTTTCAAATAAGATGAATCGCCTATTGGAGAACGAATGATATCTAATAGTTAATCGGTTTATTTTGAATTCAGTTTTGCAATTCGTCACTTTCGTTCTAAAGGGGTGGCCTCATCCCCAGTCCCCTGCCTGGTCGGCAGACAGGTTCTCCACTATCTGGAGAAGGGAGCGATTTGGATGTAATTCATGTTGCTTTAAAATCACAGTGTTTAGTCTTCAGACCCCGCTCTTCTTAGTCTTCAGACTAAGAAGAGGCGATGGGAAAACTTAGTTTTCCAAATGATAGACTGTTTAATAATGCAATGATCTTAAATCGAAACAAATAAAATTCCATGCTTACTTCGAAGAAACTTTATAAAATACTGAATCCTTTACACTCAACGAATCCGCAACCAATTTATAATTATTGATCAAGGGATCATTTTCTAACTGCGCTGCTCCAATGAACTCCTTCCAACTTGTTGTATCTATTACAGCATCGTTAAGCACCATTCCTTTTACTTTTGTCTTTTCAAATGAAGCATGAGATAGCACGGATCCCGAAAAATTAGCGAATGACAAATCTGCCTCCACAAAAAAACCATTGTTCAAATCTGCTTGTTTCAGCAGGGCATTGTAAAATTTTGTGCGAATAAAAGTCGCGTACACCAGCTTGGATTGAAAAAAACTTGCATTGGAAAGATCTGCACTATCAAGTCTTGTCCAACTCAATTCTGTATGGTTCATTTTACTCCACTGCATTTTCGCTGAAATTAAATTCGCACCATAGAGTGTGGCCCCATCTAAATCCGCCCCATATAAATTCGCGGCGGATAATACCGCATCATTCAAATTACAATTCCTCAAATTTGCATGCTTCAAATCCGCCCATCTCAAATCTATACCCGACAAATCAAATCCTTGCAAGTCCGCATTTCTTAAGTCCGCACCTGAAAAACTTACATTCTCCTTAATCCTCCGGAAAGAAAGTGAATCCATTTTGGTATGCAACAAACTCAACAACAGCAATCCCCGTTCCGCACTTAGCAGTGAAGAATAAGCCCGTTCCGCATCAAACTCCTTTTTCAAATTAAAAGTGGCGCTCACAGCAGCCACACGATCAATCATAAATTTACGTTGCACACTATCTTTTTGAATTAATTTGAATGAATCCAGTTGACGGATGAGCTCTGCAAGTAACATGATCTTACTTCGTTCAGATTCTACATTCGCTTTTATTTTCCATTCATTCGATTCCTGTTGAATTTGTTGCAGTTTAGCATCGGGTTTCTTTAAAAAATAATAGATCTGGGCACACAGAAATATCAAACAAAGTATTGCCAGCATCAACCAGAATATTCTTTTAATCAGGGATGCATCGACTGCCATTTCACGCTTCTCACCATCATTGGGTCCTGAAAGTTTACTTCCAATGAACCAAATAAAGCAAAGACCCAATAAAATAAAGCACAGCGCAGATATAAAACCGGCCCAAAAGGAAGCTTGTACATCCACATAAGGAACTTTGATATAACCCAGAAACCAGGCACAAAGGCTTGTTAAGGTCAGTAATAAAAAGTAAATAAAACTCCGGTTGATACGCATGAATCAGTTCATTTCACTCATTTCTTTCTAAACATGACACACAAAAATAATGGTTCTGTACTATTAAACGATCTCTGAATTTCGCTTAGCGCTGTGCGAGTTTTGTACAATTCCCAGCAATTTGCTATAATTGCATAATGAGCCTTTTACAAGTATTTATTTTTTTAGGATTTTTGTTGCCGGGCATATTTAGTCGCGATAAGTTTGCAGATCAGCCCCGAAAGGATGCCCCAAATCCATTTTATCAGACTACAAAACCCATGGTGCGTTGGTTTTGGTTTGCAACTCAAATCAAAGAAGAAGATGTGAAATACCAGCTGGACTGGGCAAAGAACAAACATTTCGGAGGCGTTGAAATCGCATGGCTATATCCTTTGCACCGTTATCAGGAGTGGTTTGCCAGGGATTTTAACAGACATTATCCGGTTGATACCAGTGCACAAAAATGGTTGAGCGAGGAATGGACGGACATTGTAGCTTATACCAAGAGCTATGCAGATTCGATTGGATTGGCTTGTGATTTCACTTTTGGAAGTGCCTGGCCGGTTGCTGAACTGCATATTCCCAAAGAGTACGGAACACAGATCTATGGCGATACGTCTTTCAGTCAGCTGTTGACTTTTTCCTGGGCCTGGCCGCAAAATATGCGTGTCATCAATCACATGGATCCAAAAGCCTTCGAATTATTTGCAGCACCTTATAAAACTCCGTGGAAAAAAATTCTCAAAGGCCCCAAAACCGTATTGTTTGCAGATTCCTGGGAGATCAAACTCAACGGTAAACATAAATTATGGACACCCGGATTTGATCAGCGATTCCAAAAAAAATTTAATTACGATATCATTCCTTTTATGAATCTCGGATTGGACTCATTTCCGGATGTGCGTTACGATTACATGATGTTGGTAGACGAATACGTCACGAAAGGATTTTACGAACCTTTTGTAAAAAAATGCAAGCAATTGGGAGCCTGGTCGAGGGTACAATGTCTGGGAGCACCGGCCGATATCATGACTACTTATGAACTGCCCGATATCCCCGAAACAGAGGCGATGCTGAACAACCCGAATTATTCGAAGATTGTGAGCTCGGCAGGCTGTCTGGCATCCAAACAAGTTGTGTCTTGCGAATCCTTTACCTGTATGTATGGATTCCCGAGCACCTATCTGCGAAGAGAGCAGACTGCAGATTTAAAAATGGTAGCTGATGCATTATTTGCCAATGGCGTTAATCACCATATTTACATTGGTATGCCCTATAATCCGAAAGGATCCGATACCATCGATTTCTTTGCAACCTGTTACATCGGACCCGGTGGCAGTTTGACAGAAGAATTGTCCGGATTGAATAAATACGTAGAAAAAGTTTCGGCTTACCTGCAAAAAGGGAAAACTTACACCGACGTTGCCGTTTATATACCGTATGAAGATGCCGTGATGAAAGGGGCTTTGCCTAAAGAACAACAACGCGTTTGGGTTTGGGGTGAATATGAATTGCGCTACATCCACACTCCTGAAGAATTATCGGGTTACCATCCCATTTGGATCAACAGACATTTTCTGGAAAAAGCAAAATTTAAAAATAATAAACTGGTTGTGGGCGATGCCGCGTTTTCGCTGCTTTATATCGATGTGAAATACATGGACATCCGTGCATTAAAAAGGATCCTGGAGCTTGCTCATAAAGGATTGAAGGTATGCCTCAAACAATCTCCTCTTCAGCCAGGAAAAAACAAATCTGCTGTATTTCAACAATTACTCGAACGACTGTTAGCCAGTCCGAATGTATCTTCTGATTTTAATAAGTTGATGGATCATCCCCCTTTCATAAAAGGAGACAGTTTGCCGGAATACTGGTGTCGAATCGGTAAAGACGGAACCCGGTATTTATTCTTAAGTCAGTGGCCAGCAAAAAAACTTGCATACCCCGTGTATAGCGGACAATCCTTGATGACCGAAACAAAGACTATGGAATTTACTTTCTATGCAGGGGGAAAGAGTCAAAAAAAGAAACTGGAATTCAGGCCCTACCAATCCCTGATGTTAGAGATCAGTCCAAAAGGGGAAATCAAAGAATTGGATATTTCATATTTTCCGAAGCCGCCTTTGGTCAGGCCAAGGGAGAAGCAGAAGATGTATTTTTAGAAATTGAAATTTGGTACATAGCATCAAAAGTTCTTAAATATCAATCATTGCCAATTTATTCAGATATTGCTTGAGTCGGATGCTTATTATTATATTTGTTTTTAGTAAGAAATAAAAGTATCATTATAAAAATTTAATAATTTTGTTGAAATTCTGACTGTTATGACATTAAGCAAACGTTTTATATTTATATCGTGTATTGTTCTTATTTCTATTTCCAACTATGCACAAGACTGCGATTTTGATAAAGATCAAATAATTAACCATAAGCTAGGTAAAACCATAGTAAATTGGACCAAAATAAACGGAGGTTTAGCTTTTGCTAGATTTAATGATTCCTCTGACAGTTCATTAAATGAAAGTAAATATAAATATTGGATTTCTGTGAGTGGAGAGTTAGAAGGGATTAGATTAAATAGTGGATTTGGTCGAGGACAAATTGATTCAGTAGAAGTTAGCATTGCGTGCCGCGAACCTGGACGGTCAATTAAACTTGTGAATTACGATATAGTTCCCTTAAAAAATTCCACAATTAGTAGAATAGCAACTTACAAGTATACAAATTTATTTGATATCACTTTTGAGCAATTAAAAGAACTTAGTTCGTTTCCAAAATATTTTTATTCAATAAAAGCTTATGTTAGTGCTGATGGAAAATTATTATCGCCTGGGTATTTTAATTGGGGAATGACAAAAAAAGATTATACCAAGACAGTAAAGAATATTAATTGCATATTGAACCTTAACTAAAAATTGCCTTTGGTTTATACTCAAAAATTGCAAAAACTAGGATTTTTGATTTTAGTCAAATGATAAAAATTAATTTTATCTAAACACCCAACGAAGCCAAAGTAATTACATTGATTCCATCTTTTCGAGTATAACTAATTCCGGTACCTGTAATTATATTGAGAGAACAGGGAGGTTTTACTTTCTTCTCATCCAATATTGATTTAAATTTTATGAGACTGGCGGCTGCTTCATCCAATTTTCCGGTTCCTAATTTTATTTCAAATGCGCACCAATCACCATTATATTTTTGCACAATACAATCCACCTCTAAACCGCTCGAATCCCTGTAGTGATAAACTTTGGCATCATTAGCTTGAGCATAGACGCGCAAATCATGCGTGACCATAGATTCAAATAGATAACCCGTAAAATTCAAGTCGTTTAGTAGTAAATTTTTATCAGCACCCAAAGCTGCAACTGCAAGTGAGACATCTGTAAAATGTCTTTTAGGAGATTTTCTCAAAGCAGAAGATGACCTGATATGTGTATTCCATGCCGCTTGGTCCTCGAGGATCATCAGTCGATGCAGGGCGTCAAGGTAATTATAAATTGTTGGACGTGAAACTGCAGAGTCTTGTAAGCCAAGATCTTTTTGCAAAGAAGTAATTTCAACTAAAGTAGCCGTATTCCTGGCCAACGACCGCAATAAACATCTTACTTTTTCAGGATCGCGTTTCACATCAGACACCCGGCTCATATCTACTTCTGCAAGTAATTCTACATAAGCACGGTTAAGCTCTATGGCTTCATCAATTTCTCTATTGAGAAGCGTGGGAAAACCGCCAATGATGATTTTCTCTATAATAAACTCCAATTCACAAGGTTGGTCGTGTATATCAATTTTTCCACCATTAAAAAGTCTGGACAAACTTACTTTGCCAGTAGAATGGCCCAATTCTTGCCAACACATGCTTCGCATATCTACGATGGTAAATCTGCCAGCACCCGAGTGCATTTTTACAGACTCTTCTGGATTTGCAGAACCCGTTAGGATAAATTGGGCGCTTTTTTGGCGATCATCTATTTCATGTCGAATATAATCCCACAGTTTTGGTTGTGCTTGCCAATCATCAATTAGACGTGGAGTCTCTCCAAGCAACAATCGTCTGGGTTCAATGTCGATCAATGCCTGCACTTGTTCGTCTCTGTCAACATGTAGTATACTATTCGCTATTTGTTTCGCAGATTCCGTTTTCCCACAGGCCTTCGGACCTCTAATCAGGACAGCGCCAGAAGCATTAAGTTTTCGCACCAGCTCAATATCTGTAATTCGGTCTTTATAAATTTTGCCTGTTTCCACCAGATAAAATAACGTCAATTTTACATTTATTATGAATTTTAGTTTACATTTTATAATATAGGGGACTTCTAAATATTCATAAAAATACATATCTTTTGGGAAAAATTCTATATGGCCAAAATCATTACACCAAAGCAACAACTTGAGCTATTTGAGTGGGATGCGCTTGTTGAAAAACTTCGTTCTTTTGATAAAGATCCATTAGCTAAGCTTAACGACTACGTCAGTTTTGAATATTTTCGAAAGGAGCTGGAAAAAATTGTTAAAAGAACGGGAGAAGGTCCCGGCAGGCCATCTTATGATGTAGTGATGATGTTTAAGGTATTAATCGTTCAAAGAATATATGATTTAAGTGATGAATCAATGGAATTTCAAATAGCAGACCGGACAAGTTTTAAATTATTTCTAGGAATACGAGGAACGGATCAGATTCCTGACGCGAGAACAATCTGGTCGTTCAAGAATGAATTGAGTTTAAAGAAGGCTGATAAAAGGTTATTTAAAAAACTGGATCAACTTTTACACCAGAATAGGGTAATAATAAATAAGGGTAGTATTGTAGATGCTCATATTGTAGAAAGTGAAATTAACCGCAATAGTAAAGAAGATAATGACTTAATAAAGAATGGGCAAATACCACAAGAATGGGAGGATAACCCTAATATTGGAAGACAAAAAGATTCCGATGCCCGCTGGGTAAAGCACCATAATCGCAAAGCCTACGGCTATAAAGATCATGTGAAGATCGATAAGAACACTAAACTGATTACTAACTATGAAGTAACGCCTGCGAATGTTTATGATGGTGAAATGACGGATGTATTGATAGAAAAACGGGATGAAGGAAAACGCTTATATGGAGATTCAGCAAGTTGGGATTTCCGAGAACGAATCCGCAAGAAGGGAATGATACCTTGTATAAATCAGAAAGGAAGAAGAAACCGTCCATTAAACGAGAGGGAGCAAGACAGAAATACTAACTTATCTAGAACACGTGCACGAGTTGAACATGTATTTGGATGTATCACCACGATGTTTGGAAAAATTAAATTACGATGTATAGGTAAAGTAAGATCTTCCTTTCAAATTGGACTGACAAACATTACATATAATTTATTCCGGATTATCCAACTAAAAAGAAAAGTAGCATGGGCATAGTGTGCCCGGAACTGAAAAATCACAAATAAATTCACGAAAATGTTGAAAACCGGATCGAATTTGTTGAAAAGCCTTGCTTGCAAAAGCTCCATTGTAGCCTTTGAAGTTTAAATGAATATCATTTGAACAAATGAAACGAACTTTATTAATAAATAGAAGTCCCCTATATTAAGTTTACATATTGTAAATTATTAAGCTTTTCCACACATTGAAAAGCCTTGAAATTGAACAAATTCATCTATTAGCTTAAGCAATTGGAAAAAATCAAGAAGTAACAAATTATATAAATATATTATATAATATGTTATTTATTATAATACTGTCAATTATACATATCTAAAAAAACTTATTTAAAACATTCTTAGCCAATTTTCAGGGCACGTTAAAAACCATCCATGGTATCTTAAAGGATTTAATCAATGAATTTGCATCACTCAAATTTTGCATAATCCGGCCTGATATTTGAAATCCAATTTAACATCAGTTCGGGAAATGGGGTACTTACAACGGTCTACTAGGCTTTCCATCAATCATAAGCCTTAAGTATATTTTATAGTTCGGTAGATTAATAAAATCTTCGACATCAATCCCGACATATGGTCGGGACAGGATACATTTCTCTTGACATGTGCATTGCGTCTTCCGTGCCAATGCGAAAGGAACTCTGAATAATTGATCAGCAATGATTTTACTGGATGAACTTTTAGCTATTATTTTTAAAGTAGCATAAAGTTTTTTCGCTTTCTTATAAACCTCTAAATTTTGAAATTCGAACACTTCGTAAGGGTGTTAGAGAGAGAAAGAGAAACAGAATGAGGAAAAAATCAGAATGAGTTCGACCAGGATTTCGTTTCATTCTCATTCTCGATCTCTTACTCATTCTAATTTTACTTTTCTAAATTTTTAATCATTGTATAGAGAATTCTGGAAATTTCATCAGCTGAATTAATAATTTCATCATATTGCTCATTAGAATAAAGTCGTTCATCAAAAATGGAATCAACAATGGCAACACATTCAAAAAGAGAACTTCTGGCAATAATAAAGAAGTTTCGTCTGTCTTTAGATGTAAATCTACCGGAACCTTCAGCAATATTTAAAGGTATACTCAGAGATGCTCTGAACAATTGATCAGCAATGATTTTACTGGATGAACTTTTAGCTATTATTTTTAAAGTAGCATGAAGTTTTTTCGCTTTCTTATAAACTTCCAAATTTTGAAATTCGAACACTTCGTAAGGGTGTTAGAGTGAGAAAGAGAAACAGAATGAGGAAAAAATCAGAATGAGTTCGACCAGGATTTCGTTTCATTCTCATTCTCGATCTCTCACTCATTCTGATTTTACTTTTCTAAATTTTTAATCATCGTATAGAGTATCTTCGAAATTTCTTCTGCCTCTTGATTTAACTCCTGATACTGCTCGTCAGTAAAATGATTTTCACATTGCAGGCTGTCCAGAATGGCAACACATTCAAATACTGAAGCCCGGGATATTATAAAAAAATTACGACGATCTTTTGACGTAATCCTCCCAGATCCTTCAGCAATGTTTAAGGGTATACTTAGTGAAGCCCGGAATAATTGATCAGCTATATTTTTATGAATACCAGGTGATTTACAAATCAACTTTAACGAATTATGGAATGTTGTCGACTTTTTGTAAACCGCTAACTTTTGAAAATCAAACATACTGTAATAAAGGAAGAAAGAGAATGAGAAAGAGAAACAGAATGAGTGAAAAATCAGAATGAGTTTGTTTTATTTTCAATTCATTCTCATTCTCGATCTCTCACTCATTCTGATTTTACTTTTCTAAATTTTTAATCATCGTATAGAGTATCTTCGAAATTTCTTCTGCCTCTTGATTTAACTCCTGATACTGCTCGTCAGTAAAATGATTTTCACATTGCAGGCTGTCCAGAATGGCAACACATTCAAATACTGAAGCCCGGGATATTATAAAAAAATTACGACGATCCTTCGACGTAATCCTCCCAGATCCTTCAGCAATGTTTAAGGGTATACTTAGTGAAGCCCGGAATAATTGATCAGCTATATTTTTATGAATACCAGGTGATTTACAAATCAACTTTAACGAATTATGGAATGTTGTCGACTTTTTGTAAACCGCTAACTTTTGAAAATCAAACATACTGTAATAAAGGAAGAAAGAGAATGAGAAAGAGAAACAGAAACAGAATGAGTGAAAAATCAGAATGAGTTTGTTTTATTTTCAATTCATTCTCATTCTCGATCTCTCACTCATTCTGATTTTTGTACCCGGGGCGGGACTTGAACCCGCACGGCCATTCCTGGCCACAGGATTTTAAGTCCTGCAATATATGTTTTTAATTGAATTAACTTGTTATTATAAAGCTGATATTTAGCATTATATGAAATTTAGTGATTCAATTTAAACCAACTTTATTCAAAAAATGTTCTACCTATGTTCTACCTTAATCAAAAACCATCATTATGGCATCAGTAAAAGTAGTGCTACGCAAGAAGCCAAATAGTGAAGCAAAATTACCTCTTTGTATTCAAATAGTAAAGGATAGAAGGAACTCTGTTTATTACATTGGTCAGTACCTAAATCCAAACGATTGGGATGCCGATAAACAGCGGGTAAAAAAATCTCACCCAAATCATCGCGAACTAAACAATCTTATATTAAAAAAACTAACCGAAGCCAACAAGAAATTATTAGAAATTGAAACGCAAAGGGAAACAGCAAGCTCCAAAGCAATCAGGAATAACATCAAATCGAAATCAACCAACAAGTTCTTTTCTCAAGCTAACATTTATTTAGAAAACTTAAAGCTAAGTGGAAAGTATAACCGATATACTGCTGACAAACCTAGAATTACACGCTTCAAAGAATTTCTCAACGGAGACGATATATCTTTTGAAGAAATTACCGTAACTCTTCTTAACAAGTTCAAAGCATATTTGAAGGGGACAAGAAAAATATCAGATCGGACAATTGTGAATCACCTTATAGTTATTCGTTCCGTTTTCAGTCAGGCAATAAAGGATAATTTAATAGAATCAAAATACTACCCTTTTGGAAAGGACAAAGTACAAATTAAATTTCCAGACTCACTAAAAGTTGGGTTGTCAGAAGAAGAAGTGAAAATTCTTGAAAACACTCAATTAGAAAAAAGCCCATCACTTGATCATGCCAGAAATTTATGGCTTGTTTCTTTCTATTTTGCCGGAATTCGTGTTTCTGACATACTTCGATTGAAATGGTCGGATTTTCCAAATGGTAGACTTCATTATAGTATGGGGAAAAATTCAAAAGCCGGATCGCTTATGATTCCTGAAAAAGCAACACTAATTTTAGAGCAGTATCAGAAGGCTAGGGACAAAACAGACCTTGTTTTTCCATATTTAAAAAACACGGAAAATTTTACCGATTCATTTGATTTGCAAAGAAAGATAAAAAATGCAACTAAAACAATAGACGAAGCTTTGCAAAAGGTCGCATCAATTGGAGGTATTAATAAAAAACTTACCATGCATATTGCTCGACATACTTTTGGAAATTTATCAGGAGATAAAATACCTATTCAAATGCTTCAAAAACTATATAGACATACATCAATAACTACTACGATTGGGTACCAATCGAATTTTGTTCATAAGGATACTGATGAAGCATTGAATGTTGTGTTAAATTATTAAAATACATACACCGCCTTGTTAAGAACAATGTAGAGCAACTTGCTTACTATGGTATATACTTTGAAATAGTTTCAGTGTTTATTATTTTTAATATATCATCAATTTCTGAATCCTTTCTATAATACGCCCAATCCAAATGAATTCCTTCTGATTTTTTTAATTCAGCTTTTATTGAAGGCTTAGATGCACCATCAATAATTATTTTTATCAAAAATTGATCCACATTACTTTGTGCTTCCAATGGTATTATGGATTCATTATATGATTGGATGGTAAATCTACCAGCTTGCCGAGCCACTCGCATCATTCCATCATGCTCCTTAAATTGTTCATCTAATAGAAAACCATGATTAATAAGTAATGTGCTTTCTACATTATTGGGATGAATTGAAAAGTAATTGGTATTTCCAGCAGAACTGTATCTCCATACTTTAGGACATAGAAAGATCCAAAGAGCTCCATCCGATTCAAAATGGTCTTCTACTGCAAACATTAAAGCTATTCTCCAATTTATACTCCAGTCAAGTAATCTTGTTTTCAGACCTAAATGTTGCGCTTGAAAAGCTAATTTCCATTTCAATTCGAAGCTCCGATCCTTATGTAATTGTGAAAGTTCTAAAGCTTGCAATTTTTGTGGTAAAAATTCCGAATCAAATCTAGATTGAAGTTCATTGTCAATCTGACTAATAATCGTGGGATTATCAGATAATCTACTAAGTCCTGACAGCAATTTGTAAGCTTCCAGCGAATGTCCTCGATAAAATTCAAAATACTCAATTCCGGTATTTTTAACCATTTGAACCGTTTCAATTATTGGCATTAATTCTGAAATAGAATGAACACGGCTACCCTCGTATATATCCTTTAGTTGTTTAGGATGTTGAAATTTCATTTTTTTATTTTAAATATTTAGAAGGAATTATTTTTTAATAAGAATTCAACTTTCTTTGTAATATCATTGGCTTGCTGAAGTTTTACAGCCAATTTTGGAATATTAACACCGAATCCACACATGAATGAGTAATGTCTTTTTGTTTGTTGTGTAATTCTAACATAAACAACTCCAATTGAGTTTTTCAATGGCTTTGGCCATTTAAAGTTATAGTTTACATTTTCCTTAGTGAATCTACTACTTCTTAACATGACATTCTCCGATTCATCATATCTACAATCATCTAATATTATTATCATCAAATAGGTTTGATGAAATCCAAGTTTGAGATAGTTATTTACTTGAAAAATTCCTGACTCTAAATTTCCTAAGCCATTTATTTTGGTTTGTTGATTGGCTAAAGTTTGTACCTTGATTCGCTTGCATTCAAAAGCAATTGACTTATGAGGTTCTTCAGGATCAATAAGAACTAAATCAAGATCTCCGGGTTTTTCATTTCGCTTAATGAATGGATCTGAAACACTGAAGTATGATTTGACTTTACCTGGCTTCTCAAAAAAATCTATACAAAAAAAATCTAGAAACCCATTGCCTCCAAATAACCATCGAACCGCTTCTTTTTCGATCAAGGAAGATATACTTTCTTGGGTTTCATTTACATCTTTAAAAAACTCGTAAACACTTTTATTATTAACCAAGTAAACAGAGTCCCGAAAAACTTGCCTGAACCACATACTTCGTATATTCTTTAGAATGCTAATTTAATTGTCTTTATTGAATTCAGAAAATGGGGTGCGGGTCTCCCGCCAAGATTGCATTTCGTCATAAGGCAGATAGTGTATCGCCATGGCGAAATGCAATCTTGCAACCTTCCCAAATCAGCATCCTAAGCTAATCATCATCAGGGCTTTCTGGTTCCAGATCATCGTCTTGTATATCCTCCTTTTCGTCTTCATTTTCCTCGGATTTTGAATCCAAATCAAGATCATTCCGATCATCTGAAATCTCCCTTTCCGGTTCATCATCTTGCTGTCTATCCTGACTTTTTGACTCCCTAAGACTGACAAGCTCTTGGAGTTGCTTGGCTTCGACTTGAGCTTGCCTGTCCTTTTCTTCCAGCATATTGAGATCAATTCCAAGGGTTTTAAAGCGATAATGACGCTCTGAGACATCTTCAAGTCCGTAAAGTCTCCCACCCCTATAATATGGCTCATATCCCTTGGATTTGAGCTCGGATAGAAAATTATCAACTGATTTCGAACTGTCATAAACCGCTTGGATAGTTTCCAAAAGCTCTTGCTTTTGTGATAATTTTCTATCCATATTCAGGAGCCCTTGCTCCTGATCGGTAAGCTGGGTGTTTTTGGATTTTCCATGATTGGGTAAGCTGTTTACAAGCTCAGGATACTTCTCTTTTTGATAAGAATCCAGAGCAAGTTTTATTTCTTTGAATTCCTGACGGGAGATCCGGTTCGATTCTCCGGTCAGATATTTTATGGAGGACATCACGATATGAAGGTGAATATGCTCCTTATCCCAATGTAATGAAGCTATATACATATTGTCTTTGCCACGAAGCTCAATGTATTTCTTAGTAATGCCCTTCAACAATTCCGGATTGATATGATTCTTGTCCTTGTTTGAAAAGGATATGATGGTATGGTGAAGCCGGATATTGTCCTTTCGTTTATTCAATCTGAATTCAAAATTTTTATCCAACTCTTTTGTCCAACCTTTGGTTGTCCGACTTCTTAAATTATGTTTTAAAATTGGCTTTGGTTTATTATCTTTTTCCTGTTTGAAAAGATAATTAACCAATTGGCCGGTATTTGATCTTCTGGTGAGATTCTTTAGAATCATATTGAATTAATGAATTCCACCAATGAGTTTTTGTTTTTTGCATTTTTTTCAATATGCTCTTTGATTAAAATTTCTATAGACTTGGGATTATTTAATACCGGAAGTATTTCTCGTTCCAATTTGTAAATGGCTTCTAAAATTGATTTACCGGATTTAAAATCAATTTTATTTTCTTCTGTCATTTCCTGAATATAGTTGTATGACATTGCAAGAATCTGAGATATTTTTTTGACTTCTTTCAAATCAGGTACTATGAAAGATTTATTAAAGTATGCAAAGCAAGCTTGCTTAATCAAGCTTGCACGGCTTAACTTATGTCTCTTAGACTCAGAGCTTATTTCTTTGAACTCTTCTTTGGTAAATGATATGGTAATCTCTTTTCCGATTTTCCGTTTATTCTTTCTCCAATTTCGTTTGTATTCTCTCCAATAATCATTTTTAACTTTTTGTATCTCCGCATGTGTTCCGTTTTCAAGAACACCAGTGGACTTCAAATAGGAATATAAATTGCTTTTAGTATTAAGCCTTCTTCTCTTCATCTAACTGAATTAAAGGTGGCACATCAAAAGGAAGCTTATTGGATGGTTCATAAGGAGGTCTTTTTGTCATTGAATTTAACTTCCGATCATTAAAATATGGTTTCAGATCTGCGTGAATTGGCGGTTTGTTTCCAATCAATATTATCGCTTTGTCCGTCATCCTGATTTCATCAGCAGTCATGAGTTGTCTTGTATGCCTTATTTCATCTTCATCCAAATACTCAAATCTCCCTAAAACTGTTTCAAGCTCTTTGCAGGTTCCAATTGGTTGACCTGGGAGATATACTTTGGCATAGCAATTAGCGGTAATATTCTTTGCTTCATAAGTTCCATAAATGTGTTCGAGCTGGTGATAGTCTTGGTAGATTAAAAGTATTCCACTATTGTATTTGCGAATATTTGAAATTGTTATTGATAGTCCCGGCAAATACATTGATGATGCTTCGTCAAGAAGAAAGAAAATATTATTTTCATTCTTATCTGGAATACGCACCAATAATTCATTTAAAAATTGCTGAAAGAAAAGAGAAGTTAAAGCTCCATAATAGTGCATGTCTGGTACTGAATTGTTTATAAACAGAGCCACTTTCTTAGTTCTAAACTCCGCAAAATCAATCGTATCAATTGATGTAATGGATGCAATTAATTCATCGGTAAATAAAGTTAGTGAAGCTTTTACTGTTGCGAGTATAGAAGACAAGGTTTTATCGCCGTATGCAACAAATGCCTTGTATTCTGAAAGCATTTTTTCATCTCTGGTCTTTACAATAAGCTTGTCAATTTTTTCAGGATTGCCTGCAAATACATTGACTAAGTGGAGCACATTATAAAGCGTTCGATATTCTGGCTCTGCATAAAAAATTAGGTATCTGATGAATAGCGAAATTATAGCTTCTGCCGACTTGTTCCAAAACGGATCTTTAGCATCACCTAATGAGTTTCTGACAAGCAATGAAGCCAGCTTCTGAATATCTGAAATGGTCTTGCATCGTTTTAATGGATTGAAACATTCTGAATTTAAACTGCTATAATTTATTACTCGGATTTCATATCCTATTTCATTTAGTGCTCCGCTGACTAATAACCGAATTTCATGGCTTGGATCATTAAAGATTAAACTTGAATTTCCCTTCGCCATCAAAAGCGCACTATTTATTAATATGGTTGAGGTTTTTCCGGAACCAGAACCACCAAAAGCCACACCATTTTTATAACTTTCCGTAATTGACAGGCAATGACTTCCGTTAAGACAAAATCCTTCATCAAATTTGTTCAAAATCTCACTGGCCGGAACGAAATCCGCATCATACTCCGTTTTTCGTTCCTGACCAATGAGTGATTCTATAAATTCTAACAAACCGGTAAATATCGCAGACAGGATTTCAAATACAAGCTCTAGTATAAAGCCAATAACCCTAATCATTTCACTAATAATTTTTCCAAAAATTCACCAGTTTTTAAAAGAATCGTTCCGGACAATTTACAAGAGTAAGCAAATAGCAAAGTCAATAATTTCAATGTAGATACAATCAATGACTTTAATGCTTCAAAAAAGATGCTTCTATTTGGCTGGGACATATCATTGTGTTTGGTTGATTAAATTGCTCCTACAATATGCACTTTGGCTCCAAATGATTCAAACATCTTTTTATAAAACTGAGATAAAACTTCATACCTTTCACTATCATCAATATTCTTAGGCAAATAGGCGAAGTAAATCTCAACACCATTTAGTCGTTTAATAGGATACATTTTTAACAATTTTTGTATTATTGTATCCGGATGTTTCCTGATTGCATTCATTGTTGCTATGTCATAAAAATTAATGAAAGACTTTTCCATAAAATCAGTATTAAAAATTGCTGTCTTTGAATCTGCCGTTGATTCACTCAATCTATTAAGTTCTTCTGTTAATACTTTAAATATTACAGATCCTGATCGATCATGTTTATCTCCAATTATAAAATTTAAACAGGAATCAATCTTCGAAAAATATTCAATTACCAAATCAGTTCTTTCATAATCATTTCCCATCAAAAGGCTTGAGTCCTTTTGAATTACAACCTCATAAGATCGATTAAATCCTAATTCTGTTATAGGTATCAACCTCGTCAACTCTCCATTCATAGAATTTTTAGTCAGAGCTGATACTTTTTTAAATTCTGACATCGCAATTCCATTAAAATGTTCTTCAGTCAAATCAGATACAATGGTTATGTTGTGAACTTTCGGTTTTTCATTACAAGATGAAAAGCACACTGCTGAAAAAATCAGCAGTGTGCAAAAACAATTAAGTGCCTTCATGACATTTGATTATTTTGAATTAATAACTGCGGTGGTTGTTGTAAACGCGAACCACTTTTGATGGTAAATTCACGATTACAATTAGAAACGATATGGTCTCGTTCACTATCCAATTGATTAAATAATTCAGTCCTGTAAATTTTAAAACCCTCAAGCTTTTGCTTACATTCATGAATTCGCCTTACTTCATTCTCAAGCCTATCCAATAAAAGCTTCTTCTCTGCATTTAACCTCTCAATTTCCTGAAGTTTCTGATCTTTCAATTGCTTTTCCTTTTCTTGAGCATCTGATGGAAGCTTCGTAAATGCAAGCAAAATGGCGATTGCAAAAAAGAAGTTATTTAAGAGCATCCAAATGATAGGAGAATTAGCAAGTAAACCGGTATCCCTTAAATATGTCTGTCTAAGTAATCCCAATCCAAAGAAAACAACACCACCCCCAAGAAGACCTGATAGAAACCAGATCCACTTTCCCTTTGTAGTCAACGCCTTTTGCATCCATTTTCCTAATGTGTGGGATGCTAAAGAAAGGCCGATCGCCGTCGCAACTGAAAGCAGGATGGCAAATAACAAATACTTGGCAATAACTTGATAGCTGGAGTAGTTCATTAAAGCATCGATTGAACTCAATGCGACAATACCAATTAACACCTTGTAGTAGGAAGACCAATCATAACTAATTATTATTCTTCTAATATCTACCTCAATATTATTGATCTTCTGATCAATTATATCAACCTCTGGAGCAGTTCTGATTTTTAACCCTTCCAAATCTGCTTGTTGAATTTCCTGGTCCAATTTCTCGATTTCCGGATTAAGAGTCTTGCTTACATGAGCCTTGAGAACCTCAATAGCAGTAGCAATTTCATGTTGAATAACAAGCGTGTTCTTAAGACCTTGATGAACTATCAAGTCTGTGCTTTGGAGAGTTTTCTCTTTGAGCTCAGTAAGATTTGTTTTGATATAGTATTCGAGAGATTCCACTCGAATACCGAAATAAAATTCTTTATTATAATATTCCATTTGTTAAAATTTAAAAATTAAATAATGAATATTTATCTTGAGGACCTTAGTTAATTTAATAAGATATTGGATCCTCGTCAATGCATTTTTCATGCTTGAGTAAAAGCAATAGGAATTGGGACCCAATGAAAATTCTATGACTTGCTTTCATTGGTTGTTGGTTGAGTTTGAGTGAAATATTTTTTTATTTCTTCATCAAGGTTAAGATGCCTGGATTTTGATACAGCAATAAACTTCATTAATAGCGGATCTTCGGAATCCAAAGATTCTGATGAAAATGAAGACCAGCGGTTTAGCGAAACAACTAGCGGTAATGTTCCTTTAATGTATTCCATCTCATATTATTTTATTAATAATATGCTGGAAATCCACAGGAGAGAAGATTGAAATATTTTTTGCTTTATGTATACTATTTAATAATAGTTAGTACATTTGCAAAAGTTTGATACAAGTTATCGGCAAAAATAAGGTTGTATCAAAAGCACAATTGCTGGTTCTCTCCAACGGGGCCAGCTTTTTTTATTTATTTTTCATTAAATATTTTTCCAAGTTAATAAATGTGCAAAGCCCGTCCATATTCTGAACAGGCTTTGTAAATATATATATGTGTAATTTTTAAAATTTGCGCTAATCTAATTTTATAAAACTGAATTAAAACAATTATTAGGTAGCTATAGAACTTAAGAATTTTTAGGATCAAGATAACATAATGATTTATAGAAGGACATTTCAAATTCAATTTTGAAATGTCCCTAACCGAATATGGATCATCAGGAGGATCATACTTGATATTCAAGATTGGAGACATAGAGCTAAATAAAACATTTTTTATCGAACGCATATTAATAAGAGCTACTTTATTTTGAAAATGCTGCTTCTTCTCTAGCAAGTGAATACATATTTAGCATTTATGTATATTAAAAATTAAAATATTTTATGGTGTGATAAATAAATGATTCAATATTAGGTTATTTTGACTTATGAATAGTTCAAATATCTACCATATAACAAAATAAAATATGTATAAAAAAAATCACTTACGCTTTTGGTTATTTCGCAAGTGATTTCCATTAATGATCAATTTAATATAAACTCTACCGCCTTCTGTGCTTCAGCAGAAACTCTGAAAATAAACTTAGGGTCTTCTTTCAGGACTTTTAACCACCCGGCCATATATGAGATCGAATTTTCCTTAACCTGTTCTGAGTCAATTTGAACCAAAGAGCACAACATAGAAGCACCCATTTCGGCTACTAATTCCTCCTTACTATAAGGTGTAGTTCCAAATCCGGAAAAGTCCATAACCTCAACCCTTGCCAGCCTGGATGCATGACCAGTTGCGTGGATCAGCTCGTGAAAGTAAGTTGCATAGTAATGTTCTGAAGTCTCAAACTGTCCAATTGATGGGAGGTTGATGAAATCCTGTTCTGGCGAATAAAAAGCTTTATTTGAGTCAATTTGCCTTAAATCCGGTGGGTTGGACATATTCATGATGATTTCCTCACATCGGGTTATTTTCTCATTATCCGAGAGTTTTACCTCAGGAAACCGGGTTTGGTCTATCTCAATACCTTCAATGTCTTCAATATTAAAGACATTGTAATACCGGATGAACCTCAATACTTTAATGTCCTCTCCTTTTTGGTATCTGTCCTTGGCTATTTCAGGAGTTAGTGTCTTGTCATCGCTATCCTTGTAATACATTTTGAAGTAGATGACAAGACTAGCTTCTGCTCCTTTCTTAATTGTTCCACCCAACTCTTTGATTTGATTGAATGTTGCAAAGTATGGAATGGGATGTCCGGTATTATTCATCAGTATGTAATTGATACCAGTGTAAAGTCTGCCCGAAACATAATTTCGAGCTAAGCCATAAGTGCTCCATGTTTTTCTCCACGGTGCTACACCGTTTTCAATCATGGCGATGATTCTGTTCGTCACTTCATCATAAAGTGAAGTATTAGAAGTCTGTTGAACCTTGGGTTCAGTTGTTGTTTTCATTACAATAAATTTTAAAAGTGAAAAAATGAATTACTTAGAGCATTCCTTCGTCAGCGAAGGAATAGAATCCGGAACGTGGAGAAAGAATAAGGTGATCTATCAATGTTATTTCGTGAAATCTACCAATCTCTTTTAACTTTTTAGTTAACTCTATATCTTGAGAACTTGGCTTAATTGAACCAGATGGATGATTGTGTCCGGCAATTATTCCCACTGCAAGTCCTTTGAGTGCTGTTGCAAAAAGAATACGTGGATCGGCAACTGTTCCTGCTAATCCACCACGACTTAATCGCAATATTCCCATTACATAATTAGCTCTATTAAGAAACAACACATTAAATTCTTCCACCAATTCAATGTCATCACCCCAATTAATTCGAAATATTTTTTCTGCATCGCTTGAGCTATAAACACTTGGGTGATGAACAAAGGGAAAATTGGATTGGTAAATAACTTTTACTTCTGCTACCTGCAATAGCGGAGGTATTTGGCTTGCGCCAATTAAATTTTTCATGGTTACTGATTTAGATTTTTAAAGAAAATTTCTAAACCAGTATATTTAAAAGGTGTAGATAAACAAAGACGGTAGATATTGACATTCTACTACTTAATTTACTCAATAACTTTCTTTGAAATTATATCAACAATCTTTATATACAATCGTTATGAATATTTATATGCAAATTGAATTGTATTTTATACATAAAAGAAATAAATATTTAACCGATTAGTTGACAACAGTATTTAAAATGACTTGTTATTTTTATCTTTAAATATTAATTGCTTCAAGATTTTAGGAATAAAAAAGCCTAATTTTAAGTTATTTATCACTTTAAAAAACAAGTTATGTACAGTCGAATTCAATCTTGTTTGTTT
The DNA here is from genome assembly GCA_016716185.1 of Saprospiraceae bacterium. Taxonomy (NCBI): domain Bacteria; kingdom Pseudomonadati; phylum Bacteroidota; class Saprospiria; order Saprospirales; family Saprospiraceae; species Saprospiraceae bacterium. The sequence continues at coordinate 914,739 of JADJWV010000002.1, read as the reverse complement.
ATTCTCATGTCATTTATGCTCATTATATTTTTAAAATCTAATGCGCAGGCTCAAACACAAAGAAATCCGCCAGTGTTTTGCGACAAATATCAAGAAATTGATTTTCCACGAGTGAAAATAAGAGTTAATATTCATTTTATTCTAGATATCAATGGGAATAATAATTATACACCTACGGATAATGGACTAGGTAATGCATCAAGAAATGGAATTTTTGCTGCAAATAAAATCATTCAGGAAATGAACACAGGTTTTTCACAGATGCAACCGATGATTAGTAAGAAACCGGATGGAACAAATCATCCTCATATAGATGATCTAGGAGTTGAGTATATACTTTATACAAATCAGCAAATTTGTGAGGAACCTGATATATATGGAGGAATTTGGTTTCATAATTACGCTCCTTATGATATTAACGAACCGATAGGTGATGGTGATCCTGATTTCTCCCCAGGGCATCTGGAATCGCTGTTTAGTAAATATCCAAATGTTATGAATATCTTTGTTCTGGGATCAAGATTTTATTGGAAAGATGGTGTGAAGAATTTTAGTATTGGAGGTGAAGCACAACAAGGAGATTTAGCACGCAATTTGCGAGTGCATAATCAATGGTATTGGGCTGAATTCCAAGGTCAGGGTGATGGGGTGGTTTTAGGACCGACTATAAACCATGAAGTTGGGCATATTATTGCGGGGCTATCTCATGTATCACATACTTATACAGATCCTATAACTAATATTGTTTACAAAGGTGTTGTTGCGGATGAATCTGATATCAACAAGGATGAGGAGACAGTGAATTCTAATAATCTTATGACATACAATGGGTGTTCCTGCTCAATGTCATTAAAGCAATTTATAAAATTTCGCAATGGATTAAATAAAATTAGAGTATATTTGGACCATTCCGAGTTGTGCGAAACAGATCCAGTTCCAATAATTATTTCAGCTGGGAGTAATGTTATTTGGGATTCATACAAGGAATTATTTCGGAATGTTGTCATTGAGCCAACAGCATCTTTGACGATTACTTGTGATATTAAAACTAATGCTAAATTCGTCGTGAAAAGAGGAGCAAAACTTATTGTTGTTGGGGCAACTATTTCCAATCTATGCCCAACTGATTATTGGAGGGGTATAGAAGTGTGGGGAAATCCAGGAAAATCACATCCATCTGGTGATTTGAAATATTATACACTAGCAGCTGACGATCCAGGTGTGGTTTATCTTTCCACTGCAACTTTAATTAAGCCAGTTGATGGAGTATTTACATGGAAGGATGAAAATTATTTGTTACCTGATTTTTGGGGAGGAATTATACAAGCTAACTCAACAGATTTTCTAGAACATAGAAGAGGGGTGGCCTTTATGCCATTTACTGCTTCAAATAATGCAAGTTCATTTAATGATTGTGCGTTTGCTTCTACAACTGGATATGCTGGAATTACCATGTGGAATGTTAAGAATGTAAAAATAACCAACTGCAGATTTGAAGCTCAACATTTAGATGATGGATATTTACGGAGAGGAATTAGATCTATTGATGCAAATCCTGAAATTGAAAATTGTAAATTTTATGGTAATAAATATGGTTTAGAAGTACATAGCACTTTTTCATTTGTGTCTGATCCTATTAAAGTTCATAATAAATGTAATTTTTCTAAAGGTGGGAGTACCTTTAATGGAATTTCACATATTTATTCAAATGGTGTAATAGGATTGGATGTTAAAGATTGTCAGTTTAATGAAGGAATTCGTGGAATTCAAATTAGTGGTAATAGTAGTTTTGATATTGAAAGAAATGTTTTGGTTGGTTACAGTAATTATGGATTGGATTTAACTAATACCTATTCAAGATTTAAAGAATTATTTGCAAATTATTTTTACTCTTCATCAAATGGGTCAAGTGGTATTCGTACTTGGGGAAGAAATAATGAGTTTCAATTTATTTCAAATTGCTTTAATCACCCTAGAAATGACGTATATATTAACCCAGTTCCGTTGTTTGATGACCAAGGTAGCAGATCCGAGAGTAATAATAATTATTTTCATACATACAACAATGATGGTCCTGAATTGTTTTCTAGGTTACCTAAGTTTAATTATTGGGTGCCAAACCCAAGTCCAAATCCAAGAGCAATTCCACATTGCCATTTTTTAACCCCAAAACCTGATGCTACATGCACAGCTGGATATTCATTGCATAGTAATATTGATGCTTTCACTCATAGAGAAATACCACCTAATTGTTCACAAAATAATATACCAGATACAATAGATAGAACATTATACCAAGATGAAGATACTAGCTTTACTTATCTAAGTCAGAAGTATACAGATTTCAAGGTAATAGTTGCTAATCAGGAGACTCAACTGGAAAATATGTCTACAAATGATCCAGAGTATGTCGGTCTTGTATCTGAATATAAAATGAATAAATTTTATCGTGGCAAGTATCAAATGAAAATATTGCAATCCATTTTTTCTACTGGGGACTACGAGAGTTTGGGCACATTTCTACTCAACGAAGATGTTTATGAAAAAACAACTCTAATCGCTGGACTAGAAATTAGTAAGGGAAATTATCTATTAGCTGATTCAATTTTGGCACAGTTGGCTAACTCCGCAATTGAGTACAACAAATATTACACTATTGAAAAAATACACTTAGATTTTTTACAAAGTCCCTCAACTAATTTTCCAACTGCACAAGATAGTTTATTATTAGAGGACGTTGCAACAGATACAACTTGGGTTTCGAATTTTGCTCGCGCTCTATTGGTCTTATATTTTGAAAGATACATTGATACTAGTATGAATGGAGATACAATGCAACAATATACTAGATTTGAAAAAAGTGGCATAAGATTAGAGCCTACAGTATTCTTCAACAATCCAGTTGAAAGTGAAATTAATTTATATGTTGATAGATATTCTAATGATGACTACATTAAATTTAACGTATACGATGTTACGGGAAAGAGTGTATACTTTGAAAATATTTTAATTCTGAATAATAGAGTTAAAGTAGATCTTAGCGGGCTTAAACCAGGTCTATATTTATTTAGATTAGAAAGTAATATGTTTAAACATAAGTCTCATGTAATTATTAAGTTATGAAGAAGTTGGTCATAATAATAATTTTATTCATTTGTGATACTACTGCCTTTGTTCAATCGTTTAGTGTATTAGAGGAATCAGGACAGAATTCTGCCTATTCTGTATTACCTACGGATGATGGTTATGTCTTCATAGTTAATAATATGTGCGATTCAGTGTGTAATAGCATATATAAAATTGGATTTGATAGCACACTAATTTATAAGAGGGAGCAAAATGGATTTTCAGGAAAACTCTATAAAAGCTCAAGACCTACAATTGAGTATTTGATTTTTGGTATCTATATTGTAGGAGGTAAATATGGAACAATATTAAGGGAAATGGATACTGAGGGAAATATTAAAAATACATTCAAATTTGAGTATCCAGATGCTAATATATTTGGAAATCAAGTTATTGATGATGGGAGTGGCTATATTATAAACTCTACAAAGTTTCAGTCTAACCCTCCAATTGATACGGCTTATATTTTTAAAATTGATTATAGTGGTGGATTGATATGGGAAGATAAGATTTGTCTTGAAAATAATTCTACTTATCTTGTAAACAATCCTGTCGAAATGACTAAGTTTTCATCTAATGAATATGCTATTGTAGGAAAATATAAATACTTTGTTGCAGGATCGATATTCCCTTGTGAAAAATCATTTCTAATTAGATTTAATGAAAATGGAAAGATTTCTTATTATGGGTCATTTGATGAATTTCGTCGACATTTATTCAGTTCCGATCGTGACTCATGCAATTTTTCAACTATGGTGCATTTTACTTGCGCAGGAAATGATAGTAGTTACATAGTTACAGCAAGATTTGATAGCCTAATTAACTTTCCTGGAAAAGACTCGGCTTATAGGCATGCATTCTTAATTCATCTAGATAAGGCCAATAATCCTATTAAATATACTTTAATACCAAATTATATTGATGCCAAGACTGGAATTAAGATTTTAAAGTGTAAGAACAACGACATTATTTACATGGATGATGCTGGGGATCGCGTCGTATATCCCAACTATGCACCTGGATTTCGACTTAGTAGAGTCAATGTAATTGGGGAATTATTATGGCAGAGAACTTATGTAACACCATATTTTAAGCTTTCAGATAGTTCACTAATTAATTTATTTACTTTTTATGATTTTGCTGAGCTAAATGATAAGTCGCTAATTATTATTGGTGCTTATAAACGTTATTTGGGATCAAATGATAATTTTGATCAAGATGCTTTTGTGATGATTCTAGACAGTTTAGGTTGTTTTGATATAGACTGTGAGTTGTACTCCAATGTTTTCAAATTAACCCACAAAGTTGGTGTAGATAACGTAGGTAAAAGCGATATTAAAATATATCCAAATCCAGCTAATGATTGGTTGAGAATCAACTTGGATAATGTGATTGAAAATTATTTTAAGATAGATGTGTATGATTTGATTGGAAGGAAAATATTGTCAGCGATCGATTATTATTTAAACACTGAAGGGTACCAACTTGACATTTCAAAATTGAAAAGTGGCATTTATTGTTTGAAAATCTACGATGGAAATAAGCATATATCTAATAAAATGTTTATTATTAATAATGATAATTAAATTTAACTTAGAGCCAGCATAAATATTGTCTATATACCAGGGAGGTAATTGCACTAAACGCCCTACTCGGCTTCCCATCAATCATGAGTTTTAAATAAATCTTGTAATTCGGGAGATTAATAAAATCCTCCACATTAAATTCGGGATACATTTCTTTTGACAGCTGCATCGCATCTTCAGTGCCAAGTCTAAATGATATAACAGTTCCGGCATTTCCAAGTACCGCACTTTTAATATCAGGATCAAGTTGAGCCATATATTGGTGAGCCATTGTCATTCCAACTTTAAACTTACGTAGCTCGGAAAACATTCCAATTAGAGATAAAGTAGTGAAATTATGGAATTCATCTACATAGACCATAAACGGAACTCTCTTATCTTCTTCTGTATCTACTCTGCTGAATGAAGCAGAAGCAATTGAGGTAATAAACAAGGCTCCAAGGATATGGGAGACATCAGCCCCTACATGACCTTTGGAGAGATTGACCAAAACGATTTTCTTTTCGTCCATTGCTTTTCTTAGGGATACTTCTTCTGGATTATCAATTAAAACTCGTTTAATAACAGGATGAACAAGCATGCCTCCAATTTTATTTAAAACAGGTAGCAGGTCGTATTTATGATACTCTTTGAATTCTCGTTTCCAGAATTTTTTCACGCTATCGCTTTTAACATACCTTAATGCTTCTTTCCTAAAGTCTTTGTTCAAAAGTATCTCGACTATATCCGCTACGGTTGCTTTCGGTTGATCAAGTAAAGTCAGGATGGTGTGTCTTAATATATGCTCTAATTTAACACCCCACGCGCTATCCCAGAGCTTGGAGAAAACATCCAAAATACCGGAAGCAACCAATGAGCGTTTTTCGATCGAAACTCTTCTAAATGGATTGTATTTAAGGTTAAGATTTGGATCAGGAATGTTGAAATATATCAAGTCATTTTTTCTCGATTCAGGTATTTTACTTACAACTTTTTCAACTAAGTCTCCGTGAGGGTCTAATAGACAGCATCCTCTGCCGGCATAAATGTCCTGCATAATCATTGTTTCAAGCAATGTGGATTTACCTGTGCCGGTTTTACCAATGATATAAGTGTGCATCAACCGGTCAGCTTGCTTAATACCAAACCGCCTCCTTTGATTCCTAAAAGTTGTTTCTCCAAAGTAAGTAATATCAGGATTTATTTTATTTTGGGTGTTTTCATTGTCCATTGATTGAGTATATACATTTATAAATATCCAGTGGAGACGGCATAAATTTCCGTTGTGTCAGTTTCTACCTTCTACGATTAAGAATTGATTTCTTTAGACTTGATATATGCAAAATGAATCCAAACTTTCACTATTCATACGAGATGTTTGTAAGGGGAGAACAGAAGAAGAACTGCAATTAGCTGAAGAGAATTTCAAAGCCTACTTGCTGTTGGTTAAAGAAATTTGCAATCGAATGGAAGTTGAAGGCAAAGAGCCAATCGACTTTAATAAATCAGACTAACTATGATAGAATATCACTATGAAAAATGTTTATGGATATATACGGGTTTCAACCGTCAAACAAGGAACTGGCGTATCGCTTCAAGAACAAAAGGAAGCGATTATTCGCTATGCGGAAAAGCATAACCTAAATATCACTGAATGGTTTGAAGAACAGGAAACGGCAGCCAAACAAGGCAGACCGTTATTCAACAAAATGATGAAGTTAGTGAAGTCCGGTAAAGCTACTGGTGTGATTATCCATAAAATAGACCGTAGTGCGAGGAATCTTAAGGATTGGGCTTCTCTTGGAGATCTAATTGATCAAGGATATGAAATTCACTTTGCACATGAAAGTCTGGATATGAAAGGACGTGGTGGTCGATTGGCTGCCGATATTCAAGCAGTCATAGCTTCGGATTATATTCGAAATCTTCGTGAAGAGGCTATGAAAGGACTATACGGCCGTTTAAAGCAAGGTATTTACCCCTTTATGGCTCCTGCCGGATATCTCGATACTGGCAGAGGGAATATTAAAGCTATCGATCCAGTAAAAAGCCCATTAGTTAAAAAGGCTTTTCAGCTATATGCGACTGGAAAATACAATCTAAATGAATTGGTTGAAATTATGAAAGAGTTTGGATTAAAAAATTCAATCGGACAAGATATTACCTACCAAGGACTCTCAAAAATACTCAACAATCCATTCTATACCGGAGTAATGAAAGTAAAAGGTAAAACTTTCCAAGGCAACCATGTTCCCCTTATTTCCCCTAAGCTTTTCTTTGATGTGCAAAACATCCTAAAGGGAAAAACCAATACTAAATCAAACAAACACAATTTTCTATTCCGGAGGTTATTAAAATGCGAAGGATGTAATTACTCATTGATTGGAGAAATTGCTAAAGGACACATCTATTACCGTTGTCATACAAAGGAATGTCCTACCAAGTGTGTTCGTGAAGATATGATTGAAAAAATGCTATTAAAATCTATGGAAGATGTTCAATTGCATCCGGTTGAAAGCAACTTACTAAATGAATTACTTATGGAAGCCCAAATAAATTACAGCCAGGATTCTAAAAGCATTGAAGACTCTTTAAGGCTTAGTAGAAGCCAAATATCCATTAAATTAGATAGGTTAGCCGATGCCTTTATTGAAGGTATGATTGATAAGGTGCAATTTGAAGAAAAGAAAGAGAAGTGCTTGATTGAAATCCAACTATTAAACAAGAAATCAGATCAGTTTAGCAATCATAGGGAAATTATTTTCCGAAAAACCAGAAATTTCCTCGAACTGATAAAAAGCCTTAAGAATTCGTATATAAATAGCATAATTGACGATAAAAGGAGAATCATCAAATTGTTCACCTCGAACCTTCAAGTACATGGAAAAAAGCTAATGATTACAATGAATTTACCATTCAATGACATAGCAAATCGCTTCAATAATTCATCATGTGCACATGAACGGGGTATACCTCGAACATGTACAGTAGATAATGACAAAATCAACAACTTTTCGCAAGAGCTTGTGTATACCCCGGAATTGAGAGCAAGAATGAAAGAACTCCTTGATATCATCATGGGATTCTTTGAACTTCAGGTCGAGAATGATCAGGATAATGAAGAAAAATTACTCTATGATGAAATGTTCAACTCAAGTACCGAACATACTCTTTGATGAATATCTCCCAAAATTAACTGAATCGGAATTAAAAATACTTCTTATCATAATCCGACAAACTTCTGGTTGGATAGACAGATATACTGGTAAAAGAAAAACCAGAGACAGGATATCTCAAAGTCAATTCAGTTTGAAGACCGGACTATCAGTAAGAACTATATCTGAAACGCTAAAAACGCTTTCACAGCGTGGTTTAATTAACATAACCGGTCAAAACCATGAATCTTTAAATTACTCACTGGACAGACGAGGTAAAACGAAATTGTTCTATTCTATTCAAGATATGCAACCAATGACATCAACCAATGCAAATGAAGTACCAAAAGATATGCAAAATGTTGCATATAACAAAACTAAATATACAAAAGAAAACAAAACAAAAGAAAAAAGACTTCCTTTTAAGACCGGAAATGGAATTAGTATCAGTGAAGCCATAAGGAATTCAGGTTATCTAAGGAAATTTGGAATTGACAATTCATAATTGATCATGCTAAAATGAACATATAAAGAAGGACTGAATGGTTTAACATCGGGACTTCAGATACTACCTCTCATTTCGATTATTAACTATTTAATCGGATTAAATATATTTTATGACGGTGCCTTTGCACCGTTGGATTGCAATCTGCGGTTCTTTTTCATTGCCGTAGATTTTGGGTTCCTACAGGTGCGGAGGTGCCTGATATATCAATCAATACTAATTCAATGCTTATTAAAGCGTAGATTTATATCTAAACTCGGAACTTGGGCGAAAAAATTGCCAATTTGGCAATTAATACCGTCTACGATAGACATCATTAGAAGAATAAACTTAGGGCATCAGGGAATACATACCTGGTGCCCATTTTAATTTATGTCTTCACCACCAAATTATTTAAGAGTTTATCGAAAGAGATCCGGATTAGTCCAGGAAGATATTGCCTATCTTCTAAATCTTCCGGATTACTCAAACATTTCCAGATATGAGAAAGGACTTAGATCACCTACCACTGAACTACTCCTAACATACCATCACCTTTTTGATGTCCCTATTGAATCATTTTATGAACAGGAATCCGAGAGTATTAGATTCACTCTGATTCAAAGAATAAAAGACTTAATCCAAGAACTAAAAAAAGAAAATCAAATAACATTAAAGAACACCCTAAGAATTAAATTCCTTGAACAAGTAATTATTAGATTAACCAATATAAAACCATGAATACACCACAAGAAAAATCAAAAATCGTATATGCCATATATCCCAATGCACAAGGATTCAGTTTCGTTTATATGAACGGGCCAAGAATGCTTTTGGACTTTGGTATTGTCAGGATTAATCCTATTTGCAATTTCCGGACACTAGATAAAATAAAGAAGTCGCTGAATTATTTTAAACCTTCCATAGTTGTTCTTCTAGATCCAGAAGGCAAATCCTCAAGAACTGGTAATCGTATTAAAAAGCTCATTTCCAAAATCACAGCATATGCAAACCAAGAAAACTTTCAAGTCGCTCATATTTCAAGAGATCAAATTCGGTATGTGTTTGAAAATTTTGGAGTCATTACCAAATACGAAATATCTCAATGGCTACTTACAGAATTCAAACAGCTTGAAACTAGACGACCTAGAGAACGAAAACTATGGACAAGTGAGGATAGGAATATGGGAGTGTTTGATGCGTTGTCGTCAGCTTTAACCTACTATTGGTTAAAAGATTAACCCATTTTGATTGAAATAAATTTATTGATTTTAGTTTGTTGTTATTGATTTTCCATGTTTATTAAGACGAATTCAAAATCATTAACTATCTTTATAAAAAAATAGTTATGAATTGGAAAGATTATCCTGACTTTATTCCGAGTGAATCTGGTGTTTACTTAACCAGCATCGAGAGACCATACAAGAACACAACCTTTACATTCAATTATATCGCGTACTTTGATTCCATAAGTCGAAAATGGAAGAAATACAATCCATTTATAGATGATAGTATAAGTGATGAAGAGATCATTGATAGAATCATTGCATGGAGTGAACTTGCGACATTTCTTGGAACTTTTGGCAAATAACTATATTCTAAGTAAAATTAGGATTTTAATAGTATTTCAAAGTGTTTAGGGTCAGATTCTTTGACGATTTTTAATAAAATTTTAATTGCATCTTTACTCTCACTTTTATCCTTATGTTCAATAGCACTTGTTGGGTCTGAATTATGCGAGAACCAGTTTATTAGCCAGAAGACTTTATCACAATCGACTTTCGAAATTTTTTCGTCTTCGTTTTCCTTCAACTTGTTAATTTCTGCAACGATTCTGTCAATCTTATCTTTTGATTCAATTTTATTGGTTGGCACTTTAAAATCTGCGTAAATCTCAAAAAACCTTCTTCCGATATTGGCAATATTGTAAATTTCTTCAAATGTAGGTTCTTCGCTCTTCTTACTAAATTCATTCAGTAAGGAAAATAAAAATGAATATTCCGATTTATAGTCTCTTAATGTAGAATCCAGTATTGTAAATTTAGACTTTCGAGTACTTTCATTAAGTATTGGTTTTATCATATAAAACTCACAATTAATCTCCTTTACTGGCTTTCCATTAATTAATCGATCCTTATTATCATCTTCAATTCCTTTATTCTTTCTTACAAACCAATCTTTTACCAAATTAAATAGTTGAAAATTATGAGTGGAAATAAAAAGTTGTCCAACATTGGTGAAATGATTTTTAATCAATGAAAAGCAATGAAAAATAAAATTCGAATCAAAACTTGAAATAGGATCATCAATAAAAACAATTTGTTCATTACTCTTGCTATCATTTTCTCCAACCTTAACCAAAAAATAAGAAAAAGCAATTGCTGTTTTCTCGCCTTCACTTAAGTTTATTGCTTGATCTCCTTCTCTATTTATGATATAACCTTTTTTATCCTTATCTAATTCTAACAAAATCTCTTCTTTACCAAAAAACTCTTTCAAATGCTTATTAATTTGCCTAATAGCCTTGCCTATATTTGAAGTTTGTTTCTCCAGTTCAGCAATTTCCATATTCAGTTTATTGACCGCTTGTAAAGTCTGCTTTTCAATTTTTGCAGAATCCTCAAATTCCGATATCATTTTTGGGTAATCTCTTGATTTTAATGCTGTTGCTATTAAATGCAATTCGATTTTTTCTTTAGAATTCGATACCTCTTTAGAATGATTTTGAATTTTGTCGTTGTGTTTCTCTATGATTTTATTCAGTTCTTTTATAACACTGTTATACTTTACAAAATATTCTTCTGGTTTATCCGGATTTGAAATGATAATCAAAGTGCTATTATACTTTTCGTTTAGTTTCGAGATTGCTGTTTCTATCCATGTATTCGTTTTATCTATAATTTCTTCAAGTTTTAGTGATTGTTCTTCAAATTTGCCTTGTAGATCCGGATATAATTCCGCCTTTGTTGATAGTAAATACAAGCCTTCATTACTCAATTTTATTTTATTAATTTCATTTTTAAATATTACAATTGCGCTTTGTAAATCCTCATAGTCTTTGCTAAAATGCCCCGAAAGAGTATTTAAAAATTCAGCATCAATTGGATTACTACAAAAAAGACAATTGTGCTTCTCATTTTTAGATTTATGAAGTTCAAATCCTTGTTTTACCCAGCTATTCAAGCTTTGGTCGTCTTTTAGCCTGTCAATAGAATCTGAAATTACTTTTTTACCTAGCAATTTTGTAATATTCTCATAGATTTTTTGAAAGCTCTCAATGGTTTCGTCTTCAAATACAATTGACAATTTATATTCTGCAAGAGTAGATTGAGGTTTGCCAGCATTACTTTTACTAACTGACTCATATTCAATCTTAGCATCCATTGAAAGTATCTTATCCGTAAAGTTGTTAAAACCAATTGCATTAATTTTGCTTTCAGCCTTTGTTTTATTATATGTTTTATCAAAAAGAGCGTTTGAAATTTCACGCCCTAAGTCCGTCAAAAATATACTTTTAGTATCCTCTTTGCTGAGTTTATCTTTTTTTAACAACTCATAAGTCTTATCAAGTGCCATTTTATCATTTCGCAATTGATCCAACTTCTTTTTATTTTCAATATCTTCTTCACTTACAAATACAATGGGAGTACATGAATTGGATGGATCAAAAGAGATATTACCATCTATAAAATCCTGATTGAAAACTTTAACCTTTAAGTTAGAAGTTGCAATATCCAAACTCTTTATTACTGACCCATCATCTGTTTTAATTTCAAATTCTCCATGTTCTGGAAATTGCTTGAATTTTTCCTTGTCATAAACAGATTTCTTTTCACAACTTGCGAATATTCTGGATAATGTGGTTTTGCCACTTCTATTCCAACCATAGATTAAGTTGAATTTTTTAAATTCGGGTAGATCGGAATTCCAATTAAAGTTATCAAATATTCCGAATTTCTTGAGTTTGGATACTTGCTTAATAATTGACACAGCTTTTAAGATTTAAATTTATTTCAAATAAGAATTAATTTATGAACTCGACATCCACAGCTTATTTATTTCATCTTTAATTTTCTGTTCGTAAAAGGAAATTAGTTTTTTATTGCCATTAACTAGAGCTTGCTCTTGTTCTATCTTTGAAATGATATCATTCTGTTCTGAAAGTGCTGGAAAAGGAATTTGGAGTTGCTTTAATTTGATAATAGTTAAAGCATTATAGGCCACTCCATTGGTAAGCTCTTTAAATTTACTGGCCAATTCATTTTCAAGAACAAGTTTCAAGAAAATAGGATCAATGTTTTTTAATTCTTTTATCCAAATTAAGTTTCCATCTTTAAAGTAGAACTCTCTATCATCAGGAATAACCCAAATAATGCCAATTGTACCAACCGCCGAAATGAGCAATTCTCCTTTCTTTGGAATATCAAACTTAGACTTTAGCTCTGTGTATCTCTCCTTTGATATAAAAATTTCTAGACTGATTTCTTTTTCATTGCTTAATTCTACAATTTCTTTAGTTCTATAAAATGGCACACCCGAATTAACATATTCCTCTTGGAAAATTCTTTTACTTGAAGTTATCTCACAAACACTTCCTAACTCCACCATTTCCCAATCCTCCCTAATTTCAATTTCCGGCTTATAGTTATCTACTACCTGTTTAGCTCCATTGATGATGGCTTGATATTTTTCTATTCTTGAAACTATTTGTTGCTGGATTTCGATTGGAGGAAGTGGAATTTGTAAATCCATTATTTGATCTCTATTTATACTATCAAATACTGCTCCACCATTGCCTTTGATATTTCCTTGAATACTTTGTAAATAAGTAAAAAGAAATCTTAATAGGATTCGCTCTTTTGGTCTAATTGAAGCAAGGCCACGGCCAATACATATTTCTTGGGTTGCTATATTAACTGGCCCAACGGGTGCCCGCACAGACATTAAAATGTCATTTTTCAATGCAATTTTCGTGATTTTAGTTGTCCATGTCTTTGGCTCGCCAATAAATATATCTCCAAATTCTGTTCTGCCTTGATAAAAAGGCATCCCATTTTTCTTATCATTATAAAATTCACTTTCTGGTGATTGACCTGAGATAACTTCAGCAATATCTCCAAGTCTCACCATTTCAAAATGGCTTTGTTTTGCTTTCCCATTTTCACGATAACGATCTATTGAAAGATTGTAATCATCTTTTTCTTTGATTTTATTGATTTCAACCAATAGAACATTTTCATTTTCAATGGAAAACTCTTTATTACTTTGCAATACTATTTTATAATTCTTCAAAGTTTTTAAGACTTCTGGTAAATCATTTTTTTCAATCTCTCTACGCTGTGCGCCTAGATCTAATCCATCAGCCTCTACTTTTATGAAAAGAATATTATTCGTCTTCTTTGCAAGCTCACGATCTAAAAATAGAATTGAAGTTTTTACACCGGAATATGGATTAAATACTCCGGCAGGGAGAGAAACAACTGCATACAAATAATTATTTTCAATGAGATATTTTCTCAATTGTTTATATGCTCCGGCTGATTGAAAAATAATACCCTCAGGAACTATGATGCCTGCACGGCCATTGATAGTAAGATGCTCTGCCATATAATCCACGAATAGCACTTCGCTACGGTTAGACTGAACAGAAAAGCGCTTATGAGGCTGGATTCCGCCTTTAGGTGTCATAAATGGTGGATTGGCGAGAATTACATCTGCATTTTCATCCCAGCGTTTCTCATCTGAAAGTGTGTCGTATTCATGAATTTTGGGTTCCGGAAATCCGTGTAAATACATATTAACTAAAGCCAACTTCACCATATCAGGAGATATGTCATACCCGGTCAGGTTATTCATCAACTTTAATTTTTCATCGGGAGAAAGGGGCTTATCTTTATTTGCCTTTAAAATATGTTTATATGCTGAAATCAGAAACCCTGCTGTTCCACAGGCGGGATCAAGAATTTTTTCATTCTTCTTAGGGTCCATTACTGCCACCATAAAGTCTATGATATGACGAGGAGTCCGAAATTGACCGGCATCACCCTGACTACCCAACACAGATAATAAGTACTCGAATGCATCGCCTAGGTCTTCGCTGTGTTCATATTCAAACTCATTTATCTCTTTTAGGAAAAGCGAAAGAGTCCTTGGATCATTGTATGGTAAAAATGCACCTTTAAATATATCTCTGAATAATTGTGGGATATTCTGATTTCTGGATAATGACGAAATAGATTGCGTATAGAGATCCAGACGTTCTTGTCCCGATAATTTCTGATCCATTAACTTTGTCCAAGCATATTTGGAAAAGCCATTTGCAAAAAACTTTGCATCTCCACCTAACTCTTGTGATTCTTTATCCATATCATCCATAAACTTATAGATGAGCGCAATGGTAATTTGCTCAACTTGCGCCTTAGGGTCAGGCACTTTGCCAACAAGAATTTGGCGGACTGAATCTATTTTTCTTTTTGTATTTTGGTCTAACATTTTAATTTCTATTAATTAAATCAAATGCCAAGCTAGCAAGCGATATGTAATGAATTGCTAAATTTTTGTCTAGATTTACAGCAGGAGTATGTGCCTTTTCATTCCTTAAATACTGAATAGACATATGAAGAAATTTTACACCTTCAAAGAAGTCTCTTTCTACTTCATCTTTTGGTTGTCTACCAAATATATTTTCGTAGTTTGATTCTTTAAAAGCTTCATGTGCACGTTCTTTTCCTGTGATGTCCTTAAGTTTCTGCCTAACAATTTTGTAAGATTCTTCGATGGCATTAAAATAATGACCATCGTTTATTAAATTCTGAACATGGTCGAATATTTCCTTCTGGAGTTTGATAGTAATATTACCATCTATAAAACTAGCTTGCGATTGGCTTTCAATTTTAATTTTATAATCTGTTAATTTCTCACCAATTTCCTTTGCCTTCGAAAGAATCTCATTCGGGAAGTGAGCTTTCTCTAATACACCTAAATTAATTTGATTCTCGATATAATCAACTAGCTTCAAAATGCTAACACCTACTATCTTATCATCAGCTTTATACCAAAAACCTCTAATTCGATTAGCCTTTGAGCCACTACCATAATCATATTTTGAATCGTATATATCTATTCCAATATCATCTTGAAAAAATTCTTTAAAAATTCTATCTGTGAAATTAATAACATATCCTCCACTCATTTGGAATGTTTTCTCAAGGATTTGTATTTCAAGTGTAGTTAAATTTGCCATAATTATTGGATATACTGATTAATAGGCACATAATCCTTTACATATTCGGGAATTGTTTCTCGCCATCCATTTAAGGCTTTAAATTCAGCCATTGTGAATCCACCATAAACATTTAATTCTGCAAAATGCTTATTGTTTATAATCTGCCTGAACTTTTCATCTGCTACATAAGCCTTCAAGTAGTTTTTAATGTGTGGCACGTATTTACTCTCCGGTTTGTAAATAGAAATGAACTTATCACACTCATCTTCTAGTTTATCATCTTTAGACTTAAATACATCAATCAATCCAAATGCACGTTCCAAAAACTCACGCCATGTAATGCGTCTATCAAGATTTTCTGATTTACGGATTTTGTCAAGATTGAGGTATAACTGAGGCTTATCTTCATACTTATCTCGAACTATTTGAATGGCTTTATCCCATTGTTCGTTCTCAATAGCTGATTTTACATCAGAATCCTTTTGCAACTCATCACGAGCCTTTTCAAATAGCTTACGATCCACTTTCATTCCTTCAATACCAATATGCGTTTCCGTAATGGTCTTAACTTTGTCCGGATCAAAGACCTCAATCTGATCAATATCAATTCCATCTAGACCATCTCCACTTCCACTCTTTTGTTTAATTGGTAGTTTTAGAATTTCATCATAGTCAAACTTTTCTTCAAAATATTCACAGTTGGCAAAGAAGTCAAAGAATTTAAAGTTTTGTTTTGTAGTCTTATGTTTTTCTCCGTATTCATCGGTATATTCAAAAGCATGCTTGCGAGTACCTCTACCTTTTATCTGTATAAAATCAGTGGGCGAAAAAATAGGTCGCATCAAAGCAAGGTTTAGAATATCCTCGCAATCATATCCTGTCGTCATCATTCCTACGGTGACGCAAACTCTGGTTTTGGTGGATTTATAATTTTCAAGAAAACGAGTATGTCCGTTCAAATTGTTATTGGCAAAATTGATTGTGAATTGTTGAGCATCCGAAATGTTTGAAGTGATCTGTAAAGCAAAATCAGAATTGTATTTGTCCGGCCATATCTGTGTTGCCAATTGATTTAGAATTTGTGTGATCTTGGATGCATGTTTCTGGCTAACACAAAATACAATACTTTTTCCAATTTCTCCACTTATAGGATCTCTCAGTGCATTTTCAATAAAGGTTTGACAAAAAACGGTATTTGTCTTTTCAGAAAAGAATTTCTTTTCAAAATCTTTTTGAAAAAATGTTTCTTCACTTTCACCACCTTCGTCATTGTCTACCATTATGGCATATCCTTTTTCGGAAAGTAGTTCAGTGGTGATATCAGTTCGTGCATCAGAAACAATTGGATTTATTAAGAAGCCATCTCTAACGCCATCCAACAATGTAAAACGGAATGTAGGATCTCCGTTTTTACAACCAAAGGTTGTGTAGGTATCCATGAGTTGACGACGCTCCCAAGCACGAGGATCTTTCTGAGATAATTTTTCAGGCTCAACATTTTTTAGATAGTCTTTAGGTGTTGCCGTAAGGCCTAATTTATAACCTACAAAATATTCAAAGACAGCTCTGGCGTTTCCTCCAATGGCCCTATGGGATTCGTCAGCAATGATTAAATCAAAGTCGGTCGGCGAAAATAGTTTTTTGTATTTATTTTGAGCGGATAAACTCTGGACTGTTGATATTACAACTTCTGCTTTCTTCCAATCATCTCGATTTTGTTTGTAAATTACAGAAGAAAAGTCATTGCTTAGATAGCGAACAAAATTCTTATGTGCCTGATCTTCAAGTTCAAGACGATCAACTAGGAATAAAATTCGTTTTGAATTGCCGGTGCGCAAGAACAATTTAATAACTCCAGCTGAAATTAAAGTTTTCCCAGTTCCAGTTGCCATTTCAAAAAGGAAACGATCTTTTCCTTCTCCAGCAGATTTTTGTAAAGCATGAATGGCCCTTAATTGATAAGGTCGAAGTATTCTCAAATTCTCATCCCAGAGATATTGCTCTCTTGTTTCTTCGTTTTGATATCGGGGATCATTTTTAAAATTTGGATTCTGTGTTAATGCAATATAATCTTCTCCAACTTTTTCTTCAGTCAGTCTTTGATTGTTAGGTGTAAATCCTTGCCGATGTTTTAATGATTCTTGCGTAGGAAATTCAGTAATGATTTCCGGATCACCTCGTTCCAAATCCCAGAAATAATGGAGATTTCCATTAGACAGAATTACAAATCTTACATTTTGAGATTGTGCATATCTTCTCGCTTGTTCTTTCCCGTCAAGCGGATTCTTTTCTTCTTTCTTTGCCTCTAAAACAACTAGAGGAAAACCTTTATCATCTAAAAGCAGAAAATCTATAAATCCCTTTTTAATCGATTCAAAATCATCACCAAATTCATCAGTAGCTTTCTTTGACAATTTAACATTCGTCTCAAGTGCGATATTAGCTTGCATATTATCTAAATCAAAAAATCTCCATCCTGCATCTTCGAGGAGTTTATTGATTTTGATTCTTGCTTTGGCTTCCTTTTGATTGGACATTTGTTTATAATAACCTTTTTATATTTACTTATAATAGCTCAATTAGTGCTTTATAACAATAGGCTTAAATATATGGAAATTTAAAGGAAAATAGTTGAAGTAGGTATTTTGGATTTAATTAAAGCTCCAAATCTCTGTCTTGATTTCTGGACTGCCTCAGCTTGGCGAGATCATGGACATTTGTTTCTAATTCAAATTCCTTTTGTCCGGAACTTAGGCCATTAATATAAGAATTGGTTGGGCTGATATTATGCAGAATTGCATCAAGGAGTTTGGGTTCATGGTTGGCAAGGATATAACCGTCATTAAATCCTTTTATGAATAGTTTTTCATTAATTTCCATCATAGATTTGGTTTGCGTTTTTTTCCAGATAAGAATTGATGGAGTCCAGATCATAGAGAATGATCTTTTTCTCAGGTTGAGAAAACCGAATTTTACCTTCGTCTCTTAACTTTTGAAGGGTAGTTTTAGACTTAATCCGGAGCTTTGACATAGCCTCTTCAGGCGATATCCATTTGTCCTGTTTTATGCCTTGTTTCTCCTTGACTTTGGCTACTACCTTATCTATAAGAGCATAAAACGCTTCATCTTCAAGGCAAATGACTTCCATGATTCAAAATTACTAAACTTTACTATAATGATGAATCATTGAAATAAAAGGCAAAATTTGTTTGACCTATGTTTAACCCAGCTAAAATTAAAAAGGTCCGGATTTCTCCGAACCTAGTACCCGGGGCGGGACTTGAACCCGCACGGCCATCACTGGCCACAGGATTTTAAGTCCTGCGTGTCTACCAATTCCACCACCTGGGCCTGATAGTCGTTAGAAGTCAGTAATTAGTAATTACATAAAATTATCTTCAGAAAACAGAACTAATGCCCCTCTAACTTAATTTTTATTGCCTATGCAATAGTTGAAGACTCAAAGATATTATTTGGAACCAAGTTTGCCTCTTGCTTTTGAAAAAATTTTAAGGAGCTCATTTGCTTCCGAACTTAACATAATTAGCTTTTCCTTCTGATTTAAATATAATCTTTCAAATAATTCAAGCCAGAATAAGGTTTCATCAGCTTCTTCAATCACAATATTTATCTTAGAATACCATTCTTTATCAGATCTACTTACGCAAGCAGCTCGGAAATTGGAAGCGATTGAAGTAGAAGATCTTATTAATTGATTTTTTAAAATCTTAGTTTCCTGATTATCAGGAATTTGCCTCAATATTTCAATGACATTGATTGCAAACTCGAAAGCTCGGATTCGGTACTTATCGTTGAACATAAGGTAACCACTTTCCTTTTCGTAGATTATTGAAATGTATTCTCCAACCCTGTCTTAAGACCTATTTATTTCAGAATTCTATAAAACTGATTGAAAACTTATTCTTGTGGCCTAACCTATAAAGATTAACAACAGCCAATTTCAGCATTTTGCTAACCATTGACTCCTAACTTCTTACTACTGAATTGAGCGGGAGACGAGACTCGAACCCGCGACCCCAACCTTGGCAAGGTTGTGCTCTACCAACTGAGCTACTCCCGCAATTATTACATAAATAATTAATAATGAATAGTTTATAAAGATTAATTCCTTTGAATAATCTGTAAAATTACCCCTTTCTAAGGGAGTGCAAATATACAAACCGATTTGAAAAATAATCAAAATATGACCTCAATTTGTGTTTATTACAAATCCCTGGCCTAAATACCTTTTAATTCCATAATTATATTCCTTTTTATAATTTTATAAGCGCTTCCCTGAAAACCACCCCACCCTTCCGGCCAACCAGATAATACATTTGTGAAGGAAAATCACTTACATCAACTGAGTTCTTTGCGTTTAAATTCAGAATGTGGATTTTCCCATTGATCGGGTTGATCAGCTGGAGTTCATCAAGATGTAAATCCGGGTCAATACATAAATAACCGCTGGTCGGATTTGGATAAACGATAAGGTCTTCCATTCGATTATATTCCTCATCCCGATTATTTACAGTTTCAAAAATGGGTAAAATTAATTGCTGTTCCGTTTTACATCCATATTTTGAAATGCCTGAAATGTGTAATTTTAATTTATCGTAACCTTGCCCCTGTTCAAGTTTCTTGTTCAGGATCAGATAATTCTCCTCGAGCATAAAAAACGAATTGTGTTCTCCCAACGAATCATTCACAAATTGATACTCACAATTAATTGTATCTCCTTCCTGATTGAGACTAAATACTTCTGCAATGGTATCCCCAACATTAGCCGACCAAAGTAATCGTTCGTTGCTTACAAATGTTAGTATTGTATCAGCACTTGTTTCAAGAATAAACGGGTCCAAATCATTGCCAATGTTCTGGTTCTCTAAAAAAACAATTTGAGGCCATACATCCAGAATTCTATCCTGGGATGCATCATACAATTTGAATTTCACCTGACTACCCGAAAATACGCTGTCGTATATGGTTAAATAAGCATAATTCCTCCCGTTGTTTTCTCCATCGAAAAATTGTACGCCTCTCACTTCCTCTCCTACAAATGCCGCGATCATATCCCGTTTGTCATTGGTCTCTTTACATTGTATGATTCCAATCCCGGTTAAGGTCATCGTAAACTCATACTTGGCAGGATCGACAGTCCAGTTCGGTTGTCCAAAAACGATCATGGTGATCCCGAGAATCAGAATCACCATGATACCTTTCTTACAATCTATGAATTGCATTCCCTTAATCAATTAATATGCTCTAAAAATCTTCTGGCTCTTGTGCTTATCTGCGCTGATCAGTTCAATCACATATGCAGCAGGCGGTAAATTCAACTTCTTCAGATCTAACTTGTGATGGTTAAACCCTTTGTGAATGGCAACTTGCTTCAAAAAGATGGCCTTTCCATCCATATTCGTGATCTTCAATATTGCATTTGGATCGTCAATTGTTGCATTGTATTCAACATTGATTACATCTTCAAACACATGAGGATAAACCACAAATCGATCTTCATTTTCCTCTGTCGATAATTTTTCGCATATGCTTTGCGGAATCTTAAACTCAAACGGATAATCCATTTCTCCCAGTGATGCATTCACTTCAAATGGGATTTTCAAATCCAGTTTGTATTCGACATCTGTTTTGCGGTCAATCAGATAAACGTCCAACATCTCCTGATCATCTCCGGCAACAGTTAGGAATCCATAATCTTTCGACTGCAATTCTTCAAAAGGAGCTTTTCCTCTCCAATGACCAGATGCATCTTTTAATCCGATTCCATATCTGCCATCCGAAAATTCTTCCTTGCAAGGATGCTTCAACTCTCCTATGATGGTCATGTTTGAATTGAATACACCGTGTTCCACTTCCCAATATGCATCTTCGTCTGTCCTGACGGTCAGGTCTGTGAAATTATCAAACATACCTGCGATCGGATAATAAAATGATTTGATGCCATTGGATTTGTACATGTATCCTTCTCCGGGTATCATGGTCTTCAAACTTCCGATCCAGCCCAGAGATGGTCCGTTGTACACTGCAAAATTGGTCTTGCCTTTGATCAGATCTCCGATCGATGCGTTCAAACCTCCCAACGCCTGAGTTACCGATTGTTGTCTGATTGATATAAATCCAATCCACGTCCATCCGTTCGATAAATTCATTTTAACCAGGGTTGGATTCACCACCGTACCTTTTAATACCAGCGTGTCGTTGCTTGATGCTAAATTCAATTTGTACATCGATTCGGGTTTGATTCCGTAAGGGCTAGCCCCGGAATTCAAAGAACCACTCCAAACCCCTAAACTGAAATTTGCAAATTGGTCGCGGTTTTTAATCTGCGCTCCCGTTTGTGAAACAGAAGCCAGAATATTATTCAAATCGGTCGGTACCGGATTGTTTAAAAAGAAGCTCAACCAGCTCCAGCCTTTCTTCAATGGAAACTCGTAAGAAACATTAGCATTGGTCTGGAATATCTTTGGATCAATTAATGTACCTACTAATGCAGATGCATCAAATGTGAGATTCGCAGGAACAACCGTAACATCCGTATAGATCTTTCCAGCACTGGCATCCCACACTCTGAATGTAAGGGCTTCGCCAGTAGCGGTATTGCTATATACATTCAAAAACACCCTATAACCTGCAATTTGTGGCACGTATTCCACATGGGCAACCCCTCTCACCTGCTGTCCAACAAATGCTACCAACTTATCATTGACATCTGCAGAAAACACTCCGTTGATCTTAACTTGTCCGATGATCGTCATGTTGTGTTCATAAACTGTCGGATCAACAACCCAGTCGGGATCCTTCGCTTTTACATTCAGGTCAATGGCTAATTTTTCTTTGTAATTAAAATCGGTAAGCAGACCAACATTGATGTTGTATTGCCCCAAATTGATATTCGGATCTACTTTAAATGTAACCGGGACGATGCTGTTCGGTGCAATCGATCCGGTTGTGGGAGTGACCGTCAACCAGGACGGAATATCTACGATGTCAAATTTTTTCACTGCTCCACCTCTGTTTAAAATGGCAGAATTAAATTCCAGTGATTCCCCTTTTAAAATGGAAAAATTGAACAACTGATCCTGCCAAACCACCTGATTTTTATCAATATAAGCTATCCAGGTCACCGGCGACTCCATTACGTTTCCATGAAGGTCTTTGATCCCCTCTACCGTAATATCCAAAGTCACGTTCTCGATCAACTCCGGAGCCGTCGTTGGGGTCAAAATAATCTGATCGTTGTTGACTGAAAAATCAAATGCAATTTGCTGTACTGGCCTTTGAATTTTTATGGTCGGTGTATTATTTGCTAAATTTGTTGTATTCGGTGTGACTGCATGAGGCACTGCTGCCTGATCTGTAAAAGTCGGAGTCAGAATAGGAATTCCTGATGGATCTTCAGAATATGCTTCAAAAGGTAAATACAACTCCAGTCCCAACTCATCACCCATCATCCTGTTTTGTTTATCGCGCTTGATCTGCTCTACCATCCGCGCAAGATTCCAGAATCTGAATTCATCGATCCGGCCTTTGTAATAATTTCCGATCGTCTCCGATTGTGCAATGGTGTATCCACGCGCGCCGATATACATGTTGGCTCCACTCAGCTGACGGAAATTTGTCGCCAGATATGAAGATTCAAATTCTCCATCGATGTAAGTGGATAAATTACCAACGCGATGCATGACCAGTGCAAAGTGATGCCAGCTACCATCAAAATAATTTTTAGTCGTCAGTGGCAGGTCCAATTTATTATGTTGAACTCTTAGTATTCCGGCAGGATCTTTAATTATATTCCACGATATCAATGAATCGGATTGAAGTCCGTTGCCGGTTCCATTTGAAAACAAACATACCGTTTGATTTGAATTGCTAGACCTGAACCAAAATTCCAGTGTAAAATCCATATCGTCGGTAATTGCAATATTTTGCGTATTGACTTTTAAATGCGCATTTGCAGGTGAAAAATTAGCCGCAGAGCCACTGGGGGTAATTTGCCAGGTAGCACCCGTGATCAACGCATCTCTGCGTTTCAGATGTTCGATCGCTAAATTTCCAAAGGCTTCATCCATACGCCAGTTATGCAACAATCCGGCTTCCGTTCCTGTAAGCAGTTTTGATTTGAACACAGAAAATTCGGATAATGTCCTTGCGCGATTCCAGATCCTCAGTTCATGTATATTTCCTTTAAATGGATATGCAGCTTGTGTAGTCACCGTGTTTTTTCCAATCATTGCATGACTGTTACCGGTATACTTGGCAAGTATGCTCGTGGCTCCATTGTTGATAACTGTAGCTGTGGTTACCGCATCAGCCAAATACATTTGAGCTGTTTCTGTTTTATAATTATAACTCAATGCAATAAAATGCCAGTTGTTATCTGTAATTGCAGTTGTAGACGTTACCGTTGAATTATTGATGGTAAAAACCAATTTATTATTCGCATCAAATGAAAGTGAGATCCTTTCATTCACATCCACACCTTGTGAGAATATGACCATCTGACCCAAGCCATCTCTTTTGATAGATAATTCAATGGTAAAATCTCTGTTGTCTAAAGGTATTCCTCCATTTATACTGAGACAATCATCAACTCCATCAAATGACAACGACGTCGAATGATCCACATCGGTTCCGTTCGTGACTCCCCGGATATCAAAATGAATGGCGGGATTGATGGATCCCAGATCAATGGGCTCATTGAACTTAATAGAGATCTCATCATTAGGCGATAAGATTCCATCAGCAGGAGACGGATGTCCAAATGCATGTGGGTTGATCCTGTCAATAACTCCGGAATGCGTTGCCGAAGCTTTTTCGGCAAGTTCACAATTGGAGACAATCCTGAGATCGTAAGCTCCATCGGTGAGTTGCGATACATCCCAGTCATACAAAGTAAATGGTGTGTTTTGCGGAATGGGTTTCGCTGATGGATCATTCAAACCACTCGTATCCTTATGAAATGTTTCTATAGCGATCCAGTTCGGCGAACTCGATGGTTTGTAATCCAACCGGATATTTTCCAGATCAAAAAAGTTGATGTTGTAATCTATTATAGCTACCGGCATCGTATCATGAAATGAATTGTTGAGCACCCATTGATCTTCCGGCAATGCCATGGCTGTTTTGGAACAGGTCGGTAAAAAGTGCGCCGATAAATAAACCGAATCCACGATATCTGTATTAAACCCGGCACCACCGGTATACTGACATTGAGAATGTATCGTGACTAAAATATTATCATAGTTATACACAGGACCCGGGCCTTTCTCGATTGTAAGAACTTTGTTTATGGCTGTTCCAGCAGGTATGACTAAATTCTGCAAAGGAAATCCATCTATCAATACAATGGCTCCAAATGGATTGCTTGCACCTACGACATCCAAAGTATATCCCATGATGAATCCGTTTTCTGATTCATTACCCAGGGTAAGATTGAATACTGCGGCTTCATCTACCGGTATATTGGTTTGAATGGTTGGACTTGCACTGATTGTTGGTTTATCAATTTGCAAAGTTCTGGCGCTAATTTCCGTACCCGGATTGTAATATTCTGTGAGTGTAGCAGCTTCGTGCGGACAAGATGTTTGTCCGCCGGGTTTTACTTTAAACACAGGTCCCCAACCCAGCAACGATGGATAAACATCTACAGAAAATAAATCGCCAATATCAGGATCGTTCAATTCAAAACTTACCGTTTCTGTAGAATCTTCTTCCTGGCCCCATTCTCTGCCACTGGTAAATTTCATTTCAACTCCTTTCTCAAATTTTACACCATTGTTGCTGACTTTGCCTTCTACTTCAGCCAGGAAATTTGCAGTCATGGCATACTCCAAGGTACCGTTGTAGGCACTTGCTGTTTGATGACTCATGGAAGATTTTATATTGGTTCCGCCACTCAAGGTATAATTGGTGGACGCTCCCATCGCAGCAAACTTCTCTTCTATCCTTTGTTTTTTAGCCAAATAAGTTTGATATTCCTCAAACAATTCCGCCAGGGCAATACCGGTACCCGTCATGACTGCAAACGTAATGTAACCTGCAAAGGCGACTCCGGGAACCGGGGTTGCGATCAATCCATAAGCAACAACTACTCCACCGATACCATTGGCTACTATCAGGGCAATATATGCAGCCTTGACACCACTGTATAAAGAATCCAAATTGTCAAGTTCAACTTGTTTCAAACTGTCAATAGCCGTTTGATTATTAATATTTACTTTTTCCCATTCATTCAATCTGATGGCATTTTCCCACAACATGATCTGGTGGTTGAGTATTCTGACAGAATCTGTCAAGGTATCCTGAATGGTAGTAGCCATGTATTGATAGCTGGGACCATCCAGATCGGCAAAATCACCGGTATACGGCGTTGTACTGGTGGCTAATGCTCCAAAGGCGGGATCGTCATTATTTTTACCATAATTCTCATGGCCGATCGGCAGTTTACTCATATACTTGGAGTTGGTCTGCAGCATCAAATTCCTTAACTTATACAGATTTGGAATGATCAGATATTTGACATCGTATTCATTAAACATGAATTGCGTTTCGTATCCACCCGGAACTACCGATAATCCATATTTTTTGGCAAAAGAAAACATTCCGCCGGGTTGAGCAGCCATACCACCGATACACTCGACATTGGTACAAAGTCCATCCGGAATGATCGCCAGTTCTTCTGCTACTCCGAATTGTAGATTTTTAGATTTGCCGATATATAAATCGCTATTGGCCCCTGGAGAAATCACGGTACCACCATACGTTGACCACTCACGGGTGTTCGTTGTGGTTACAGATTGTGACCCATTGGTACCACCTCCAATTTCTGCTTTAAATCCAGCTGAAATATTGGATTGGATATCTGTTTCAATCAGAACACCAAATCCTGCTGTAAACTTAGCCCCAACTAAAATTGCATCTTTGGTGTGGACAGCTGTTCCTAGATTCCATTTCCAGGTTGATTTTTCTGTTTTTGTAGATCCCACTTCTCTTGTTGCCATGCTGGCACTACCTGGAGGATCGCGCAAAATATATTCCGGAACCTGTGGTCCAAATGTTACAAATTGTGCTCCATTGGATTGCGTTCCTAACAAATATGCTCTGTAAACCGCATCTCCTCCCACGGGGATCTGTGGCACCGGAACCGGCAACCAGGGAATGGCAGTTCCGTTGCTGGTCACCAGATTGATTTCAAGTTTGCGGGTATAACTGTATTCAGGTATAGATAAGTTTTCCAGAAAATTTGGAAATCCAGGTTTAAAAGAATAGATCAAAGTTTTTAAAGTATCCAATGTATTCACACTTGCAAGCTCAACTTCAACATTGGGAACATCTGATAATTCATTGTTGAATTTCAGAGTCCCATCAGTAGTGGGAACGCTGTCGATCACATTGGGCATCATATCGAAATTGGTATACGACTCGAATACTTTTATCAGACAGCGATACAAATAATCAGGAGCCTGCTGATGGAATACCGGCCACCTGAACGGATCTGTTTTTAAATTCACTGTTGTAGTAACATTTGTGACCGGGTTGTGGTGTGTATAAATTGTATCTCCAATAAACGGACTCAATCCGTCCCGGTCATATACCGCGATTTGTGGATTTACTCTGTGAATGTAATCCAATTGTTTATTGAATTGGACTGAATCAATGGATACGACACCGCCCTGGGTGTTAAAAGTCGTATCGTACTTTGTAAATAAAACGGGTGTCCCGGAAAGATCAACAAGGCTGAGCACTCCAAAATTAATAGCTGGGTTATTGACAATTTTAACGGAAGGTACATACCTCAGTGGAGGAAGCCAAACCGTGTATTCCCCGGTTGCAGGATCCGTATAAATCGTATCCGTCGAACATCCATTTCCTTGTTGCGATTTCAAAATGACCTCTGCAACACCAATGTTATTTTTTGATTTTCCTAATCCCGGGATCTTACTTCCCTCTCTTAAACCCCCTGCAACACGTCCAACCACCTTAACTAAAGTAGAATCGATAAAACTAATACCTGCAAGGTCTTCCTGAAAATCATATTTACCGGTTGCAGGAAACCGCTTTACAGCATAAACATGCCCGGGCTGCTCAACTTCAATAAAATGTTCTCCAATGGG
Organism: Saprospiraceae bacterium; assembly: GCA_016716185.1. NCBI lineage: Bacteria > Pseudomonadati > Bacteroidota > Saprospiria > Saprospirales > Saprospiraceae > Saprospiraceae bacterium. The sequence goes on along the minus strand of JADJWV010000002.1, from coordinate 887,050 downwards.
AACCTGCACGTCAAAAGCACCAATCGCATCTGTTTTAGCAGCAACACCATTTACAATCAGAATTTCTCCATCCACTTTAATAAATGCATCCGGAACACCACAAGTGGTCTCTTTATAGATAAGACTTCCTTGCACCCTGAAGGAAGATTTATCTGTAAAGTTGACATTGTTGTGAACTGAAGCTCCATCGCCAATAAAAAGTCCGGTCGTTGAAGGATTGAATTCATGTGTCAGATAACTTGGTGTTAAAATGAAAACTTCACCCGGACCATTGTAAGGAATGACAATGATGTAATTTCCAGCCGCATCGGTATAACCGGATGCACTCAATTGAGATACAGACGGAACAACATCAGACCAGGAGACCATCCCATTAAAAGCTGCATGATTTTTATTAAACAAACTTCCGTTTTTCGAACCGTCGTAAGCATAAGTGCCCACGCACTCGTTCATTCTCAGATAGACAATTAATCCTTGCTCACCACCGGTCATCAGCCGTGCATGATCTTGTAACATGCCTTGAATGGACTTTGATTTATTCCAGATCCTCAATTCATCTAAATTGCCCTGTAGGCCATTTCCAATGGTAATGTCCACGGCCGGGTCATCGAGATCTACTACGGGAAGGAATGCCGCGGGAATCTTTTTGGAAGCGGCCCAGACACCATTGACAAATATCTGCATACTATCACTTGTTAGTTGCGCAGCGATGTGATTGTAATTGTTCAATGATATAATTGAACCCGAAATATTCAAATTTGTAGTTACGCCTCCGGCTTCGTAAATGGTAAATCTATATTGATTGGGAGCCTTAATATATTTTAGACAATAACTGTTTGCTTTTTCAATGATGATAAAATTGGCTGCATGAGAAGTCGGCTTGATCCAGGTTTCCAGCAACAACTGCGAACCCATAGCCAAATTTGCCTGATGAGGAATGGAAAGGTTGCCACCGGCGAAAAGCAAACTTTTACCATTAAATCCAGAAGTATTTTCTGCAGTTATTTTTACATTGTTGACTGCTATACCTCCTGAATAGGTGACCTGACCTGTAACCGTTCCTGTTTTCGTTCTGAATCCAATGGCTTCAGATGTATTGGAATAGACCGTAGTATTTTCGCAAAGTCCTTCGGCTTGTATTCTATACTCATACAGCACGCCGGCTTCTGAAAACTGGTCGATGTATAAATTTGTGCCGCTGTTTTCAGATGCTATTTGAGTAAAAGGGTCTGGACTACCCAGAATCTTTCTGTAAATTTTAAATTTATTGATGACATTGCTGTTGTTATTCGTCCATTCGAGTTGAATTTTATCGGCAAAATACCCTTTTGAAGCCTGTAACGCATTGCTGTCAAAAGTATGCTGCAACATGGGCGTCAACATGGCTGATGCCTTTTGTGTTCCGTTGCCGGTAGGATAACATGGTGACTTTGCTTTGACTTTGTAGGTATATGTGACACAAAGATTCACATCCAGATCTGTGTAACTTGTTGTATTGGCAGGCACTTCGATAAGCAAAGCAGCTCCGCCACCTAAAAATGTTCGCTCAAGTATGAAACCATTCTCAATCGAAGTATTGTCAGTCCACATGACTTTGATCTTATTGGTATCTGCCGTTGCAGTCACACCGCTGGGTTCCGTTGGTATTCCCGCTGCATTTCCCGGGGGATTAATTGTGGCAGAATATGTTGTCGACCAATCACCACATACATTCTTTGCCTTCAGGCGATAATAATAATTGATATTTGGATTTACCGAACTCATATCGAGATATGACCTGGTACTCCCCGCAAGCGTGTTGGATAACACGGAAAAACCGGAATTGGCTGAAGTACTTCGCTCTATTAAAAAATTCTCCGGATTAGTACCCGGCCACTGCCATTGCACTAATATTTTTCCATCACATCGATCAGTAGATGCGGTCACATTCGTAGGAGGATCCAAGGGTCCTGTGCGCCGACCATCCATTGGCGGATCTGTATAGGCAGAATAATTGTCGATATATGCATTAGGCTCAAACAATGCTCTTACCTTATAACTGTAAGTTGTGCCTTTAACTGCCCCGAAATCATCGTAAAATCCTGTTTTTCCACCATTACCAATATATGCATTATCACGGTAAACATAGACTTTCCAATCATCACCAAAACAAGGGTTGCTTGCAGGATTTGTCCACGAAATTCTGACTTTATCACAATGTTCGTCTACTGTAGCCATAAGACCTGTAGGAGCATTGATAGATGTGCTGCTAGCCGATTTTTCCCAATTTGAAATGTTCACATCACTGTCACCCCCGCCCCCATGCCAAAGTCCGTTAATTCTTACCGTAATATCTGTACCAATCAAATCGCTCGGTAAGCCATAAAATCTTACTTTCATTTTTACAAGGTCTTCACCACTTCCCGAGACATAAAAATACGACCAAGTAGTTTGAGCCGACCCGTAATTAAATCCATAATGAAAAGTTTCACCATCCGTAACATCAGTTAGTGTACACAAATTGCATGTGTAACTTTCATGTTCCCAGAAAAAAAACTGTTGGTAATCTCCGTTTGTTCTTTTAAAATCGAAATAAATATAGTCCATCCAATCATTTACACCATCCTTATTAAAATAGAGCAAATTGACTTCTATATACCCGTCGCAAGTATTATAACTAACATCCCAGTCGTTCGTGCCAAATTCATGCGCTTTAAGTTCGTTATTAGCTATAAATAATAGAAATAACAAAACGAGTCTGGAAAACAGCAATCGAAAGTTGATCATAAGTTTTGATTTATTAAGTTGAAAATATTTTGCAATCGTCCTGAAATATTCAAATAACAAATGAAACTGCTGCAACAAAACAACAGTCATCATATTGACAAACGGGTCAATTCATGGATTTAAGTCTGGAGTTTCAGTTGCCGAACCTGAGGATAGTTCAATTACATGCATACGAAATGCATGCACACGCTTCATTCAATTCTTACATTTTGGTTGTTGGATCACTGGTGTCAAAAAATATTATACCAGCAGATCCTCGACTCCTGAGAGGTTATTAAACCATACAAAGTCAAGCAGAATTTTTCAATTAATGAAATTTTAAAAAATATATTTTTTAAACTGATATAAAGATTATTACATATACTTTTCCATAAATACGCAATCATTAATTCTGGCTTGTGAGTATTCAAATAATTTCACATACATAATGAGATCATTATATACTATTTAAAATCAATTAATTTCCACAATCCATAAATTAAATTTTTCCATCACTCATCAATATATTTTATCTTTTATTGTAACATCTGCATTAAAGGCATTTTGGACTTAATTCCAAAAAAGCTACTCCTTTAGTCAATTGATCTTCAATATAAGAAATGACATTACAGGCCAATGCGCCAGGAACAATAAAAATAAATTGACGAAAGACTTGACATCTTCGCTTTCATTCATTAAATTTACCTTTCCGGATTATTTTGGATCTGCGCCGGAATGTGTATTAAGGTGTTTGAATCGTGTAAATGGCTCAGTTAACTGACAGAACTTTGCGTCCCATCATCATCCGGACACGTTGACATTATTCTACCGGATTGTATCAGCGTAGCATTGGCGTAATCTTTAGATACTTACCATAAATCAATGATCATGAAAAACTTGGTTTGCGCTATTTTCATTTCAATCTCATTTCTGGTCTGCTCATCCATCAGCTTTGCACAAATTGGTGGTAAAGCTACCTTCGAACCACCTAAAAAATCAGAACGGGAAAAAGCACAAACGGCATTAGCCAATGCTCAAAAATATAAAGATGCAAATCCCCTTGACCCGGGTGCGACTGTTGAACTGAACAAAGCTCGTTATAGATTAGATTCGATCGATGACGCTCAAAATAGATTAGATTCGATCGGTGCCGCTCAAAAAAAAATTGATTCCACCTTACAAGCCCAACAAAATAAATGGCACAATGAACGATTGCTTCGGGAGCTAAGAGATTCTGCGAGGTACTCCAAAAACCCTGATACCAAAGCACTGGCTGATCTACTGTCGCAACATGTTTTAAGGGAATTGAATAAAAATCCCGGACAGAATCCTGCAAAAATCCTGGACAGCTTTATCAAAGCACATCCGCATCACAACAATAAACCCTTAATTAAATCACTCACACAACGATATGAACTTCCCAGGAAACCGAATTTAAAAATCAAGCCTACGGGTACCGGACAAACCACTGGTCATATCGCAGATCTTGAAATACACAATAACAGCCCCTTCTCCGTTGATATTTTACCACAGACATTTTACATTCGTTCCTGGGGAAAGTACCAATCTTATATTGGTAGAATTATTGTGATAGTTACAATACCCCCCGGAAGCACGATCACAATTCCTGTTTATGGCTACTGTGCGAACGTAAGAACTCCTCCTGTTGGTTCGGGTGAACCCATGCCTCCCGTCAGCGAATGGATACCTGTAGGCGATCTCGATATTCCAAAAAAAACCGGTAATGGAGTTCCAGTCACCATCAACGATAGAATTCCTTTGCCGTCATTTACTACGGCTACCATCCCTTCCATTACTACTTCGGGAATTTTTATACCAAAATCTACAGAACAGGATTCGGTTTTTATAACATGGCCGGGTACCGACATTCCGGTCAATGGTTTTATTACCTCAGAGTCAAAGCCCGAAGTCATTGCACCTGTTTTAGTCTCCGCTCTTGAATTCACTGAAAATGCCGCAACTATTGTCATTTCTTCTGGTGAATACAAAAATCCGTTTGAGTCTGATCCATCACTGAATTATTCATCCTCCGTACAACAAACATTCTGGAGATTTACTTCCGCCTTTTCGGGTGATGAATATAAGGAACAGGAATTTGCTGAAAACGTCTATTCACAATTCGAAACGAATACCCAAACAAGTGTTAGTTCTCTGCCTGACGATCAAAAAAAAGAATTGGATAAAGGCATTAAACAATTTTGGACTACATATACTGCAATAGGACTGAAAGCTAAAGTTTTGAAAGTGAAACCGGAAGATCAGGAACCGCCGGTCGAGATATCCGAAAAGACCGGAGGTTGCGAAGGCGCAATGGATTTGAAGATCAAGCCTCCTTACCAGCTTGAAATGAAAATCGCCTCTGAATGGGGTACACCCGAAGAACGTCAGGCATTGATTCAGGCAGTGCGTGACTCTTTGGCTAAGAATGTAAAGATCACAGGAAATGAAGCGTTTCAATCGTATGACATCAATCGCCATCCTACGAGTTCGACCTCCTTCTGGAAAGCGGGTCATGTAGGTGGCTTTGCTTCCGCATACGCTAAAACTTATTTCAAAAGACCAGATGGTACCTGGGAATGGGTGTGGGGGACAGATCAATTGGAAACCAAAGCTTCCGGTAGCATGGACTTTTCCATGAAATACACGCATGATGAAACGTGCCGTGCTTTGGTCGCAGGTGCGGCATTGATCAGGATACGCGCATCATCATCGGCTTTCGATGCGATGGCCGGCAATACAAATCTTGAGAATAATACGGACCAACTCAATTTTTTACGGACGACAAAGTATTTTGGAAAGAAAGCTGCAGAATGGCTGATTCTCAAAGCGCGTGGCCGTGCGAAAACTTCTTTTAATCAGTTCATCACGGATGATATCCGCGATCAGATTAAAGGCGCAATTTCCGACGCTGTCATGGCTGAAGTGCAGGCTCTTGCAGATAAGGCCCTTGGAGGACTCCTCAACGAAATGGGGATCTCCCTGGATCAGATGCTCAATATGGAACTACCAAGTCTTGAAGAGTTGCTTGAGAAATTATTTGGTGTGGACATTCCTAGTATTAAAGATCTGACAGACTTCATCGAAAAAGGACTGGAGGCAGCATTCAACCTTCCTTTTGTGGCAAATACCTATGCAACTGCTAATGGTGGATTGACAGTGCGCGTAGGTGGAAATGTGAAATCGGTCTTAGCCAGTACTTCTGTACATTATGCGCGGAAGGCTACCGAAGAAACCAAAGAGGCTATGACTTACACCGGCGAGAAATGTGATGAAGCATTTGTCTCTGATGCGCAGCCCGATGCCCTCAATATTAATACCCAGGGTTTCAGCAACATGGTTGCGGAGGCCGTGAGCAAATACGGTTTTGGAAATGGTCAGGCGGAAGCCTTCCTGGAAAGCATGAACCTCCAGATCCTCTCTGGGATCTGTATTTGTCCTGCTCAACGACGAGGCATAGATCAAAGTAGTTACAAGCTTAATGTCCAGGGGAAGATGGAGTGGTATACTGCGGATGAAGGTCAACAGAAAGATCTCGAAACAGCACTGGAATCGATGCTGCAGGGTGTAGAAGATCAGATGATCAAAGAACTCGATGCCATGTCGGTAGATCAGGTCAACAATCTTACAGAAGATCAATTTGAACAAATGCTGGCAAAGAAAGTCCGGGCATGGGGTGATGCCAATAAATTTGCTTGGAGATCTTGCCGGAGTAAATCCTGAGAAAACATGAAACACTTATTCATTCTCCCGGTAATCGGTTTGCTCCACTGTTTCTCGGTTATTGCACAAGAATTTAGCATCCACGCCCATAAACCACATATCGATTCGGTGTGGTACTACAATGTGGATAAGAATAGCAAACCTGAACGAATGTTCTGTACCCAAGGCGGTGTGCAGAATTTCAGACTGCATGTGTCCGGTGGATGGACGCAAATGAACTACCTGGACGACACGATTACGACAAATAAGAAAGACTGGACGGAGCAGGATATCAGGGATGCCGAAGCAAAAATCAATAAAGAATATCGGGATCAGCTTGATAAGATGTACAAAAAGGACAATGCGGAGCGTATCGGGAGTTTTGAGCCGACCCATGAAGAGGAGTTGCACGGGGACTGCTGGGATGCGTTTTCTGACCTGCTCAACAGCTGGGACCATGAGGATTTTTCTTTATGCATTGATGATTGCAGGAGTCAGACACTGATTTGCGAAATGATCACTGCGCATGAAAGAATTGAAGGTGCGAAGCTCGGATATCGTTTGGTCCATCATCGGTCTACACATTCTGCTGAAGGTGATGACGAAGCGACTCCTCCGTATTCAGTCGAGATCACCTATAGTCTTGAGTTTTACTCCGAAGCATGGGTCTATTTCCGGATTGGCTGTGCCTGTCTGGATGCCGGGGTGATGTCAACAGATAGATCCAAAGATGGTACTCCTATACCACATCATATGCAAATGGGAAGGAAAGTTAGAAACGCAACGCCTGATACAATTCATCCACCATGGACCGGAATATCTCTTACAGGAGAACGCATGAAACCAGGATATCCGTTCTATTTACAGACACCCGATAAAAAGTTTCCATGGATACCCGTCTCAGGAGGGATCATCGGTGCAGGATTAATTACCTATTTTCTGCTCCCGGGCGATGAAAATACTAACGATTGTTCGTTTTCAGCAGGTTTTGAGAAAACTCCTGCGAACTGCAATTTACCGAATGGCTCTATCCAGGTCGTCGTCAATCAACTTGGCAATTACACTTATTTGTGGTCGAACAACCAAATATCATCCATGCTGAATGCAGTTCCGGCTGGCCCATACTCGGTGACCATCACAAAATCCGGAACGAACTGCAGTAAAGTATTTTCAACAACACTGGAACAAAATACGATCAATTTCCAGGTTCAGCTCCAGGCTGAAGATGCAGATTGCGGGTTGCAAAACGGTAAAATTATTTCTACGGTCTCTCCCTCCGGAAACTACCAATATTTGTGGTCTACCGGGGAATCGACAACAGCTATCCAAAACCTGAAACCCGGAAGTTACCAACTTACAGTCAGTGCAGGTGGCTCTTGTACCCAAGTGGTCAGTATGACCATCGGCGAAAAAACAGCTGCATTTACAGTTAGTTCGCAAACAACACCGGAAAAATGCAACAACTCAGATGGCAAAGCAATATTATCGGTAGATCCTCCAGGCATGTACGATTATCTTTGGTCAAACGGATTGACTGGTCCAGAAATTAGCGGATTAAAAGCAGGTATGTATGATGCTACAGTAAGCATTCGTGGCAGCGCTTGTTCGAAAACAATTCAGGTTCGCATCGAAAAGAAAAATTCCGAATTTTCAGTGGATGTCCAAACCACTCCTGAATATTGCAACCAATCCAATGGGTCAGCTACTGCTGCTGTTAATCCACCGGGCAACTATGATTTTTTGTGGTCCAATGGCTCCCAAAATGCAGTGGCCTCCGGATTGAAAGCAGGCACACATCATTTATCGGTTACCGAATCCGGTACAAGCTGCTTAATTGAAACATCCGTCACAATCGAACATAAGCAAGCAACACATCTCATCAACATTCAAACCACTCCAGCGCATTGTGGTCTGGCCGATGGATCTGCTGTTGTGTTGGTTGAACCACCGGGTTCATATAGAATTCAGTGGCCGGATAGTTCCGGCGCTTTTACGAAAAACGATTTACCTGCAGGAAATTATCCAATTCAGGTTTTCGATGCAAATAATTGTCCGGTTCAGGGACAAGTGATTGTCGATGAACTCCCTGCAAAATATATCAATACATACAGTTCTAGTCCTGGCGATTGTATCGGACAACATACGAACATTCGTTTGGAACTCGAAAGTCCATCATCCGGTCCGATGCAGATAGATGCTTCGGGACCCAACGGAAATTTTAAAGCCACCGTTCCAAAATCATCGGTCAATCTCAGCAATTATTTTAAGATCCTTCCTGGTCTTTGGCTAATCACGGTGAGAGATTCCGGTTTGAAACAAAGTTGCTATGAAGAATTGTTAATTGAAGTAAGGGATAGTTCAGATTTTGTATCCAGGCCAGACAGCTTCAGGACTTCCATCAATAAACCGATCACCGGAAATGTACTGGCAAATGATACCGGAATCAGTCTGAAAATTATTTCACATAGAGCTCCTGTTTCAGAAGATTTCAACATTCAGGGCAATGGCATGTTTTCCTTCACTCCAAAAAAAGACAGCTCCGGAATATTTACTTTTTACTACACTGTTGAAGATTCGTGTAAAAAAACCAAAGAACAGATTGCGATCATCCAGGTTGATAGTTCCAAATGCGATTTTACAGTAAAATTTACATCGGCACCTGCGCATTGTGGACTGGCAGATGGAGTTCTGAACGTTGCCGTCGACTCTCCCGGTACATACAATTATATTTGGAACAATGGCAACACCGGCCCTTCATTGACAAATGCCAGGAAAGGAATGTATACCGTAAGCATTACCGATGTAATTAAAAAATGTACTTTGGATTTTTCTGCATCCCTTGGCGAACTGCCGGCTGAGTACCTTAGAAATCTTAGGATTACCCAGCCCCGTTGTCAAACTCCCGGCGAGATCCGGTTTGAAGTTTTTTCATCCGGCGCAGGTCCAATAAAAATGATTTTGACCCATCCGGGAGGAAGTGGTACTTATACAGTTCCCCGGGGTACCATCAACATCTCTTCATATGCAACAATTGTAGCCGGAGAGTTTCTCATTCAACTTTACGATGAATCCGCTGGTCTGGATTGTATGCATGAAACAAGCGTAACAATAGAACCTCCCATGTCGGTAGAAATTATACTGGAAGCTGTCATACCCCCGTCCAGCCCGAGTGCTGCTGACGGAACCGCTCTGATCGTTGCGACGATGCCGGGAACATTGCCCTATGTTGTCTTGCTGAACAACCTACCCTACCAAACCGCCTTTGATCATTTTATCGAAGTTGGCGGACTGGGAGTCGGAACCTACATGATCCAGTTGCGCGATGCTGCCAATTGCCTTTCCAACAAACTAACAGTTGTTGTTTTACCCAGATCGGTGAGCATATCAGGAGGATATTTTTTAAGTATTGAAAAAACAAAAAATTCAACAATTGAAGGCAACAAGAATGTAAAACCTTATATTAAATACGATCACTCTGTTTACGCAAGCATAACCTATGAGTTTCTAAAAATTCCTGTAAGCAGTCATATTATCTTTTCTATCAATCCCGGGCAAAAGACTTTTCATTTTGAACAATTGGCTTCATTATTCCAATTTCAGTTCTACAAATTCAATAACAATTTCCAAAGCGGATTTGGATTTGATTTCCCTGTTCAATCTAATGTTACATCAAAATTGCTACTAGAATTTCACTCTCAATATCCGGTCAACAGATTTTTAGCTTTGGAATCGGGAATAAAATTCCAGTCCTTAAAAGAAAATCCGTGGGTCTATAAATTAGGCGTGCGTTTTATGAATCCTTTTTATTAAGTTGGCTATTAGACTCTTAGACTTCCCGATAAAATCGATCATGACTTTCTCGCTGTTGAAGATCTTTTCAATTTTATCGGGACGGCATTTTGACTTTTTGACTTTTTGATTATAAATTAAATATAAAGATCAGCGTAAATCTGCGTAAACCCCGCCTGACCGGATAAGTTTTCCATTATTTTAAAACTAAAGATCAGTCGGGCAGGTGCGGGAAATAAATGGCAGAGGTTTTTTCGACAATTAGAAGTTTTGACTTTTTGACTTTTTGACTTTTTGATTATAAATTAAATATAAAGATCTGCGTAAATCTGCGAAAACCCCGCCTGACCGAATAAGTTTTTAATTGTTATAGGGAATTTCGGTAAATTCATAGCTTAATCAATCCATTTTTGGAAAACAGAATAATATTCTGAAATATTTTTTATTAAATGTTGACAAGTAAGACAAAGTTGTTGAAAAGCTGAATTTTTCAGACAGCTCCGCCTGGGTTATGTTTATAACTTTAGATTAAATATGAATTACGCAGGCTTTTTTGTTTGCCTTGATCTAAGTATTCTTTTTCCTATGTCTACTGCATTAGCGGTATGGATGCCGAAGAAAATGCAAAGAATTTCATTAGCTTCAGTTCTGGCTTTTATTTTTGATAACCCATAGTGATCTTTCTCAGTTCCGAATGAACCTTCTAATCTGGTTGCTCTTTCTTTAGAAAGTAAGGATTGCATTTGACTGCGCTGGGGTTCTAGTGGCCCTGGTCTGCCTTTAGGTGTAAAATTTGTTTTAATATTCTGGCTTGTACAATAAGATCTGTTTTTATTGGTGGCATAGATTTGATCCGCCGCTATGTGAGTGCACTTCCCTGTGAGTTTTCTTACTAAAAATATACTTTGTTCTAATCGAGTGCCTTCATTAAAGGCATCGAAGCTTAGGTATTCTATAAAATTGATACCATCAATCTGAACACAGTTCACCTTAGCTCCAAATTCTACGATCTTGGTTTCCTTTCCCCGAACAATTGGGCGAAGATAATTTTTAGCAATACTTACTATCCTGTCCTTAATAGGCAATCCAGTTTCAAAGCGTTCCTGCTGCTGACTCAGGATAGTCTGAATCGTTTGAATCCTCTTGGCATAGGCAGCAGGTAAAACAAGATCACGTGTGGATGCTATTTGGTAAACTTGTTCTATTTGACTCAATAACTTATTGAGTAGATAAAGTAATGCGCGCTTTCTAATTTGAGCTTGCTGATACGTCTTCTTTCGTTTCTTCTGATAGGATAGGTACTTATCTTGCTGTTCCTTGAATTTTGACCGTGGTATTCGCTGTTTAGACTGCTTGCAAATTCTCTTCATTTGACCATATGTCCATTCGCAGCACTCCCATAATAGTTTTACGTCGGTTGGATATCGAAGTTGCGATTCATAACATGTTGCATCAACCAAACCTATATGTACATCCTTTAAATGGGGTTTCCAGTGTTTCATAAGTTCAATCTGAATTTCATCCAACGACAATGCCTGTGCCAGTTCACACCGGATTTGACTGATTATTTTTTATCCTTGATTTGATCTTCAGGTCTCAGATAAATTCCACAGAAAAACTGTATAACATAATCCGTATTCAGGCGATCTATGATCTTGGAATCTGAATACCCCAGGTATTGCTTTAAAAACATCAGCGCAATCTTGCCTTGTATACTAAAAAATGATTTTCTACCCCTTTGGTTCTTCCTGCGCAGATTCTTTCTAAAAATTTGGCACAGATTATCCCAAGGAATTGCCTGATGGATCAGTCCTAATTCACTTCTTAAAAAGGACTGATAATATGTGTCAAACCTTTGATCGGCACTCTCGAAATTAATTTTCAGAATATTATTCTGAATGCTTATTAATTTAGCCACATTATTTTATTTAAACTTACCCTGAATTTACGCAAAAAGTGCTGAATTCAGGGTTTTTTATGGCCTTTATTTTTTCACATTCCGTTAATTTCTAAGTACTTAGATTTTTACCGAAACGCCCTGTTATAAAACAAAATATCAGTCGGGCAGGTGCGGGAAATAAATGGCAGAGGTTCTTTCGACAATTAGAAGTTTCGACTTTTTGACTTTTTGACTCTTTGACTCTTTGACTCTTTGACTCTTTGATTATAAATTAAATATAAAGATCTGCGTAAACTTAAACTGAAAACTGATCCCGACATGAAGATTATACAAGTAAATCGCTAAACTTTTTGATGTCGGGACTGAAAACTGTATTAATCATCCTCCGTACATCTCTTCCCTCAAGTTCGCGATCGCCTCACTTTCCAGATATTCATCGAAACTCATGAGTTTGTCAATGCAGCCATTGGGTGTAATTTCGATGATCCGGTTGCAAACCGATTGCATAAAAGTATGGTCGTGGGAACTCAAAATTACGATGCCAGGAAAGTCTATCATGTTTTCATTGAAAGCCTGGATACTTTCGAGGTCGAGATGGTTGGTGGGCTCGTCAAGCAGCAGTGCGTTAGGATTCTGCAACATCATCATACTGAGCATGGCTCTGACTTTTTCGCCCCCGCTCATGACGCTGCATTTTTTCAATACCTCGTCTCCACTAAACAACATTCTGCCCAGATAGCCCCTTAAAAATATTTCGTCGACGTCGGTGATCGTCGGTGGAACATAATTTCTGAGCCAATCAATCAACGGCTCACCTCCGGAAAAATAAGCACTGATATCAACAGGAAGATAAGCTCTTGAAATGGTCGTTCCCCATTCGATACTCCCTGAATCGGCTTTGCGTTGCCCGGCAAGGCAATCAAAAAATGCATGTACTGCCATTTGATCTTTGGATAACAAAGCCACTTTATCAGACTTGTTTAAGGTAAAATGAATTTTATCGAACAAGACTTTGTCCTCCAATTTCAGACTCAATTGATCGACTTTAAGGATCTGGTCACCAACTTCGCGTTCCGGTTTAAAAACAATTCCAGGATATTTGCGATTCGACGGTTGCAACTGTTCGATGTTGAGTTTCTCCAGTGCCTTCTTTCGGGAAGTGGCTTGTTTACTTTTGGATGCATTGGCCGAAAATCGCGCAATAAAATCGAGTAACTCCTTTCTTCGGTCTTCAATCTTTTTATTTTTATCGGAAATTTGTCTCGACAACAACTGACTGGATTCGTACCAGAACGTATAATTGCCTGTATAAATAGTGAGTTTTTGCCGATCCACATCCACTACATGCGTGCAGACCGCATCGAGGAAGTGCCTGTCGTGGCTGACCACAATGACGATATTTTCATAATCGGCAAGAAAATTCTCCAACCATTTAATCGTCTCCACATCCAATCCATTGGTAGGCTCATCCAATAGCAAAATATCCGGATTGCCATATAAAGCCTGAGCCAGCAATACTCTTACTTTTAAAGTTGCGGGGATATCGCTCATGAAAACAGAATGCAGTTCTTCTGAAACACCCAGAGCACTCAACATGGCCGCAGCATCGCTTTCCGCCATATAACCACCGAGTTCTCCGAATTCCTCTTCCAATTGTGCTGCCAGATTTCCATCGGCTTCTGAAAAATCTGGTTTTGCATAAAGCTCTTCGCGGTCGCGAATCAATTTCCACAATTTTTGATGACCCATCAGGACCGTATTTAAAACCGAGTGATTATCAAATTCAAACTGATTTTGTTTTAAAACAGCGAGGCGTTCTCCCGGCGTAATTTCCACATGCCCTTTGGTTGGATTGATCTCGCTACTCAGTATTTTAAGAAATGTACTTTTTCCTGCACCATTGGCACCGATTATTCCATAACAATTGCCTTTTGTAAAATGAAGATTCACCTCATCGAACAAGGTTCTTTTTCCATAAGACAAACTCACATTCACTGCTGCAATCATAATTCAACGAAATTTGACCGCAAAGTTAAGCCCTGATTCTAAATCCACTTAAAGCAAAAGCCAACAATTTGTATATTTACAAGTCATTCACATGGAGTGATTTTCAGAACAAGTTGAGCTTCCTCTATTTTTGAAATCTGACTTCCAAATTCCTTAATATTTCCATATGAAATTGAATTCCGTCCTTGTTTTACTCATTGGGATCACTGCTTTATTGATGATTTTTCAAAGCCATTATTTGCCCGCAGGACCTGTAGATAAGCCTGTGTTATTTGTTTCGAGAAACATCCCCTGTTGTGGATCGGTTTACATGACTGGGGCCAATGCGTTGCCGGGCATTGGAGGATTTTCTAAATATCAGGTTGCAGCGCCAGCTTACTTATGCCTCCTAAATCCAGATAAAAATATTGACACTCTTCTCGACGGTTCAAAACCCATGCAAAATACTTTTCAACTCATTGATATATGCTGTCCTTCTTTATCCTGGGATGCAAAGAAAATTGTTTTTGCCGGACTGCCGGATGGCAATTATGTTTTAGGGAACAACAATTATTTACCTAATGAGCATAATGCATGGAGAATTTACTCGATAGATATCGACGGAAAAAATTTACAACAAATTACCTTTTCAGGTCCCGATCCCGATTTCTCTCAATTTAGTCCCCTGGCGAGAGGTGTACTCAAAGGATTTGACGATACACATCCGGTATGGTTGCCCGATGGAAGGATCTGTTTCAGCAGCACGCGATTTCCGGGAATCGGGATGTACAATGTAGTGCGCACCAGCAATTTATTTGTGGTGAATGCAGACGGAACGGATTTGCACAGGATCACCAGCGAAAAAAACGGGGCAGACAAACCAACAGTAGATCCGGTAACCGGAAAAATTGTCTTTGCGCGATGGTGGCGGAATTTTTACTGGCCTTACGACCCACTCACACAATTGGCAAGTACCAGATATCCCGGAGGTTGGATTTTTAAAGATGGCATGACCAGTAATCTGGATAGCGTCATTGATGGAGAAACTTTTATGTTTAACAACAATGCATTCTTACTGTCAGAAATCAATCCGGATGGAACTGAAATGAAATTGTTTTCAGCGCATTACCGGGATGTTTCATCCAATAGTACTTATGGAGGCAGCTTTGATGCAGATGGAAATTTTATTGGAAATTGGTTTCCAATCGAACACATCAGTGAATCATCGGGGTTCGGCGGAATCAAAAAATATTTCAGAGGAACAGCACAAAAACCCATTGGGCTGGCAGGAATTACTTCTTATGGCAATTTAGATTATTACATTAAAAATCCTGCATCTTATGGAATTTTCAACGGAGAATATGCCGCAGAACCCAGTGTCACCAGTTCCGGAGAGATCCTTTTTTCAAAAGCGCCCGATCCGGACCAGGACTACGGAATTTGGATGATGGATCCAAATGGTAACAATGAAATATTGATCTATGATCATCCGGGCACTACGGAATTAAATGCCCAACTTGTCGAACCTAAAAAATTACCACCCATACTTGTTGATAAAATCAATCAAAGACCGGGCCCGCTTCCTCCTTCAGGAATTCAAAATCTAAGAGCAGAAGGGACTTTTGAATTTGACTGTCGCAATATTTTTTACAACGGACCCGTAGACGATGGCATATTAGCTGCACCATCCGTAGGAGAACTAACGAGTGTTAGATTTTTTGCAGCACCCATGCAGGATAAACAGTTCGGCTCGGTGGAAGCATTGGATTTTCCTTATCTGTACAATGAAATTGAAATCGATCCTTTCAACCGGGTTTATGAAATCAATGCTCCTGCAAATATGCCCTTGTTTGAACAAGCAAGATCCGCTCACGCACTTGGGTACAAAATACCAAGAACCGGTGGCGGTATTAAGGATGGAGCAGCACATGTCACCGGATTTAACTACGGAAGACCGGGACAAAAAGTGAGTTGCGTGGGATGCCATGCCGGTCATTCCAGAATACATGTCCCAACCGATCCGATTGAATTATTTTTCACAAATCTGGCACCGGGTGCACGCATTAAAGCCTCTTCCTCTATGAACAATCCCGGTTATCTCATCGACAAAAAAAATTATACAGCCAGCCAGCACTGGTTCACACCGGAAGGGGTATCCCCAACCGGACAATGGCTGGAATTAAAATGGTTGGTCCCGCTTTATACCAAAGAAATTGTTTTACACAACATCCCGGATACCAACAGACTCAGGGTCCGTCATTGTAAGGTCTATTTATACGAAGATCCTGATTTTCAAAAAGAAATTTATTCTTTCGATGTGCAAACATCTGTTTCAAACAAAGGCAGCCGATTGATTCCCGATTCGCTGTTGATCATACAATCCATGCGCATCGAGTTTCTCGAGGTCAGTGGTGGCATATACCATTGGAATGCGGCATCCCTTGGCGAGATCGAAGTCATCGCGAGCAACGTAGATCCCAAAAAGTTCAAAGAAATCTGCGACTGCAGGGGTTTGGCCTATGGAGAACACCGTATTGATTCCTGCGGCCAATGTTTAAAACCGGATGATCCCAAATGGAATGATTGCCTTACACAGGTTGAACATGGAACTAAAAATGAATTATTCACCATCTATCCCCAACCTGCATCAGATAAAATAATTGTTGAAACAGGGCCGGAAGTGCGGCTAAAAAATTGCGGCCTCCGCATTTATGATCTTTCTGGAAATCTCTTATTTTCTAAAAAGATTTCCGATTCAAAAACAAGCCTTACTTTGGACCACCTTTCATTAGGTATTTATCTATTGGAATGTTATTCAGACCGTAAACAACAATTTCAAAAACTTATAAAAATTGAATAATTTCTAAATAAAATTTATGAATCACCGCATTGTACACTTTGAAATCCCCTGTGATCATCCGGAATCGGTTATGAAATTTTTTTCAGATGTTTTCGGTTGGCAATTTTCACAATTTGGAAACATGGACTACTGGTCTGTTTCTACCGGCGACCCATCGACACCAGGTATCAATGGAGGATTGATGGCCAAAAAACATCCGGATCAACCCATTGTCAATACGATCCAGGTAGAAAGTGTCGAGGCCCACAGCACCAAAATTTCAGCAGCCGGTGGCACCATAGTCGTTCCCAAAATGGCTATACCCGGAGTGGGCTGGTTGGCTTATTTCAAAGACCCCGATGGAAATATTCATGGAATTTTTGAAGACGATGTTACAGCAGGATGAAAAGCTAAAAGCTTGAAGCTTAAAGCTTAAAGCTTTTAGCTCAACTTTTCTAACATTTGTTAGTTTGATTAAAAAAATTTAATTGATAATAACTTTAAAATATTGATGTTAGTCAATGTAGAAGTATTATGTTTGAACAGCCTATACCTGTACAATTACAATAAAATTTAATCTTCATTTCCAAATCTTCCCTGGCTTTGAGCTTAAAGCTTTTAGCTCCTCTCTTACAGCACCAACTGCATTTCCTTCCGGATTCCATCAATTGCAGCATCGATGATCCTGGAAGTTTCAGCCTGGATTTTGCCATTCAGGTGCATTTTTAATATGGATGGATCTTTTCCGGAAAATTCGACAATTGCTTCGTCAAGAGCATGGAGCGTTTCGTTTTTTGCAAGAAGAACGATCTCCCAGAGCTTTTCACTGACGTAGATCTGCTGCACCAGGTTATGTTCGTATTCCTGATGAACACCCAGCATCAACATTTTACAAAGTGTTTGCGAATCGTTATCGGGACTGGCAAATCTGAGCATTAAATTGGAAATGCGAATGCGTTCTAAAAATAATGCCAGGCGCTCATACGCCTGAAGCTTTAGTGGTAAACTGTGCTGTTTGAGCTCCTTTTGCATCTGCGCATAAGCCTTTCGGTTTTCATGTTCGACAAACTGTTTAATCAACAAATAAGCGGTCAAAAAGACGACCACAGAAGGAAGGGTATACTTGAGCAATTCAAAAAAGAACTCCATGCATGTTAAATTAGGGCATAAAATTAATCATTCTACATGGTTCGTTGCCTCGTCTCAGGCCCTCTGCCCTACAAGCCTCGAACAAAAATGCTAACTTTGCGTTTTTAAGAATAAAAGAATATGGCTACAGAAACGATTCAGGAAACCCCTATCAGCTTTACAGAATCGGCTTTACAAGCATTGATACGCATCAAACAGGAGCAACAAATACCTGATAGTCATGGACTTAGAGTTGGAGTCAAAGGTGGCGGTTGTTCGGGATTCAGCTATATACTCGGCTTCGATTTGCCTCAGGAAAAAGATCAGATCTACGAAATTGCAGGGTTTAAAGTTTTTATGGAAAAGGCCCATTCGCTGTACCTGGTAGGAATGCAGATTGACTGGATCGACGGGCTAAACAACCGTGGATTTTCTTTCATTAATCCCAATGCCAAAGATACTTGTGGCTGCGGACAGTCTTTTTCGGCCTGAGAACAGAACTCAGTCCACAACCAACTCATCTACGATGAAAGACAGCTTTGACTTGCTGGCAAGAGCAATGATTTCCGCGATTTCCCTTTACGAGTCTTTTACGACTTTACAGTTTCTCGACAGAACCAAAGCAACTTTATTGGAATATGGCTTAAGTTGGTATCCCGAATTTCTGATTTACTTCACTGCTTTAGCTCTTTTTATTGGTGGCGTTTTTTTACTGATTGGATACAGACCCGGCTTTGCGGTAACCTTATTATTACTGTATTGGATCCCCGTAACCTTTATCGTATTCCCCTTTTGGAACGATCCTCCGGAAATCAGAAATGTTCAATCCATACATTTCATGAAAAACATCGCATTTATCGGCGGTATGATCCATGTTCTGGTGTATGGAACCGGAAAATATTCCGTACGAAGATTTTTTGGCGTCACAAAACTTCCTAAAGAAAAATGGTAATTTCAGCATCTAAAATACATTTTTTTAAATCGATCCTGCTTCTTACTCTATTCTCATTTTCAATAAATGCTCAATCGGGTTTCCGCTTTCAATTTGATACGTTTAAAATTCAAAACTGGCCCAATATCCATTCGTTTGCCTATGCAGCCTCCGGAGACAAGGTTTTAATGATCGGTGGCAGACTCGACGGCATCCATTCGAAAGAAGAAGGATTTGAATACGACCGTGCCAACAAAATGATGTACGTTTGGAACACCCGGGACATGACCCTGACCAGCTCAGCGATTCCGTTTTCGGGATATGAAATTTCAGGATTTTTGAGTTCTTCCAACAGCACATTCGCACAGGATCAGAATTTCCTTTACATGATGGGAGGATATGGCCAGGCAAGTGACGGCAGTTACTACACCTATCCTTTTTTTGCAAAAATCAATCTGGCTCAAGCTATTACCGCGATTGAATCGTCGGGCAATGTTGAATCCGCATTTACCTTTATCAGAGATACTTTTTTCGCAGTGGCTGGCGGACAGTTGCGAATCAAAGATTCACTGTTTTATCTGGTTGGAGGAAATTATTTTGAAGGAAAATACTCGAGCAATTCCTCCAATGTTAAACAAATTTATACAGATGCTTTTGTATTGTTTCGACTGCAGGAAACAAAGGATAGCCTGGCTTACAACATCCTCTACAAAAAAACCGACGATTACAATTTCCACAGAAGGGATTTCAACATGAGTCCTTTCATCGATCGCGACGGAAAAGAAAAAATGATGGTGTATTCGGGTGTGTTTCAACACAATCTCGACAAACCTTTTTTAAACACTTCTGTGATCGATAGTATCGAAGTCAGGGAGATCTTTGACTTCGATCAGAAATTCTGTGCTTACAATTGTGCAAAACTGAATCTTTTTGATGGGGCTAACAATCGTTCGCATCAGATATTTTTTGGAGGTATGGCCGAATACTATCGGGATTCGCTGGGAGTGATCACTTACGACAGCTATGTTCCCTTTGTAAAATCAGTGAGTACCATCATCCGGGATGAATTTGGTAAATTCTCTGAATGGCTCTTGACGGATACCATGCCTGGATTTATGGGCTGCAATGCAGAATTTTTCATATCTCCTGAAATTGCATTGTACTCCAGCGATATCGTTGACTTGTCTGCTATAAAAGAAGATACGATTTTTGCAGGATACCTATTCGGCGGCATATACAATCCTGGAACCGACAGAAATCCATGGCAAAATGAAAAGGCTCATCTTACACTTGCCAATCCTTACATTGTAAAAGTTCATTTAATTAAGGATCAATCCACAAATTCCTGTAATTTTCAAAATAAAAAATCAAACATTAAGTTACAGCTTCAACCCAATCCTGCGCGCTTTCGAACACAACTCGAATTTAAATCGGATAAAAAACTAAACCGCATCCAGATATGGATCCAAAATTCAGAAGGCAAAAACTTAGCTTTTACAGAAATTAAAAATCCGGAAGAAAATAAAATTGAACTGGATTTGAAAAATTTAGCAGCAGGCCACTATCACATTTATGCTTTAGCTGATTCGTCGACCCTGATGCATGCTACCTTACAAGTTTTAAGCGAAAAATAGAAGCTGAAAGCGAAAAGCTGAAAGGCTATTCATTAAAAGAATAAATCTACCTCATCAAAAAAAATCTGTAAAAATATCTGCGTCATCTGCGTCATCTGCGGGAAATAAATTGGGGAGGTTTTTGTCCCGAGGTTTCGACTTTTTGACTTTTTGACTTTTTGACTTTTTGACTTTTTGACTTTTTGACTTTTTGACTTTTTGACTTTTTGACTTTTTGATTATAAATTAAATATAAAGATCTGCGTAAATCTGCGAAATCCCCGCCTGACCGAACAAGTTTTCCATTATTTTAAAACAAAATATCAGTCGGGCAGGTGCGGGAAATAAATGGCAGAGGTTTTCGTCCCGAGGTTTCGACGTTTCGAAGTTTCGACGATTTGATTTTAAACTAAATGAAAAGATCTGCGTCGTCTGCGTCATCCCCGCCTGAATGAATAAGTTTTCCATTATTTTAAAACAATAGATCAGTCGGGCAGGTGCGAGACATTTTGGGGCAAGTTAATTGTATGGGGAGTAAATTCTTATAGCAAAAGATCTGATTTGTGAAACTTTGAGCCTTCGTGGCAAAGGTTAGCGACTACGTAAAGATCATTCAATATCAAGCTGGTGCAAAGCAAAAATTTAACATTTTAGGCCATCAAACCCTGGTTACCAAATTGGTGAAAACGTAATATAATTTCTGCCACGAAGACACTAAAACGCAAAGGAACACAAAGAAGTTAGTTGTCTGGTTATCAGTTAGGATTATAAATCAATTATAACCAAGCCAGTCCTTGCTTCTAAGTTAATTACTCTAAGTTGAGTCAGTTTTCATTTAAATTAACCAAACCTTCTTAATTTAGGCTACTCCATTTTAAATTAACTTGATCCGACATCTTACAAGTTGTGTCTCCATCAGATGGCGCAAATGAAGCAGATGAAATCCATTTATTTGATGATAATATAACATGATCTGATCCAGCAGGGATTTATATTCCTTTTTGGAAAATCTGGTCCACTCTTTTTCCATTAAAGGGATTTTATTCATCAGATTTTTCACTTTGCAGGAGTACTCTTAAAGCCCTTCCACATAAAACTCCTGCCAATGCATGAACTCCATAAAAAAAACTGCTCAACATCATAAGTGCTCCCGATGCAAATCCCATAAATAGCTCACCGATCCTGTCAATGAGATCCTTACTTCCAAAAACACTGACCAAGTAAGTATAAATCAAACACACCGCCATGTAAACCAAAAAATGAATGAGATAAAAATATCGTGGCGAAAATTTAAAAACGACTCCTGCAAAAAAACCAAACAAAAATGGCAAATACCAGACAGGTATACATAAACCCAATATGGCACCGCCCAGGCAAATTATAATAGCTGATCGTTGACTCATAGGTTTTATTGAAAATGAATTTTAAAATATCCTTTATGATTTTCCGGAGGTGCATTCCAGTAGTGCAAACGAAAATATTCACCGCGAGCCCAGGGTTCAATTGTATGGTCGTAATAGGCACTTCCGGGGTGGCCACATTGTCCGCCGGGATAAATCCCATAAGCCACCATCGAATCCTTTTTAAGCTCGACAATCATACGCCAGGAAGGCCCGAAAATCCGTGCATGTGCGTTGATGATGTCTTCATTGCCTGAACTCCGGATTTGAAATTTTCCAAAAGCAGGGATCCTTGCAATGTGAACAATTTCTGCAGCTTTATAGTCAGCCCAATCCCGGATCGGTGGTTCTTTTTCTAAAAAATAAAGCACACTGTCGAATGCAATCTGGACAATATCCTTAGCCTGCTCTTTCTGTGTTGTCTTTTGATAATCAAAAAACGGATGATGCGGCTTTTCCAACATCCATTTCACAAGTATCTGATCATTGGGAAATGCAATGGACATTTTATCCGCGAATGGACTGAGTTCATCCCAAACCATTTTTTGCAAATACTCAAACCACAGATCAAAATAAACAGGAGCCATAGATGAAGAATCGTAATTAAAATTCCATTTTCGCAATTGATTTACAATTTCACGGCCCTTTACATTCAATTTTGAACTGTCCAGTAAGGCCATCAATACCGGCAACGAAAATTCCGCTTCCAGACTCAGGTTGTTGTATTGCAATTCTTTCATCGATTGAACATCCCAGTTATTTTTCTGCGCAAGCAATCTGTTGACTGCCAGTCCACGATATGACCTGAAATCACCATCGTTGTAATAAACCGGAAAATTCAGATCCGTTGATCGTTGATTGGCGGAAGAAACAAAACCCCTGGATGGATTGTACATAGCAGGATTCTGAAGAGGGTCGAGTATTCCTGCCCATTTATGCCTGGCAGATGAACCATCCATGATAAAACGGCCTTGTTGATCATATTTTACAGGCATATTTCCGGAAACCGTCATGGCAATATCTCCCGAAACAGATGCAAAGACAATATTCTGAGCAGGGTATGGAAAATATGTACAAGCCTTGCGGTAATCATCATAATTTTTGGCACGATTAAGACTCATGAATGTTCTGAATTCCATCTGATCATACGAATCGTGTAAAATCCAATGCATGGCCAATGAATACTTCTTATGTTTAGGATCTGTATGGATTACCGGACCCCAATGAGTTAACCGAACTGTATCTATCACATATCCCTTTCCTTTTACTAAAATGGTGTCCAAACGAACGTTCGTTAGTTTCCATTCACCATCCATTAAATAGGAAACCATCGTAGAGTCCTTCCAGTGGATCTTATACCAGTCTAATACGTCCCAACCGGCATTGGTGACTCCCCAGGCCATATGCTTATTGAACCCAATAACCACCCCGGCAATACCGGGAAAAGTAACACCGTAAACATTGTACTCCGGTGTGGAGATTTGTTGTTCGTACCAGATAGACGGCAGCGTTAGCGATAAATGAGGATCGTTACAAAGGATAGCAGATCCCGATTGTGTCATTTGAGGACTCACAGCCCAATTGTTACTTCCCAAGCCGGATACAGAGGATTCTTTTAAAAAAGGCAAAAAACCAATTTGCGTTGAATCTTCGTAAGCCTTTAAAACAGGATAGTCCATTCGATTCCAACTGGTGCCAGAGGGAATCACCGGATCGGTCAACGGATCCATTTCCGGAAATAATTCTGCAAAGTCTTCTTTAAAAAATGCTTTGGCATTTGTCAGCTCCACATCTTTATCTCTTCCACAAAGTATTTCAGCCATGCTCTTATGAAACAGTGCGCTCCGGTACAGACTCCACGGTTCCGGCTTATAATTCAATATTTTGTATTCAATGGGTAGTTCGTGTTCTTGTATTTCAGAAATGTAGGCATTCACTCCCCTGACATAAGACTCCAATCTGGAAATCAGAAAACTATCTTTTTTCCAGTTTTCTACAGACATCCTTGCAGCGATAGGCAATCCTTTCCTCCTCTTCAATTTATCAAATTCCAAAGCACGATCGCCTACAATTTCACTTATACGACCTTCTGCTGCCCGTGTGGAAAAATCCATTTGCCAGAGCCGGTGCATCGCATGCAAATATCCCTGAATGAAATAAGCCTGACGGTCGTCTTCGGCAAAAATATGTGGCACTTTTCTCTCGTCCAGAACGACCTCACCCCTGACCCCATCAAACTGCATTACATCCGGTTGATCTTCGTCCATGTAATGTGCATTCCACCAAAATCCCGTTGCCGGACTAAAAAAACTTCCAAGAGGAGGAATTCCATTGCCTTTGATTTGCAAAGAGGCATTCATCAACCACATCCAGCATAACGGAAAAAGAAGCCTCAGAATTAGAGAAACATATTTACCCATTGCGTTCATCTGATAAAATACCAATCTGTTTTCGAAGATAATTTTTGATCAAAGGTATAACGCTCCAAATTGAAATCTTTGATTTGTGAGATGTCTTCGCAATTCACATCTGCGGCATAGCGCGTCATCAATCCCCTTGCTTTTTTTGCAAAAAAACTCAGGAAACTTAATTTCCCATTGCGCATTTCCCGGAAATGAATATTCACAACCGGAAATTTGAGTGCTGCTAAATCTATGGCTTCAAAATATTCCTGTGATGCCAGATTTAACAGAAACTTAAAATCAGATCTTTCCATTTCTTCCCGGATTTTATTTCCGAGAATATTTTTCCAAAAATGATAGAGATTCCTGCTTTTGCCGATTCTGAGATCAGTGCCCATTTCCAGCCGGTATGGTTGGATGAGATCCAAAGGTTTTAACATCCCGTACAATCCTGAAAGAATTCTCACATGTCTATTGCAATACCGGATTCCGTTTTCATCGAGCGAATAAGCATCAAGGCCCCTGTACACATCTCCGGAGAACGCAAATAATGCCGGGCGACCAGAAGAAGGCAGGGATCCAAACTCAAAATCCCGATACCTTTTTTGATTATCCATTGCCAATTTCTCGCTGATGTCCATCAGCTTTTTTAATTGCGCCACAGATTTTTTTTGCATGAGCTCGACAAGTATCTGTGTTTGTTCAGCAAACTCCGGTAAAGAATGTTGAATTTGAGGATATTCCCTTTTGTAATCCAGATCTTTTGAAGGCGACAATACTATCAACATAAACCAAAATCTATGACATAGATAATTGATTTTTCTGATTCAGGATGAAATTTATTTCAAATTTGATGTAGTGTCACAAGAGCAATACAGTAGCGTAGTCTGAAGACTACGTCAAGTGGTTGAAAATAAATTTCCTTATGCCTTTCGTCTTAAGCCTTTCAGCTTTTCGTTCAGATCTTCCAGCCAATCGTGAATAAAATTTCAACGCGATTTATTTTTTGATCGACCAATGGAGTTACAGCATCAACTTTTCCATCGCCGTTGAAATCAGAATTCCCGGTGAGATAGGGCGCATATGTTTGGTTTTGATTGCCGAAAGAATATACAAAATCAAAATACATCCGGTCGCCACGGAATCCTCCGCCTAAACTATAAATTTGTGCTTTATCGCTGGAGTTGCTGTAGGGCTGAGGCAGGTATTGATATCCTCCGCGCAATCTCAATTTGGATAATGCCAATTCCGCACCCAGACGATATTGCACAACAGCTTTATATTGCTTCTCAATATCGCTGTTCAATTCTTGTTCAAATTTTGTATCTCCCGGTTCTTCGCTGAACGCAGATAGATTGTAATTTGAATTTTGCGGATTGATAAAATCCACTTCGCCGGAAATAAATCCGTATGGCCCAATTAAAGCAGCAGACAATACGCTTCTCCATGGAGTTGTGAGTTTGTACTCAAAAGCACCATCCGGTGATCTGGAATAAAAACTGGTATCTCGACCGTTGAGTTCAAATCCGTAATCCAGGGAAGTATGGTATTCATCTTTCAAGGTTAATGAGTATGGTGTTTGGATGGCTGCACCCAATCTCAGAAACTTAACAGGTTTAAAAATGATTCCCATCTTTGCTCCAACACCAGAAATTTCGGTCCTCAGTTTATTTTCAAAAACCAAATTTCTGAAAGGATTAAATTCACCTCTCACGGATTCATATTCGGAATAAGTCGATTCGCTTTCAAAAAAACCAAAAGGCACATGGATACTCAAACCAAGCGCTAACCATTCCTGGTAATTTGCACCTACACCAAAAGTCAATTCATGCATACCTCCATATTGCTTAACAGATTGCTCTTTGGAAACTGCATAATCAGGATGAGCAAGAAAATCGGTTTGGTAAATATATTTTACAGAATCCGTTCCCTTATCGAATAAAGCGCCAGTCTCATAAGCAAGCCCGGCTTCAAAATCGTCCAGGTCATCGGGGTTCAAACCTTCGAGACCTTGTCCAAGCGGGTCTAAAGAAAGTTCAAGAAATCGGTCCGTGATGGATCCTTTGCTTCTTCCCTTAAAATACAGATCTCGCCTAAAATCATCTGTGCGCACCAGGTTGATACTCAGATTTACATTTTTCCAATCGCCCGAAGCAGGATTTGAAATACCGATAAATCCAAGTCCATTCAAAGAAAACTTACCTGTATTTTCTTTATAAACAGAGTTCTGATGTTGATTTGACTTCAGCGTTGCTTCGTTGTCTTCCCAGATCGTACCCATACTCACATACACATCTGCTTTTCTATACAAACCGATCCCTGCAGGATTCACGGCAATGGCAGAGAAATCACCACCAAGAGCCGACATGCTGTTTCCAACACCAATGGAACGGCTGGTGCTATAAGGTCTGAACATACTATATCGAAGTGCTTCTGATGCGGTTTGTGCAAAAACCAAATTGGCTGATGCCCCAATAAGAAGACACAAAATCAATATTGATCTCATTGAATTCATTTGTTGTTTAGAATAGAAATCTGAATGAACTTATAATGTTACCTTGGACCTTTTCTCGATCCTTCAGATTTTCCTGATTTGCCTGAACTATTTCCGGATGATGAATTGGATTTTCCTTTGGACCCACCACTACCAATGGCATCCATGATTGCGCCTCCAAAATTGGAATGATCCGGTTTTTCTTTCTGCCTCGGCATTTTCAAATCTGGTTGAGACGACCGTTCTTTATATGATCTTCTTTCCGAATCCGATGGACTGTAATTTCTATACCCCTCGGAAGTTCGTGGCCGCTCTGTGCGATGTGGCCTGAATTTAGATCTGTCGGAATTTCGTTCGTCTCTGTATTTTTCCGATCCTCCCATTTCCCTGTTCGGATTTCTGTCATAAACGCGATCATTTGCACGATCTGTTTTTTCAAATCCGGGTTTTTCACTTTCCAAAGTTCTGCCGGGATTTTGACTGCGTTCAGGTGTTCTGTCGTTGTATAATCTTCCATTTTGAACTTGCTCCCGAGGTGAATCTCCATCTGCGCTTCTGATAATCCTTCTGGGTGAAGCGGTTGTTCTTCCCGGATCGGCATTTACCCCTGCAGATTCCGTGATCACTCTTGGAGAAGGGTTGGTCAACCGAACCGGTCCTCTTTTGGAAGTGTTAGTGGTTCCAAATCGTCTGCTGCCATAATGATAGCCATATTTAGAACCGTGATCGTTGTGATGGGTGTTATTTCCGTAATAATAATGATCGCGGTGGTGATAATATGGAATTCCCCAATACCAATTATTCCAACCACCATAACCACCATAGGAATTCCAACCAAAACTGTTCCAGCCATAACACGCATCCCAGTGCGACCAGAATGGCCGGTATCGGTAGTAATTTGTCCACAGAATGGGACCCGTGTAAAAACTAAATCGCCAGGAACTTGAATAAATATCCCGGTCGTAATACCAGGGGTCAAAATCAAAAGGATCGTAGAAATATGAATGTGTGTAAAATGGATCGTAATAATTAAATCCATAAACAGGTCTGTGGAATCTTTTTATCCTCGACGTGTAATAGTAATCCTGATCTTCCCACTCTCCATATTCGTCGTCATAAGATTCATTGGGATCATAATAACGTTCATCCTTCGATTGATATCTGTCATCAGTACCGTTTTGATCTGATGAGTAATACCGCTGTTCAACATGCTCATCGTCCTTGTCGGGATCGTAATAAATGTCGTCAAATTGTGCCTGGATTCCCTGGGAAATGAAAGCCAGGAAAATCGCAATAAAAAGATTATTTGTGTTATTTTTCATAGTCCTGAATTTGAAGTGTTTGAATGAAAAACACTTATCAATAGCTAATTTATTACTTTTGCGGTTCAGCTTGGTTAAATTCCAATTAATATTTAACTGGAATACGTTAAACTTCATTAACAACCAGCGTTCCATCGATTATTTGATTGAAAATCAGCTACAAAGTTTAATATCATCTTATGGCAAAAGTGATTACATCGCGTTCAGAAGATTACTCCCAATGGTACAATGACATCGTTTACCGCTCAGGACTGGCCGATCAAAGTGCAGTCAGAGGCTGCATGGTGATCAAACCTCTGGGCTATGCGCTTTGGGAAAACATGCGAAACGTTCTCGACGGTATGTTTAAGGAAACAGGTCATGTCAATGCCTATTTTCCATTGTTTGTTCCGAAAAGTTTGTTTGAAGCCGAAGAGAAAAATGCGGAAGGTTTTGCCAAAGAATGTGCGGTCGTAACGCATTACCGGCTAAAAAATGATCCGAAGCAAAAAGGGAAACTCATGGTCGACCCGGAAGCTAAACTGGAAGAAGAGCTGGTGGTGCGGCCTACCTCTGAAGCCGTGATCTGGAATACTTACAGGGACTGGATTCAGTCTTACCGGGACCTGCCCATCCTCATTAATCAATGGGCCAATGTAGTTCGCTGGGAAATGCGTACGCGTCCGTTTTTGCGAACAACCGAATTCCTTTGGCAGGAAGGTCATACGGCTCATGCCACAGCAGCTGAAGCCATTGCTGAAGCAGAACAAATGCATGAAGTATATGCAAAATTTGCCGAAGAATACATGGCTATACCCGTTGTAAAAGGGTACAAAACAGCGAACGAACGTTTTGCCGGAGCAGAAGAGACGTATACCATTGAGGCCATGATGCAGGATGGAAAGGCCTTACAGGCAGGTACTTCGCATTTTCTTGGACAAAATTTTGCAAAAGCCTTTGAAGTCAAATACCTCACCGATCAAAACAAAGAAGAATATGTATGGGCCACTTCCTGGGGAGTCAGTACGCGCTTGATCGGAGCTCTGGTTATGGCTCATTCAGACGATGATGGACTGATTCTTCCACCCAGACTTGCTCCCGTGCAAGTGGTTATTGTTCCTATACCGAAACCTTCACCGGAATTAGAGCAGGCGGCCAATAAGCTCATGTCTGAACTCAAAGCAAGAGGAATTCGCTGCAACTACGACAAAGACGAAAAAAACCGTCCTGGCTTCAAATTTGCGGAACACGAATTGAAAGGTACTCCGGTTCGCGTAGGCATTGGTGCACGCGATCTCGAACAAGGCGTCTATGAAATTGCCAGAAGAGATACAAAAGAAAAATCTTCTGTTCCGGTTTCAGGTGCGGCGAACTACATCGAACAATTGCTTGCAGAAATTCAGCAAAATCTATACACCAGAGCGTTTGATTTTCGCCATTCTAACAGTTGTTCGTTAGATACCTGGGATGATTTTGTAAAAACACTTGAAGAAAAACCGGGTTTCATCTATGCACATTGGGATGGAACTTCCGAAACAGAAGAAAAAATAAAAGAACTGACCAAAGCCACCATTCGGTGCATTCCATTGGACGCGCAGGAAGAGGAAGGCAAATGTATTTATTCTGGTCAACCATCGCAGAGAAGAGTTTTGTTTGCGAAAGCGTATTAGGGAGGAAGGCTTGGAGCCATGGAGGCGTGGAGGCGTGGAGGCATGGAGGCATGGAGGCCAGGAGGCGTGGAGGCTCTCGATTATAAGTTTTATTGTCCTTTAATCAAGGAATTCGGGCATAGAATAAATACGGTCATTTAATTTAGGTAATTCATGATTAGAATATTTTTATAGCATTTAATATTGTTTTATTAATAAATTCAATATTATACTATGAGAGATTACACAAAAATCAAAGCATTTTTATTGGTAGATGAGCTTGTTGTTTTTGTATATCAGGTCACAAAAAAGTTTCCTGTCGAAGAAAAATTTGGACTTGCACAACAAATCAGGAGGGCAATGATTTCAGTCGCCTCCAATATAGTAGAAGGATGCTTTCGACAAAGCAAAAAAGAGTTGATTAGATTTTTGGAAATAGCCTATGCCTCCCTTAAGGAATCACATTATCAACTAAATGTATCTCTACGATTGGGTTATTTAGATTTAGAAACTTATGATCTAATTGACAAAAAAATGACAGAAGCTGAAAAAGTACTGGCATCCTATTACAAATTTCAAAAAAATGATTTGAAATATTAATTCCAAGTCCTCCAAGCCTACACGCCTTCATGCCTAAAAGCCCACAACCCTACAAGCCTACACGCCTACACGCCTCCACGCCTAAAAGCCTACATCCCTAAAAGCCTACATCCCTACAAGCCTAAAAGCCCTACAAGCCCTACATCCCTACAAGCCTATAAGCCTACAAGCCTACAAGCCCTACAAGCCTACATCCCTACAAGCCTAAATCCCTGCAAGCCCTTCATCCCTAAAAGCCTAAAAGCCTACATCCCTAAAAGCCTTACAAGCCTACAAGCCTACATCCCTACAAGCCTACAAGCCTACATCCCTAAAAGCCTACATCCCTAAAAGCCCTACAAGCCTACAAGCCTAAAAGCCTACAAGCCTACATCCCTACAAGCCTACATCCCTACAAGCCCTACATCCCTACAAGCCTACATCCCTACAAGCCTACAAGCCTCCTTGCCTCCCCCCTATTCCCCCTCCTTATAATATCGAATATCATTAATCGGCAAAAAATAATTCGGATGACAAGTGATGTAATCTTCCTTGATAAAAAAATCAATGCCCTTGAAACTAACAGCCTCCAGCGAAGGTTTAAGTTCCACCACGAAACGATGATTGCCATTTTGTTCATCTTTGATCAAAGTGGGCACATCGGGATAAATGGCATGGTGTACATAAACCTTGTCCAATTTTGTTTCTTCAAACCGGATGATGCCTTCCGAATCAGCTTTGGCTTCAATTGGCGTTTGTCCGATAAATCCAATGGCTTCTACGTAGGATCTAAAAAAATGATCGGGATGGTTGACTTTAATTTCGTAATGTGAACAATCGTTAGTTTGTGATGTGACCGTAAAATCTTCTCCGGCCTTTTTGTTGCTTTTCAGGTGAATGGTATCTCCGGATATTTCGTATGTCCCCTGGGCATAGCGATCCGAAGCACCGTAGGCATAACGGAATTCAAAACTTCCATCCTCCTGAAAGCGAAATGCAGCTGCCATATCGTGTACGCCCCGCAATGCATAAGTTCCCGATAACATGGTTTGAGATTTAATATTTATGAAAGTAAGAAGCAAGCACAAACTGATCCACGGAATTTTTCCGGACAACAAAAAGTGCAGGACATAAATCAGTGGCATACGCTTGTTTGATTTGATGAAATGTCTAGCGCTTAAGGTATTGATAGTTTCCATAATACGCCGCGATGAAGCAGGCTGTAGTCACCAGCACCAGCTCATCCACATCTGATGCATAATCCAGTGTCCAGTCCAGATAGTCGTACAAATAAGTATTGTAAATCAACAGCAATTCATGGTCACCCATTTGGAGTCGCCAGAGTTGTCCATCGGGATCGGGGTCCAGGGTAAAACTGTAGGTCTTGTCACCGTACTGCAGCCTCCAGGAATCAAACTGTTTGTTCCATGTAGGCTGAGCTGTAAGAAACTCATTATGAAGCCGGATTTCCCACTCGTCGGGACGGTTGCTCCACCTCAACTTAACACTCCCCGACCATTCCCCAATTCTCAGATCCCATTCGTCGAGCCGTCGTTCAAATGGCCAACGGGCATTTAAGTTTCCCAGAAAAGATTCATCCCTGTCCAGAAAGACCCATGAACGGAAATCACCTGGATTAGCGGTCTGGAAATATTGTATGCTTTGACTGTGAAGGTCATTTAAAATGAAGAGTCCGATGAAGAGCATCCACCGCATCAGAACGGAAGGTCGTCGTAATTGGTTTCTCCCGAAGCAAAGGGATCGGGAGATTCTTTATCGGCTACCAGATCTTGTCCTGCAGGTTCTGATCCGCCTGATCCTGCTTCTACCTTCCATGCCTGCAGATTGGTAAAATATTTACCCTGCCACTCGCGTCCCCTCAAATCAAAATGAACGGTCAGTTCGTCATTTTCATTAATCTTATCGATGATTCCACAGCGGTCCTGCACCAATTGAAACTTTACGTACTGAGGATATTGTTCTTGTGTGACGATGACAAATTCCCGTGTTTGAAAGCTGGCCGTTTTGCTTTCGATTTCCATTTTTTTAACCAGTTTACCATTGATTTGGTAGCTCATAATAGTCTTAAATTTGACTTCAAAAGTAGTCTATAAAATACATTCGTAATTACAAAAACTATGAAAACCTGGGATAAATTATTGAAAGTGGGTGATTTCTTATTGACTTCAATTTTTAAATTTGGAGTATGTTTTCATCTGGAATTATAAATTTAACCATACATTTTTTTATACATAAGCAATAAAAAATGATCAATGAACTATTCAACTGGTGCGTCGAACTCCTCGAAAACTGGGCAGCTGCCCTGGGAATGACTTACGAAGAAATCAACATCTGGATCTTCTGCATCATCGAACCCATTGTCTTTTTACTTATGCTGGGATACATCATTTACCTCCGCAAAAAGATCAACATACTAATTTCAAAGGAAACTGCTTAATACCCCCTCTCAGCATCGGAAAGGAGCTACGGATGAGGGTCTACACTCTCCAGATCGATAAGATTTTTCCGGCCCGGAGAAGGGTCGGGGGTGAGAAACAAAAAATCCCCCCCGGTAGCTTACGGGGAGGATTACTGTAATATGATAGTTAAACCTGAAGCCTTAATTTCCAATCATCACGAGTTTCATACTTTTAGTGTATTCTCCAGCTTCCAACTTTAAGAAATATACTCCAGGTCCGGACAATAACGACCTCTGTATCGTCAATGCATTTTGTCCTCCTCGGTAGTTTTCTTTATTTTTATAAATCACACTTCCATTCATGTCTGTAATGCTGTACTGTATCTCCATGGGTTTGCCCAGAAAAAATTGCAATCTGGTCTCCTGTGAAAACGGATTGGGAATGGGCTCACCGCATTCGAAAGTTTTGGTAGTTTGATCTCTTCCCTCCCTGATTCTCCAGGAAACAATCTCTGAATGTTCGTTGTACAATTCTGCCGAAATAATATCCGAATTGATATCAATCGCATCGATGTCTCCAGCTGCTAACGGTTGTTCGTATTCGAGATAAAACAACACATCTCCTTTGTTGATCCGTACATCCGATTCGCCATTCCAGGAAACCAATAAATAGCCATTACTTTCGTATTTCCAACCCAGCTGCTCCTGTCCAATGGGCAACACTCCTCCAGAAAGTCCGTTCAAGGAAGAACCATTTTTCAGAAAACGGAGACTGAATTGCATACCTCTGATGTTCATATCGGATTCAGCAACAATGGCAACCCTGTTTTCGCCGGATATCCTTTCCTTTGTACATTCCAAAACAAGCTTCGACCGGGTTTCAATACTGTGAAATCCATTCCAGGTCGTCTGGCTGACATCGCCCACTTTTACACCGCGGAAATCCATATACATCATGTCTCCCGCCAGTCCGGAGACCGTATACTCCTCTGAAAATGGCTCGTACCAGGGATCATCCGAAACCGGAAATTTGTAATTGGCTTCGATAAATTTCCAGCTCAGATTATTCTTATACCTCGCATCGATACCCAAAACCAATTTTCGAATGGCCGCTATATCTGCAGACGTAACTCTTTTATCTCCCGTAACATCCGCAGCCAGATAATGCCAGGGCGAATCAAAAGATTCGAGTCCGAGAATATGCCTTTGAATTTTTACGATATCAAGAGTTGTAACTCCTTCGAGATATTCGAGATCCATCACAGGAGAAATTTTATACCAGTCGCCGACAGGCAGATTCTCAAATAAAAATTTACCCTGATTAAAATCCCTGATTACGGTTCCTGCAGGAGACTGCAGTTTCATGCGTACATTTCCGACAGGCTGATCGTACGGAGTAATCAGCAAGCCACCAACATCCGCTGTAAAATTTCCAGTATTACAAATGTTGTTGTTGTCCTGTATCGTGATCGTCGTAAAACAATGATCCTGCAAACCTGTCAACTGATCGGTTACCCACAAGGCCACGCGATGCATGCCCAGACTATCACATCCGTAACGAATATACCTGTCGAATGTATCTCTGCTAAACGATAACGTCACCGGATTGCCACAAAACTGATAACTTCCTTTGTCGACGTCAGCTGCCCAGATGTCGATGAACTTTTCAAGCCTGCCATCGCCATTTGTATCCACCGCCATGATGTTGACGCTGATGCCGCTTAAACAATAAGCTGTAGGGGCTTTGCAATTGAGGATATCTACAAATTGTGTACAAACAATCGGATTACCGCATTGGTCTTCCCAGATCCACAGAAATCTGTGATGTCCAATGGGCAATTCACCATGAAAGCGAATCCTGTTGCCCAATTGTGTATAGACACTATCGAAATAACCATCATTGTGCAAATCGATTTTAAATGAACTGCGTAAAAGATCATTTGGAGTGCAATCATCCACGGCTTCATGGGTCAGATCTACCAGTTCTTTCAAACATTCCTGGTCACTGATGCATAAACGGACTGGTTCGCAGTCGTCCTGAATTTTAGGAGGAAGCCTGTTGTGAACTTTGATCACCTGTTCGTGATGCCAGCTCGGACAAACGGTTTGCCCGGATTGTGAATCGTAATAACATTGACACCAGTCAATGACTTTCCATTTCCGCAAAATCTTATAACACAGAGCCGTATCCTGTACATAATTAAACTGATGATCTTCAAAACTAACGCCGATCAACGAACACTCGTTATCTGCAAATCTCGGATACCCGTATTCTACCGGCAGATTGGCAGGATCGACTTCTGCACCACAGGAGTTGATTTCAAAATCCAATGGCCAGACAATGTCGGTCGAATCGAATGGATCGTAGTCATAAATATCAATGCGTTGACGACAGGAATCATAACGGTTCATGTTGTCGCGCACGACAAAGACTCTTTCGATATAACCCAATCCGCATTGATTCAAAAAGGAATCCACATATTCGTGCATGTGGACAACACAATTATCATAATAATCAGCAACACCAAAACGATGTTTTAAATCGATCGTGTCGTTGTGTTTCGAACAAGTGATGCGGTAATCATGCGGACAGTTGATCACAGGTGGGGTTTTATCCTGCACTTCCACGTTGACCATACAATCGTTTACATTGCCGTGTTTGTCGACGACTCTGAAAATCACCATGACTTCCTTTCCGGCATCTTCACAGCAAAATTCTACATAGGGTCTGAAGAATGTATCTCTTATATTGCAGGGTTCTCCATCGTCCATACGCCTCACCAGGAAACTATCGATATGACAATCGTCATAAGATCCATCATCAAAAACATGAGCTGGAATTTGCACCAAGTCATCCCTCGTCAATGTGACCACAGTATTTTGCTGACATACCGCAACCGGAGGCGTTCTATCAAAGACCTCAATATGAACATGGCAGGTATCTGCATTGTAGCAATTGTCCCGGGCTATATAAACGACATCGTTTAGTCCGGGTTTTAATTTTATGTAACCACCATTGGAATTCTTTAAAATTCCACCGGGATAATCAATATCGACAAAAATGCTATCCTGACAATCATCCTGTACTTCGATCTCAGGCATCCATACGTTTGCTTCGCACTGGTAGCCACCCGAAGTTGTCACTGTGAAATCATAGGGACAATGCAAATGCGGGGCTTTGGTATCTAAGATTTCAATCGTCTGCGGATGCGTCCTGATCACGGCGGTGTTGCACCACCATTCGACAACTTTCCACAACCGGATAATTTTCTTTTTGCAGGGCAAATCTACAACCACCATGTCTTCGTAATTCGTAGACAAGTTGCAATAAAACAAATAGGATGGCCACAACGACAAACTATCGACACGGGGCACGCCGGTTACATAAGGATGCGGGTTGCCATTGGCATCTGTGAGAAAACCGGAATTGCATTCCAGATGACAATCGTTGGCCTTCACAAAATTCTTAGGATATTCAATAGAATCAATGGGAATCCTCTTCATCCAAAACATGGTTGTACATATTTTGCCCAGATTTCCCAGATTGTCGCGGCCCTGCCAGTATCTGTAAACCTTTTTTATAAAATGTGAATCGCAATTGTAATGATCGATATGCTCCCCTAAGAAAGTTATTGTTGGGTTGGGATCGCAATTATCGTAAAATACCGGAGTACTCAATGCCATCGTATCGTTGCAATAAATCGTATCTTCTCTGCAAACGATAACAGGACCAAACTTGTCTTCAATATAAAGTTTGCTCCAGCAAGCATTTTTACTCACAGAATCATACACCATTCCAATAATTTCCTTTTGCATATAGTCTCCTGTTGCATAAGGACTGCTTGGCAATTTTTTCATGTAATGATCCAGTACATCGACTCTGAATTTTGCACCTGGGCAATCACTCGGACTACCGGTAAGCAACATTTCGGGAAAAATTTCGGCACGGCAGGAGTCTCCAAGAGAAACATTTACCTTTCCTCTGCAGGCCAGTTGGCATTGTGCCAGAGCAGAATCCAAACTAACAAATGTTAGGAACAGGAAAAGACAGATGGCCTTTCCCGGAAGAATGGAGGAAGAGTACCCCGAGGGGCGTAGTTTTCTTACTCCGAAACCAGCTACTGTTTTCGGTTGCATTGCTTTTAGGTTTAAGTGTGAGCCTGTCTGGAATTTTTAATAAAAATTCCATGGGGCCTAATCAATTACAGTTAAAATTTTCCGGAATGCGAAAGCTTCAGAAATCCGCACGACGGTTGTTTCCTGGAAGGACTATTAAAAGGGTATACTTAAACCCACTCCGGGACCGGAGCTTCTTCAGGTAGGTGGTTGATATATATATAAGAAATACTTATATATGATGCAAATATATATAGGACTATTATATATATTCAAATTATATATATAAAATTTTAATATATTTTTATTTTATATATATAACATCTTGATAAAGTGAAATTTCAATGACTGTGCGTGCTGTCAGAATGATCGTGATTGTGCTCCTGCTCATCGGGCTCGTCCAGATTTTCATTCAAAACGTAGTCCATACCACAGACCGGGCATACCCCTGGTTGGTCTGATCCGCTCCCTTTGCAAAACATCGGACAAATGTATTTACTTGTGTATTCGGGACCACTGGTGTCCACCTTTTCCATTTTAGCCGGCGCTGGTTCTTCAGCTTTAGGTTTGCATTGCATAAATAAAGCAGAAACTGCTGCTATTGCCATCAAAAAGAATAAAATAGATATTTTTTGCTTCATGATCATAAAGTTGTGGTGTAAAGTTAGGCATTTTGAGGCAATGATTCGCCTCATCCCCTGCCCTTCCTTACGCCCGTGGAGAAGGGAGCGATCCCGTTTCCCGAAATACTTTTTTTTATTTCCCCTCTCCAAAATGGAGAGGGGTTAGGGGTGAGGCAAACTCTTCTTTAGAACCTCAAACACCCTCCTCTCAAAACTCCCTCCATCTTTAATTATTTCTTCGTTTGTGAATCTTAATACACGAACACCAAAACTCTCAAATACGGAATCTCTGTATAAATCGTATG
The DNA here is from genome assembly GCA_016716185.1 of Saprospiraceae bacterium. Classification (NCBI taxonomy): domain Bacteria; kingdom Pseudomonadati; phylum Bacteroidota; class Saprospiria; order Saprospirales; family Saprospiraceae; species Saprospiraceae bacterium. Next base: position 849,111 of record JADJWV010000002.1, on the reverse strand, counting down.
CTTTTTGGAAGGCATGAATTCCTCCATCAATCTCTATTGCCAATTTTAAGCTACAGCAATAAAAATCTACAATAAATCTAGTTTTACGGGACGATAACAAATCGATTTGAAAGGCAACCTGTCTTCGAAATTTCAAATTCATAAACCTCCTATCTCTGACTTTTTCCCATACGATTTTCTCAGCTGTTGTCTGATTTCGCCTCAATCTTCTGCTTAACTCTGTAATACTCATAGCAACGTAAATGTATTCCAGTCATACTTCAAAATTTTTGTAAATTATTTATACACTACTGGTTTTTATTAGGCTCTAACTTTTACTTATTAAATAAGCCATCCCCTGCCCTTCTCCACGTCCGTGGAGAAGGGAGCGTTCCCGTTTCCCGAAATACTTTTTTTTATTCCCCTCTCCATAATGGAGAGGGGTTAGGGGTGAAGTTCTCCTCATCCCCCGTTTCCCGAAATACTTTTTTTTATTTCCCTCTCCATAATGGAGAGGGGTTAGGGGTGAAGTTCTCCTCATCCCCCGTTTCCCGAAATACTTTTTTTTATTCCCCTCTCCATAATGGAGAGGGGTTAGGGGTGAGGTGAATTATCCTACTCGTGATGCAATACATTCATAATCTGCTCCCCATGTTTACCAGATACCACCGGATAAATGATCGCATGAATTTTCAAATCTTTATTCAGAATAATGGTCGTTCGGTGAATTCCTTCATAAACACGACCCATAAATTTCTTCAAACCGAAAATTCCCAATCTCTTTGCAAGTGCATGATCCTGGTCAACGACAAGTGGAAAAGGAAGCTGATATTTTTCAATAAATCGCTTATGTTTTTTTTCGTCATCCGGACTTACTCCAAGTGTGTAAATGTTTTTTTTCGCCAGCATTTCATAAGAATCCCTGAGATTGCAGGCCTGTTTGGTGCATGTAGGCGAATCGTCCTCCGGATAAAAAAATAAGGCGATCCAGTGTGATTTCAGTGTTTTTAATTTCAAATAGGTCCCATCCTGAATAAGTAATTCTGAAACTGGAAACAAATCGCCAACCTGAACTCTGATTGGAGGTGGGTATTCTTCTTTTTTATTTTGTTTCAACATGCTTACAAAACAAAAGAACCGTTGTAGACTCTCTCATTGCCAACCTGGTCGCGGACCAACACCTTGTAGCGATGTTTTCCTTTGCTCAGCCAGGGTTCAAAACGATGAATAAGTAACGCAGATTTTTTATCGTATTCCATGATCACCCACTGGTCATCAATGTAAGCTTCATAAGCCAGATCGGGCATCTCCTTGCTCGTTGTGAAATTATCTGAAATGCGAAATTTCAGTGCAGTCCATTTGTGGCTTTTCTTTTTAGGTGCCAATACACTGAGTTTGGGTGCAACGGTGTCTAACATGATTGTAAACGGCCCTAACGAACGGGCGTTAGCTTTGAGGAATTCCCCATCCCACACACCACCAACATTCATAAATCCTTTGCCCATTTTTAATGCAACGACGCATTTGGATTTTAATTCTTCGGGTACCTTCTTATTCGGTTTAAGACGGACTCCCAGGGGAAAATGCAAAAGTCCGTTATATGGAGCTAATCCTGCGAATCCACTGAATGCGTATTTATGCAAATGGGGGGTTTCCTTTACTTCGCAATGAAAATCTTCATAAACGGATCCTTCGCGAAAACTAAAAGAGGCATAGGCTCCTGACAGATTTTTTTCGCGATCGTAAAATATAGTATCCTTGTAAATTGACTTGCGCAATTTGGGTATATAGTTTGCTTTTCGCAATTTAAATTCCAGTAAACTCGAATTTCCGCTGCCATCAGCAACCTCAAGTTTAACATCGTGTGGAGTACTGTCTACCATAGGAATAAATCCTCGGCATGCTTTGGCATCGTATAGGCCCAGACAATTGCCACGCAATAGATAACAACGGTGAAATTTTCCTCTACCGTGTTTTCCACCTCCATGATCGATGTGTGCGTTGATATATTTTGTATCCGACCTCTTCCATTTATCCGCAATAAACTGGTAATGCATTTCTCCATCCACATCCATTTGCAGGGATTTGATTCCTGTTACAAAATGCGACTGGTCAGTATAATCCATCGCATCTACCGAAATGCTGAACGACTCACCCGGCACATGAAATGGAATCGTAGTTCTTTCCAAAACGGAACGGGGAAAAATCTTTTGATAAACTTCATGCCCTTCGCGGTCGTATCCCGTTACTTTGACCCTTCTGATTTGAGGACGTCTGTTGTCTTCAATCGGAAATCCAAACAACAAGGGATCCCAGACCTCTTCACCCCTTGCATCGCGCAATTCAAAATGCAAATGTTTGCCCCGACTGGCTCCTGTGTTGCCCATGTAGGCAACAAATTCACCTTGTTCAACCGGAAACTCACCAGGTGAAAAAGTGATCTCCACCTGAAACTGTTTCTGGTTTATTTGCTCCTGCCTGATTATGTTTTCGAGGTCCGGTCTGAATTTATTCAAATGTGCATACACCGAAACCAGTCCCTGAGGGTGACTGATGTATAATGTTTTTCCTAAATCTTCTGCATCGATGATGATCTTCGAAATGTACCCATCTGCAACAGCAAGAATATCGTCACCATCCACACCTCTGGAAGAACGAACGTCAATTCCGGCATGAAAATGATTGTGTCTGAGTTCCCCGAAACTTCCGGATATTGATACGTCATTGCGAACAGGTGCCGCTAATTGAATTGAGCCGGGCACAACCCTGATGGTCCGATCGTCCATTGTAAATGCAAAACTGACCCCGAGGATGACCCACAAGATTCTTTTCATACCTGCTACTTCTTAAGGACTGCAAAAATAAAATCCCGTGCGACTTCTACGGCTTCTTCCGGTGTTAAAATCAGGGATTTTAATTTTTTTTCCGTCTCTGCCATAAAATTGCTGATTTCCTGACGGGCTGCAATCGAATTCCAGGTTTCCTGTTGCAATAATTGCTTGAAAGAAGTGGTGAGTTGCTCATTTCTATTCTTAAACATATAACCATTTTCTTTAATATGTTTATGAAAAGATTGGATCTGGTCCCACAGTAAATCCAGTCCGATCTTGACTTGCGAACTTACTGGGATTACGAATCTTTGATATCCACTTGGTCTGGGTTCCAATAGTTGAATAGCGACCGTTAAATCTCTGATAGCATGGATCACTCCAGGGTCTTTAGGCAAATCCGCTTTGTGAACCACAAGGATATCTGCCCATTCCATGATTCCTTTCTTAATTCCCTGCAGTTCATCGCCCGAACCCGGTAAATGCAACAATAAAGTCAAATCGACCATCGTAGATACCAGATATTCTGTTTGCCCTACACCGGTGGTTTCGATAAAAATATAGTCATAACCTCCAGCTTCACATAACCGTATGCATTCTCTGGTCCGACCCGAGATCCCCCCCCACTGACTCCCTGTCGGGCTAGGGCGGATGTAGGCATTTGAAGATTGTGACAATTCCTGCATTCTGGTCTTATCTCCCAAAAGACTTCCTTTTGTCAAATTTGAACTCGGATCGATGCTAAGTACGGCAAGTTTGTATCCTTGAGCAACTATAATTTGTCCCAAAGCTTCAATTAAACTGCTTTTTCCAACGCCGGGAGGACCGGTAATTCCAACCCTGAGAGAATTTCCATCATCTTTAAGCAACTTTAATAGCTGTACTGCTTCAACGCGGTCTTCGGCTTTTTGGCTTTCAATTAATGTAATGGCTTTAGACAGACTTTGCCTGTTGCCAGACTGAATCTCCTGAATCCATCTACTTAAAAGATTGGTAGATAACAATACAATAAAATTTAATATATAATCAATTATAATTCAATACAAAAATATATAAAAAATAGAAATTCACACCAAATTTTCCCATTTCTAAAATACTTAAATCGAGCTTTAAAAAAAGTTTCCCTTAGTTTCTCCATAGGTATTGTCGGTCCCTTCCAAATCTGAAATTCAAGATGTCGCGATTACTGTTTAATAATCTTCACTACTTAGTTCAACAAAGCCGTTCAATTCGTGTTACTTTTGTGTTCTTTTAACACACTATCAATCAAATTATTAATGCCTTTACACAAAGTCTATTTGGACAATAACGCTACCACTCCCTGCGATCCCCGGGTAGTTGAAGCCATGTTGCCTTATTTTTTTGAACATCACGGCAATGCCGCCAGCAGGAGCCATCCTTATGGTTGGGAAGCAGAAGCCGCAGTTGATCTCGGACGTCAACGAATAGCTGATTTGATCGGAGCTGATGAAAAGGAGATCATTTTTACCAGCGGTGCAACAGAAGCTGATAATCTGGCAATAAAGGGGGTTTTCGAAATGTATGGACGCAAAGGCAAACACATCGTGACCACCAAAACAGAACACAAAGCTGTTTTAGATACCTGCCATGCACTTGAAAAGAAAGGTGCTGAAATTACTTTTCTCGATGTGGAACAAGATGGAATTCTCGATCTAAAAAAATTGGAAGAGGCAATAAGGCCTGATACGATCTTGGTTTCTGTCATGTGGGCAAACAACGAGACAGGAGTCATCCAACCGATGAAGGAAATAGGAGCTATCTGCGAAAGAAAAGGTGTTTTGCTCATGAGCGATGCCACACAAGCCGTAGGAAAAATCCCAACCTATCCTCGGGAAAACGGAATTCATCTGATGGCATTTACTGCACATAAAATGTATGGACCCAAGGGTGTTGGGGCTCTGTATGTGAGTCGCAAGAATCCTCGCGTGAAAGTAACTGCCCAAATGGATGGAGGTGGACACGAAAGAGGAATGCGTTCTGGTACGCTGAACGTTCCCGGAATTGTTGGTTTTGGAAAGGCAGCCGAAATTGCGAAAAATGAAATGGCAACTGAATCACAACGCCTGAGTAAGTTGAGAGACCGGCTCGAAACCGGACTGAAAAAACTGGAAGAAGTTTACATCAATGGCAATGTCGAACATCGCATGCCCCATGTAACCAATATGTCCTTTAAACATGTGGAAGGTGAGGGATTGATGATGACTTTCAATCAGGACATCGCAGTATCTTCGGGTTCTGCTTGTACTTCAGCTTCATTAGAACCCAGTTATGTGCTGGTTGCTTTGGGTTTGGGAGATGACCTGGCTCATTCATCGCTAAGACTGTCACTGGGTCGTTTTAGTACGGAAGAAGACGTCGATTATGCTATCGAAGCCATTTCAAAAGGTGTCAACCACATGAGAGAATTGTCTCCTATATGGGAAATGTACAAAGATGGGGTTGATCTCAGCAAAATTGAATGGTCGGCCCATTAACGGGAACTTCAGACCTTGTATGGTAGTTATAATTTTATCAGTCTAAACACAATATATATGGCCTATTCAGAAAAAGTTCTAGATCACTTCAAACACCCCAAAAATGTGGGCACATTAGATAAAAACGATCCCACGGTGGGTACTGGTTTGGTAGGTGCACCTGAGTGCGGTGATGTCATGCGTCTGCAAATCAAAGTCAATCCCGATTCTGGGATTATCGAAGAAGCAAAATTTAAAACATTTGGTTGCGGTTCTGCTATTGCTTCTTCTTCTTTAGCGACAGAATGGTTGAAAGGAAAAAGCCTCGATGAAGCCATGAGCATCGATAACATGGATATCGTTGAAGAGCTGGCATTACCTCCGGTTAAAATTCATTGCAGCGTATTGGCCGAAGACGCTATAAAGAGTGCTATAAAAGATTACAAGCAGAAAAATTCATGATCTTCGTTGGACCCAGTGCAAAACAAAAAATCGAAGAGATCCGGAAAACTTCCGGACTGGATGAAAGTTATTTTATACGCGTATCCGTTACCAGCGGTGGATGCAGTGGCTTGAGTTATAAAATGGATTTCGACAATGAGACTCTTACCAACGATCAGGTTTTCGAAGACAATGGCGAAAAAATAGTTACGGACCTGAAATCATTTCTTTATTTATTCAATTCAACCCTTGAGTTTTCTGACGGCCTTCAAGGCAAAGGATTTTATTTCAACAATCCCAACGCTTCCCGCACCTGCGGTTGTGGCGAAAGCTTTGCAGTTTAAGCATTAGAAGTATTGGACGATTCGACGGTTCGACGGTTCGACGGTTCGACGGTTCGACGTTTCGACGTTTCGACGTTTCGACGTTTCGACGTTTCGACGTTTCGACGTTTCGACGTTTCGACGTTTCGACGTTTCGACGTTTCGACGTTTAGGAAAATCTTATTTAAGAACTAAAAGTTCCTTTAAATTAAAATTAAATATATTTTTTGAAATTCTCTATTCATATGTCACCCCTACTGGGCTGGATTTTAATGATATTTCCATTCCCTATTAATATGCCACCCCTACGGGGCTGGAATTTGGTTAAATTAATGTTCCTGTAATCTTTATATAATCGCAATTTTCTATACCCTCACTCCGCGCTTTCTGCTTATCGCTTTGCGCTTTAAGCTTCTTATCCATTCCCTATTAATAAGCCACCCCTACGGGGCTGGAATTTGGTTAAATTAATGATCCTGCAATCTTTATATAATCGCAATTTTCTTCCCGACATAAAGGTGATGTATTTCTATTTCAGCAATTTCATGTCGGGACCCAATCACTCCGCGCTTTCTGCTTATCGCTTTACGCTTTAAGCTTCCTATCCATTCCCTATTAATATGCCACCCCTACGGGGCTGGATTTAGATTAATCTAATATGCCTAAATGCTTTATGCATTCTCTATTTATATGTCGCCCCTACGGGGCTGGAATTTGGTTAAATTAATGTTCCTGTAATCTTTATATAATCGCAATTTTCTTCCCGACATAAAGGTGATGTATTTCTATTTCAGCAATTTCATGTCGGGACCCAATCTCTATTAATATGTCGCCCCTACGGGGCTGGATTTATTATATTTCCATTCTCTATTAATATGTCGCCCCTACGGGGCTGGAATTTGGTTAAATTAATGTTCCTAAATGCTATTCATCCATTCTCTATACTCAATACTCTATACTCCATTCTCTATACTCCATTCAAAAACCTCTTTGCTTTTCTATCCAATTCCTATCTTTCGAAATAATTATCCTGAATTGATGCGGGTAACGAATACTGAAGATAAACCGATCCATAAATTCTTTTATGGTTTCTTTTTGGTATATCTGGTTGCGTGCGGGTTTCAGCATCTTTTCCATTTACCTGTTCTTGCTGATAAATTTCAACTGCCCGAAATTATTTTCATCATTGGAATGGTTTCATTCGCAGTATTCAACAAGCAGTCCATTCGATTAACAACAACAAGGCAGGTATTCAATTCTCCGGTAGTTTTGATTTGTACAGCCTGGCTTTTAGTCCATCTGATTTCCTTTGGTATACATCCTTGTATAGAAGGCTTTCTCGAATGCCTGGGAATAGGATACCTCATCATATTATTTTATTGCATGCAGTGGGGATTTGAATGTACTTGTTCTTCCATTCTCAAACAAAAAATCACATCTGCCTTTATTCTGTTTGGTTGGATGATGAGCATTGCGGCCTTGGTAGCTTATTTACTATCTGTTTATGTTGATTTAAATACGACGGCACAGGTCTATTACAATTACCCCTACTTTGGGGATCGATTCCGATTACAGGGATTTACAACGACTCCTGCCATGTATGTTTCTGTAATCAGTTTACCGATCGGTTTTAGTTTATATCGTCATTTGTTCGTTAGCGGTAAAAAAATGGATTTGGTCGCTGCCCTGTTTTTTACAGTTGTGTCTTTTCTAACGCTTTCAAAATCTCTATTATTCATTGCAGTGATCTGGTTTATTCTTTTTGGATTCAAATACCAGTTCTTTAAAAAAATATCTTTACTTATATCTGTTTTCCTGTTGCTGGCTCATGTATTACTGACCCATTTTTTATTTTTAACCGAAGGACAAGCTTCAGAAGCAAAATGGAAAAATGGCCCTTATACATCGAACGAAAGTATTTTGAAGTACAATCAATTAGAGGTATATGGATCCGGCTATTACATTTTTAAAGCAAGTTCCTGGAAAATTTTTAAAGAAAATTTTTTGTTTGGAATCGGTCCGGGGCAATACAATTTGAAAATTGAACAACTCAAATCGAATAAGGAATATCCTGAAAATTTACCACCCTACGATCCTCATTCGAATTGGACGGGGACTTTGGCAATCACCGGAATATCAGGATTCCTGGTTTTTCTTCTGATTGTAATTTCTATGTTCCGAAGTGTTTTACTTGCCAATCCTTCTAATGATTGGTTCTCGTTTTTGCTGCTGTTGTTACTTGCTATCGCATTCGCAGAATCCATTTCCATGGACATCATGAATTTCAGGCATTATTGGATTCTTGCAGCAATAATATACCTCAATTATAAACAAAACACTGCAATGAAATATAACGGGTTCGTGAAATAGTTTTCAACCCAAGGCTATAGTTCTTTACAAAGAAGGTTCTTTGTTTTCCAGATTTTCTCTCAACCGGTTCACGTATTTCAACTGATTGTAATAATGTTGCATTTCATTTCTAATGCGATCGTTTCGCAAACCCTGATCAAAATCCCGAAGGGCCGGTGAAGCTTTTTCATCAGCGTCCTTTTCAAGTGAATTCAATTGTTCTTTGGCTTGTTCCATGAGATTGAGGTCCCCGGCCTGGATGGCTTCCATAATGAATTCATGTAACTCAAGCATTTCCAATAGAAATTCTTGTGAATCCTGAATAAGCTCCCCTTTGCCTGCTTCAAATTCTGTATCAAGCAGATATTTTAATCTTGATAAGGGATGTAATAAAGTTTTGTATGCCTGGTTATTCAGTGCAGATAAATAATCGTCATGATGAGCAATGGAATTATTCTCAGGATTTTGATCCGGATGAACCGACCTGCTTTTTTGGTAATACTTTCTTCTTAACTCATTCTGATCGATATAGAAAGCAGGAGCTAACTGATAATGTTCAAAATAGTTCATTTATTTTCCCAATCCTCTCAATACATCCAAACCATTGGCATAAATCATCAAAGCCATCAATAATATAAATCCGATCAGTGTGGCCTTTTCTACAACCTTGTCCGGTACTTTTTTGCCGGAGATCACTTCGATCAATAAGAAGACTACATAACCTCCATCCAGAGCAGGTATTGGAAGTAAATTCATAAATCCCAAAATGATACTCAAAACTGCTGTCATTCTCCAGAATGCATCCCAATCCCAGCTGGCAGGAAACATATTGGTAATCGAACCAAAACCACCCAATGAGTCCTTCGCTTTAATTTCCCCACTAAACATTTTTGAGAATGCTTTGAGTTGGCTGGTTAATAAGTCCCATCCTGTCGTTATGCCTTTTGGAATGGAAGCAAAAAAACCAAAAGTTTCCGTTTCAAATTTCATAAATGAATCAATAGGTTGCCAAAACACTCCTACGACTCCGCTTTGATCTGTTGTAACATCAACGCTTACGGTATCACTACCACGCAACAACTTCAAATGAAATTCTTTATTTGCCTGTTTATTGATGATCCGGTGGATCTCATGAAGATAGTTTGCAGGCTGTTCGTCGATGGCTAAAAACTGATCGCTTTGAAGGATACCTGCTTTTGAAGCTGCCGAGTTGGGCATCAACTCTTTAACGATGGCGGGAACCCGCGGTGCAATAAAATCTAATTTTTTAATATCCGGTTTGGTCAGATTTGAAATGATCTCCTTGTTGATTTCAACCTGGATCTGTTCTCCATTTCTTATGAGGGTGACGGAATTATTATTCCCGAGAACCAAAGTTTTTACGATTTGTGCTTTGTCAAATTTTTTGAGTTCCAGGTCGCCAACTTTGACCAGCAAGTCTCCATCTCGAAGACCCATCTGATAAGCAAGACTGTCTACGGCAATACCGTTTTTCATTTCACTATTCAGCAAATAGGTTTGACCATTTTTCCAAAGGAGCATTGAAAAAATAAAAAATCCAAAAGCAAAATTCACGGTGACCCCACCCACCATAATAATCAATCGTTGCCAGGCTGGTTTCGACCTGAACTCCCAGGGCTGAGGTTCTGATTGAAGTTGGTTCATGTCAAAACTCTCATCTACCATGCCCGATATTTTTACGTAACCACCCAATGGCAACCAGCCTAATCCCCATTCGGTTTCTCCAATTTTCTTTTTAAACAAAGAGAACCATGGATTAAAAAATAAGTAAAATTTCTCGACTCTGGTCTTAAACCACCTTGCAGGTAAAAAGTGACCGAACTCGTGGATCACCACAAGGATGGTTAAACAGAGCAATAACTGACTTACTTTGATTAATATTTCCATTGAAACGATTTCTTTGATTTAACAGAATTCTTAAAAATTTGTTGGCATATCCAAACCAGCTATTCGAAAAAACAAAAAGAACCTGAATCCGGTTGCAATTTACACACAGGATCTTTATTTCCGGGATGGTCTTTTCCCCTCGGCTCTTTTAAAAGTGATGTCTCTTTTTTTCCATTTCAACCCTTTCAGGCTGCATAATTTGTCTGCACTCTGGGTGTCTGTCAGGAAAAATGAATAACTGTTGAACAGATCAATATCGCGGATCATCCGCCCACTCACGTGCGTTAGTTTAAAAATGACTTCGCGTAATTCATCATAGCGGAGTTGATCGAGTTTACCTAAACTGACATACATCCGCACTTCTTTTCCACTACCAGAATCCCTTGAACGTCCTTTGGATTTATTACTCCGGGAATCGTCGTGCATGTATTTTACCTCTTTCACTTTTTCTTCAACATTGACATCCGGACCAGCGAGGAAAGTGTTTGAATATTTATTCAATTCAGCTTTCAGAATGTAATCCACCAGCTGATCTTTACTGAGCTGCATCAACGGCCAGATCCATTCATTTTTTGCCGATTTTCCCGTGGCTTCAGATTCGACAGAAGCAACCACGTGTTCTATAAAACCCGATATTCTCTTTTCGGCCACTTCAGAAGCTGTTGGAATCAAATACCTGCCAAATTTAAGATTGGCCATTTTTTCAATCCGGTGGAGTTTGTAAGCTTCTTTAATATGCAATAAAGCTATGGAAAATCCTTTTTGGCCAGCACGGGCTGTTCTTCCACTCCGGTGTGTGTAGTTTTCAATATCATCCGGAAGATGATAATGGATAATATGGGTTAGATTCTTAACATCAATGCCTCTGGCTGCAACATCGGTAGCAAATAAAATGGAAACATATTTGTTCCTGAATTTATGCATGACCTTTTCCCTTTGTGCCTGTTCGAGATCACCATGAATGCAATCCACTTTAAAACCGTCTTTAAGCAAAGCATCGTTTAATTCCTGGGTTTCTATTTTTGTATTACAAAATACAATCCCGTAAAAATCAGGATGAAAATCGATAATGCGTTTTAAGGCGATCAGCTTATCTTTTGCGTGTACCACGGCATACTGATGGGTGATGTTGGGATGTCCAAGATTTTTTCTGCCAACGGTAACTTCAAACGGATCATTCAGATAGTTGGAAGCTATTTCCCTGATTTCCTTCGACATGGTTGCCGAAAATAATGCGGTCGACTTTTCTGCAGGAGTTGCCGCAAGAATGAACTCCATATCCTCTCTGAAACCCATATTGAGCATTTCATCCGCTTCATCGAGAACGACTTGCCTGATCATATCCAATTGTATGGCTTTCCTCTCAATGAGATCTACCAGCCTTCCCGGGGTAGCTACTACAATGTGGGCACCTTGCTTTAAAGCCTTGATTTGTAAGCCAATACTTGATCCACCATACACCGGTACCACGTGAAGTCCTTTAATACTTCTCGAATATTTTCTTAGATCATTTGCAATTTGCATGCAAAGTTCGCGTGTAGGTGCTATGATCAGAACCTGAGGGTGATAGTGGTTTATACGAATAGATTGAATTGCCGGCAAACCGAAAGCTGCTGTTTTCCCGGTACCTGTTTGTGCCATACCAATAAAATCTCTTTTTCCTTCAACCAAAACGGGTATGGCCTTTTGTTGAATTTCGGTGGGTTCACTGATCTCTAATTCCAACAAATTGTCGACGATATCTTTTTGAATGCCCAGCTCTTCAAAACTTATAATGTTCTGCATGTACGATCTTAATAATTATAAAAAGAATACCCGCCTCGGGGGCAGGTATTCTTGAAGTCTTATCTTAAGGAATATGAAAGTGTTATTGCTTTCATATAAATTCCTTTATGTCTTGAATCAATATCTTCTTTTAAAACGATCGTTTGAATCGCGGTTTGAAGAAGGTCTGAAAGGTTTTCTCTCCCTTTGCTCTGGTGGTCTGGCTTCCGATACAGAAATTGCACGGTCCTTGATGGTTTTTTGATCGAGATTTGCAATGGCTTCCTGGGCTTCGTCGTCATTAGGCATTTCAACAAACCCGAAACCTTTGCTTCTTCCGGTCATTTTGTCTGTAATAATTTTAACTGAAGATACTTCACCATACTCGGCAAACATAGCTTCCAATTGTGGCTCCTTAACTGTATAGTCAAGGTTTCCTACGTAAAGATTCATTGTGAAAAATATTTAAAAAATGAAGAATAAAAAATTTAAAGATTGAATTTGTGAAAGGTGGGTATTAAAGCGGTTAAATCATTAGATGGATACAAAGATACAACAATTTTATTTATGCTAATTTTTTTTGATTAATTGTAGATGCCTGATTTTTAATGGTTTTGCGGCCCGTTTGAAATCAATAAGCCGATGCCAAAATGTTTCCAGAATTCCCTGGAATAACTTGTCGAATTTGAATCTAATATACTGTTAGCCAATGGGTTAACATCGAATTGCTCCATGGGCAAATGATAGGAAATCTGTAGCGTAATCTGTGCGGCGTGGGTTGCAGGAAAATTTAAGTTCAGGTAAAACCGATTCCCCAAACCTGATTGACTTGAAACACCAATCTTGCTATCCAATCCGGTGTATCGTTGTTTTATATTGAAAACATTCCAGTCCAGGCTGGCTCCAAGACCGAGATAACGTCCATTTGTCTCCAAAAACATAGAAAAACTGTTCAAACTGTAATAAAGTTGCTGTTTAAAGAGATTTCCGGAAACCGGTGACAAACCTTCAAACTCCAGCTTACCAGCCCGGTTCTTCCAAATGAGTCCAAGGGCCATTGGCGACCAGCTATGTTTCAATCCCAGATCCAGTCCATGCAAGATCTTTAAACCGGAACCCTTGTTGGCAATCCATTGATTTTCAATAAGATAATCATTTATAAGCCGTTCATTTTCTTTCGGATTGACCATGGAAATACCATAACCAACCTGGATGTTGATTTGCGAGGCAACACATACCGGCAGAAGAAGTAAAACCCATAACTTCCATGAAATACGATACAAATTCCGATTCAAAAAATACATAAGCCCGCAAACATATTAAATATTTTTGTAATATGAAATTTTTTAAGATACTTTTTATCTTGCATTCAAATGGTGGCAACCTGACTGTGTAGCTGATATGAAGAAAATACCAATCCTCAACCTGCTGTCCCGATATGACTGGATCTGGATGTTTGGCATCCACACGGTTCTTGCTTTGATCCTCTATGCCGCCTCATTGAGCTTTGGCTACGTCCTGGATGATATTATCGTTTTTTCAGAAAACAGTTACGTCCAGAAAGGAATCAAAGGGATATGGGATATTTTGAGTACTGAGAGTTTCACAGGATATTTTGGAGAACAAAAGGATTTGGTGGCCGGAGCTCGTTACAGGCCGCTTTCCCTGGTGAGCTTCGCTTTGGATTTTGAAATGTTTGGCAACAAACCCAAAGTCAGCCATCTGATCAACATCCTGATGTATGCTTTGACTGCAACATTACTTTACAGCCTTATAAAAATACTATTAAAAGACCAGCCTTCTCGTTTTCTGCTCTGGGGAATTCCTTCCATCACATCCGTTTTATTTCTCACTCACCCCATCCATTCTGAAGCAGTAGCCAATATTAAAGGTCGCGATGAGATCATGTGTCTGTTGTTTTGTCTGGCAGCTTCCATTTCATGGATCAAACAGTTTGACAGCGGAAAGAAAAAGTTTGGAATTATAAGTTGCCTGTGCTTTCTGGCAGCTTTATTTTCAAAAGAAAATGCTATCACATTTCTGGCCATCATGCCGATCTCGGTTTATTATTTCAGAAATCAGGAATTTAAAAAAGCAATCCTCGATTCATGGCCCTTGTTCGTTTGTGCCACCCTGTTTGTTGGAGTCCGGTGGTTGGTGATCGGTTATTTACTCAGCAGCGGACAAGTCATTACTGATCTGATGAACAATCCCTTTATCGGAATGACTCTTGCAGAAAAATCGGCAACGCTTTTTTATACTTTTATCTGGTACTATAAATTATTGTTTTTTCCCCATCCCCTCACCCACGATTATTATCCTTATCACGTTCCAAAATCGGAATGGACAGATCTCATACCCTTGCTTTCTTTAGTGGTTACCCTCGGTCTTTTGTATTTGGCTTATCGTTACAGGAAAACAAAAAAGATCATCAGTTATTGTTTGTTGTATTATTTCATCACATTTTCGATTGTATCCAACCTCGTATTCCCTGTTGGTACTTTTATGAATGAGCGTTTTCTCTTTATGCCCTCCGTGGCTTTTAGTTTTTTAAGTGCTTACTTCATTTACAGTTTATTCAACTACACGGATAGAAAGCTTTTCAGAATATTAGCCATGAGCATATTTGGAATTCTGATCACCGCTTACAGTGCAAAGACTATTCAAAGGGTGCCCGACTGGAAAGATGGATTTACCCTGAATCTTGCTGCAGTAAAAGTTTCGAAAAACAGTGCACGGATCAACCTTTTTACCGGTGTATCGTATTTTCAAAAATCACAATCTGAAATGGATCCATCCAAAAAATCAACATATCTTCAGGTAGCTGAAAATTACATTGATCGTGCCTTATTGATTTTTCCGCAATACGGCCAGGCTTTAAATATGAAAGCAGGTATCCTTGCCGAATGGTTGAAAAGGAATAATGATATTCACACCTTTCTCAAAAAACTTGAATCCGTAATTAAAATTAAACCCGATCTTGATTTTGTCAGCAAATACATGGATTACCTTACCAAGGATCCGGAAAATCTGGGCATCATGTTTCCATACCTCAAACGGGTTGGCTATGAAATTCTGTATAAAGAAGTTCAAAACTACCAGTTTGCATTGCATTTTTTGGGAATGGCCTACAAGCTTAAAAATGATGACGCAGAATTATGTTATTTCATTTCAAAAGTTTACACCGATTTTGCTAAATTTGGCAAAGTAAGTTCCGGTAAAATACTGGAATATGAGAGCAAAGCAAAAGAATTTTATAATCAGGCAGCTGCCTTAGACCCTAAATATGTACAATGAAAATACCCTTTATCAAATAGCACTCACACAGATCGAAAATGTTGGCTCCGCTACTGCAAAAAATCTTATACGCGTTTGCGGAAGCCCGCAGGAAATTTTCAAAGAAAAGAAATGGAAACTTAAAAAGATTCCCCTTCTTCGTTCGAGTGCTTTACAAAATCTGAGCGATCCGTCAGTTTTGCATAGAGCAGAAAAGGAATTGCAATTTGCGATCAAACATGGTATCCGCATTTTATATTTTGAAAATGAGGATTTTCCGTGGAGGCTAAAACAACAAAATGACGCTCCCATACTTTTATATGCCAAAGGAGCATTTACAACCAATCCCGAACGTGCCATAGCGGTAGTGGGCACACGAAATATTTCGGAATATGGAAAACGGCTGATAGAAGAATTTATAGGTGCTCTTCAACACGGACCTTTCCAGGTCGTTAGCGGACTTGCATATGGCGTCGATACTGCAGCTCACCAGATGTGTGTGGATATGAATATTCAAACCATAGGTGTTCTTGGACACGGGCTCGACAGAATCTACCCATTTGCTAATTTAAAACTGGCTGATAAAATGCAAATGAATGGTGGCTTGGTCACAGAGTTTTGCACCGGCACCAAACCCGATCGTGAAAATTTTCCAATGAGAAACAGGATTATAGCTGGTATGTGCGATGCCCTGGTGGTCATTGAAACCGGAGAAAGTGGCGGCAGCATGATTACAGCGGAGATCGCCAATTCTTACAATAAAGATGTATTTACCTATCCGGGACGCATTCACGATCCATATTCAAAAGGATGTCACAAGCTGGTGAAAGAGCATAAAGCACAACTGATTACTTCGGCAGAAGATCTGATCAAAGCTATGAACTGGGATTTAGAGGCTTCGCAGCCCAAAAATGTTCAACTGGCCCTATTTCAGGAAATGAATGAAGATGAAAAAGGGCTTTGCGAAATTTTACAAAAATTTAATACGATCCACATTGATCAGCTGCACCAATTGTCAAATATGAAACCGGGCAACCTCGCCAGTACCCTCTTAAGCCTTGAATTCAAAGGATTGGTGCGCGCACATCCGGGAAAAAGATATACTTTGGAGGTTTAATCTGTAAAATACCCGTATGCGATTCAGAATATTATTTGCCGTTTTCATTTTTATTTTTTACGGTTGTGGTACTACTAACCAGACATCCATCGCTAAAATTAAATCAAATGAAATTCCTGCAAGACCGGCTAAAATTTCCAAACCCAAAAATATTATTTTCATGATTGGTGATGGAATGGGGATCTCCCAGATCACTGCTGGATTGTATGAAAATCAAAACCGGTTGGAACTTGAAAGGTGCCCGATCATTGGTTTACACAAACCACACGACGTCTCCCATTTAATTACAGATTCTGCAGCAGGTGCTCATGCTTTTTCCTGTGGTGCAAAAACCAAAAAAGGTTATTTGGGACTGGACCCTAACGAACAAAAGATGGAGAGTATACTCAGACAGGCCGAACATCGTCAAATGTCTACCGGAATTGTCGTGACCTCTACGATTGTTCATGCTACTCCCGCCGCATTTTATGCACACCACACCAATCGGAATGCGTATGAGGATATTGCACTGGATCTTATGGATACTGATTTTGATTTCATTGTTGGAGGAGGAAAGAAATATTTTGAAAGAAGGGAAACAGATTCTTTAAACCTGATCGAAGCGTTCAAGAAAAAAAATTACTTCGTCTCTGATTACTTTGAACAGGATTATCAGCAATGGATCCTTCCCGATGTGAAGAAAATATGTTACTTCACCGCAGATGGAGACCCATTGCCTGTTATGAATGGGCGAAATTATTTGCCCAAAGCATCCAAAGATGGAATTGAGTTTTTGAATAAATTAGGAGAAAAGGGATTCTTTTTAGTCATTGAGGGTTCTCAGATCGATTGGGGCGGTCATGCCAATGATTCCAAATACATCATTACAGAAATGTTAGACTTTGATCGGGCAATAAAAGAAGTTATCGATTTCGCTGAGAGAGATAAGCAGACCCTGGTAGTGATCACAGCCGATCACGAAACAGGTGGATATTCAATCACAGAAGGTGAATTGTTTGGGAAACTGACAACGCGCTTCACTTCGACAAACCATACCGCAGAAATTATTCCTGTATTTGCTTATGGGCCCGGCGCAGAATCCTTTTCGGGGATCTATGAGAATTCAGAAATCTATCATAAAATCCGGAAATTACTTTGGAATAAATAAACGAATCGCTACCTCATTAGGGTAATATCGCCGGCTTTCCATTTTTCAATATTGTCTTCTCCGGCAAACAAAATGGTATACATATAAACTCCCGGAATCATTTTGTCTTTCTGGTAGGTACCATCCCATTCAAATATCTGCCCGGGAGCGCCGTTCAATTGCTCAAACAACAAAGAACCCCATCGGTCAAAAATTCTGAATACTCTGATGCTGGTTTTGGATTCAAACTTGAATACGGGTTTAAATGTGTCATTAATATTATCTCCGTTAGGCGAAAATACATTGGGTACATAAATTTCTGCAGCATCGATTATCACGGTGATTGTAAACTGATCGGATATACTGCATCCATTCTGGTCGTTTACAGTGAGGGTATATGTGATCGTCTGATTGGGTCTTGATTGTGTTACTAAGCAAGTATCGCAACTCAGAAAATCCTTCGGATCCCAAACCAGATTGGAATAATTAAAATTTAGCGTGGGAATGATATTTACAACACCTCCGGTTTTTATAGTGGTATCCCCAGGTAAATTCAATTGCAATATCTGAGAACCTGAAATTGAAAAATTAAAAATTGAATCACATCCCAACTGATCAATCACTCTTATGTTATGATTTCCAACCGACAAACCAGTTATGATCATTCCTGGATTACCTGAAATGGGTGCACCGTTATCAACGGAAACCTGATAACTCCCCGAACCACCGGAAATGCTGTTGATCACAAGTTCACCACTATTGGGACGATTGCATTTTAAATCCAAAGGGTTGAGACTGATTTGCAAAGGAGGATTGAAAAGCACATTTACCAGGATAGTGCTATCGCAACCTTGAGCAGATCCTCCCGATAATATGACAGATCCACTTGGATTGTTCACTGAAAAAAATGAATTCCCTACACGAATGCTGTCTCCCCGGCATATGGTTGTTGAATAATTTGAAAAAACATTAGGATTGAACAAAACATTGACGTTTACAAAACTATCGCACATCCTGAACGAACCCATGGGTATTCTGAAACTCCCACGAGGACGGGAATTTGAAAAGGTTTGACCATAATAAGTAACTGAAGCACCGTCGCACATGATCGTATCAAAATTTCCAATCGCATCCATGATGGTATTGGTGTTTACGTTGACCAGGCTATCGCAGCCGTTGGCAGCCGAATTGACTAATCTGACTATACCGGACGGTCTACCTGAGAAAAACGCTTCGCCGTGTATGAAAAGGGTATCTCCTCTGCAAATATCAGCAGTGAAAAAACCCTGCGCATTTTGCAATATATTCAAAGCAACATCGATAATCGAATCACAACCAAAGGAAGATCCGCCAGGCAGTGTTATGGTCCCGCTTGGATTCCGGTCGGAGAAAAATCGATTCACCACAAATACGCTATCTCCCATACAAATTGTTGTAGAAAACAATCCCCGATTATTGGGATACGTCAAATCCACATGAATAATGCTGTCGCATCCAGTGCTGGACCCATTGGGTAAGGTCACGTCGCCTTTCGGATTGGACTCATTAAATACGGTTCCCTGGATCACAACTACATCTCCTGGACATTTGTTTTCCTTTAAAAATGATTCTGAAAAATTATTGATGTTGAGTTGTACAAATATTACACTGTCACAACCTGCCTGTGCTCCGCCTGCAATGATTGCAATTCCGCTGGTGTTGTTTTTATCAAAGCGCGTACCTCCAATATCTACAAAAGCATTATCGCAAATAGTTCTGCTGTAATTACTCACTCCAACTTCTCTGCCTATATAAACAACAGTACTATCGCAACCATTTGCAGTCTTGGTATTCAATGAATCGACAAGATTGTTTTTATGAATTTGTATCGCTCCAAAAGTGAGTGTGTCTTCGTAACAAACAGCCAAATTTAAAACCTGTCTGTATGCATTGGCCACTTGAACATCGACAATGATGGTTGAATCGCAAATACTGACGCCGTCTCCTCTGATAAAAATGGAATCATTCGGATTGGTATCCGAATAAACTTTTCCGCGATACGTAACGGTTTGCCCTGAACACAGGGATGGTGCAAAGACGATCCGGATTGGAGCCACACAGACATAACAATTACCAAATTCTGAATGAATGCGAGGTCTTGAATTCGGATTGGAATCAAATTCATAAGCAGAAAGCTGATGCCGATTGGGATACGCAGCATTTAATGTCCAGTTACCTACTGCATCAGCCTGAGTACGTCCCAATTCAAATCCGCCATGACAATCGTCATTTAGACATAATAAGGTGCTTCTTGCATAAATGACCACACTGTCGTTTGGAATGGCAGTGCCCGTCAACATGTCCCGGTTTACAGCGACAATACTGGGCACAGGCCTGGGAGGCATAAAAACAGGCTGACCTGAAATGCAGGTAAATCTGTTGTCCATATACCTTGAAATCTGAAATGCGGAAGGAGTATTGGCATTGATAAACACATCGTAATTATTGATGCTGTTTCGTTCCACATAAAATTCAGAAAGATCAGCAGCATTGACAAAATCACTTCCATTCCTAGCGAAATTATCGACAATGAATGCTAATCCCTGATTTGAATTGCTGATCGTAATATCCTGATTGTCGTTGTAAAACCTGTTCTTGGAGATGACTGAGGTTTGTTTTAAATTACTAATATCAATAGCCGCATTCAGAAATCCAAAAAAGAAATTGTCGTGGATAAGTAAGCGTTCCGCAGAAGGTGCTAAAATTCCAATCGTTGGATCGAGAAAATTTAATCCTTTGTTGGTATCAAGCGCTCCAAACAAATTGTAATTGATAAAAACATCACCTGCATATATTTCTACTAATGGAACTTTAGCTGTAAAAATATTGGAATCCAAGGTAACCGTTTGCATACCCTGAGTGGCTTCGATTTTCAACTTGCCTTCGGTTTGGGGAATAGATGATTTTGCCAGATCTGTTCCTATATGGGATGAAACCATTTTAAATTGATCGGCATTCCGGATCCTGATAAATACCTTTTCAGGCACGGGCAGCAGGTTATTGTCGGATAAAAAAGCACATGCTCTCAGCGTACAGTCGGGCGCATTATTGTAATCGAGAATACAATCTCCTGGATTTTCAAAACGGAAATCCGTAAAACTCAAACCACTAATGGCAACAGCCCCTGCCTGAACGGCCAGAAACGGGATTCCGAAAAAGTTTCTAAAATTAAAATCGATGACAACAGAACCCGGGCCGCCTGGTTGAGATTCGCCAAGGATGCTCAGATTTGGATTGGCAATCACCGGAAAATTACTGACAGGAGATATGATGTGAGGGCCTGCGCCAGGAATATTGAATACGATCGTACTTGGCATTCCATCGGCTTCAGCAGCATTCAGGGCTTCTCTGAAACTGCAATGGACCCCGTCACAAGTACCATCATCGGTGTCTGAATTGTTGTTTACAGTGTAGACCTGAGCTTTTAAAACGGTACAAAAAGCTAATAAACAGAAGCTTAGGTTGATAATTTTCGCCATAATGTTTGATTTCAACTGCAAAGGGAGTATAATTTTACCAAATTAGCATCAGGGTAAATACTGATTCTTATGAAATTCTCGATTATTTATCAAAAAATATGCCTTTCTGCATGATAACTCGATCTTACCATGGGGCCACTTTCCACGTACTTAAAGCCTTTTTTGATTCCGGCTTCCTTGTAAGATGCAAACTGATCCGGATGAACAAATTCGTGTACGGGTATATGCATTTTCGTGGGCTGAAGGTATTGGCCGAGGGTTAGAATCTCACAGCCATGCTCCACCAATTCGTCCATGGATCTGTGTACTTCCTCAACGGTTTCACCCAGACCGAGCATGATGCCGGTTTTGGTCCGTTTGCCAAATTCTCTGATTTTCTTTATTTGTTCCAGGCTTCTGGAATACCTGGCCTGAGGTCTCACATAACGGTAGAGCCGTTCGACCGTTTCCATATTATGCGAAACAACCTCCTGACCTGCGCTGATCATGCGTTCCAGGGCTGGCCAATGGGCTTTTACATCAGGTATCAGGGTTTCAATCGTAGTATCCGGGCATAGTTCTTTTACAGCTCTGACCGTTTGATACCAGATTTCGGCACCCCGGTCGGCAAGTTCATCTCTGTTGACTGAAGTAATCACTGCATGTTTTACTTTCATCAGGGAAATCGCCTCAGCGACTCTACGCGGTTCATCTGTATCGTATTCCGGTGGTCTTCCGGTTTTGACCGCACAAAAACTGCAGGAACGCGTACACACATTTCCCAAAATCATAAAAGTGGCGGTACCGGCTCCCCAACACTCTCCCATATTTGGACAGTTACCACTTTGGCAAATTGTATGAAGTTTATATTGATCTACCAGTTGTCTGACCTGCCTGTAATTTTCGCCAATGGGCAATTTCACCCGAAGCCAATCCGGTTTTCTGGGTCTAGATTCTGCATTGGGTACTACGTCGAGTTCAATCATGTTTTTTAAAAAATGGATACTATTGAGAGCCGCCAGAATGGCTTTTTCTCGAACCTAACTGGAGATTGATATAAAAGTTCAGATAGTGATAGGGATTCTTATCTAAAACCATAAGCTCCGGCCTCTTGGAATAGAGATCCAACTGAATCCCGAGCTCCAGACATTTTACCAGTTTTTCAAAGGCTCCCGGGTCAATCCTGAATGCAGCCCTACCATATAATCCCGGTACAATACTGAGTTGTCCAAATCCTTTATAAAAGCTGCTTCTTCCTAAAATCCGCTCGGAATTAAGAAATTCTTCAGGAGAATCTTCATAACGAATGTCTTTGACGATAAAACTCCCGTCTTTTTCATCGCGGACTTTAATATAATAGGGCTTTAACAGCCCAAGAACCAAACCTCCCTGCAACTGAAAACCAATAGCCACACCCTTCTTTCTTGCTTTTTCGCTTAAGGTTCTGATCAGACCCTTCCCCATTCTCAAATTGATCAAATGGTTCTTTTTGCCATATTTATATGAATCGTAGGTCCTGAAAGTAACGTTGGAAGGTCTTGAAGTCTTGGTTTCCAGAGGGTGATATAAAATACCGAGATCAAAGTGAAATGTGTTGGTGGTGTGAAATGATTTAATCTTGCCTTTTTGATAGCCCAGGTAAAAGCCGTCGGTATGCAAAGCCGCATCAATGGCCCATTCGGATTTATAAATGATCCCTTTTCGCACAGACTGGATGGCTTCGGTTCCGGAGACCTGACAGCTCAAAGACTCTATATCGCTCAGGAATAAGCAAAGAAGCATACAGCCCTTAATCAGATGCTTCTGTATAACCGCAAGAACCCGATTCCAATGAGTGCCCACCTCCAACACCGACAACTGTGTTATTTTCACCTCCTAAAAGTAATATTTTTTAAACATTGCCCGTATAAAATAACGAAATGAACAAGGTTCTTGTATACGCTCCACGGCCTGAAAACAGGTTGACTTACGTGTTGAAGCAAATGGGGACCTACTTTTCAGAGTTGCATTTTGAAATTTGCTCCAGCATAGAAACCTACCAAAAATGGGAAGGGATGTCCGTGCAACATGGTTCAGAGCAACTCAAATCACGCGAGATCAGAATTTCAAACGACAACAGCTTTTTGTGGACTTTCGACAAGATCATTGCAGATAAGGAAAAATTAATATCAAAAATCCCTTATTGCATTTTCCCGGATCCAAGTACGGATTGGCTGAGTGGCATCTTCTGGCATTTGAGCAGAATAGAAGAGTATGAGCCACGCCAAAAAGACAAGCATGGCCGTTTTCCCGCCACCGCAAGTTTGTTGTTTAAAAATAATGTTTTGAGATTACCTCTCGTCGATCATTGGGTCTTCCAATTCGCAAAAAAACTCGAACAATGCTATCATACAAATATTAAGCTGAAACCGGCGGATGAACCGTTTTCAATAGGCTTTGACATCGATCAGTTTTACAAGCACAAATACAAATCATGGATTAAGATACTGGGCGGTACACTTCGAGAACTGTCTCATGGAGAACTAACAAATGTTAGTGAAAGACTTAAAATCTACTTCGGAATTCGCAAAGACCCATTTGATAGTTATGAATACATCCGACAACTGAATTTAGATAAAGAAATTCTTTATTTTTTTATCCTTGCGGGAGGAGAAAGCCCATACGATAATAATCATCGATTGAACCTCAAACCGGTTCGAAAAATTTTAGAAGAGCTACAGGAATTTGGTGTGATTGGAATTCATCCATCCTACAAAAGTTTTAATCAAAGAGAGATCATAAACAACGAAATAAAACGGTTGCAGGATAAGTGTCGGCAGCCTGTTGTAAAAAGCAGACAACACTATTTGAAGTTTACCTTACCGGAAACATACCGCTTCCTTATAGACTGCGATATTCGCGAAGATTATTCTATGGCTTACCCAGAAATGCCGGGATTTCGGGCTTCCAGTTGCAGGTCATTTTATTGGTTTGATTTGGAAAAAAATTCGGAAACCAACTTGAAAATTGTTCCAGGCACAGCAATGGATCGTTCCTATCTGAGTTACCTGAATTATTCGCCGCAAAGAACCCTGGAAGATTTAACTGAACTGTGGCAAATTACCCAAAAGTATAAAGGACATTTTCACCTGATCTGGCACAACAGTAGTTTTGATTTTAAAGGAGAGTGGAAAGGGTGGGAAGATCTGCTGAAAAATTTTATTCGCGAAACTAAGTCGGGGTATTGATCGAACGTCAACTGATTTTTTAAGATCCTCCGTTTGCATGTTCCATACAAGAATTACACCTGGCTGTTCTGAAATTTCCCATGAGCAAATTCATCGGGAACCATCCAAAACTCATAAAAATCAGTCAATGGAATATTTTTAAGTTTCACATGCTGCCAAGTGAAACTCCTGGTGCTGGTAAATGCGCAATGCAAATCTGAAGGTTTGGAGTAATACCTTTAAATAAACAGGCTTGACGTATGGGTCATGAAAAATCAGCAATACCCGAGATCCTCATCGGTTTCCAGAAACTGGCCCTGGGGTTGAAGTTCTTCAGGATGGATATCGTCAGATTGCAAATCAATGAGATGCCCTTCCTGTTTTAAAAGGATTTCCGCCTTTGGATTCTCCTTTTTCTCTCGTTTTTTGAATGGATTTTTCATGGTATGATGATGATATGTTCTGGATTCCGCTTACAAATATAATAAAAAACAATGTATATACCCACTTTTAATCAATAATATATACATTATATGATAAATGCTTTTGTATAAGCTGAACCAACCAATGACTTGTGGAATTGAAAAAAAGAAATTCCAACAAGCAGGAATGGGCAGCAAATCACCCTAAAAAGTTAGAAATTGTTTGTTTGAAGATTGTATTCCGCTTACAATAAAATTTCGCGTTGGCTATTTTTTGCAAGTTCGTTTTACTCCACAAAATTATTACGAAAGCTGTTGATTCCCAAATAATAAGTAAAACTTTAACATTTGTTCATACATGCCTTAAAGACTGCTAATTTCCAGCTGAATGAAACCATCTTGGTGCAACAATTTAATAAAGCAAACTGCAATCATGAAAAGCGCTCCTTCGAGATTCAGGTGGGAGCCGGGTGGCTCATTTTTAAATCTTATATATATATATATTTTACATGCATATTTATATAATATACAATAAATTAACTTGAATATATTCAAACTTAAAAAAATTCAAATGAAGAAAAAATATATATCTATTTTTGCCCAAATTTTTGAGAATGACTAAGACCAGATATTCAGATGAAGAGTTGATGGAATTCAAAAAGCTCATCGACGAAAAACTTGAATTATCAAAAAGCGAGTTGTCGGGTATTGAGCAACAGATGATGGAACTTCGCGACAACATGGCTGATGAACAAGGTGGCGATTGGTTTGATGATAGTTCCATTCACACGGAAATTGAGTTCCTGACCAAAATGGCTGAGCGCCAAAAGCAATTTATCCAGAATCTGGAGATGGCATTAGTCCGAATTAAAAATAAATCTTACGGGATCTGCACTGTTACCGGCGAACTCATCGAAAAACAGCGTCTGTTATTGGTACCTCACGCCACAAAAAGCGTTAAAGCCAAAGAAAATGAGAAACCCGGCGCTCCACCACCCGATGCCAGGCCTGAAGCTCCCTTATTTGGGGAAGAGGATGACAATCCGCCATTGGACTGAGAGAAAGGCTAAAAGCGGAAGAAGCTTAAAGCGCAAAGCTCGAAGCGAAAAGTTTTTATTTCTTAGTACCAAAGTCAAGTTTCTGAGCATCACACCTCAATAATCCAGCATCTATTATCCCTATTCATGCAATGGAATCCAGGTTCTTAGCTTAAAGGCGTAAGGCTTAAGGCCTAAGGCTTAAGGCGTAAGGCTTAAGGCGTAAGGCTTAAGGCGTAAGGTAGAAGACTATCATCTAGTATCTATTACCCATCATCTACCATCCCAGTATCCAGGCAAAAATCAGAGGGGCTACAATGGTCGCGTCGCTTTCAATGACAAATTTAGGGGTATGGATATCCAGTTTTCCCCAGGTAATTTTTTCATTGGGGACGGCTCCCGAATAGGATCCAAAAGAGGTAGTGCTATCGGAGATCTGACAAAAATATGACCAGAACGGGACATCGTGCCACTCCAGATCCTGGTACATCATGGGTACAACACAGATCGGAAAATCTCCTGCAATGCCTCCTCCAATCTGGAAGAACCCTACACCTTTACCATTTGAATTTTTCCGATACCATTCTGATAAATAGACCATGTATTCAATTCCACTTTTCATGGTGCTGGCATTCAACTCCTGCTTGATTACATAGGATGCAAAAATATTGCCCATGGTTGAATCTTCCCAACCGGGCACAATGATGGGCAAATTGCGCTCAGCCGCCGCAAGCATCCAGGAATTTTTTGGATCAATTTCATAGTACTGCTCCAGCACACCACTCAAAAGCATCTGATACATATATTCATGGGGAAAATATCTTTCGCCTTTTTGTTGTGCACCGGTCCACAAGGCATGGATATGTTTCTGCAACCGGCGGAATGCTTCTTCTTCCGGAATACAGGTATCTGTAACCCGGTTGAGTCCCTGTTCCAATAAGGCCCATTCATCCTGAGGGGTAAGGTCCCGGTAATTAGGAATGCGTTTGTAATGATTATGCGCCACCAGATTCATCAGGTCTTCTTCGAGATTAGCTCCGGTACAGGAAATGATATCGACTTTCCCCTGTCTGATCATTTCAGCAAGAGAAACTCCCAATTCAGCGGTACTCATTGCTCCCGCCAAAGTAACCATCATTTTGCCTCCTTCAGCGAGATGCAACTCATAGGCTTTTGCAGCATCGACTAAAGCAGCTGCATTGAAATGCCGGTAATGCGTTTGGATAAATTGTGAAACAGGTCCTTTATTCATCTCCGTAAATTTTACATGGTGATGCAGTTGAAGAATTGCATGAACTGCTATTTATTTTTTCTGTTTTTTCTTTCAAAATAATAAGCCAACATTTTGTAATACAATTTAGCGGCTAAAAATTCCGGCGCTTTATTTCCCTTGGATGGAGCTAATTCGACAATATCAAAGCCCACAATATTTTTCCTGAGAAATACCATCCTTAAAAATTGCATCATCTGATACCAATGCATTCCACCCGGCTCTGGGGTTCCTGTGCTAGGCATCAAAGAAGAATCAAAGACATCGAGATCCAACGTGATGTATACATCATTGGTCATTTTTTTCAACGCTTCTTCCATCCAATAATCATTGTCGATGATCTGGTGGGCAAAATACACTTTGTCTTTTTGAAGATATTTCTTCTCGGAAACATCCATGCTTCGTATTCCTACCTGAATCAGGTTGGCATTCTCCCGGGCTTCGAACACCGCACAGGCATGGTTAAATGGTGTACCCATGTACGAAGGCCTGAGATCTGTATGTGCATCCAGTTGCAATACAGTCAGCTTTTTGTATTTTTTGGCAAATGCCCTCAGAATACCGATACTCACGCTATGCTCACCACCAAAATAAGTCAGCAACTTCCCGGTTTTTAATTGGGCAGCAACGGTTTTATAAATTTTTTCAACCATCTCTTCCGGAGTACAATCCTTCAACTTCAATGGCTTTTCGACATACACACCATTTTTATATGGTTCCGTGTTGGTTTCGATATCGTAAAGCTCCATATTTTCCGAAGCATCCATAAAAGCCTTGTAACCTTTATCGGCACCTTTACCCCAGGTGCTTGTGCCGTCATAGGGCAAGGAAGTTAATAATACCTGAGCAGTTTCAAACTTTCCGAATTTTTCAGCGACTCCTGCGTAGGTCTTTGCTTGTTTTTTCATATGTTATTTTTCAATCTGATAATTATTCATCAATTATATCCCAGGATCCGGAGCATGTCTCTTGAATTTTGTTCATCGTTGTATATCCAATCTACTAAATTTCCATTTTCATCCCGGTCGACAAGCACGTGTTTAGGTGAAGGCAACAGACAGTGTTTGATCCCACCATAACCAGAAAGCGCATCCTGATAAGCACCTGTATGGAAAAAACCCAGATAAAGAGGTTCTTTATCGGTTCTTGAATATTTAGGCATGAACAGCTGCTGATTTTGTGCTTCCGTATTGTAAAAATCAGAATTGTCACAACTGAGCCCGCCGATATTGACTCTGCAATAATCGTTAAACCATTTATTAACGGGCAACAGAATAAATCGTTCGGCAATTCCCCAACTGTCGGGCAAAGTATTCATCAGCGAATTATCAATCATGTACCAAACTTCGGAGTCGTTTTGTTGCTTTTGTTCGAGCACAGAAAATATGGTAGCACCGCTTTCCCCAACCGTGTATTTTCCGAATTCAGTAAAAATATCGGGATGTTTGATTCCGGCTTCATCACAGGCTTCCTTGATCATTTTTACGATCTGGTGGATCATGTATTTGTAATCAAATTCAAAGCCCAATGAATTTCTTATGGGCAATCCACCTCCGATGTTGATTGCCTTAAGTGAAGGAAAAAGTTTTTTTAATTCGATATACGTATTGATTCCTTTTTTTAATTCACCCCAATAATATACCGTGTCCTTGATCCCGGTGTCCACAAAAAAATGGACCATGTGCAAATCGAATTTTTTACTTTTTTTCAATTTGTTTTTTGCAAATTCTATAACTTGGGAAGCCCTAATCCCAAGCCGACTGGTGTAGAATTCAAATTTAGGTTCTTCTTCTGTGGCTACCCGAATGCCAACTTTGCATTTTTTTTGCAATAGGGGTTCGAGTTGATCCAATTCATAGATATTGTCGCAAACCGGTATCATGTTTTTAAATCCGGAATTGACCATACTTGCTATGTTCTGCAAATAATGTTTGGGTTTAAATCCGTTGTTGACAATTATATGATCTTTGGTTATGAGACCGTTTTTATATAAATTCTGGATGAGATCGATATCAAATGCCGACGACGTTTCCAGTTGGACATCGTGCTGTAAAACTTCTTTCAACACATAGGAAAAATGACAACACTTCGTACAATAACTGTAGTAATATTTTCCATCGTACTCGAGAGACCTGATGGATTTATTAAACAGGTTTTTTGCTTTCTTAATCTGATCCGCAATTTTTGGTAAAAAGGTCAGTTTAAATGGTGTGCCGTATTTTTCAATAAGGACCATCAATGGGATTCCGTTGAAAATCAGATTATCTTTTTCCAGATCAAACCCTTCCTGCGGGAAATAATAGGTTTGATCGATCATATCAAAATACTTGTTTACCATTTTTTACCTCTGTGATTTGCGGCACAAATATATTGCTAAATGGATATTTAGAAGAGATTATCCCAAAGCCTGCAGGCTGCTTAAAGCTGGATTCCGGGAGCAGGAATTTTTAAACACCGGCAGGCCAGTATGTGCCGGCAGAAGATCGATGAATTCTGCAGATCGGGCATCTTTAGAATTTACAACCCGGCTTGTACGAATCGCAAATACCTGGCAACACGAATGAAATTTTGATTAAGTTTACCCTTGCTGTACGATTTATATTAAAACGCGACAATTTATGTTTAAGGAAATACGCCGGAGAAAAACCCTGGAACATCTTCAAAGCACGGGAGCCCAGAGTCATTTACACAAAGTACTTAGTTCGAGGGATTTAACGGCTTTGGGTATAGCGGCTATTATTGGAGCGGGAAGTTTCAGCAGTCTTGGGGAAGCTTGTTTTAAAGCCGGACCTGGTGTGGTAATCTTGTTTATCATCACCGGAATTGCATGTGGATTTACGGCTTTGTGTTATGCCGAATTTGCAAGCAGAATACCCGTTGCGGGTTCAGCCTATACCTATGCCTATGTCTCATTTGGCGAGCTGGCAGCGTGGATCATTGGCTGGGCTCTGTTAATGGAATATTCCATAGGCAATATCTATGTAGCTTTTAGCTGGAGCGATTATTTTACATCGCTGCTGGAAAGGTTTGAAATTCACATACCCGACTGGCTTACCTGTTCGCATATGGAAGCCAGGAAAGCCGTTGAAAATGCAAGTATCAACCAGGAGTTGATCAATGCCTGGAATACTGCACCCGTGATCGGAAATCTTCGCGTGATCTTTGACCTGCCTGCTGTGATCATCAATTTATTGATCACCGCCCTTATCTATATTGGCATCCGGGAATCCAGAAACATGAGCAACATCATGGTGGCTTTAAAACTTTCTGTGATTCTGCTGGTCATCGTCGTGGGTATCTTTCTCATTCAGGCTGAGAACTGGTTTCCCGTCAATGAATTAGGCCAGGCCAGTTTCATGCCCAATGGATTTTCGGGAGTCATGACGGCGGTGAGTGGTGTATTCTTTGCATACATAGGATTTGATGCCATCAGTGTTTTTGCCGAAGAAAGTAAAAATCCACAAAAAGACCTTCCCAAAGGAATGATCTATTCATTGATTATTTGTACGATCGTATATATTTTACTCGCTTTGGTTCTTACCGGTATTCTTAATTATAAGCAATTTGACGGCATTGGCGACCCTTTGGCTTACATTTTTGAAATGAAAGGCATGTATTGGATGCAGATCGTTGTCTCTTTCATTGCAGTTGTGGCCATGACCAGTGTATTACTGGTGTTCCAAATGGGGCAACCAAGGATCTGGATGAGCATGAGCCGCGATGGTTTACTCCCACCTGCTTTTCAGAAAATACATCCCAAGTTCAAAACACCGTCAATCGCTACGATCGTAACGGGTTTGGTGGTTGGACTTCCCATTTTTTTTACCGACAAAACTTTTGTTCTGGATTTTACCAGCATAGCAACCTTATTTGCCTTCGTACTCGTTTGTGCAGGAATTTTGTTTATTCCGCGGACCGAAGAGAACAGTGGTCATTTCAGATTGTGGTACATCAATGGAAAGTTCATTTTCCCATTATTGGTTGTAATTTCCTTTTTTTCTGTTTCACTTTTATTTCCGGAATACTTTCCTCATCTGATTAATTTGGACGGAACAGAACATTCTTACAAGATTTCAACGATGATATTCTGGTTGCTGATGGTCATCTTGTCGGCACTTGCTTTCACCAAGGAACTCTCTCTAATTCCGCTTCTAGGGGTATCCAGCTGCACATATCTGCTGACCGGAATGACGGCTTCCAACTGGGCCTGGTTTACTTCCTGGCTGGTCATCGGTCTCGTTATTTATTTTAGTTACAGCATTCGTAAAAGCAAACTTGCGAGCGGATGATCGTTGTTGGTTGTTGTTGGTTGTTAGTTGTTGGTTGTTAGTTGTTGGTTGTTAGTTGTTGGTTGTTGGTTGTTGGTTTGTTGGTTGTTAGTTGTTGGTTGTTGGTTTGTTGGTTTGTTGGTTTGTTGGTTGTTGGTTGTTGGTTGTTGGTTGTTGGTTGTTGGTTGTTGGTTGTTGGTTGTTGGTTGTTGGTTTGTTAGTTGTTGGTTGTTAGTTGTTGGTTGTTAGTTGTTGGTTTGTTGGTTGTTAGTTGTTGGTTGTTGGTTTGTTGGTTGTTGGTTGTTGGTTTGTTAGTTGACTTCGCTGGCGCAAGTCTTCCGACTTGTGCCTTTGAAACACCTTGATCAAATAATACAATTCCCGAAATGATCTACGTTATTACAGGTCTGAAGACTTGCGCCAGATGGAGCGGTCAAATTCGAGACATTTAAGGAATCAACTCATATCAAAATCATGTTTCTTTATTTTCCCTCTGATATCAATTAATCCTATAATTATTCCTGTTTGTGACTAAGCGAACTGTTATGGCATCAGAGTAATTCTCGGGTCGGAAATTTTTTTTCACTTTTCAAATGTAATTTATGAAACATTTATCCTTTGAAAACAATTTTACTAACAATCGTTAGCCAATTGTATGCATTGCTTTAAGCGTTGAGCTTCCAGCTTTAAGCCAATTCGGATCATTTTGCCACAAGCACATATCTTTTTAATAAAAAAAAAACCGAAGAATACATTTATCTCCGGTCTTTTTAAAGTAGTAGGTAAAATTCTAACGTGCTATTAGAAATATTTTATTTGCTGAGAACCATAAGTTCGATTCTGTTATTAATAAGCCGGCCTTCGTGGATTGAGTTACTTCCAACAGGAAATTGCTGACCATAAGCCTTCGTTTCTATTCTGGTCTCATCAATACCTTGGACAACCAATTCTTGCACGATATTTTTTAACCGGTTTTCGGATAAGATTTCATTTGCTTTTTCACCACCTACATTATCTGTGTAAGACATCATTTTGATGCGAAGTTTTGGAAAAGCTTTCATGATTTCAGCCAGTTCAGAAATTTCGTGTGTCAATTTTGGATTGAATTCTGCAGTGCGGTCTTTGAATTGCAGATCAATAAATTTGAATTCTTCGCCAAAATCCTGTACGCCACTTTTCAGATAATCCAGAAGCTGATGCGCCAGCGTTCCTTTTTCGAAATTCCTGGCCTCAAGTTCTTTTAAAATCTTTTTAACCTCCGGTGCATGATGACCCGCTATATGTACATAGTCCGTATCAACCAAATACACTTGTTTATTTGAATCTAGAACTGCAGATTCCAATGGGGTTTCGGATGAAGCCTCCTTGTTAGATTGATCTCCCCCGCCCCGGCATCCGGAAAATATCAAGAGTATTGACAAAGCCAACAAAAGTTGAATTGCGGCCATCCTTAAAATCCACATACGCTTGTATTGTAAGTTACTTAAACTATGTAGTTGCATACTGCAATTTTAACGCTAATTACAGAATAATGTTCCACAAAATGGCATTTATTAACAATACTTTAAAATTAATACTAAGAAAATATAATATTTTCAATAAATAATTTTATTACCAGGGTGTATCTATGTCCTCTCAAAATGAGCACAATGTCATTTTAAGAAACGATTCGGCAAATCAAATTGCTGGTTCATTCAATAAGATAATTCGGGAATTGGCTCAATTTTAACAAATCTGCCATTCGGGTGAAGAGGACCTGATTACCTTTGAATTTAGCAAAAATCCCTTGATGAATTCCATTTCAGACCCATTCCTCCTAGTCCGGTTGTTTTTAAAGTCCAAATCCGGAGACTTCAAAGAACAGCTCAATGAACTCGATGATAGGATCCATGAAGAAATCAGATTAATGGCAAGGGATGAAAATCATTTATTCAGTTCCATCAGAAGCCGACTGCAATATTTACTCTCCAAAAGTCTGATATCCAATCAGCTATTTCAGCAAATCCTACTGTATAAAGAAAAAAGAGAGCAAGGAGACCATCCATCAGACCAGATGTTTAAGCAGGGTATCGCCATTTGGCTTGCCCTTTTGGAATTGGAGTCAGGCCAAGCTATTCCCGACGAATTAGCTGCGTACAGACAAAGCTCAATGGATCATCTAAAATCAGAAGACGGCCAGATATACCATCCATCGGTGAGAATCAGTTTTCTGGATTTTACGGAAGATCAAAAGGCCTTGCGATTCATAATAGACCAGAAACCGGATACAATTCAATTGCTGGATTTAAACTGTTTAAGACCTAAACCACATAAGCATTTGCTCCAATGTATCCAGTTGCTTAAATTCCCTATAGATGCCTGGGCCCACCAGCTCCGAAAGAATCAAACGCATTGGACGGTCCATGATTTAGTGCTCGTTCCCGATTTTTTAGTGGATGTCACATCAATCGCTTCCTGCTTTCATGAAAAGGAGTCCAATCCACTCAAGTTGCTGCTGCAGTTTTATATCTACAGGACCACGGGAGTATATGCTTTAATGGGCAATGCGGTCAATTATTTTCTGGATGAAATGATCATCAGGGCAGACAGAGATCTTCCAGGAATGATTCATCATGTTTTTTACCAAAATCCATTGGCATTTTGCTTGCTGAGTGATGAACAAATCAGAAATTTCTCAGAAACTGCCAATTTGCATTATCAAAACATCCGAAAAGTCATCACCAACTATTTCGATCAGAAATTAAAAAACCTGGAAGAGTGTATTCTCGAACCAAGCTTTTATTCAGTTCAATTTGGCATTCAGGGAAGGTTGGATGTTTTTTATCAGGACCTGAATGAAACCGTAATTGTTGAACTCAAAAGCGGAAAACCCTATGCAGTCAATAAATTTGGAATCAGTCCTGACCATTACGCACAAACCTTGCTGTATCATTTATTGATCAATTCGGTTTATCAAGCCCATCAGGATATCGAAGCTTACGTGCTGTATTCATCTCAGGCAATCAATCCTTTGCGAAAAGCAGAAATGCAAGCGGCAATCAAGAGTCAACTGATTGACATAAGAAATTCTATAGTAGCCATGCAGCTCCACCTTGCATTTCATTCAAAAAATGATAATTTTTTGACAGATGTATTGGATATAAAACATTTTAAGCATGCTGAGCCCTATACCAGAAATGATGCGCTTACATTTATATCTGTGTATAATCAATTAAACACTGCAGAAAAAGAATATTTGAAGGAATTCACCGGATTCATTGCTAGAGAGCAATTGATTTCAAAAATGGGAAGATCTCAAACACAGTATATTGAAGGTTTAGCTTCGCTATGGTTGTTAAGTGATGCGGAAAAACAAAACCAATTTATGCTTTTGTCCGATTTACAAATTACCGAAATCGTCACAGACCCGAATGAATATCCGATACTCCTTGTAGAAACCAGATCCGGGACATCCCCGGTAGCAAATTTCAGAAAAGGCGATACCCTGGTCTTGTATCAACAACCTTCTGCATTGGAAGGTCAGATATTCAAAGCCACACTCATCGAAATACAGTCCGGAAAATATCGCATCCGTTTAAGAACGCGTCAGTTTCCAGAAAAACTAATCTCATCGGGGAAGTCCTGGAATATGGAACACGACTTCCTCGACAGGTCTTTCATCAACCAGTACCAAAGTCTTTTGGACTGGGCACAAGCTCAACCTGAGAAAAGAGATTTACTGCTTGGTATCCGCGAACCGCAAAACGCCACGGAGAATCAGATTCCGCTGCATCAAGAAACCCCCGCAGCTTTGATTCCTGTATTGCGAAAAATTTTAAATACCCGCGATTATCATTTGGTTTGGGGTCCGCCGGGCTCAGGCAAAACCAGTATGGTGATCCGCTATTTAACAGAAGCAATGGTCAGTTCATGTGGTGAAAATATCATGCTTCTGGCCTATACCAACAGGGCAGTAGATGAAATTTGCGAAGTTCTGGAATGGGTTAAACGAGTTACCGGAAAAGATTACATCCGAATTGGATCTCGTTACAGCATCCAGGAAAAATTCAAATCTCAATTGCTCGACGAAAAATTAAAATCTCTGAACGGAAGGGCAGATACCATCCGGTTGATCCTTGAAACGCCTGTTTTTGTGGCAACCGTAGCGAGCATTCAGGGAAAAAAAGAAATATTCGAACTCAAAAAATTCGATACCCTGATTGTAGATGAAGCCAGCCAGATCCTCGAACCGCAATTGATGGGCCTGCTCACCCGATTCAGGAGATTTATACTAATAGGCGATCACATGCAACTTCCTGCGGTAAGTACTCAAACCGAAATTGAATCAAAAATTCAATCGCCAGAACTACAAAAGTTCGGAATGCGGCAGCTCGATATGTCCTTTTTTGAGAGACTATTCAACCAATGTAAAGAAAACGAATGGAGTCAGGCCTGCACCATGTTGAATTATCAGGGAAGGATGCATATGGACATTATGAAGTTTCCCGCCAAGACCTTTTATAGCGGCCAACTGGAAATTCTGCCTCAAAACTCCGAAGACAGGCAGATCAGAGCCTATGAGAAATTGTTCCCAAAAGTTACAGATGGAATCCAGAAGCTACTAAGCCAAAATAGGACCTTATTTGTACCGACCAATTTTGTCGAGCGTACGACCGGATCCAAAACGAATTTAAATGAGGCTCTGATCGTATGCAAGTTGGTTGAGCTGATCTACAACATTTACGAAAGCAACGGTTTGGATTGGAATGAGATGAGTCTTGGAGTCATTACCCCGTTCCGGGCACAGATCGCTATGATCAAACAACAATGGCCTCAAAAACTTCAATTTCTCGAAAATCAAATCACGATTGATACAGCAGAACGGTATCAGGGAGGCGCCAGAGATGTGATTTTGTTATCGACCGTCATCACAGAAACGGGACAAATGCCCCAGATCAGTTCTTTAAATGCTTCGGGAGCTGACCGAAAGCTCAATGTAGCCTTGACCAGAGCCCGTGAGCAAATTATTTTACTGGGTCATCCGGAAGCACTTTCTGCTTCTCCGCATTACTCCAGCCTCATGAACGAATTTACCCATCTGGATCCCACTTTATTGATATCCATTCAACCATCATCCACATAAGTTTTTTTTTAATTATGCTTTTGCTTCTGATCTTATTTAATCCCTCATTAAAGAATCTTCAAGCAGCATTTTAAAGAATCCAGGCATCCTATTATAGCTTTGTCCCTTTAACCACAAATTCATGCGCTATTGTTACGGTTTGCTTTTCGTTTTACTCAGTTTAAGCTCATTTTCAAGAAGTTATTACGTTTCGACAAAAGGCAGTGACCAGAATAAAGGAAATCACTGGTTTGTACCTTTGAAAACACTGGAAAAAGCTCAGGAACTCGCCCGACCCGGGGATACCGTGCACATCATGAGAGGAGATTATTATACCACCGGAGCTTATCTTTTTGAAGTAAAACGAAATGGCGAAGAAGGAAAATGGATTGTTTATAAAAATTACCTGAATCATAAGCCTGTCTTATACTCAGGATCCAGAGGCGTTCTGAACTTGACCTCTTCCCGCTATATAAGTATTGAAGGACTCACGCTGGATGTCAAAAATGATTGGATCGCAGATACCGACAGCATCCTGCAAACCGGAATTTCCATCCGGGGAACATACCAGGAACCCAGCAGTCATTTAAAAGTTTATAATTGCTTTTTTAAAAATTTTAAAGGCCCTGCCATCTCCTTGGAAAATTACGACATGATCACTTTATCGTATAATAAATTTTACAACAATGCAACGGATCCAGGTGGAATTGCAGTGCTGGCATTTTCAAAACCTGTAGAAACACAATCTATGGCAAATTATCATCTCTACGTTCAGGCTAATGTCTTTGAAAAAAACAGCATTGCAAAGTCAGACTCAAGACCGGTATGTAATCCGTTGATGAATTTCGAATACAGCAAATCCAATCTGCTGAATTCATCAAAGCATGCTTTCATTTACAACAACCTGATGTATACCAATGGGGGTGGAGGTATTAACGTCGAACATGCTGTAGGATTCACGATTATGCACAATACCTTTTATAAAAATTCGGAAAACGATTCCTGTGCATTTCCAGAGATCACCATTTCCTATTCCACAGCAATACAAGTCGCGAATAACATTTTGTATACAAGTTCAGCAAAACCAGCTTCGAGAATTATAAATTCTGTTGAAAGTCGTTTTCTAAACAACCTTTATTATAATTTTTCATCAAAAGAGCCGGGAACGAACGATTTGGTTGCTCATCCAGAATTTGAAATAACTGATCACGAAAAAAATGAATTCAACTTTCGTCTTAAAGGAAACAGTCCGGCGATCAATGCTGGAATTGATGAACACATTCCTGATATCGACTTTGAAGGCAATCCAAGAAAATTTGACTTACACACTGATCTTGGAGCACTGGAATATATGCAACGCACTCTCCCATCGCTGAAAAATATCAAGGCAGGTCCTCAAACGAATAAAATTAAAACCTACTGGTCCAGTTTGTATCTGCAGGATCAAAAAATATATACTTTATGGAATCAGGCCAACCTTCCGTTTTTTATCAGGATCTATGATTCTTTTGGAGAAATGATCCACCAGGAGTTGGCCATGGATGCTGAATCCAGTTCTTATGAGTTTGATTTCAACAAATACGCAAACGGAGTTTATACGATTGTTGCATTTGGCAGCGAAAAGCTTCATTATGAAAGAGTTAAAATATTTCCAAGAAAACAGAAGTGATTGAACAGATCGCTCCAATCTGGACATTTTTAACTACTTTTGCTCCAAGTTATTACAGAATCACATGCAGTTTGTATTTCCTGGCTTTTTATGGGCTCTACTTTTACTAACTGTACCCATAGCTATACATCTTTTTTATTTCAGACGTTACAAGAAAGTTTACTTTACCAATGTACATTTATTGCGTGAACTTGTTGATGAAACATCTACCCGCAACAAGTTGCGAAATTTATTAATATTGTTCAGCAGATTGCTGGCATTAGCTGCAATTATTTTTGCGTTTGCGCAACCTGTTCCAAAAAGTGCAAATTCCACTCAATCGATAAAAAATCTGAGTATATACATCGACAACAGCTGGTCGATGGATGCAGAAACCAAAGAGGGAAAACTCATCCAACAAGCCCTTTTAAATGCGAAGGACATCATTGAAGCTTATTCGGAAAATGACCGATTTCAGATATTGAGCAGCGATTTTGAAGGAAGGCATCAGAGAATCGTTTCTAAATCGGAAGCATTAACACTACTGGAAGAGATAAAAACCGGGCCATCATTTCAAACACTTAATAAAGTCATCAGCCGTCAGTTGCAATGTTTAAAAAATGCAGGCTTTACCGAAGGAGAGCTTTATCTGATATCAGATTTTCAAAAAATCAATTGCCAACTCGATACCGGAATACTCGATAAAAATTTTAAATTAAAATTTGTAAGTCTGCAAAGCATTTACGAAAATAACCTCAGCATCGACACCGCTTATTTTCTTTCTCCGGTCTTACTTCCGGGCATTCAAAACAAAATTATTTTTCAGGTAACCAATCATGGAGAAACGATCATCGAAGGATTGAGAACCACATTAAATTTGAACGGCCAGGAATATCCGGGGCCTGGTTTGAGAATTGAAGGCGGTAAAAATGCAATCGATACCTTTCCTGTGAACATCCTCAATCCCGGTTGGCAAAAATTAAGTATTAAAATTAAAGATTATCCGATCCAATTCGATGATCAATATTTTATGTCCTGTCAGACGGATACCAGTTATAAAATTTTACTGATCTATAAAGACCGCATTCCTTCCGGTATTCAAAATGTAATTGCATCGATACCTTATTTTGAACTGAAACTTTTAAATGTTGATCAGATCAATTATTCACTTTTTGATGAGCACAAACTGATTATTTTGGCAGACTTACCTCTTATAAGCACGGGATTCGCTAGAGAGTTAAGCAAAGCTCTTGACGATGGAACTCAATTGTTTATTTTCCCTTCAGAAAAAACATCTGCTGAGTCTTATGCTGCTCTTTCAGAAATATTGCAATTACCAAAGCTGAGTTCTTATCAGGAGGTAGCACGGCAAGTAGGTAAAATTAATATGGAAGCCGATGTTTATCAGGATGTGTTCACCCGGGTTTCAGGAAATCTTAAACTGCCTCAAAGTAAGGGCAATTACTCATTTCAAGGTGGAATTCCGTCGGATGCGATCATGTCATACAGAGATGGATCGCCTTATCTCAACAGGTACAAAATCGGAAATGCCCATATCTTTTATTCTGCAAGTCCTTACAATCCTGAAATCAACGATTTAAGTAAAAACGCAGAGTTATTCATTCCGTTGTTGTTTAAAGTAGCATTCAACCAAAACATCCGAAAAGACTATGCTTATGACCTGTCTTTTAATCCTTTTGTGGAATGGCCTGCTCAGCCAAGTGCTGATAAAGGCGACCTCACTTTGGTTTTGAGTGGCCCGGAAGAGTTGATTCCAACAATCAGAATGCGTGGAAATAAAATGGTATTGGAATTTTACGATCAGATTAAAAAAGCAGGAGTATACGATCTGAAAAAGGGAAATCAGATCTTAGGTTGTCTGGCTTTCAATGATCCAAGAAAGGAATCGGATTTAAAATGCCTGAGTACCGAAGAGCTCGAAGCAAAGTATAACTCCGTTGCAACCATTCTTTCGCCCGGATCCGGAGAACAAATTTACAACCAGGTTAAAGCAGAACAAGCGGGTGTGATGTTTTGGTGGTGGCTGGTTTTAGCTTCCCTGATATTTATATTTATAGAATCCCTTTTACTACGTTTTTGGAAGACAAGATGATCTATGGAGTATTTATTTAAAAATGTCAAAATAATCGATCCGGGTGGAAAGCATCATTCCAGAACCAGAGATGTACTTATTAAGGATGGAAAGATAAGCGATATCAGCAGCAATATTTCCAAACCAAGAAATGCAGTTCAATTATCAAAAGCCGGAAGTTGCATTTCCAAATCGTGGATTGATTTGGGTTGCTTATCAGGAGAACCTGGATTTGAGCATCGCGAAACTTTGAGCACGCTGGCAGATGCTGCTATTTATGGTGGATATTCAAAGCTATTTATTTTCCCAAACACATCTCCATGCATTCAATCCAAATCTGAAGTTAATTTTATACTGAATAAATCTAAAGAACTCCCGGTAACTATTTTGCCCATTGGTGCCGTAAGCAAACAATGCCAGGGTGAAGAAATGGCCGAACTTTTGCAAATGCACGAAGCCGGGGCACTTGCGTTCTCGGATGGTTCTCAATCCATACAAAACAGCGGACTTCTGATTCGAGCATTGGAATATTTAAAACTGATTCCCCAAAGTTTGCTGATCAACCAAAGTCTGGATAAATCCATTGCAGGTCTTGGCCAAATTCACGAAGGCCATGTAAGCACCCATCTGGGACTTATGGGTATTCCTTCACTGGCTGAATCGTCGCGCATTCACCGGGATATATCTTTGCTGGAATATGCCCAATCCAGGCTGATGATCCATAAAATTTCAAGCGCAGATGCGGTCCGCATAATCAAAAATGCAAAAAAGCAAAGGAGTGGTTTGTTTGCATCTGTCTCTATATTCAATCTTATTTTTGATACGGAAGATCTTTTAAATTTTAATGTAAATTTGAAATTGAATCCACCTTTGCGCAACAAAGACGACCGAAAAGCTTTGGTGAAGGCTTTACAAGAGGGTGTCATAGACTGCATTGTAAGCGATCACAGTCCATGGGATCCCGAAAGCAAAGACCTCGAATTCCAATCCTCAGCTTTTGGGGCGATCAGTTTGCAAACCTGTTTTAGTGCATATTGTACATATTTAATGGATGAAATTGGTTTGGATCTCTGGATTGACAAAACAGTCAATGCTTTAAGTTCAATTTTAAATCTTCCCAATCCTCCCATTGAAACAGGCTCCGAATGCAGTCTCACCTGGTTTGATCCGGCGGAAACGGTTCGTTTTATGGATTCAAACCTGAGATCTATTTCCAAAAACAGTCCGTTAAAAAACAGAGATTTAAAGGGAAAAATACTTGGCGTCTATTCAAATGGAAATTTTTATAATGAAATGACGCAATCATGATAAATTTATGATTGCAATTGGGATCATATTTATCATCAACTGACCTAATTTTCATAACTATAAAATCATCGAATATGTTCAATTACGAAAATCATAAAACACCCATAAAAAATGGATTGATATGGGGGGCAATCAGTATTGCAACTATTTTGGTTTTGTATCTGGTTGGTATGCTCGAAAATGTAGCCGGCAATATTTTACTTTTTCTTTTCGGGCTTTACAT
Organism: Saprospiraceae bacterium; assembly: GCA_016716185.1. NCBI lineage: Bacteria > Pseudomonadati > Bacteroidota > Saprospiria > Saprospirales > Saprospiraceae > Saprospiraceae bacterium. The sequence goes on along the minus strand of JADJWV010000002.1, from coordinate 807,454 downwards.
GATGTATCAGTCTGGCGTTTCAAAACGAAATGATCTTGGAGGATTCATCAGCTGGAAACAATCGCTTACTCCGATTTGGTTGACTTCAATTGTATCCAGTTTGCTAAGCATACCATTTACCTGGATCATGTATAAATTTATTGATCCCGGACTCCAGGAAAAGCAAAAAGAAGAGGCCGTAAAAATGATTGAAAGAATGAGAGGTTGGATTGGCGATGCAGCTGCAGAAGCGGAACTTGAAAAATTAGAGACCCAGGATTTCGCCAGTCCGGGGCAATATTTGTTGGTGTTTTTTGGGGCCATCGTTTTCTATTTTTTCATCTCCTGCCTCATAGCATTGATCGTAAAGAGGAAAGATCCCTCCACAATATTTACAAAATACTGACAGATCGAATAACGTTTTAATTTTCTGCAGCATCCTAAAAAAAAGAAATGGATTTATCGATCATCATACCCGCATACAACGAAGAAGAATCCATCATGGAATTGTCCGATTGGATTTTCAAAACCTTGCAACCATTGAACCTCGAGTATGAGGTCTGGTTCATTGACGATGGAAGTATTGACAGAAGTTGGGATGTCATGAAAAAAATAAATGTAAATTATCCAAATTTTAAAGCCATTCAGTTCCAGAGAAACTATGGTAAATCTGCTGCACTGCATACAGGTTTCCAAAAATGCGAAGGAAATGTTGTCATAACTATGGATGCCGATCTTCAGGATAGTCCGGAAGAAATAAAAGAATTGTATTTCATGATCACCAGAAACGGATTTGACCTCGTTTCAGGTTGGAAAAAAGTCAGACATGATCATGCTTTATCTAAAAATCTGCCTTCAAAATTTTACAACACGGTATCCGGCTGGATGAGTGGTGTCAAACTTCACGATATGAACTGTGGAATTAAAGCATATCGCAAGGATGTGATTAAATCTATCGAAATCTATGGAGAAATGCATCGGTATATTCCGGTCATCGCCAAATCAGCAGGCTTCAAAAAAATTGGAGAAAAGGTTGTACAGCACAGGGCTCGCAAATACGGTTATTCAAAATTTGGAATGAGCCGGTTTGTAAATGGATTTTTGGATTTGGCCACCATCCTCTTTATTGGAAAATTCGGAAAAAGACCCATGCATTTTTTTGGTGCATTTGGATTGGTCTGTTTTTTTATTGGATTTTGTTTTGTTTTTTATCTCTCATTTACCAAACTCGCCTTCGGACATGTAGGAATGACCCAAAGGCCTGCATTTTTTATTGCGCTGGTTTCCATGATCATTGGTTCACAAATGTTTTTTACAGGTTTCCTTGCCGAACTGGTTACACGCAATGCCAGTGAACGGAATCATTACCTGATCAGCAATCAGATTTCCTGAAATGCCAAAAATCATTTTGATTGGTCCGGCACACCCTCTTCGCGGAGGATTGGCGACTTTTGATGAACGCCTGGCCAGGGAATTTCAAAGCATGGGCTGGTCTGTTGAAATTTACACGTTTTCACTGCAGTATCCTGATTTTTTATTTCCAGGAAAAACCCAATACGCAAACACAGCCAAACCTTTAGATTTGAAAATTCATGTGGTAATAAACAGCATGAATCCCTTAAACTGGATCAGAATTGGCCATAGGATCAAAAAGGAAAATGCGGAAATTGTACTTACCCGATATTGGATTCCTTTTATGGCACCATGTCTTGGAACTATTCTGAGGATCATCAGGAAAAACAATCTTTCAAAAATAATCTGCATCACTGATAATATCATTCCACACGAAAAAAGAATTGGAGATCGTTGGCTCACTCAATATTTCTTAAAAGTTTCGGACTGGTTTATTTGCATGAGTGATACGGTCGATAAAGAGTTAAAATCCTTCAAACCTAGAGCTAAAAGTGTACTCATTGATCATCCTTTATATGATGTTTTTGGTCCTCCGGTTTCTAAGCAAATCGCGCGAGAACATCTGGGAATTCAAAAAGATGAAAAAGTATTGCTGTTTTTTGGATTCATCCGGAAGTATAAAGGACTGGATCTTTTATTAGAGTCCTTTGCCAAACACCTTAAGGGTTTAGATAATTACAGTTTGGTCATCGCCGGAGAATTCTACGATGCCAGAGAAAGTTATGATGAATTCATAAATAAATATGGGATGAAAGAAAAAGTCAGAATTTTCTCAGATTTCATTCCGGAAGATCAAGTCAAATATTTCTTTTGTGCATGTGACCTCGTCGTTCAGCCTTACCGGACCGCTTCTCAAAGCGGTGTGACCCCATTGGCCTATTATTTTGAAAAACCCATGATAGTAACCAGAGTAGGTGCATTGGCCAATTTGGTTCCGGATGGAAAGGCCGGCTTTGTTTGTGAACCCAACCCCGATTCAATTGCAGAAGCGATACAAAAATTCTTTTCATCTGATGCCGGGAAATTTAGAGACTTTCTAAATAAAGAAAAAAAGAAGTTAAGCTGGGCTAATTTTGCAGAGGAAATAGTTGGTTTATCAAAATTGTCAAAGCAAACATGATTCACAGGATTCAGGAAATCATACAAGCATCTGCTGATGTTAAAACCAATATGCTGAAAGATGAAACCCTGTTGGCAACTCTGTTACAGATCTCAAATTCAATGAGCCAGGCTCTGGAGCGAGGACACCGCATTTATTTTTGCGGGAACGGAGGAAGTGCAGCAGATGCACAACACATTGCAGCCGAACTTACCGGAAGATTCTATAAAGAGAGGCCGGCTTATTCAGCAGAAGCCTTGCATTGCAACAGTTCTTATCTAACTGCGGTTGCCAATGATTATGGATACGATCGGGTATACGAAAGATACATTGCAGGGATTGGAAAACCTGGAGACATTCTTGTTGGATTGAGTACTTCCGGCCAATCCAATAATGTAGTGCTTGCCATGAATGCTGCCAATTCCAAAGGGATGATCTGTGTAGGGCTTACCGGCAAAAATGGCGGACTTATAAAATCGGCTTCTACATATTGGATTGGAGTTCCATCTGATTCAACTCCAAGGATACAGGAATCTCATATATTGATTGGACATATACTCTGCGAACTCGTCGAAGAAAATCTTTCTTGATGATCACTGTTCGACATGATTAAAACAGAACAATTACCTATCTGTATATTTTTGGATCGCGATGGCGTCCTTAATGAATTAAAGCCGGGCGCTTACATTCAATCCACTAATGAATTTATTTTCCGGGATGGTGTATTGGAGGGTCTGAGGAAATTATCTGAATGTTGTAAATATCTATTTGTGGTTACCAATCAGCAAGGAATTGGAAAAAAAATAATGACCGAACATCAATTGTTCGAAGTCCACCAATACATGTTGAATGAAATAGAGCGTCATGGCGGACGCCTCAACGGCATATATCATTGTCCTCACCTGGCCAGTGAGCTATGTGATTGTCGTAAACCCGGAACAGGAATGATCGATAACATTCATAAAGATTTTCCGGACACCACCCCATCTGTTCAATTCCTTCTGGGCGATAGTATTTCTGATCTCGAACTTGGAAATAAAATACAAGCAAAAACATTTGGCATGCGCCATGGGTATAATACATATGATGATTGGTCGGCATATGAAGTCGAGGAGGTCAATAACTTCGATGCTTTTACTAAGCGCATAATAAGTATGGCTTCATATTAATACAGAGCATTAAAATGTATAAACATATTTTGCAAATCCTATTGAAAATTAATCAATTGGCGAATCTTTCTTAATTTCGCCGTCCTTTTCGTAAATGGGCTTATAAAGCACAGATGTACTCAGTCAAAGAAATATTTTATACGCTTCAGGGAGAAGGAAAACAATCCGGAAGACCATCGGTGTTTCTGAGGTTTTCCGGTTGCAATCTGTGGAATGGAAAAGAATCCGACAGGTTGAAAGCCATTTGCAATTTTTGTGATACAGATTTTATCGGAACGGATGGCATTCTGGGTGGGAAATATCCAACAGCGGAAGAGCTCGCTTCCACTGTAAAAAAACTTTGGCATTCTGATTCAAAAGATGCCATCCCTTATGTAGTGTGTACGGGTGGTGAACCTTTACTCCAACTCGACAAGCCGCTCATCGATGCACTCCACGAGCAGGGATTTGAAATAGCTATTGAAACGAATGGTACTTTGCCAGCCCCATCCGGAATTGACTGGATCTGTATGAGTCCTAAACCCAATACAAACTACGTCATTACTCAAGGTCACGAACTCAAGTTCATTTTTCCACAATCCGACCTGAATCCTGCCGACTTTGAACATTTTGAATTCAGACACTTTTATCTTCAGCCCATGGATGGACCGGAACTAAATAAGAACACGCTCAAGGCTATAGAATACTGTCTGCTGCATCCAAAATGGTCTTTGAGTATCCAGATGCATAAGATCATTGGAATACCCTGATGCCTGGATTTCAACAACATAAACCAATGTTAAAAAATAAACAAAAAAATTTGATGAATAAATTAAAGCAAACTTATCTTTATCCGCAATTACCACAGAACTAAATTGAACCTATTAATGACTTCTAACAATAACCAATATCTAAACTCCCAATTCGCGAAAATAAAATTTGACGGCACTCATCAACAAAATGGATTGATTGCGTTGAAGAATTTCAAAAAGGACAGCATCATTTGCCACTTTTCCGCTGCAGAAGTGCTGCCCTACCCTTCCAGATATACGGTGCAGGTTGGGGATGAAAAGCATATCATTCTGGCACCTTTGTTTTTGGAGTATATCAATCACAGCTGCGATCCCAATTGTTTTTTTGATACGAAAGAATTCGTTTTAAAAGCAGTCAAGAATATTCAAAGTGGTGAAGAATTTTCATTTTTCTATCCCTCTACCGAATGGGATATGGACGAACCCTTTGATTGTCATTGCGGTTCAGACATTTGCCTTGGCCAAATCCAGGGTGCGAAATATCTGAGCGATAATGATTTCGCTCAATACCGCTTTACAGACTTTATAACTCAAAAATTGCAGAAGACACGCATTCATGTCTTCCAGGATTGATATCAAGGCTTCCGGGCTAAATGATCAATGGCTGATTTGGGTTTTATATCCCGTCCTGGAATCAGACGATCCGGATCTCCAGTATTATTACGATTTTGAACAAAGCTACAATGAATATCAATCCGTCTTCGCCAGGCTCGGGTTGGAGTGGATTTGGCAGGGTGTCCGTCTGAGTGAAATTCAGACAGTTATCAAAAAAATAGAACAGACTCAAAACAAAATACCCATTGTCCTCAATTTATGCGATGGCGATGAACAAATTGGGGTTGCTGGAATCTCTGTCGTACGTGAATTGGAAGCGGGTAAAATAATTTATACAGGAGCCGGCGAAAGTTTTTACAGGATTACTACGTCCAAAATTCCAATGAAAAAATGTTTTGATGAAAAGAGAGTCCCTACTTCTCCCTGGATGGAATTGAATTTGAACCAATTGAACATTGCCGAAATTTTTGGTCAACTGAAACCCCCATTGATTGTAAAGCCTGCCATTTCAGCCGGCAGTTTGGGCATTGGAATCAAATCCGTAATCCATAACCAGGCAGAACTGGAATCCTATCTCCAATCAGGAAGTCGCCACTATAAAAATTGGGATTTGTACGAAGGTGGAGTATTTGTAGAAGAATTTATTGCAGGACCAGAATATACCAGTTTTATTGTTGGCAGTTTTAAAAATCCTGAATTGTGTAAAGTGTATCCGGCAGTGGAAAGGGCATTTGAAAGTTCCTTACCCGTGACAGAGAAAATCCTTTCGTTCGACCGTTTATGGGAATTTTATAACGATGAAAGTCCTTTGGAACAAGAACGTGTACTTTGGAATTATCATCAGGTAACACCTGAACTTCAGGAAGCGATCCGCAAATTAAGTATCGATGCCTATTGCGCTGTTGGAGGAGAAGGATACGCCCGAATCGATTTCAGACAAGATTCGGAATCCGGTGACATTAAAGTACTCGAAGTCAATGCGCAATGCGGATTATCTGAAGATGAGAATTATACTTCGATTGGTGCTATTTTGCGTTTGTATAATTTAAAATATGAAAATCTGATTTTAGATATAATTGAACAGGCGATTCAAAAAAGTTTATCTAATTTCACATGATTTTTTTTATTGATTTGAAATGGAGTCCTTGTCAACCCGTTAATCATCCGATAAACTACCCTATTTCCCCATATGAAAGTATGCGTTTTACAACCTGATTATAGTTCGTCCATAGTTGATTATAAGAATTACGATCCGACAAGAAACTTATCGAAGTTTCTGCCAGGTCATCAGGTAGATCATGTATTGTTGAATAAACTGACTACTTATAAGCAACTTAAACAATTATCCGGTCGGGATTACGATATCTATGTAAACTTATGTGAAGCCTATCTTGAATGGGACGTTCCTTCAATAGATGTGATTCAGTCATTGGAATTGTTGAATCTTCCTTACACGGGCCCAACTATGGAACTTTACGACCCTTCGAAAGAGCTCATGAAATATGTGGCTGCCATATCGGGCATTCCTTCACCCAATTACAAACTTGTAAACAATCTCGAAGATCTGAATGAACTGACCCAAAGTGTTTCGTTTCCACTTTTTGTAAAACCAGCTAAAGCCGGGGATAGCCTCGGAATTGACGAACATTCCCTGGTCGAAGATGAAAAATCCTTGCTGGTAAAAGTTAAACAACTCCTGGAAGAATTCGGCCAGGTCATCGTTGAAGAGTATATAGCCGGCAGAGAATTCACAGTATTGGTTGCTTCCGATCCGAAGGACGAAAAAAAATGCATCGCCTTTAAACCCGTTGAGTATAATTTTCCAAACGACCTGAGCTTTAAGACATATAGTTTAAAAACTTCGGACCTTCATCCCGAGCGCAACATTCCGGTAAGAGACGAAAGCCTCGAGCGCAAATTAAAAAAAGCTGCAACCACCTTTTATAAAGAATTCGGTGGAAAAGGATATGCAAGGCTCGACTTCAGGATGAATCCAAAAGGAAAATTGTTTTTTCTCGAAGCTAATTTCACCTGTTCGGTATTTTATTCCGATGGCTATGAAGGCTCGGCTGATTTCATTTTGCAAAATGATCCCATCGGACAATCGGGATTTTTACAGATGATCATCGAAGAAGGGATGAAAAGGCACCAAAAAAAGCAGAAAAAATATTATTTGAAAAAGTCTGGCAGCTCCGGATATGGGATATATGCAAATCAAAAAATCAGAAAAGGAGAAATCTTGTTTAAGGGCGAAGAAAAAAGTCAACGGATAGTAACGCAATCCTATGTTCAAAAAAACTGGACTGCGCACGAAAAAGAACTGTTTAGAAAATATGCCTATCCCGTAGGCAATGGTGTTTATATATTATGGGATAACGATCCTACGGAATGGGCCCCACAAAATCATTCCTGTGTTCCCAACACAAAATTTGAAGGACTCAATGTCGTTGCCCTTCGTGAAATTTCGAAAGATGAAGAATTGACTCTGGATTATGCATTATTCATGCATCCGGATCTTGAACCTTTTGCTTGCCAATGTGGCCAACTCGGCTGTCGAAAATGGATTAGTTCTAAAAATGTTGAAATTGAAGATCTGAAGATAAGTCTTTGATCAATACATATTATGTAAATATATAATATGTATTTGCTTCGTAAAAAAAGAGCGATTTCTTCTCAATATTGCTAAAGCTGTTTAGTTTTGTGTCCCATTTTAAAGTTTGCCGAAATGGCGGAACTGGTAGACGCGCTGGACTCAAAATCCAGTGACCCTCAAAGTCGTGTGGGTTCGAGTCCCACTTTCGGCACAAACTTTGCACCCTCTTAAATAAATCGGTCATCCAAACCTTATACCGTACAAGATAAGCTTTAAGCAGTTGGTAAGTTTCAAAAATGAAATGCAAGAGGCATATAAATGCCCATGCATGGCACTACCCATTGAATTTGATAAGCGTTTTTGAAAAGTATGCCCGCGTCTTAAACAGCAGTTTATAATAGTTCGCTTAAGATTCTGCAATCTTAATGACTGCATTGATGAATTTATCCAATTCTGCATGGGTACTGTATACATTGGGCGTCACCCGCACTCCATGTATGTTTTCCCAGTGAATTGCCACAGTGTGAATTTTATATTGGTCGAACAGCTTAATGGAAATTTCTTCGGCAGTTTTACCTTCAATTAAAAAATTGCCAATTGCTCCGGAATGTGACTTGTTCAAAGGGTGGTTTATTTTAATTTTTGGATGATCCTTTACTTTGTCTGACCAATACTTTTGCATACTATAAAGTCTTTCATATTTTCTTTGAGCACCGATGCGCTCGTAAAAATCAACGGCATTCGAAATTGCCTGTTCAATTGCAAATGAACGCGTTCCCAGATTTTCGAATTTCCGGATATCGGCAGAATCGGGATCGGCCGCAGCCAATAAAGGATAAAGGTTATTGATTTTTTCCTTCCTCACGTACAACAATCCCGACCCAAATGGTGCGCTCAACCATTTATGAAGAGAAGTCCCCAGATAATCTACCCCAAGCTCGTCAAATCTAAATGGCAAGTGGGCAAAACTGTGAGCAGCATCAACAAGGACTTCGTAACCACGTTTCTTTGCTTCTGAAGCAATTTTAGCTACTGGTAAGGCCTGCCCATTCCAATTGATGATGTGCGTGAGATGGACCACCCTGGTTTTGTTGGTAAATTGTTTCATATAGGATTCTGTGAGGTAGCCATCGTCTTCGCTGGGCAATTCCAGGTTCACCCATTTGAGAACGATTCCATCCCTGTGTGCTCTTTGCTTCCAGGCATTAATCATGTTCGGGTAATCCTGCTTGGAAAGGACAACCTCATCACCGGCCTTCAAGCGCAATCCAAATATGATGGTTTCAAGGGCTTCAGAGCTGTTTCTGTTGATGGCAATTTCCTCAGCAGAACATCCTGATATTCTTGCAAGTTTTTCCCTAAGGGGTTCCCTGCCCTGATCTATGACCCTCCACATATAATAAGAAGGGGCTTCATTCGCCAGGCGATTGTAAAACTCAACGGCTTCCTGAACTACTCTGGGTTGTGGAGAAACCCCTCCGTTGTTGAAATTGATGATACTTGGCGAACAACTATAAGCTTCGCGGATGAGGCTCCAGAAATCTTCTTCATTCATGGATGCTGCATCGAGCTTGTCAAAATGATCCAGGGAAGCACGGTAAGATGTTTCCATTTGACCAATTAATGCAGAAGGCTGCCAAAATGCAACAGGTGCCAGTGCACTCACTCCTTTGAGAATGGATCTTCTTTTCATGTGTTGAATTTACGTCCAAACAAGATAGGACAAATTTTTAAATTCCATTGTTGCGCTATTCAAAAATTCATCAATTACAAGACTGTTAAAATATCTTTGCAGCTGATGGATAAAGAACTATTTGAATTTGAAGCTTATGCTGAACGCAATAAATTAGCATGGAACAAGAGGGTTGGAATCCATCTTGAATCAGCTTTTTACGATCAAAAAGGGTTTTTAGCCGGGCAAAATACTTTGTTTGGGATTGAGAAAAAATTACTGGGCGACATTCATGGAAAGTCCATTATTCATCTGCAATGCCATTTTGGGCAGGATACCATTTCCCTTTCCAGAATGGGAGCAAAAGTTACTGGTTTGGATATTTCCGATAAAGCCATAGAAACCGCCAGGCAAGCAGCTATTGCCACGGGTCAGCATACTGAATTTATTTGTTGCCATGTTTACGACCTTCCGACTGAACATTTTGGAAAATACGATATTGTTTTTTCCAGTTATGGGACCATTACCTGGTTACCCGATCTTAATAAATGGGCTCAGACTGTCTCAAATGCATTAAAAGTCCGTGGTCGTTTTATTTTTTCCGAATTTCATCCAATGGTCTGGATATACGACGATCAGTTATCGAAAATGATTTATGACTATTTTAATTCAAAGCCCATTTACGAAGTAGAAAAAGGATCCTATGCAGATAGGAATAACGAACAGGAGCTGGAGTCTATAACCTGGAATCACAGTCTCGATGAAGTTGTGACGGCCTTGCTGCAATCCAATTTGAAGCTCGTTGATTTTCGCGAATACGATTATTCTCCTTGTAATTTCATGCCGAATATGCAGGAGTTTGAGCCTGGAAAATTCAGGTTTAATCACATTTCTGTAAAAATACCTCTGGTTTATTCTCTTGTAATGGAAAAATATTAATAGCAATGAACCATCTACTCCCTTAGTCAATGAAATTATGAACAACATTTGTTTTTGGAACAGTCATCGATTCTGGGGTGGAGGAGAAAAGTTGCATTTGGAATATGCAGAAGGATTCCGGAGGAACAACCATCGGTGTCTGATAGCCACAGACCCAGACTCTCCGTTGAAACTTAAAGCCCAGACATCCCAATTACCTGTATTTGATTTCCGCATTCGAAAATTTGATTTTTTGAATCCTTATAAAATTTATAAAATCTGTCAATTTTTTAAAAAAACAAAAACAGATACGTTGATCTTTTCTTCATCTCAGGATATGAAAGCAGCCGGACTGGGGGCATATTTTGCGGGGGTTGAAAGAATTGTTTATTTAAGAGGCCTCGCTGTACCTGTAAAAAACAGTTTTATCAACAGATTCTATTTTGAAAAAATTATCACGCATATCGTTGCCAATTCTCTGGAAACCAAATCAAAAATTATACAATATCTTAAAAGCAAAAACATTGAAGCCAAAATCAAAATTGTGTACCATGGAATTGATCCAATTGAGAACCATGATTTAAATTTCTCTGCATCCGATATTACGAAAAAAAATCAAGATCCCGTCGTCCTTGGCAGTGCGGGAAGATTGACCAAACAAAAAGGATTTATGCATCTGCTCGAAATCGCAAATATCCTGCACAAAAGAAACATCCCTTTTCAGCTAAAAATTGCTGGTACCGGAGAACTCGAAACTGACTTAAAAAATCGTATCCTGGAGCTGCAGTTGGACCAGTTTGTTGAACTTTCCGGTTTTGTCGAAAACATGAATAAATTCATGCAAGACATCGACATATTTGTTCTTTGCTCTGAGTGGGAAGGATTCGGATTTGTATTGGTTGAAGCGATGATGCATCAAAAACCGGTTGTTGCATTCGATATATCGAGCAATCCTGAAATTGTCTTACATGGAGAAACGGGATTTCTTGCAAATATTAATGATTACCATGCTTTTGCAGATCATTTGCAGTCGCTCATTGAAAACAGGGATTTGCGGATTCACATGGGTCAAACCGGTCGCAAACGAGCCATGGATCAATTTCTCCTGGAAGACAGTGTAATCAATCTTGAAAAAGCCCTCAGTTTGGCCTAGCTTTTGTATTTTTGATTTTTACGAGTGGATGAAATTAACTGTCAAAATACTTTGTATCTGCATTTTATTCAATGTGTATAATTCACATTCACAATGCAGTTTCAGTGTTGATGCGGGACCTGACCTGAAAGTTTGCAACCCCGGCGAAATGGTGATGATCAACGGAAAAGTAACCGGAAGTGTTCAGGAGATTTTTTGGGAGCCTCCGGCAGGCCTCAGTAATCCAAGATCTCCTGTAACAAAAGCGACGGTCAGCGGTCCGATTGAATATATCCTCACAGCGCGGGGACTAAGCAACATCAATCTCATTACCAATGGCAATTTTGAGGCTGGCAATACAGGATTTACAACCGATTATATGTTGGGGATGACGTCCTGTTACGGATTTGGTTATCTGGATTGCGAAGGTACTTATGGAGTCATCAACAATCCGCAGCTCGGACATACGGGTTTTGCACCTTGCGGCGATCACACCAGCGGCTCGGGAATGATGATGGTGTTGAACGGTTCAGCAAGTTTGCAAAATGTATGGTGTCAGACCATAAACGTGATGCCGGACATGGATTATATCTTCTCAGCCTGGGTCACTTCAGTTGTTTCTGCCTCCCCTCCCATCCTCCAGTTTTCAATCAATGGGAGCAACATTGGAAATATTTTTAATTCCAATGGGGTGAACTGTTCCTGGGAACAATTTCAGGCAAGCTGGAATTCAGGATCCAATACAACCGCAGAAATCTGCATTGTCAATCTGAATACCGCAACGGGTGGAAATGATTTTGCAATTGACGATCTCACGTTCCGCAAAATTTGCGAGATCAAAGACACCATGAAAATTGAAGTCGAAGAAATTATCATCTCCATTGAAAATCCGGATATCATGACTTGCGATCAACCACGATGGAAGCTCGATGCAACGGGTTCATCATCGGGAACGGGGTGGAAATATCAATGGACCACCTCTGATGGAAAAATAATATCCGGAGGAACGACCCTGACTCCCACCATTGAAGGTCCGGGAACATATTATCTCACCATCTGTTCGCCATTACCAAACTGTTGTAAAACAGAATACGTCACCGTATTTGGAAACATTAAACCACCCGATCTCCAGCTCATCGTTAAAGATACCATAGGATGCAATACTCCGGCAGCCTCCATAAACAGTAGAAGCAAAATTTTTCCACTGGAATACGAATGGGAAGGACCCAATGGATTCACGAGTGCGGATCCCTCCATCGTTGTCACCAGTGGCGGAAAATACACACTTACCATCACTGACGAATATAATTGCCAAACCATTGATTCGGTAGAGGTGATCGAACGCACAGACAATCCTAAAATCAGCATCAACTCCAACTCCATCAACTGCATATCAGACACTTCTTCTGTAACAGGAATGTCATCGGTACCTGGTTCGATTTTTGAATGGACAGGTCCAAATAATTTCAATGTAAAAGCAGATCATTTCCAAACTGTCGACAGTGGATGGTTCTTTTTAAAAGTAACATCTCCATCGGGCTGCATAAAAACAGACAGTGTTCACATCGACAAAGACCAGGATAAACCCATACTTCAATATCAAACAGATACCATTACCTGCATTTCAGATTCTGTCATCATTGCTGTGAACGCCAATAAGGCAATTACCAAATTTGGCTGGTCAAGTATTCACCGGTTTTCAATCATTGATACATTTAATATACAAACTTCTGAACCCGGGAACTACGAATTCTATGCCTCCGGACCCAATGGTTGTCCGGATACTATTCAAATATTGGTTCCCATAGATACAATGCATCCTTCTTTATTGACAAACAACGACACGTTAAATTGCATCAAAACAAAAATTAATTTGCTGTCAGGCAATGTGGACCCTAATGTAAGCATCAGCTGGAAAGATCCGGGAGGAAATGAAATTTTTAAAGACAGTTTGGAGATTGCTGCTGCCGGAAAATACAGCGTAACTGCAGTGGGTCGAAATGGTTGTAAGACGAACCATGACGTTCTTATAGAAATAGATACCATTCATTCACTATTGCAGGTTCTGGACGATACCTTAACTTGTATCAAGCAGAAATTGAAATTACAACTAAGTGACAACTTTAATTCGGGCTATTTGTGGTCAGGTCCCGGAAATTTTTCAGACACTGCCAGGCAACCTGAAGTCCAGTTTCCAGGTTCCTACCACGTCACATCGATATTGCCTAACGGTTGTAAGTCAAACGCAAGTATAGAAATCTATATCGACACCTTAAAACCACTGATTCAATATTCAAGTGATACACTGAATTGCAAAAAGGATAGTGTCAGATTAAACGCCTTCGCTGATCAGCCCAACGCAACTTATTACTGGACAGGACCGGGTGGTTTCAGTTCCTTTCAAAATAATCCATTTACTTCTCAATCCGGAAACTACAAACTGCTCGTAAGTAATACAAATGGATGCAGCGACAGCATAATATTAACGATCTATCAGGATATCCGCAAGCCCGATATTTACCTGCAAGCCGATACGTTGAATTGCCAAAAACGCAGTACCATTTTACATGGTCAAACAAACAGAGACAGCCTGAATTTTAATTGGACAGGGCCTAATGGATTTAGCTCTTCAGACTCCATCATCACCATCCAAACCGGTGGAACATACACCTTACAGGTTGAAAGTCCGGAAGGGTGTAAATCTGAAGCCAGCATCACCATTCTGGAGGATACTATAAAACCAGTGCTGAATATCGACACCGATACACTGAATTGTGCCACCACTGAATGGAAACCAACATTGCAGTCCAGTCTGATACCGGTAGATTTAATCTGGAATGGACCTATGGGTTATTCGAGTAAACTCCTTCAACCTACCCTTACATCAGGTGGCAATTATACGGTTATGGTAACTGCTGCCAATTATTGTACAAGCCAGATCTCATTCAATCTTGTACAGGATACCATTAAACCCATCCTCCGGATTTTTGGAGATTCAATCAGCTGTACACATCCGGAAGCATTGATTCAAGCACAAATTCTTCCCGTGGGTTTGGTTGGCATGTGGACATTGCCATCCGGTCAGGTGCAGCAGGGAAACAATTTACTTACCAGGACTGGTGGAAACTATAGTTTTGCTGTAACCGCTTCCAATTATTGTATGAGCATTTCACAAACTTTGGTGACAGTAGATACCATTGCTCCCGACCTGATTTTAATTGGCGACACCATTACGTGTTTGAATTCCAGAGCAAATTTATTGGCAAAAAGTATAACACCAGGGATTCACTATTTATGGACTGGTCCTTTGAATTTTACAAACTCTTCCGACAGTATATTGGTAAGTATTCCGGGAAATTATCAGGCGGTTGCCACTGCAGCAAATGGCTGCACATCGACTAAAACAATTTATGCAGGAATAGATACAAGCGCTCCGGTAGTTTTCATAATGGCCGACAGTATCGATTGCCTCCGTGAAGAAGCTACTCTCGTCGCACAGATAAATAATCCCTTAGCAACTTATCAATGGACGGATGCAGGCAATACCATTCTGAGCAATCAACCGGTTTATAAAACACGAAAAGGCGGACTTTTTCAGTTCATAGCCACCAATCGACAAAACGGATGCGAAACCCGCTTGTATCAATATGTATACGAGGACAGTCTGATCATAAGCGATATATTGCTTGATCAGCAGCATCCTGTTTGTGGAAATCTTTTTGGATCCATGAACATTTTACAGGTAATTGGAGGTCATCATGGTTTGTTGTTTTCATTAAATGACCCAGACAATTTTACCCGCCAAAGTCAATTTACATCTCTGACTTCAGGTCCTTACACCCTGTATGTTAAAGACAGTGCTGGTTGCCGTTTTCAAAAATCTTTTGAAATAATAGATATACCAGTAATCAATACGTCCATCATCCCGGAAATCACATTGAAACTTGGAAAATCCCAGGTTCTTGATTTAGACATTCTATCCGATCAAAAACTTGTTAAAAGCATCAGTTGGAGCCCACCCGACTTCCTGAGCTGTACAGATTGTGAAGATCCTGTTGCAAGCCCTCCCTTTCAAATAGAATACGAAGTAACCGTAACAGACACGAACGGTTGTAAGTTAACAAAAAGGATACTTGTCAAAGTTGAAGCCCCTAAGATTTGGGCTCCTAATGTTTTTAGCCCCAATGGCGATCAGATCAATGATTGGTTTTATTTCATTAGCTCTGATCCGGACGTAAGCACGATAAATATAATGGAAATATTTGACCGCTGGGGAAATAAAATTTTTACAACAACAGACATCAAACCAAATGATGCAATAAGAGGATGGAACGGAACATCAAAAAACGAGAAATGCCTGCCCGGCGTTTATGTTTATTGGGCAGAGGCAGAATTAGCCAATGGAACGAAAATTATTCTCAAAGGGGATGTAACACTGCTCAAATGAGAATTCATAAAATTCTTATTCTGGTTCTGGTCAATTGGTCAGTGCTCCCAATAAATGCGCAATTTACATA
Organism: Saprospiraceae bacterium; assembly: GCA_016716185.1. Lineage (NCBI taxonomy): Bacteria > Pseudomonadati > Bacteroidota > Saprospiria > Saprospirales > Saprospiraceae > Saprospiraceae bacterium. Next base: position 791,616 of record JADJWV010000002.1, on the reverse strand, counting down.
TCCTGATCCGAAGAAACTTTATTCCATGCCTAACGCTTGCGGCATTACCGTAAATGCCGGCCCGGATATCACGATATGTGCCGGTCAGGGAAAACAATTAAATGCTTCCGTCACCGGCAGCACGAATTACATTTGGGAACCTCCGGATGGACTTAGTAATTCCAATGCTCTCAAACCCACTGCAAATCCATCGACAACCACCACTTATACTTTAACTGCGAAAGCGACATCTTCTAATCTTATTACCAATGGTGGATTTGAAACCGGTAATCTGGCACCTTCAACAAGTCAATATACACCTTATACCAATGTGAATAATCTGATCACTTCAACAGGTGGCTATATGATCATGAGTGTTCCTCAAATTGCCCAGGCATTTGGTTGTACACCAAGTATTGGGGCGTTTACCCTGGTAATCACCCCAACCGGATCAGGTTCCAATATTTGGTGCCAAACCATTAATGTCAATCCAAACACAGAATACAAAATTGAATACAAAGTATTTGGCATTCTTTACATTTTTGGATCGCCTCCCACGATAGGACTAAAAATAAATGGTAATCTGATTGGCACGGTGGACGCAATCAGTGGACTTTGTCTTGAAGCTAAAGGCAATTTTACCTGGAATAGCGGTGCATCTACTACCGCCGATATTTGTTTTGCAAATTATGGTGGGCAAGGCCCGGCTAGCATGTGCTCAATTGACGATATCATCGTACAGGAATGCTGTGAAGAAAAAGATGAAGTGACGGTGACAGTTTATGATTTACTTGCAGACATCACTCCTCCCGATGAAATCAATTGCCTGAACAGACCGATAACTATTGATGCATCAGGCTCTTCACAAGGTCCTGGAATAACTTACATGTGGACAACACGAGATGGAAAAATAATAAGCGGGGATAAATCTTTAAATCCTGTTATTGATTCGCCGGGCATATACACACTCAAAATAATGGGTGAATTTGGATGCGAATCTGAAGCCATGGTTGAAGTAAAAGGAAGTGTGAGTCCACCGGATGTTACCGTTAGAAACACCGACATCGATTGTAAGAATCTCACTGCAAGAATTGAGGCTTCATCCAAAGGAATCGGAGTCGATTTTGAATGGACAGGACCCAATGGTTATTTCAGTACGAAAGCCATTAATCTCAACATTACTGAGCCCGGAGAATACATTGTAAAAGTAACCGACACCTACGGCTGTGAAAATTCTGCAAAATTGGAAGTCAAAGACAATCGCAGTTTCATCGAAGCAGAAATCTCAGGCGACAGCTTGAGTTGCTCTAAAGACAGCGTACAACTGGAAGCCAGTTCAATTGCAAAAAAACCAAAATACAACTGGACAGGTCCCGGCGGTTTTAGAAAAGACAGTGCAACTAAAGTATTCGTTCGGGATACCGGATGGTATTACCTCACCACGATCGATAGTTCGGGTTGTAAAGAGCTGGATTCCTTTTATGTAAAATCGAGTAATCAAAATATTGACGTGCAGATTTCAGCAGATACCATTACCTGCATTCAAAACACCGTACAAATTCGCTTGTCCACAGATACTACTGCAAACATCCAGTGGAAGGGACCCAACCAATTTATTTCAGATTCAATTTCACCTTTCGTAACAGATGAAGGTTGGTATTACCTTGATTTGCTTACCAAAGATGGTTGCAGTTACAAAGATTCCATTTATGTTTTTAAAGATTCTAACGTTCCGGATATTTTTGTTTCTTCCAACGACACGATCACTTGTATTCATAAATTCATAAACATCAGTGGTCAAACAACCACTCCCGGAGCATCATACGAATGGTTGACACCTCAGGGAAATTTTCCAAACGTATTTGATATTCAGGCCAATATTCCAGGCACATATAAATTTACAGTGAAGGGCCCCAACGGTTGCGAACTATCAAAAGATGTACTGATCTACATCGATACGACTAAACCTTTGCTCCAACTCATACCCGATACCATCAACTGTCTAAAAGACAGCCTGGTATTGAATTCACAAACTTCCAATGTAATCAATTATCTATGGAAAGGGCCTCAGGGCTTTACATCTTTTCAATCTAATCCTATTGTCCGTGCAGGAGGAATGTATACCTTAATAGCAACCGGAGCAAATGGTTGTGTGGATTCCGCTACTATTGATATTTTAGCAGATACTTCAAAACCATTGTTGCAAATTAGTTCAGATACGATTGATTGTTTAATGACCACGGTAAGTCCCATCGTAACTGATGATGGTAAAACCATAAATTACAAATGGATTGGACCATCAGGATTTTCTTCGAATCAAAAAAATATCGACCTTCAGGCAAGTGGGATTTACACGCTCACCGTCACATCAGAAAATGGTTGCACCACCAGTTATGCAATTGCAATACAGGAAAATCTTATCAAGCCTTATGCAACTTTAAAAGCTGACACCATCACCTGTAAATCTTCCGCAAAACTCCGTGCTGAAAATATTTCTGCAAATACAAAGAATTTGGTTTGGACAGGTCCGCTTGGTTTCATGAGTAGCGATTCAATCTCATTACTCACAAACGGAGGTATTTATAAACTCCTGCTTACAGCTGATAATGGTTGTACTTTTGAAGACAGCATCCTGGTCATCCAAAAAGATAAAATACCGGATCTGTTGGTAAAAGATGACACCTTAACGTGTATAAAAATCAAACTAAATCTGTCTGGAAAGACTCAGACTCAGAATGTCCGATATGACTGGAAGGGACCCAATGGTTTTACAAGTACACTTGCATCGCCCGAAATACAGGATTCCGGATTGTATTTCCTGACAATCACCGATAGTCTCGGTTGCGAAAATTCCGGCCAGATTAACATCTATCAGTTTAATCAAAGATTTCCGGTTCATATTTTTTCAATCCGGGATACAATCGATTGTAATGACAGTATTGCCCTGCTTCGCCATACATCGCCATTACCGACAGGAAAATTATACTGGCAAATTCCCGATGGAACTCAGATTTCAGATGATTCCCTTTTTGTTAAATCAGGTGGTTTATATAAAATCCAGTTTACGAATGAGTTCGGTTGCATATCTGAAGACAGCATTACCATTTTTGACTTCAAAAAACTTCCTGATTTTAGTTTGTTACCTGATACGCTGAATTGCATCAAAACAAACATCCTTTTACAAATGACCAGCAATGATCCGGATTTGGAATTTAACTGGACCGGACCCGGAACATTCAAGAGTATTCTTAGGAATCCTCCGATACAATTTGGAGGCTTGTATCAATTAACTGTAAAAAATACGAATGGGTGCATGCTTACCAAATCGGTAAATATTCATGCCGATACCTTGAAACCCGATCTCAGTTTATCAGCAGATACCATCAATTGTCTGCGAAGCACAGTTCCTGTAAAAGCTTCCTCTTCCTTGCAGGGTTTCAACATGATCTGGAAAGGACCCAATGGATTTAACTACACTTTGCCGCAATTCAACACGCCTAATCCGGGTTGGTACATCTGCACGATTATAAATCCAAGAACTGGTTGCCGCACTACAGACTCAGTACAAATTGTACAGGATACACAACGTATCCACGCACTACTGGCTAATACACAAAATGCAAATTGTCTGGATGTCAGCGGTCGAATTTTCATCCAGCAGATCATTGGTGGAAAAGCCCCGTACCGATTTACTTTAGACAATGGTATGTCATATTTTACAGGAAATGTTTCCGGGAATTTAACTCCAGGTAGTTACCAGCTGCAGGTCGAAGACGACAACGGTTGTACTTTTCAAGTCCAAACAGAAATTAAAAAAGAAGACAGCCTGAGCATTTCTCTTCCGCCCATAATAGAACTATTGGAAAATGAAAAAGCTCAAATCATTTTAACTATTTTAACGAATCCGGGCAAAATAAAAAGTATATTTTGGAATCCATCGGACCAACTTGATTGCAATGATTGTTTATCTCCATCCGTAACTGCTGAATTTGATGAAACCATCCGCGTAACAGTGACCGACACCAATGGGTGCACTGCCGAAGCAAGTATAGATGTCCGGATAAAAAAAGTAAGTAGAATCTGGTTTCCGAATGTCTTCTCTCCCAATGGCGACAATATCAATGATTTTTTCTATCCAATTGATTTTGGTTCAGGAACAAACATGCAATCCTTGAGTATATACGACCGGTGGGGAAACCGTTTGTATTTTAATGAATCCTTTGTATCCAATAATCCTGAACAAGGCTGGAATGGCTTGGATCGCAACGGACGAAAACAATCACCGGGTGTTTATTTGTATGTTGCTCAGTATACTGAAAACGGACAATCCCTTATTATTTCCGGAGATCTTACCCTTATCGAATAACGATGGAACAAAAATACCTCAAAAGGATTATGACTTATTGCGAACAAATGAGTCATCCTGAAAGTGAAGTATTGAACCAGCTTGAAAGGAGTACTTTTCTAAATACCATTTCTCCGCAGATGATCTCTGGAAAATTGCAGGGAAGATTTTTAAGTACCCTTTCAAAACTGATAAAACCAACTCATGTACTCGATATAGGAAGTTTTACAGGATACAGCGCTTTGTGTCTCGCAGAAGGCTTGTCTGAACAGGGCCAGGTGCATTCTATTGAGATTGCCAACGATTACGACCATTTACGTGTACAAATCATTGGCAAAGATCCCATCAATCACAAAATAACATGGCATAAAGGCGATGCTTTGGAGATTATTCCAAAACTCGATTTGCCATGGGATCTTGTATTTCTGGATGCGGCGAAATTGCTTTACGATTCCTTTTTAACTTGCTTAGAACCCAGAATGAAAAATGGAGCCTTGCTCATTGCAGACAATGTTCTTTGGTATGGAAAAGTACTGAACCCACAACAGGATGAAGAAACATTGGCCTTACACAAGTTCAACGAACGACTGCGAAATTCTGATGCCTGGGAAACTGTTGTGATTCCTCTACGCGATGGATTAAGTCTTTCCAGAAAAAAATAAAACGGATACATCTAATGGTGCTTCGGGAAATTAAATCGCAAGACGATCTTCAAAAAAACGGATTACTCCGGCAAATACCACACATCACTCAGCAAGCTTGGTTTGTATCGCGAATTACTCATTTCATTCAGGTCTTAGATTTAGGAAATTACAATTGTTACCTACCCGTGTTCAAGTCATTTGGAGTCTGGCGGGTTTTCATTCCACCTTTTATGCAGAAAATAGAAATTCCCGGAGATGTTCTGCCAGATGGAAAAGAATTGATCAATCTGCTTAGATTAAAATTTAAATGTGGCAACATTTGCCTTCCTTTAGAAGTCAATACTGCCAATCAAAGAATCGATTCCACCCGCAGAATCAATTATGTGCTTCCGCTAAACAAAACCTATGAAGAGCTGAGCAAGCAATTTCATAAAGGACATAAATTAAATTTGAAGTCTGCTTTTAAACATCAGCATCAGATTCTTTCTTCCAGGGATGTTGGCCACTTTGTTGAATTGTATATTCGCTACAGCAATAAAGATATCCCCGGAAAATATAAGACTCATGCGAATCTTTCCTCCCTGATCAGGGCTTGCATGGATAGAGGCCATGGAGAGATTTTAATGGCAAACAATAAAGCTGGTGAAACGATAGCCGCTTGTTTTATTTCACATTATAACAACAGATTCATCTATCACCTTTCTTTTGCAAATGAAGAAGGAAAAGCCCAATTTGCAATGTATGCTTTACTGAATGAAGTTATCAGGTTGAATGCAGCAACAGATAACATTTTAGATTTTGAAGGAAGCATGATTCCCGGAGTAGCTTACTTCATGAAAGGCTTTGGCGCAGAAAAAGAATATTATTATCAATACATTTGGAATGACAATCTGGTTTGCAGACTATTGCGTTTACTAAAAAAAATTAAGTTTGGATTGAAGACTTAATCAACAAGGGTGCAATTAAAACAATACCGAGTAACCAAAATGAATTTTGCCTTTGCCTAAATCAAAGGACAATCCAGGGCCCTGGCCCACGGCATATTGCAATGAGAATAATCCAATTGGAGTTGTAAAATGAATTCCCATTCCTAACCCATGAAATACATTCCATTTTTTTGAATCAGATGTCCCCATTTGTAAAACTCCAACATCATTAAATAAACTGAGAAAGCTTTGCCTGTCCAGAAGAAAGCGGTATTCTAAACTTCCAAGTGCATATATCGAAGTAAAATAAAAATCTTCATCAAAACCTCTCAAATTCTGCGAACCTCCCAGACGATATTTTTCATTTTCGGGAATGAAGCTACCGCCTAAATAGCCTTCTGATTTCAGAGCCAGCTTGAATACATTTCGTCTTGCAAACTTTGAATAAGACTCTAAATGAAGTTCGAATTTGGCCTGCCTGTTATTCAAGTTTAAACTGTCGTATTGTTGCCGGAGCTTAACGGCTTCAGAATCATAAGCTAATAATTGTGGATTAGGTTCGAACTTTTTCTTCCCATAATGGAGGGCTGCAGATATGTATATTCCTTTAGTCGGTATTGTGGTATGGTCCAAATTGCGATGTCTCAACCGAAACCCGATCATGAAATTAGTGAAATCCAATACTGCAGGCAGACGTTTAGTTGAGATCACAAAAGCCGTATCCGCATTTAAAAGATCTGAACTTCGGTTATAAATACTTAATCCAATTTCACTAGATATATCTATCGGGTATGTCAAACTTAATTGCTGTCTGTTTTCGAAATAATTTTCCTGAAACCGGGATAATCCTAGATCAAACTCCAGACCCAAAGGAATGGCTGGTAAATAAGGAAATTTAAAATGCAATAAAAACTTAGGTGCGTTGTTGCTGAGATTCTCATATTTGATCACCAACTCATCCGCCATTTTCATCAGGTTAAACAATTGGAAGTATCCAAGCCCTGTTAATCTGTATGATTTCCCATTCGGGCCGTTAACTGGATTTAAGCCCAATAAAAAGTCAAATTTTGAAGACTTTTCATTTTTCAGATAATACCGCGCTACACAATAATCTCCCGGAAATACAATCAGTGGTTTGGATTCCAGGCTCACATAGTTCAATTTCATAATTCTGTCCACTGAGTTTAAGAACAACGTATGCGAGAATAATGAACCCGGATGTATTCCAATCTGCCTGTTGAATACATATTCCCGGAATAACGGTTTGTCTGCCTGCTGTGCCTGAGCAAAATGGATTTGTTTGCCTTTGTCTAAATTGACCTGGATCACAAAAGTATCTTTGCTCTTCCTGGCCGCCTGAAGTACAATTTGTGCAAATGGATAACCGCGATCTGCGTACTCCTTTACGACAGGCTTCATCAACTTTGTAAAATAATCTGTAGAATCTAACAAATCGGTTGTAAAAAATTCGGTTGAAAGAATAGACAAAAGGCTATCATTTTGGGTATCGCTGAATTGCCAATGGTAGGCATCCCCTTTATTCATGTAAACCTTCATGGTATCCAGCTGCGTAACCACAGAGTCCAATCCTGCAAGTAAAAACCCTTTAGCCTGTTGCAACTGTATCCAATCAATCAAATGATCGGATAATTCAAGGGTATCCTTTATTTTTGGAAAAAATTCGGGTGCTGCCTTTCCATCCAAAAAGTACTGTAACGAAACAGTTTTTTGCGAGAATAGTGAGCCCGTGAAAAACAAGGATATACACAAACTCATAACACCCATGCAAAATGATCTGAACATATCAAATAAAAAATTCGCTGGAATTTACATCCACATACCGTACTGTAAACGCAAATGTAGCTACTGTAATTTTCATTTCAGTACAAATTTGACTACCATGGACGCATTGATGCAAGCCCTTCTCAAGGAAATAAGTGCGCGCGCTCCCGAAGCTCTCGAGTACGGCATTCAAAGTATGTATCTGGGAGGCGGAACCCCCTCGCTGCTCTCTCCAAACATTTTCGAAAAATTATTCGAAACCATACTGAAATATTACCATCTCAGCGAGGACTGTGAAATTACACTGGAAGCAAACCCCGATGACATCCACACAGATTTACTCCGAGACTGGAAAACATGCGGCATCAACAGATTAAGCATTGGAATACAATCCTTTCATCAGGAAGATCTCAATTGGATGAACAGAACCCATACCGTTAAGCAGGCTCTGGAAAGTTTGAATCAGGTGAATGCAGCAAATTATTCTAATTTTACTTTAGATCTCATGTACGGTCTTCCTGGTTCAAATTCAGAAAAGCTCAAATTCAATCTGGAACAAATTCAAAAATCCGGAACTCCTCATTTCTCCGCATATGCACTGACACTGGAAGAACGTACAGCATTGGTTCATTTATATAAAAAGGACATTTTGCAGCCTGTTGAAGACATCAACACCATTGAGCAAATGTATCAGATCCTCGATTTTTGTGAAGCTAGCGGATTCGAAGCCTACGAAATTTCCAATTTCGCAAAGCCGGGATACAGATCCCGGCACAACAGCAGCTATTGGCAAGGTTTGCCTTACTTTGGATTCGGTCCGTCAGCACATTCCTTTGATGGGTTATGCAGAAGATGGAATATTTCAAACAACAATGCCTACATACAAAACATTCAGCAAGAAAATTCATACTTCGAATCAGAAGTGTTAAGTGATACAGATAAATACAATGAATACATTTTATTGAATTTACGAAAAAAAGAAGGCGTAGACTTCCACCAAATTGAAATGAAATTTCCTCAATTTGCAGAGCGTTTCCTCAAAGAAATAAAAAGGCATTTAGGTAATGGAGAAATACACGTATCCGCCAACAGCTATATCTTAACCAGAAAAGGAAAATCGCAAGCGGACCGGATCAGCTCTGAATTATTTCAGTTGCAATAACTGGAAAGACTGTACTTTAGAAGAGTAAAGATTAAAGCCAAAAGCTCTATGCGAAAAGAGTATGGAGTATAGAGTATAGAGAATGGATGATAGATGATGGAGAAAAGTAATTAGGAACATTAATTTAACCAAAATCCAGCCCCGTAGGGGTGGCATATTAATAGAGAATGGAAATATAATAAATCCAGCCCCGTAGGGGCGACATATTAATAGAGATTGGGTCCCGACATGAAATTGCTGAAATAGAAATACATCACCTTTATGTCGGGAAGAAAATTGCGATTATATAAAGATTACAGGAACATTAATTTAACCAAATTCCAGCCCCGTAGGGGCGACATATAAATAGAGAATGCATAAAGCATTTAGGCATATTAGATTAATCTAAATCCAGCCCCGTAGGGGTGGCATATTAATAGGGAATGGATAGGAAGCTTAAAGCGTAAAGCGATAAGCAGAAAGCGCGGAGTGATTGGGTCCCGACATGAAATTGCTGAAATAGAAATACATCACCTTTATGTCGGGAAGAAAATTGCGATTATATAAAGATTACAGGAACATTAATTTAACCAAAATCCAGCCCCGTAGGGGTGGCATATTAATAGAGAATGGAAATATCATAAATTCCAGCCCCGTAGGGGCGACATATAAATAGAGAATGCATAAAGCATTTAGGCATATTAGATTAATCTAAATCCAGCCCCGTAGGGGTGGCATATGAATAGAGAATGGAAATATCATAAATTCCAGCCCCGTAGGGGTGGAATGTCAATAGAGAATGGATAAGAAGCTGAAAGCGAAAAGCTGAAAGCGAGGAGAGAATGGAAATATAATAAATCCAGCCCCGTAGGGGCGACATATTAATAGAGATTGGGTCCCGACATGAAATTGCTGAAATAGAAATACATCACCTTTATGTCGGGAAGAAAATTGCGATTATATAAAGATTACAGGAACATTAATTTAACCAAATTCCAGCCCCGTAGGGGTGGCATATTAATAGGGAATGGAAATATCATAAATCCAGCCCCGTAGGGGTGGCATATTAATAGGGAATGGAAATATCATAAATTCGAGCCCCGTAGGGGTGACATATAAATAGAGAATGCATAAAGTATTTAGGCATATTAGATTAATCTAAATCCAGCCCCGTAGGGGTGTCATATTAATAGAGAATGGAAATATCATAAATTCGAGCCCCGTAGGGGTGACATATGAATAGAGAATTTCAAAAAATATATTTAATTTTAATTTAAAGGAACTTTTAGTTCTTAAACACGATTTTTCGAAACGACGAAACGACGAAACGACGAAACGTCTTCTTTATAAAATGATTTTGTTCCCCGAAAAAGAAAAAACCTGTTTAATTTTATCTGAAACTCTGATGAAACCACTAACGAACAATTGTTAGTAACATTTTCTCATCAAACTTTCAATAACTGTGAACTGCTCCCGACATGAAGATTAATTAGGCAAATCTATCAGCCCCAAGAAGTCGGGACTGTGAACTATTATATCCCCCTCCTTTTCTCCCATTCCCATGCAGTACGCATGATATCTTCAACTCCAAACAGGGGCTTCCAATCAAGCAATGCAGAAGCTTTCGCAGCATCAGCATAAACTTCAGCCATATCTCCTAACCTTCGAGAACCCATTTTATAATTCAATTTCTGTTCCGCACATTTTTCAAATGCTTCGATCATTTCCAGAACCGACAGGCCTTGCCCAATGCCCAGGTTAAATGCATCGAAATGAACTGGCGATTTACCTTCGATCAAATAATTCAAGGCAAGTGTGTGAGCTCTGGCCAGATCCATCACATGAACATAATCCCTGATGCAAGTACCATCGCGTGTCGGGTAATCGTTTCCAAAAACGGTCATCGTATCGCGTTTTCCAATCGCGGTCTCGGTGATGACCGGGACCAGGTTGAGGGCTGGATTGCTTGGTGCCTCCCCTATCCACGAGGATTCGTGCGCACCTGCCGGATTAAAATAACGCAAACTAATACCTTGTTTGTGTTGCGCTGCCAGGACATCTTCCATCATCCACTCCCCTATCTGTTTGGTTTTTCCGTATGGGGAATTCGTTTTGCCAAATGCCTGAGACTCCCTTACAGGCAATTCACAACGATCTCCATATACGGTGCACGACGAAGAAAAAATCAAATAGGGCACTGATCCAAGATCCATCCATTTGAAAACATTCAACAGTGCATTCAAATTATTATCATAGTATCTTAATGGCTGTTCGACTGATTCGCCTACTGCTTTTAAGGCTGCAAAATGAATAATCCCGGATACATCTTTTTCAAACTCCAGCAATTGCTGCCAGGCCAGAGGATCTGCAAGATCTAATTTGTAATTTTTAATTTTTGTGCCTGTGATTTTTTCAATTCCGACCAAAGATACTTCGGTTGAATTCACGAGTGAATCAACGCTAAATACTTCATATCCATTTTGCAATAAGTCAACCAGGGTATGGCTTCCTATATATCCGCATCCTCCGGTCACCGCAATTTTCTTACTCATTTGGTTTTTCGCTTTTTTGTTCCCCTGTTTCTAAATCAAAATAAGAACGGATTTTGGCACAAATATCTTTTCCAACCAGGTCTGAAATTTCTTCAGGGTTTGCTTTTTTAATCTGTTCCACGGAACCAAATTTTCCAATCAATTTTGATATGGTTTTATCACCAATGCCCTTGATTTTGGCAAGCTCCGACTGAATAAATTTTTTGGATCGCTGATTTCTGTGAAAATTCAAACCAAACCGATGGGCTTCATTCCTCAATTGTTGAATTAGTTTCAGCGATTCAGATTTTTTATTGATATGCAAGGGAATGGAGTCGTTCGGAAAATAAATTTCTTCAAGGCGTTTCGCAATTCCAATAACTGTTAAGTTCCGATCCAATCCCAGTTTCTCCAAAGAAATCATGGCCGACGAAAGTTGTCCCTTTCCTCCATCGATGATGACCAGTTGTGGTAGTGGTTGCTGTTCTTCCAGCAATCGCTTATATCTTCTATATACCACCTCTTCCATCGATGCAAAATCGTCGGGGCCAACTACCGATTTGATGTTGTAATGCCTGTAATCCTTTACGCTTGGTTTTGCATTTTTAAACACTACACAGGCCGCTACAGGATTTGTTCCCTGGATATTAGAATTGTCAAAACATTCGATATGCATAGGCAGTTCAGTCATGTTCAAATCGTCTTTGAGCGTATGGAGAATTCTTTCCGAGTGACTGAGTTTTCCGGTCTTGTTCAGTTGCTCTTTTCGTTTCTGCAGTTTATAATATTCGATGTTGTTATTCGACAAGTCCAATAATTTTTTCTTATCTCCTTGCTTTGGGATCACAACTTGTACAGTTTCATCGTTCAGAGCCACCATTATTGGAACGATAATTTCCGGAGCAATGCTGTCAAATTTTTCCCTGATCCTTGGAATGGCCAAAGAAAGAATTTGCGATTCGTCTTCGTCGCAATTTTTTGCAGCTTCCATGGTATACGTATGGATGACAGCTCCATCGATAACTTTCATAAAATGAATATAAGCCTCCTGATCCGTCGAAGTTATCGAAAATACATCCACATCCTGAATACTTGTACTCACCACTGTAGACTTGCCCTGATAATCTTCAAAGGCAGAAAGCTGCATTTTACTCTCATGAGCTTTTTCAAACTCCATTTCAGAGGCATATGATTCCATTTGATCTTCTAAAAACTTTCGGACTACAGATAAATGTCCTTTGAGTATATTTTTAATCTGCTGTATTTTTTTATCGTAATGATCAGAAGATTCAAATTGCTGACAGGGACCCAAACAATTTTTTATATGATATTCCAGACAGACTTTATATTTCCCTTTGGCTATTTGGTCAGGGGCAAGGTTCAGTGAACAGGTGCGCAAGGGAAACAGCTTTTTCACCAGGTCCATGATGATCTCGGCTTTGTATTTCGATGCGTAAGGTCCAAAATAAGTCGATCCGTCTCTGATCACTCTCCTTGTGAAAAAGACCCTTGGGAAAGCTTCCTTTTTGATGCAAACATAAGCATAGGTCTTGCCATCCTTCAGCATCACATTGTACTTCGGTTGATGGGTTTTGATCAGAGAATTTTCCAGAAGGAATGCATCCTGCTCATTTTCAGTAAGGGTGTATTCGATTTTCAATGCATTGCGAACCAATGCTTTGGTTTTGGCTGCGATGTATTTTTTATCTCCAAAATAGGAGCCCAAGCGATTTCGGAGACTCTTTGCTTTCCCTACGTATAAGATCTCCTCATGTTGCCCTATAAACTTATAGATCCCGGGTTCTCTGGGTATGCCATCCGACAATTTTAGAAATTCCTCATGGGTCATGAGGCAAAATTAAACTACAACCGCCAATTCAGTCTTGTCAATACCCCTGTAAAAAATCAGATCATCGAATATCTCAATTTATGCTGATGTTTCTACAACCGGTGTGGTCTCTTTTTCGGAACAAAGGACCACCATGAGATTACTTACCAGTTTCGCCTTTTCATGAGCATCCAATTGTACAATTCCTTTTTGGTCCAATTGCTTGAGGGCCCCTTCTACCATACCGATGGCTCCTTCCACTATTTTGTAGCGGGCACTAACGATGGCTTCAGCTTGCTGACGTTTAAGCATCGCGGCTGCAATTTCAGGAGAATAAGACAAGTACCCAATTCTCGATTCAAGCACCTCAATACCTGCAAAACTAAGTCGTTCCGTCAATTCGTTTTCAAGCACACGATTGACCTCCTCCTCAGATGACCTCAAAGTTATTTCTTCATGATCGTCTATGTGATCGTATGCAAAACTTCCGGCAAGTTTTCTGACAGCAGCATCGGTTTGAACTTTAACAAAATGGATATAATCTTCAACCTCAAATTGCGCTCTGAACGTATCCTTCACTCTCCATACCAAAACCACACCAATCCAAACGGGATTGCCACGCTTATCATTGACCTTCAGTCGATCACTCTCGAAATTTCTTGCACGCAAGGATAAACTACACTTTACAAAAAAAGGGTTCGCCCAAAAGAAGCCATCCTCCCGGATGGTACCCACATACTTTCCAAATAAGATAAGAACTCTGGAGCCGTTGGGATTGACCACAATTAACCCTAAAAGGAGCAGCAACCATACAATCCCTCCAATAATATACAAAACCAGATTATGGCTCATCCATAAAATATAAGGCAATACAAGTATTACCAACAGGACCCACCAGCCTGATATGGCCTGAAAAGGTTTTTCTTTCAAAGCGTAATTCATAACTTCAGTTTAATTTGTTTTACCATAGGATTTCTGATCTATTCGATCAGTTTTACATCATTGCAACATAGTATTGCGCTACTAAATTCCAAATCATCCGAAATCTACGACGAAATCAGGAAAATTATAGACGAATGAGGTAAAGAAATTAAGCGAAAAGCCAGGATGATGTTCGCAGTGGGCAGTGTGTAATATTTTAAGGCTTATAGGGAAAAGGCAAGGATGTTAACTTGTATTCAAGCTGAATTTAATCACACAACGGATTTCTTTAAACAATCCGGTAACCATATTATTTTTCAACTATTTTACTAACATTCGTTAGTAATACATTATAATTCACGCATTACAAGAAGTGACATACGCTATTTTATCACAAGTTGTAAATCATCACACCCACCCATTTCAATTTCTCTTTGTACCAGATTTCAATTCTGCACCTTTCATTTGCTCGTAATTATAGCCCTTGAGTCTGTGATGGTCTGCTTCTGCAGCAATGTATGCCGGTTGATTCCAGAATGGAGTTGCAACGATCTTGTTGAGGACTTCCAGATTTCGTGAATCCTTTTTATCCAATATTGCTTTCACTGCAATTGCATAGGCTTTTATGGTCCAGGCATATGCTTCTGATGAGGATCCGGGTGCTTCATCCAGATTTACGAGATCCGATTCCTTTAATTCCCCTTTATAATACAATAATGCATCGAGATATGGTTGAGTAGGCGGGGTAATGTACATCTTTGGAGTAACTGATTCCAAAATGGATTGCGCGTCCTTTTCCCTACCTGCACGCATGTATGCTTGATATTGCCAATAGTAAGACATGCAATACAAATCGGAATTGGTCGAAAAATCTCCACAGACTTCGTACATTTTTTCTGCATTTGAAAAATCACCCTGACACTGAAAAGCCAAACCCATCCATTTATAGATTTCGTATTGAAGCGTGGCATCGATTTTTTTCTCTTCTTCCGTTTTTTCCAGTATTCCCCGCGCATCTTTTTGTCCTTCGATGGCTTTCCCTGCTTTCCAAAAATCGCTTGCGGCTTCCGGAAATTGTCTTCCAACAACATGTGCTATTCCCCGATAATAATAAAGGTCTGCCGTGTTGGGAAACTGGTCGATTCCTTTGCTCAAAACCTGGATCGCGTTTTCTGCAAAACCAAGCTTCAGTGCTTTTCTTCCATAATCCACATAACCTTTGACATTCGAAAGATTGCCCAGGTAAAAAGCTCTGGCATCATCCAAAGATTTGATATAGGATTGTTTAATGGAATCAGGCTCCGGCATTTCTTTTAAAGGGTTACCATTGAGGGTGACTGCATAGGTAGGCAACTTGGTATCATTCACATCTTGCAATTGGGAAGTTTCACTTCCGGATTGGACGGGGGCGTCCTTTTTACATGCTGCCATAGGCAGTAAACAAGCTAAAGAACTGATAATCAAGGAATATTTTATATTCATAAAGATATTTTAAACAAAATTCAAAAGAATTCGGGGTTCCGTTTGATTAATGTTTTATGTTAACAAATTATTTTGTAGGACGTTTAATATTGGATAATCGTTTTCTTTCATGTCAGAGAAATTCATTGTTCGGGTTTTAAATCAAAAAATTTATCTGTCAAAAGCTAAAGCCTGGCTATTTATATTAAGTTTTCATGCACTTCAATCTTGTACAAATTCTTCTGATGATTTGTACAACCCTTGCGTCATCCCTCTGAAGCTCGAGACTTTTTGGCCGGCAAATTCAAGTCTTGATTGGATAAAAGAGCTGCCTGATCAAATACTCAGATTTAAATCCAGGACAGAAGATAGTTTATCTTTTCAACTGACTGAATACAAGAAGGTACTTGACATTGATCATTCCCAATTTTACATCGTGTGTCCCCAGGACAGTTTACAAAAACGACCTGTTGGATACTCTACAAAATCCTATTTATTCAAGTACAACAATCTAAACAAAGCTCATCCCGTGAACGCCATCAATATTCAATTAACTGTCGTCCTTGACGAACGACACAGCACTTACGATGGTCCTTTGTTGGCAGACCTTTTGAACTTCTCTATATCCATTGAAAATTCCGGTGAAATTCAATTGATGCAATTTCCGGTACTCGATCGCGGTTTTATTCCATTCAATACCATCAGGTATCTGTACAAAGATGATCTGATGCTGGGCCAGAATTCAATAAAATCCGTTTACTACAACGACGACAATGCCCATCAATTTAATATCTATTATACGGACCAGGGATTCGGAGCGATTCGGTTTTTACAAAACATCTACTGGAAAACGCAGTGACTTCAAGGCTCTTTGGCAAAATCAGATTTATACAAATACTTTCGGCCAAATGAAGCTGAAATCGAATAGGAAACAAAAAACCCGGTATCATTACTGAAAACCGGGTCGAAACGATAGTATTAACTATTTACCAAAAAAAAAACATCCTTGCATTTATTTAAAACTCGTAGTTCCATCCTTCTGATACACATATCTGAATGAATAATACCTTGCCGGATCCGTAAATTTCGGACTTGCCGGTGAGTCTTTGTAATAACTCAGGATTTCCATCTTGACGTATTTATTGTCAGCAGTTCGGATAACAATTACTCTTCCGGGTTTTGGAATCAACACCATAGCCACGGGATCGTAATTATACCAGGTTCTTCCAATAGCCAGAGACCCAAGCTGATCTTGTTTGAATATGCTGTCTGCCGGAACTGAATCCAGTTCATTAAATAAACCTGTAAATGTAAAAGCAGCTGCACTGCCCGGCCCACTGGATCCTGAATTCACAATAATGTCCTGAGCTCTGAATCCAATATCCCATTTGGTTGTTGCGCTATCGATTCCAGCGACAATGGTGCTGTCTGAAAACCGGAAGAAACTATACTTATTCGTTGTACCAATAGGCGCTCCGGTATTCGGATCATACCCCGTTGGAGGATCTGCAGGTAAATTGTTCACTTGCACAGATAATACTCCACTTACCGCAGGATCATCATCTTCATCACAGGAAATAATAAAAGTCAACAATCCGAGTGTCATCAATTTTAAATACCATTTCATATTGTATTATTTTTATAAAGTTTAAAATTCAATTTAACAAACAACAACCTGCCTGGAAGCTGAGGGAGATTGTAAGGGTCTGTGTAATCTCCCAGGTTTTCAACACCACACTGCATATAAAAATATGGACCCATGATTCTTCCAATACTGGCATTCATCAGAAAATAACCATTTACGAATTGATCGTAACGATCCAGAATGGTGTTCCCGTTGATATCGGATGATGGCCTGTTGATGCCTTGTACACTTCCGGCTGAATTCTGGATACCGAATTTGCTTTTGTATGTAATCCTAAAACTGGCATCCCATTTGGCATTCGAAGGAGTATAAAAAAGTTTTAAGGTTTCGGTGTGCCTCGACCGGTTATACAGACCAAAATAATCTCCCGGATGAATCCTGTACGACTCTTTGGTCAAAGGATCCCTCCCGAAGACTTGTCCGTCTTCAATAGCTTTGACCAATTCTTTGTCTTTTGCTACCAGCCATTGTGAAGAAGCCATTATCTGGAATCCATTTTCCCATTTGCCTTTCCATGTGATTTCAAGTCCATGGGTAAATGCCTTTTTAATATTATCGTAGGAGTAAATATTCCGTTGGTTAGTGGTGACCGCTACTGGAATGCTTTCAATCAGACCTTCCAGTTCATTGCGAAAAACATTAATGTCCAGTTCAAATCTGTTATTCCATCTGTAATTTAATCCCACATTAAAAGCTAACGATCGTTCGGCATCCAACACACCAATATCTTCAGGATCAGTAAAATACATCTGGATCTCTGATTTCTCTTCGAGTTCGCGTAACTGAGCAACAACTTGTTCTGTCCCAAATACAGAATAGGCCGCAGCGGCGTTTTTAAAATTCAGATACAGGTATCTGAAGTCAGGCGCTTTGAAACCAGTCCCGGTTGAAGCTTTTAAAGATAATTTTTCATTCCATTTATATTGTACGGCAAATTTGGGAGACCACTGGTTGCCGTATACCCGATTCCGGTCGAAACGCAAACCTCCCACCAATTCCCAATGTTCGTCCGGTGTCCATTCATTTTGCGCAAAAAGAAAAAAGCTTTCCTGCTTTTTCCGCTCAGCATCTCCATAACGCGAAGTGGATACCGATTCTAAATGCATCCCGGTTCCAACAGTCAATGTATGTTTTTCGTGCAACTTAAAATTCAGGATTCCTTCTGGTTTTTGGAACATTTGGGTAAACTCATCGGTATAATATAGGATATCATCTTCAATTTCAAACAAATTGGTTTTCGTATGATATCTGCTTAAATAATAATGGAAATTTAAAAATGCATCGGATCCAAGTTTGTATTTTAATCGGGGATTTAAACTATAATCTTCTACATATGCGCTGCCGGAAACTTTTATGGAATCATTACCCGAAATAACCTGGTAACGATTGTCCTGAACTTCTCTGAACCACCTCGAATCCAGAGTAAGTATATGACCGGCTTTTAACTCCAATTTGGGTTTGAGGTGCACGGTGGTATTGGAGTAAGGTGAAATGACTTGACCAAAATTGTTCTCAAATAAATCAAATCCATCTGTACGGTAATGATTCACAAATGCAGCCATTGAAAAATTGCGGTGGCGAAAATGCGATTGCAGTCCCAGATCAAAGGTTTGATGTGTTCCGTATTTTATTTCTGCAAGAAGTTTATTGTACGCTGCCGATTGAGTGAGAATATTGACAACGCCTCCTAAAGCCTCGGAGCCATACAAACTTGAGCTCGGACCTTTTACGATTTCAATTTGTTTGACATTACCCAGAGCAAAACGATTGAGTTCCAGATTTCCGGTAAGCCTTCCTATAATGGGTTCTCCATCGACCATAACCAGTGTATAATCCGGATTCAATCCCTGGACCTGTAGTCCGTTACCAAATCCATTCACCTGAGGCACCACACTAAGTCCAGGTTGTTCAGCGAGTAAGTCCTGCAAGCGGGAAGCCCCTGTCAGCTTGATTTCCCTGTTCTGAACGAGTAATACAGGCATGGGAACAGCAGCCAGTTTTTTTTCGGTTCGCGTTGCGGATATAATGACCTCAGGAATATGGAGTGTATCCCCCTGACCAAAAGCCAAAGAACCGCATAGTGTTAAAATTATAATTGCCGCAATGCCCATTGAGACCGCAAAGTTGTTGAAGCGACAGTCTAAAAAATAACCCTAATGGTAAAATAACTACCCTAAAAAGTTTTATCTTGCAATGTAATTAATTTTATATTGTACTAATTAACAAATAGTTATAAATATTTTATGGGCGACTCTATAAAATCTGATGCGAGCCAAAATAAAAATATCCCGAAAATTGTCGTTCAAACCTGTTATGAAGATCGGGATTTTCAGCTTTCAGCGATTAGAGATATTCCTGCTCAAGATGGCCATTTTCTAACTTTATATCCCTCCAAGGTACAGGTCATTTTCAGCATCGATGAACCGACCAATTTTATTTTCAGTCCCCACTACCAAAGAACGCTACCTCAAAATCATGCTTTTGTGATCTATCAACCTGAAGAAGAATTGAAGGTTCAACTTCGGTCTTCAGAGGAGACGATATTGATCCATTTAAGCATCCGGCTGGATAAATTGCATCAGCTTTTTAATCCGCACCCGGGATTGAAATCTGCTGCGATATTTGATCCAAAAAATGCTCAACATAAATTTTACGAAGAACTGGAAATCAGTGGAGAATTGCATATTGTTCTGAAACAGCTCGAACAAAAAATCAGGATAGACCCATTAAACCGCTTGTTCTTTCAGGCTAAATCTTTAGAGATACTCAGCTTGTTGTATGCAGAAAAAAATACCAAGTCCGATTATTGCCCATTTCTGAAAAATGAGCTTACCGTCAGAAAAATAAAAGATGCCAAAAATATCCTTCTGGAAAATTTCAGAGATCCTCCCACCATTCCGGAATTAGCCAAATCGGTTCAACTCAATGAATTTCAACTCAAAGCCGGCTTTAAAGAAATATACGGACAAGGGCCATACTCCTATCTCATCGCATACAAAATGGAAATGGCCAGACGATTGTTGACTGAACAAAATTTACAAGTGAAGCAAGTTGCACATGAAATGGGTTACAGCAATATCAGCCATTTTATCGAAGCTTTTAAAAAACAATTTGGAATCACGCCGAAAAAACTCCTCTTGTCCAAATAACAATTCTTCCAACAGGATTGACAAAATATCCGGAATGTTATTCGGTTATTCAAATTATTCAAAGTTAGCATTCAATTCAATTAAAAATAAAATTAACGATAGATCATATATAGATTTATTTTAAAATTAAAGGAGGTTGTATCTTTACAAAAGACAATTCAAAAACATGCATCACTTTATCAGGAAACTCTTTTTTGGCAACAATGAACACAGGCACCCACCCGGCCATAAATATGTCGATCGAAGGAAGCAAAATATTAAAGCCATTTGGAACAACGAACATCACGAAGATTTCGGACTCGAAAAAATCATTCGTTTATTCCTGGCTGGCATTCAATTCTTTTTTCCTTTAAGTCACCTTAAACAAATTGCAGACAAAATAGGTCCTCATTACAAAGACCTATTAGTTGATTTTTGTGTGTTGCTGAAGCTTCTTTTTCCTTTACTTGTAATCTTAAACAACTGGCAATACAACCCCATCATCTTTTGGTTGATGATTTGGATAGCAGCTGAAACTGTTTTTTACATACCGGCATTGATTTTTGCTTCGGATTCCCACATGCAACCCAGATCTTACCGCCGTGCGATGTTGTTGCTCTTTTTGAATTACATGGAACTTATCCTCGTTTTCGGCGCCTTGTATTCTCATGGCACCCATTTCAATCATCCTTTTACGCATTGGTTTGATGGGATCTATTTGAGTATATCCCACGCAACAGCCCTGGGGCTAGGAGATTTTGTACCACAAACGCTTTATGCTAAAATCCTGATCTCCATTCAGCAAATTCTCTTCCTTTGGTTTGTAGTGATCTCAATCAATTTTTTCGCCAGCAATATTGAGCGGAAAGGATATTTTAAGGAGGGAAGGAGGGTAGATAATGGTTAATGGTTAATGCATAATGATTATGCCTTCAGCCTTACGCATTTAAGCTAAGAAACTGGATTCCATTGCATGAATTGGGTTAATGGAGAACGGAGCGTGCGTAAAGAGGAAGGAATCAAAAAGTTGTCAGTTTTCAGTGTATATCATTGTTTTAAAATAATAACTAACAGATGTTCGTAACTTTATTATCAAGAACACATCCTCACAATCCAGCGCTGATCAATCTATTTTAAATCAACCAATGATGAATTACTTTTCAACTATTTACTGCAAACTGAAAACTGTAATCCATCATTTCTTCCTCACCATGGTGAGTATCGTGGCAATTGCAACTGATTCATGATTTTGATTGAGCACATCAACCAACCAGCGGACAATTCCACAAGGTATTTCACGGGCTGATTTATCAGGATCTCCTTCTCCTGCCGGAATCCTGAGGACATTTTCCTGATCGATCTTTTCTTTTACGGTAAGTTTTACATGGATGGTGTCTCCGGGGTAAACAGGTTTGGTAAACCTGCATTCATCGAGTCCGTAATTTAAAAGTACAGGACCTTTCTTTGCATCTACAAACAGCCCCGCTGCTTTGGATAAAATGAAATAGCCATGCGCCACACGGCCTGTAAAGATGGTATCTTCCAGAGCAGTAGCATCCATATGTGCATAAAAGTGATCCCCGCTTACGTTGGCAAACAAAGTAATATCGGATTCAGAAACTGTATGGCCTGCAGTGGTTATGGTATCTCCAATACGGAGTTCTTCAAAATATTTACGGAACAAATGGATCGGAGATTCCTTTCGCTCGGCGCCAGGTTGGTAAACGTTGGTGATTTGAGTGATCATATCCGGACTTCCCTGTATGGCTGTTCTCTGCAGGTAATGCTTGATTCCGCGAAGTCCGCCCATTTCCTCTCCTCCTCCAGCTCGTCCGGGGCCCCCATGTACCAATAAAGGCATAGGCGATCCGTGTCCGGTGCTTTCTTTGGAGCATTGTTCGTTTAATATGAGGATCCTTCCATGGTAGGCAGAAGATCCCAACACAAAATCCCTGGCAATGCCCACATCTGAAGTGATGCAAGAGGTCACAAGAGAACCTTTTCCCAAATTGCAGATTTCAACGGCTTCATCGGTTGACTTGTAAGGAATAATTGTAGCTACCGGTCCGAATGCCTCCAATTCGTGTGTGATCAGATGCTCGAACGGTTTTTCATTCAACATAAGTACGGGAGATAAATAGGAACCGGAAGTTGCGTCTGCTCCGATGACATGAACATGGGATGGATCTCCATAAACGATAGGTGTAAATTCTGACATCTGAGCAATGCGTTCCCTTACTTCATTTAATTGTGCTTTACCGGCAAGAGCACCCATTCGAACTTCTTCGTGGAAGGGATTACCGACTACAGTTTTTTGCAGTCTTTGGGCAAGCGCGATTTGCAGGTCTTCTACGACTTGATCCGGAACAATGATTCTCCGAATTGCAGTACACTTTTGTCCGCATTTAGCAGTCATCTCCCGATGAACTTCTTTCACAAAAATATCAAAATCGGCACTGCCAGGTTTTACATCCAGGCCCATAACACTCGCGTTTAGCGAATCTGCTTCAAGGTTGAAAGGAACGGATTCGTCAATGATCTTCGCTTGGGATTTCAACGAACGTCCAGTCGCTGCAGATCCTGTGAATGTTACGACATCCTGACACATCACTCCTTCCAAAATGTTTCTGGCACTTCCGCAAACTAATTGTAGTGAACCCTCCGGTAAAATCCCGGAGGCAATGATGTCACGCACCACTGCTTCTGCCAGATACGAAGTGATCGTAGCCGGTTTTACAACAGCCGGCATCCCGGCCAACAGATTCACTGAAATTTTTTCGAGCATTCCCCACACCGGAAAATTAAAAGCATTGATGTGAATCGCAACACCGTGCTTCGGAGCAAGCAAATGGTGACCGATGAACGTTCCATTTTTTGAAAGATTCGCAACTTCGCCATCCGGAATAAAAAACTGGTTGGGTAATTTTCTTCGCAGACTGGAATATGCAAACAAAGTCCCAATTCCTCCGTCGATGTCTATCCAGCTGTCGGTTTTAGTTGCTCCCGTTTGAAAACTTATCGGATAGTATTTTGCTTTGATTTCAGTCAGATGCAATGCCAAAGCTTTGAGCATCCGGCCTCTCTCCTGAAAAGTCATTTTTCTCAATGCTTTGCCACCTGTCGAGCGTGCATATTCCAACATAGAAGAGAAATCAAGGCCCTCACTGCTAGCTAAGGCAATGGGTTTCCCATCAATAGCACTTTCGAGTATCTGACCTTCCCCGCTGCCCTCAGTCCACTCCCCTAAAGCATAATTCATCAATTTTTGCATAACAGAATTCTATTTATTCAAAACAAACAGTTGTTAGTATTTAGTTCATTAAATGACGACTCCAAATTGGAGTAAATGATGTTTGGCATGTTTATAAAGTAAAGCTACCCAGTGTTCATAATCCAGATCTCCAAAAAAAGGATTGCGCAGAATTTCTCCCCGATGCTGATCCCAATAAGTAAAGAAATGGTCAATTTCACTTTTTAACTCTGCAAGACTATCACTTACAAGCGGATGTCTCCCCGGCAAAGGGTCCTCGCCCATCAGAATGTTTTTAGTGTTTTCCTTAAAGGGTTGATCGGACAATAAAAATGCCTGCATTTTTGGCAAGCGTTCTTCCTGAGAAAGAATTCCCGAATACACATCTTTTCCATTGCCATTGCGGAATGCATCACTCATGTGTTCGATCATCTGATGAACATTCATTTTGCCCCAATTGCCCATCGCTTGCGAATCCAGATTCTGGAGGATAGGAATGTATTCATTTTTAAAAAAGTTTTCTTTTTGTACCATAATCAAATTTGATATGTAAAGTTGTACTTATATGCGTTCAATCACACAGGCATATCCCTGACCTACTCCTATACACATGGTCACCAAGGCATATTTTTTTTGTTGAATCTGCAATTCAAGTGCAGCTGACAACAGCAATCGTGCACCACTCATACCTAATGGATGCCCCAATGCGATAGCACCACCATTGGGATTAATCCTCGGATCTTCGGCATCTATATTCCATTCGCGAAGGCATGACAATACCTGAGCAGCAAAGGCTTCGTTCAGTTCAATGATATCCATTTGTTCGATGTTCAGCCCGGCTCTCGACAATGCAATTTTTGATGCAGGCACGGGTCCAATACCCATGTACCTGGGCTCAACCCCCGCAACGCCTGAAGAAATAATTCTGGCCAGCGGCTTGAATTTATTTTTCAGAACCGCGGCTTCAGAAGCAAGCAACAATGCTGCAGCGCCATCATTCAATCCCGAAGCATTTCCTGCAGTAACCGTACCCCCCTCTTCTATAGATTTAAATGCCGGCTTGAGTGATGCAAGTCCTTCTATGTTGGTATCGGGTTTTGGAAATTCATCCTGATTAAAGATTTCTATCGGGCCCTTTTTTGCCTGAATTTCAACCGGAATAATTTCGCGGGCAAAACGTCCCGATTGAATTGCCTTGCCGGCTTTCATCTGGCTTTGTAACGCAAACTGATCTTGCGCTTCACGGGTAATTTTATAAAGGGATGCCAGATTCTCTGCAGTTTGTCCCATACTGTCCACCCCAAAAATTTTTTTCATTTTAGGATTGATAAATCTCCAACCAAAACTGCTGTCGTGCATTTCTGCATCGCGTCCAAAGGGTGATGAGACCTTCGAGATCACCCAGGGCCCACGGGTCATATGTTCAATTCCACCAGCAATAATGAGATCAGCTTCCCGGCTTCGGATTGCATGGAATCCATTGATACTTGCCGCAAGCCCGGAGGCACAAAGCCTGTTTACAGTTTCCCCGGGTACTGACCATGGCAATCCGGATAAAAGTCCGGCCATTCGGGCAATATTCCGATTGTCTTCTCCCGCCTGATTGGCGCAACCAAGAATCAGATCGTCAACCTCCGCCGGATTCAAATTCGGGTTTCGTCTGATTAACTCTGAAACCGGGATGGCAGCAAGATCATCTGATCGGATGCCAGATAGTTTCCCGGCAAATTTCCCGATGGGTGTGCGAACTCCATCTACGATGTAACAATTTTCCATGGAATGTAAACAGTATTTATCCCCTTTCGGTTGAATTCGCAAAGCTACCATATTCATGAATGGGATGTGCAAGGGTCAGCACTTTTTGTTGCGACTTACCCGGGAATTCTTTCGGTGGTTTAGAGGAATGGGAAAATACGGTCTTTAATTGGAATGAATGAGCCAAAAGATGTTCTCAATCCGCAGTTCCCAGTCCCGACATCCTGGGGATAATAGAATTACCAAAATAATCATCGGGAGCAGTCATCTTTTTACAGTAAATATCAGCGATGATTGAAGATGTACATCTTTCTTTATACAAAAATAACGATCGTTAGTTTGGATCTTTCGATTATTCTCCATTAACTATACTCTATAATCTATACTCTATACCGTGGCTCCTCCGCAGCTGCTCCCCGATCCTGCAGTGCAACCAAAACAATGCTGCCCGATTACAATATTTCTGTGGATCAATGCTTCTTTATTAAAATTGCGGATGTGCACAACCGGACTTTCGACTTTTAGATCCAACATCTGGTTGAAGTCGCAGTCGTAGATGAAACCATCCCAGCCAATACTCAGTGTATTTCGACACATTACATTTTTAGCAGCAGCAGGATTAAATGCCGAAATCAATTTTTGCATGTAATGCTCGTAATTCCCACTTACGAGGAGAAATTCCAGGTACCTGCTTATCGGCATATTTGTAATCGTAAACAAATGATTGAACATTACGCCAAAATCTTTGAACAATGCAGATTTGAAATCTTGTTCCAATTGACTTTGGTCTGCAGGTAAAAATGCACCAGACGGGTTGTAAACCAGATTGAGTAGTAACCCTGAATTTTCTGTCCCATATCCTACCGCATTAAGCATTTGCAAAGCTTGAATGGAATCTTCAAAAACTCCATCGCCTCTTTGTCTATCAGTGCGGCTTTTGGAGTAAAAAGGCAATGAAGAAACGACTTCAACTTGATTGGATTTAAAGAAATCCGGCAAGTCGTGATATTTTTTATTGGCAACAATAATCGTGAGATTGCAACGCACGATAATTTTTCGATCCAGTTTTTTAATCTCTTCTACAAACCAGCGGAAGTTAGGATTCATCTCAGGAGCGCCACCGGTAAGGTCCACAGTTTCAAATTCAGGATGATCGCGCAGGATTCCCAGACATTCAGACATCGTATCACGCGACATGATTTCTTTGCGATCAGGTCCTGCATCTACATGACAATGTTTACAGGTTTGATTACACATTTTACCAACATTGACCTGAAATATTTCAAACGCAGCAGGCTGCAATGGATAAAGACCGATCTCCTTTAATGCATCAAAAAAGGCTTTTTGGCCTTCACTGTGTTCCAATACATCCAACTGATATTGACTATCGGACAAAGCATGCTGCAATGCCTTAAGACTTTTCATCGTATTTACTTTGCTGATACAGACTTAGAAATAAAACTACATGCTGATTTCATTCACCTTGTTCATCATTTGAACACCATGAACTAGTGAAGCTCCACCCCGGATCGCCGCAGCTACATGCACGGCTTCCATCATCTGCGCTTCATCAAAACCTTTTTCAAAAGCATCTGCACTGTAGGCATCTATACAATAAGGGCATTGCACCGCATGTGCTACCGCAAGAGCAATTAAAGACTTTTCTTTAGCTGAAAGTGCACCATCTTTAAATACTTCTCCATACCAGCTAAAAAATTTATCTGCCAAAGGTTTTTGGAAATCGCCGATATTTCCAAACTTAGCCAGATCTTCATTAAAATAATAATGTTGACTCATTGTGAAAATAATTACAAGGCCAAATATAAGTCCGATTGATAATAGTTCGGGATTTTAGAGTCGTATACATAAATATCAAAAAAACGATTCTGAAGGCGTAAGGCTGAAGGCGTAAGGCGTAAGGCGTAAGGTTGAAGGCGTAAGGCTGAAGGCGTAAGGCTTAAGGTTGAAGGCGTAAGGCGTAATCATTATGAATTAACCATTATGCACTATCCCTATTCATACCATGGAATCCAGTTTCTTAGTTCAAAGACGCAATAAGCAATAAGCTTTGTTCATTGTTTTTGTAAATCACCTTTCTATTGCCATGCATTGGAAATTATACATTGGTAATCAACTATTTATAATATATTTTGATACTAATGCAGGGATTGGTATCATGTATTAAGGATGAAAAAGTTGCTTTATTGATCTCCGATCAAAAGGGTCGTGCTGCTCAAATGAATTATCCTGGAAATCTTGCCAAATCACCCATTTTTTATTTTCTGCATGCCGATGCAATTCAGCCCAACGATCTGATCCAAATAATTATTGACAAATGCCAATCCCACTGTAAAATCTATTGTTTCCGATGCCGGTTTCAATCGAATTAGACTTTATTGAAGGCCGAATCTTAGTTTACAAAATTCAAGGGCATCATAACCGGGAAGGAGACCAATCGCTGATCATTGCAAAAGAAATATTCAATAAAATGGGTGGAATCGTACGGTCCAACTCCTTTATGAAAGATATTGACCCGGTTATTAGATCAAGTAAATTGGGAATTCCAATGCATGTATTGGATGGAGTGATGTAGGCTTGCGCCCGAAAACACGAACACGACTGCTGGTTAAAAGTGCAAATAATAAATCTGTTTACACTTGTTGTTTAGTGATGTGGCTGTTCCCAAATCCGGTTAACTACATTTTATCATCGGGGATCAGAGGCAAATGAGCTATAACTTTTATAAAAAAGTTAAATCCGCGTTAAAGCCACGGATTTTGAGATTCTAAAAAAAACAATCCTTTTGTTTAAGCATTTATAAGGTTCACTTAAACAAAAAAAACAATGAAGATTAAATTCTTTTCAACTTTAATGCTCTCTGCGGTTGCTTTAGGATTAACGGCAAATAATCCTCAAAATTTCAATGGCAAAGTCAATCTGGGAGAATCAACTATTGCCTGGACAGGCTATAAAGTTACCGGCAAGCACAACGGTTTGGTCAACCTGAAATCTGCAAGTTTAAATTTCGAAGGAAACATGCTTAAGGGTGGATCCTTTGAAATAGACATGAATACCATCAGTTGTCTTGACATGACCGGAGAATATGCTACCAAACTGGTCAATCACCTGAAATCAGATGATTTTTTTGGCGTGGCCGCACATCCAACCGTAAAGTTTGTTACCACCAAAGTAATCCATCAGGGACAGGATTTGTATAAAATTGAAGGAAACCTGACCATCAAAGGGGTAACTAAACCCATTCGATTTAATTCCAAAGTAAAAGATATGGACGGGATCAAACAGCTATCGGCACAAATCAAATTAGACCGTGCCGACTTTAATGTAAAATATGGATCCGGTTCATTCTTTGACAATCTGGGAGATAAAACAATTTACGACGAATTTGACATAAACGTGACCCTTGTCACGGCCAAGTAGGAATACATTCATGAGATTATTGGGGCCCGGAACGGTTGTTCCGGGCTTTTTTTTTGAAAAAAATTAACAATTGCCTGCCATTTTCACTATATTTGGTAGTTCAAACGTATTTTCAAACAAACAAAACCATTATTTATGAACACAAAAACGTTAATTGCCGGCCTTTTTGGTGGGGTCGTTTATTTCTTTTTGGGCTGGTTGCTCTACGGAATGTTGCTGGCCTCCACTTTTGAAGGCATGGCTGGTTCTGCCCAGGGCGTCAGCAGGGGTGATGACATCGTATTATGGGCTCTTGCAGTCGGGAATCTGGCGATGGGAGTAGGAATGGCATACATTCTCAACAATTGGGCTCAGATCCGCACTGTACAATCAGGAGCGGTTACTGCCGCATTAGTTGGTTTTATGCTCAGTTTAGGAATGGATCTGATTTGGTATAGTACCAGCAATCTCTCGACATTAGGTGGAGTATTCCTTGATGTGGTGGTTTATACAGCCATGAGTGCGGTTGCGGGAGCTGTCATTGGATGGTGGCTTGGACGGTCTTCTCAGGCCTGATTTGATTATAACATTTTACTAATCATTTAAATTTAAATACGATGAATTCAAAAATTATCATAGCAGGCATTTTAGGTGGAATTTGTTCTTTCGTAGTTTCAGGTTTACTTTATGGAAACCTGCTTAAAGAAACTTTTGCCACATTATGTGGCCCGGCAACGGGTGCTATTCGTGCGGATGAGGATATTATATGGTGGGGACTGATCCTTGGAAATTTAATTATCGGATATATGGTTGCATACATTTTCGGAACCTGGGCAGGGATCTCAACTTTTATGGGAGGATTAATCGGAGGGATCACCATTGGCCTTCTGTTTACCATGGGCTATGATTTCATTTTTTATGGAACTACTCATGTAATGTCTTTGAATGGAGTATTTCTGGACCTCGTTGTGAATATTTTAATTTGGGGAATTTCTTCAGGAGTAGTTGGTTGGTGGCTAGGACGATCTAAATAAACCTTACCTATATTTATCTATAAACCGCTGGAAAAATCCAGCGGTTTATTTGTTTAAGGTCTTAACTAACACTTGTTCACCTATTTCCATAAACTATCCTTTATATAGACCATTCCTCTGAATAATGCAACCAATTCATTCTTCTGATTCTTCACCTCAATCAGATAGACACCATGGGTTCTTTTACGCGATGTTTCGCTGGCTTCTGCAATCAGTATATCGTTTTCCTTCACAGGCAACAGATGATTGATGCTGCATTCTATGGAAACAGCATGGTGCCCGTGACTGTTGGATGCAAATGCGAGCGCACTGTCGGCCAATGAAAATGTAATTCCGCCGTGTGCAATATGAAATCCGTTTAACATCTCCTTTCGGACCGTCATTTTTAATTTTGAATAACCCGGTTTTTCATCGATTCGTTCAATTCCCAGCCACAGACTGAATGGATCGTTACAATACATTTTGTCGACGATTTCCTGAGCCGAAAGTTTTGCCTCCATGATATTTTTTGTTATTTTAAACTAACAGTATTCTTATTCATGAACATCGCTGATCAATTTGAGAAATCCGGGACTTGGACGATACCGATCTTCTTTGTAAGAATTATGCAGAGTCTCCATCCCTGAAAGACAATGTTGTATGCCAAGCTCTTTGGCCCAATGCAATAATCCCATGGGATAATTAACGCCTTTTGTCATCGCCAATTCAATATCTTCATAACTGGCAAGTCCGAAATACCAGGCATCTACGGCTTCATTGATCAGCATGTATAAAATTCTGTTGGCAATACCCGATAACAATAATTTATTCTGTGTATCAGGCAACGGCAACTCCAATTCGTAATTGTAAAATCCTTTACCGGTTTTTTTGCCTAACCAATTGGCAGAAACAAGATTTCTCTGGGTGATCGATGGTCTGTATCTCGGCTCAAAGTAACAAGCTTCCCATACACTTTGTGTTACCGCATAATTCACATCGTTGCCAATAAAGTCCATAAGAGCAAAGGGTCCCATTTTAAACCCATGAATACTGGTCATGGCATAATCAATGGTTGCAAAATCTGCAATGCCTTCTTCGTAAATCCGCAGAGCTTCTGAATAGTATGGCCTTGCAATTCTGTTTACAATAAAGCCGGGAGTATCTTTGGCAATCACGCTGATCTTTCCCCATTGTTGCATGCATTCGAGAACTGTATCCATTGCATATCGATCCGAACTCAAACCTGGAATCAGTTCCACCAATGGCATCACAGGCACCGGATTAAAGAAATGCAATCCCAAAAACCGGGAAGGAATCTTTAATGCTGAAGCCAACGCATTGATCGATAAAGAAGAAGTATTACTGGCTAATATACAAGATGGATTGACTATGTTTTCGAGTTGCACAAAGAGCTCCTTTTTTATTTTCAGGTTTTCTACAATGGCTTCGATGACAAACTGTGAATCTTTGAGGATATTCAATTCGTTATGAAAATGAATTCTGCCATAAATTGAAATGGCTTCCTGGTTGGTCATTTTAGATTTTTCAACTAACCTGTTGAGTGATTTCTGAATGCCTGCACCTGCATTCCGGACCACTGCATCATTGACATCCACCAGGATCACATCGTGACCGGCACCGGCAGCCAGTTGTGCAATTCCGGAACCCATAGTTCCTGCGCCGATAATTCCTATATGCATCTTACTCATGTATTCTGTAGTTAATGTCCCTTGAAATCTGGTTTTCTTTTTTCAATAAAAGCGCTGACTCCTTCCTGATAATCATAACTTCCACCACACAAGATTTGCAACTCCAACTCCTGTTCCAATTGCTGGTCGAGGTTGTTGCTGAAACTGAAATTTAAAAGCCTTCTGGTTTGGTACAAGGCTGTTGTGGGCATTTGACAAAGTTTTTCAGCCAAAGAAACCGCTTCTTCCAAAAAATTTTCATCAGGAAACACTTTATAAATCATACCCATTTGCTGGGCTTCCTGAGCCATAATTCGATCTCCCGTCAACATCAAAGCAGATGCGCGTTGCCAACCGACCAGGCGCGGCAGAAAAAAAGTTCCACCACTATCCGGAATCAATCCGATTTTGGAAAAGGCCTGAATAAATCCTGCATTTTCACTGGCAACGACAACA
Organism: Saprospiraceae bacterium; assembly: GCA_016716185.1. Taxonomy (NCBI): domain Bacteria; kingdom Pseudomonadati; phylum Bacteroidota; class Saprospiria; order Saprospirales; family Saprospiraceae; species Saprospiraceae bacterium. The sequence goes on along the minus strand of JADJWV010000002.1, from coordinate 759,706 downwards.
TCACATGCCAGAGCAATATTTGCTCCTGCACCGGCTGCCACGCCATTTACAGCGGCAACGACCGGTTTTGACACGGTGCGCAATTTTTTAATGATTGGGTTGTAATGTTCGTTGAGAATTTTTTCAAGTCCCGGACCTTCCGGATCCATTACCTCCTGAAGATCCTGGCCAGCGCAAAATGCTTTTCCCGATCCGGTCAATAAAATGCAACGCACAGAATTATCCAGATCCAGTTTATCCAAAACATCAAGCAATGCCAATGCCATTTCCCGGTTGAACGAATTAAATACTTCAGGCCTGGTTAATGTGACTATTGCCAGTCCAGCCTTAATTTTCAATTCAATACTGCTCATGTTGTACTAATGACATTTAAAGTAATCGAATGGTTCTTTACAATCCAAACACCTGTATAGTGCTTTGCATGCGGTCGAACCAAATTCGCTGATGCGTTCTGTATTTTGTGATGAACATCTGGGGCATAAAACATGGGCCTTTTCTCCAAATGCTTCCGGATTTAAACCGGCTTTTCCAACCGGAGGGGCAATACCATATTCTTTGAGTTTCATTTTGCCCGATTCACTCATCCAGTCTGTAGTCCACGGCGGAGTCAAAATGGTTTGGATCTCGACTTGGTATCCAAGATTTTCAATGGCCGCTCTGATATTCATTTCTATCCATTGCATTGCAGGACATCCCGTATAAGTTGGTGTAATGAGGACTCGGACAACTCCATTTTCAATGGCAACGTTTCGGATAATGCCCAGATCCATGACCGTTAAAACGGGCACTTCAGGATCGAGAACAGTTTCGAGTTCTGCAGTGATCTTTTTTATATCGATATCAGTAGTCAGAAGTTTAGAATTTGACGATTCAATTGAAATCAAGAATATCCCCGGTATAAACCGGTGATATAAAAATTACCACTCCATGCCGGGATAAGCCCTTTGCATATATTGCATTTCAGATAAAATATAACCCAATTTCTCGCTGTGTTTGCCTTGTTTGCCTCCGGATTGCATCCAAGATGACCCGGGTATTTTTAATGTAGCTTTTCCAAGTGTGGCATTCACTTTTTCAAACCATAAATCACGAACTGATTTCAGATCGGGACTCACTCCTTCCAGCTGCATTTCTTTTTCAAATTCACTTTCCAAAAACAATTCTCCGGTATAACTCCAGAGTTCTTCAATGGCTGCCTGAATTTTCTGATGAGAAAGTTCAGTACCATCACCTAAGCGCAAAATCCATTCACTGCTCCATTTTAAATGATAAGCAGTTTCTTTCACTGTTTTTTGTGCAATCGCAGCCAAGCCAGTATCCTTACTGTTGGCGAGTGCTGTAAAATATGGATAATGGAAAGCTTCCAGGTAAAATTGTCTGGCTATGGTATGGGCGAAATCACCGTTGGGCTGTTCGACAAGTAAAATATTTCTGTATTCCCATTCATTTCTTGTAAATGCGATCTGGTCTTCATTTTGTTTGTTGGCTCCTATTTCAGAAGCATATTGGTAAAGCAGCCTTGCTCTTCCAATATAATCCAAAGCGATGTTGGTCATAGCCATATCCTGTTCGAGCACCGGTCCGTGTCCGCACCATTCTCCTAATCGCTGACCCAAGATCAAAGCATTGTCGGCAAGATGCAGGATGTATAAATATTTAGCTTCCTTTCGATCCATGATTACATGTATTTTACTTCATCAGGCAAATCATAAAAAGTGGGATGCCTGTATATTTTATCCATCGCCGGTTCAAAAAATGGGTCGCTGTCTGCGGGATCTGAGGCCACTATGTTTTTAGATTCTACGACCCAGATGCTTATACCCTCTTGTCTTCTTGTATATACATCCCTGGCATTTTCAATGGCCATTTGGGCGTCCGCTGCATGCAAGCTGCCAACGTGTTTGTGATTTAAACCGGATTTGGATCTTATAAAAATTTCATATAATGGCCAATCTTTCATAGTTGATAGATGTTAGTTATTAGTTGTTTATTTGTTACTATTCAAAAAGTCAAAAGGTCAAAAAGTCAAAAGGTCAAAAAGTCAAAAGGTCAAAAAGTCAAAAGGTCAAAAAGTCAAAAAGTCAAAAGGTCAAAAAGTCAAAAGGTCAAAAAGTCAAAAGGTCAAAAAGTCAAAAAGTCAAAAGGTCAAAAAGTCAAAAGGTCAAAAAGTCAAAAAGTCAAAAGGTCAAAAGGTCAAAAAGTCAAAAGGTCAAAAAGTCAAAAAGTCAAAAAGTCAAAAGGTCAAAAAGTCAAAAGGTCAAAAGGCCAAAAAGTCAAAAGGTCAAATGTCTCTTCTCTTCTCTGCATAAGCCATTGCCGCATCTCTTACCCAGCTTCCTTCCTCATATGCCATAACCCGTGCGCTAAGTCTTTCCTTATTACACGGACCGTTTCCTTTGACTACATTCCAAAATTCTTCCCAGTTGATTTTGCCAAAATCGTAAGAATTTCTTTCTTCATTCCATTTTAAATCGGGATCCGGTATGGTCAATCCAATCAATTCAGCCTGTGGAACCGTCATATCGATAAACCGCTGTCTGAGTTCGTCATTACTAAACCTTTTGATTTTCCACTTCAGACTTTGAGCGGAATGTGTGGATTCAGAATCATTCGGTCCAAACATCATCAGACTTGGCCACCACCAGCGGTTTAAAGCATCCTGAGCCATTTGCTTTTGTACATCGGTGCCTCTGGCCAGGGTTACCATGATTTCGTAACCTTGCCTTTGATGAAAACTTTCTTCTTTACAAATTCTGATCATGGCTCTCGAATACGGACCGTAGCTGGTCCTGCACAAAGGGATCTGATTCATAATGGCAGCACCGTCGACCAACCATCCTATCGCCCCCATATCTGCCCAGCTGATTGCAGGATAATTGAAAATACTCGAATATTTGGCTTTTCCCGTATGAAGTTCGTGCAATAATTCTTCGCGGTCCACCCCGAGAGTCTCACATGCAGAATACAAATAAAGCCCATGTCCCGCCTCGTCCTGAATTTTAGCCAGCAAAATTGCTTTCCTCTTTAAGGATGGGGCCCGGGTGATCCAGTTTCCTTCCGGCAACATGCCCACAATTTCAGAATGAGCATGCTGACTGATCTGGCGGATCAAGGTTTTCCTGTATTCTTCGGGCATCCAGTCTTTGGCTTCGATTTTATCTTCCCGGTCGATTTTCTGCTGGAATACAGATTCGAGATCTTCTCTGAACATGTTTTTTAAAATTTAATAAAATGCAGTATTAGTTATAAACAGAACAAATCAATTATTGATCAAAACTCAACTCAACTTTAGGCGTTTTGGGATAGGATTGACAGGTTAATATATATGAATTCTTTACTTCTTCGGGCTCGAGTCCATAATTCGTCACCATCTCAACTTCGCCTTTTAAAAGCTTTGCCTTACAGGTACAACAGACCCCACCCTTGCAGGCAAATGGAAGCTTTGCTCCCTGTTGTAAAGCAGAATCGAGAATACTTTCTGTATTGAATGGCAAGCTGTATTCAAAAGTACGGCCATCCAGCGTGACGCGAACCAGACTTGACGAATCCCCATCTACAACCACTTTGGGAGCAGGCTTTGGAATTTGAACACCAAACAACTCCAAATGTATTTTAGAACCGGGAACACCCAGATTTAAAAGTTTCTCCCGCAATTCCAACAACATGGATTCAGGGCCGCACATGAAAAATGCATCCACTTCTTCCGGATTGAAAAACTGCTTCACAAAACGATCCAGTTTTTCGGCACTGATCCTTCCGTGAAACAATTCCTCTTCCAATTCCTCTCTGCTCAATAAGAAATGCAGACTCAGCCTTTCCGGATAGATATTTTTTAAAGCCATCAATTCTTCCAGAAACATGATGCTGTCTGTGTGTCTGTTTCCATAAAAAAGCTGGATACGGCTTTTGGTCTCCGTGTGTAGAATTTCTTTGATGTGGGAAAGAATTGGCGTAATACCCGAACCCGAAGCAAAAAAAACAAACATGTTTTCATGAGATGGATCGAGTGGTATAAAGAATCTTCCATCGGGCACTTCAACCTGGATTTCATCTCCCACTTTAAGCTCATCATTTAAAAAATTGCTGAAAAGTCCATGAGTAACTCTTCTGGAGGCAATTTGCAATTTATTTTCATAGGGAGCTGAACACATCGAATACGATCTTTTGACCGATTCACCCAAGGTGGGATGAATCAATGTAATGTGCTGGCCTGAATGATATTTAAATTCGTTTTTCAGCTGATCGGGAACCTCAAAGTCGATGGTTACGGCATCTGTCGTTTCAGGTTTTACTGAAGAAACACGCAAAGAAAATATTTTATGCTGCATGGGCTGCAAAAATAAGGATTTGAACATGGTTTACATTAAAAAACAAGCTATTGAGCTTCATAGAGTAAGAATTTTTCAATGGGAACTCGTTATTTTCAATTTTACAGGATTGATTTATAAGATGAATTTACTTAGAACCCGGTTTGATAATCCCGATTAAATTGAATAAGGGATTCATTAAAACTAAATATTGCGTTTATCATATTAAATTTTTATATAATATGAAAGGTCCGATTTGTATTTTTACCCTAATTTCCAATTCATGTTAAGATATACCGTTCTGTTCCTGTTTATTCTTCTGACAAAACCCAATGCCCAAAATTCATATTTTCAGCAAGAACTGAAATACAAAATTGTCACTGAGCTCGATGACAATAATCATACCCTTCAAAGCTTTATTGAAATTAAGTATAAAAACAACAGTCCCCATATCCTCGACAAAATAGCTATTCACCTGTGGCCCAATGCCTACAAACACCGCCAAACCGCTTTTGCCAAACAAAAGCTGCGCATGGGTGATTTGAGATTTCACGAGGCCTCAGCGGATCAATTGGGCTCCATTGAAGAACTGGATTTTAAAGTAAACGGCGAGCATGTGCGCATCCAATATTCCGATAATGCGGGCGATTATTGCTGGCTGCTTCTCAATCAGGCTCTTGAACCTCATAAGGAAATTACCATAACTACGCCCTTCATACTCCAAATCCCTGAAAATTTCAGCAGACTTGGACGCGGTCATGAGAGTTACCAGATCACGCAATGGTATCCAAAACCGGCAGTTTATGACCACAAAGGCTGGCACCTGATGCCCTATCTTGATTATGGCGAATTCTATAGTGAATTCGGTTCTTTCGAAGTGGAAATTACATTGCCGGAAGATTACGTAGTTGCAGCCACAGGAACTCTGTTGACTCCCGAAGAAATTTCTTTTTTAAACGAAAGAATCAACATAAGCAATCAAGTTCTCGAATCCAAAATGGATTTACCTCAAATCCATCATACCTCAAGTTTGAGAAAAAAGACGCTGCATTACCGGGGCGACAGCATTCACGATTTTGCATGGTTTGCAGATAAAGGGTTTTTGGTACAAAAGTCAGGCATCGAACTACAAAATGGAAAGAAAGTTGACACCTGGGTATTTTTTAAAAATAAAGAACTATGGAAGGATGCGATTCAGTTCGTGGACAGAAGCCTTGGATTCTTTTCAAACCTGATCGGAGAATATCCCTGGCCTCAGGCCACTGCTGTGGAAAGTGAACTCAATGCCGGTGGTGGAATGGAGTACCCCATGATAACCGTCCTGGGTACGATGTATAACAGTGCCCAACTGGACGAAGTAATTGCACACGAAATTGCACACAATTGGTTTTATGGGGTTCTGGGATTTAACGAACGCGACCATCCTTTTCTCGATGAGGGCATCACCAGCTATTTTGAGCAACGATACATGGAACAATTTTATAAAGAAAATGAATGGACACCCGGAGATGGATGGATCGAAAAGCTGTTTAAAAATGTTTCTGCCGAAAAATTTCAATACTTGCTTTTTGCCCGGCCTTACCGGGACCAAAATCCTAACCAAAACGCCAACAATTTTTCTGCAATCAATTACGGTTTGGATGTCTATGATAAATCGTCCAAACTTTTCAGGTATGCCGAATCCTGGCTTGGCAAAACTCAACTTGACAAACTGTTCAGTTCATTTTATCAGCAGTGGAAGTTTAAACACCCATACCCGGAAGATCTTGAAAATCACTTTCGTGAAAACAGTTCCAAAGATTTTAGCTGGTTGTTCAAGGGTTTTTTCTCTTCTCATAGAAAAATGGATTACAGCATGGGCTCGATCCGTAAAAGTAAAGATGAAATCCGCATAGAAATTAAAAACAGTGGTCAGATTCCTGCTCCATTTACGCTGTCGGGTATCAGAAATGGTGAATTGGCGGAACGCCAATGGATCGATGGCTTTTCCGGTAGCCGTACTTTTGAGTCTTCGTGTATAGACTGTGATTTTTTTTCTATAGATATCGATCAGGAATCCTTTGATCTGTACGAAAACAACAACCAGATCCGAACAAGAGGTCTTTTTAAAAAAATCGAAAAAGTTAAACTGCGATTACTTCCAATCCTTGACCATCCCAGAATTACTGATATTGGCATAACACCTGTGATCAATTACAATGAATTCAATGGAATATCCCCGGGTCTTTTTATTTCAGGACCCTTTTTGCCATTTCGGAAATTCAAATTGCAGCTCATGCCCTTATATAGTATCCGGACAAAAGACCTGACAGGAACTGCCGGACTAAGCTATTATCTTTTTTTTCCAGACAAAAAAGTGCACCATTTAAAATTAGAACTTGATTTTAAAAAATATGCTTACGCTAAATTCTCAGATGGCCCCTTTTTGAATTATTCTCAATGGAAACCAAGCATTTCTTTCGTATTCAATCATATTCCTCCGGACCACAAAAAATCGGAAATAAAGTATAGCCTTTTTGCAGACAGAAATGATTATCAGGATTATTCGGATACGACTCAACAGGGATTCCAAAAGAAGAAAATTCACACCATTACCCATGTTCTTGATTACAAATTGGAAAAACCATCCATCTTAGGAGATCTGTCACTCGACTTCCGGATGATTTATTTCAATCAAAAAATTATTTCTCCTTTGAGACAAGAATTTTTAAGAACGGATTTGGTTTTGAATAAATCCTTCCGGATTTCTGATAAACGTTATGTAAAATTTCGAACCTACTTTTCCTTCTTTCCGATAAACTCTGAAAGAAATTCATCCACCATCAGTTCGAGAACATCGCCGTATTATTTTCGTGGATCCACGGGCCTGAGTCTGCAAAATTACCAGGATGAATTGAATGAGTATTATTTTATTGGACGTACTGAATCATCGGGTATTGCTTCACAACAGATTTCCCTGCATCAAGGCGGATTTAAAATTCCCCTTGGTTCAGCGTACAGGGAGACCATAGGCAACAGCAATACTTTTGTGGGTTCACTCAATATTTCAAGCGATTTGCCCGTGTCGGGAATTGGAAAATTTATTAAACCTTATCTCGATATCGGGTATTATCATTCTGAGCCCGCATCCACACAAGGAAACTGGCTGTGGAGTGCAGGTTTGCAAATCCAGGTGATCGCTGATGTTTTCAGTATTTATTTTCCTGTAACCCATTCCGGCAACCTGAAAGATTTGCTGCAAGACAGATCCGGAAAAAATTATCTCAAACAAATTAGTTTCTCGCTGAACTTCCAACTTACGGAAGAAGGACTCATGAATAAACTATTTAGTTATCAGTAACCCCATTGAAAACGAAATCGCAATCTTTAGATTCTCATCAGACCGACCCACAGCTATACTCTTACTTCGCTTCCGGCTAATCCATTTCTCCAGGAAACTTTTTAAAACCTCTCAGACGAGACGTGTGAATTTTTATACCCTGGTATTCACTGCTGTATCCCGCGCAGCGGGAGAGGAGTTTAAAAAATTTGCACAACGAATTATCAGGGATATTCAGAAGTACCCGCTATTTATTGACAATGATATTATGACTGGCTTTGGGATTTTGACCCACCAGTCCGGTCATCAGTATCGAATACTTTTTTCCCGGCAATAAACTGAAGTTGCTGATGGTCGAAACAACGGTCGATCCGGCAACTATTGTAAAATCTGTTTTTCCCGGAGCAACAGGGCTGAATGCCGATATGGTTTTAAATGCGATTCCGCTGGCGAGGGTTGCACCGGAAGTTACATTCAGACTCATGTTGTTGCCATTGGGCACGAGGTTGATGAGCCTCAAATAACTTTGCGTTGAATCTGCAACGGTCAAATCGTCATTTACCAGCAACAATTCAGAACCGGCATCTTTGTTTGCATAAATAAGCGAATAATTTGCGTTTTTTTTCAGGTTAAACGAACCGGAAGCAAGGATGGAATCGAGCGTATTATCCTTGACTTTTATTGTTGAGTTTCCAGAATTCAGGGTTTCATAAAGCGTAAAATTTCCAAATCCTGCTGTTAATGCTGCAATTGCCGAATCGGAAACGAGAACTGTTGAATTTTTTCCTGCCGTATAACCGTGGATGAACATGAGTTTAGCAATTCCACCAGAATCATCTTCATCTTTAGAACAGGCAAAAAATCCGCTTAAGCTCAGAACAAATAAAAGGAGTACTGAAAAAGAAATTACTTTTTTCATAACAATAATTTTAGAGTGAAAAATAGAATAACTGAAAAGGGTGTAAAGAGGAACTCGAAAGATACAAAGTAAATCCGGTACATTAAAGAACCGGAAATAAAAATTTAACGCTATTTTGGTAACAAAATTGTTTGCCTCTAAATCTTAGAATATGAATAAAAGGAACGGTGCAACATTAATCCTGGCCCTGGTGCTTGCAGGATTCTCTTATTTTAAATATTGCAGTACAAAAACCTTTAATGAATACACCCAACAATACCAGCATGTAGGGATCAGTGCCGACCAGGAAATCGCCCTGGGACTTAATTCTGCCCCATCGATGATCCAACAATACGGAGGACTTCATCCCGATCAAAGGGCACAGGATCTTGTAAAAGCTGTAGGCAACAGGCTGGTTCAAAATACCATTGCAGCAAAAACACCTTATCAATACAATTTTCACCTGTTGGCGGACGGAGAAACGATAAATGCATTTGCTCTTCCCGGTGGACAGGTTTTCATAACCACGGCATTATTCACAAAGCTGGAGAACGAAGACCAACTGGCTGGAGTATTGGGGCATGAGATCGGACATGTGATTGCCAGACATGGAGGGGAGCGCATCACCCAAAACGAATTGTTTCAAGGTTTGTCGGGCGCTACTACGATTGCCACCGGAGACCACCAGGCAGGACAAAGTATGGCCGCGGTCCTGAATCAATTTTTTGCCATGCCCTATGGAAGAGAACAGGAGCTCCAATCCGACGATATTGGGGTCCACCTCATGCTGCAGGCCGGATACAACCCGGAAGCGCTCATTGGAGTCATGGAAATCTTAAAAGCCAGCGCAGGACCTGACCGGATTCCGGAGCGTATGAGTACCCATCCGGACCCGGAAAACCGGATGGCAAAGATCCGCGAAGCCATTGAAAAGTACCGGAGCCAGACTCAATAAATTATTTTTATTTAATATGCATAAAATATTAATTATCACATATATACACAGAATATTAAAATTTAGAACTTCTTTCCATTTTAAATTGGAATGTTTTTATCTTTGCAGCCTTGAATTTCCAAAAGTTGGAAAATTGGATCGGTAGTTCAGTTGGTTAGAATACGTGCCTGTCACGCACGGGGTCGCGGGTTCGAGTCCCGTCCGATCCGCTCATTATCTTTTGTCGCGGGTTCCCCCATCAATTCTGATGGGGCGTCCAATCCGCTTAGTTTTTCTTTGTTGCGGATTCCTTAAACTTTTTTAATAAAGAGTTTCATTCACCTCATTTAATGTCGCGGGTTCCCCCTTCAATTCTGATGGGGCGTCCGATCCGCTTAGTGTTTTATTTTTTACGGTGATTTTTCCTTTGAAATGGAGTTTCTTTTGTTGTTCCTTGCCATTCCACAAAATTTCTAAATACAATTTTAAAATAAATAGACTTCCTTTGAGATGCTTATTATTTTTATAAAATGAACCACTATGTTTATGTCATTCAAAGTTTAATTGACAATTCTTTTTATAAAGGTTATACTACTGATCCTTCCGCCAGATTAATCTTTCATAACTCCGATTTAAATCCTAAGAGGTATAGCTTTTACAAACGTCCCTGGAGACTGGTTTATGTGGAACCTTGTCCAGATTACAAATCAGCAATTAGACGTGAAATAAGTTTAAAACGTTTTACCAGGGAGCGCACTCTAGCATTGCTTGACCATCCAAAAAACATTGTTCATCTTTTTTAAAGGATCGTGTAGATTTTATTTAATATTCAATTTTATTTCACTTTTATCTTAATACCTGCTGATAAATCACCCTTTTGTAGCGGGTTCCCCCATCAATTCTGATGGGGCGTCCGATCCGCTCAATATCTTTTGTCGCGGGTTCCCCCTTCAATTCTGATGGGGCGTCCGATCCGCTCAATATCTTTTGTCGCGGGTTCCCCCTTCAATTCTGATGGGGCGTCCGATCCGCTCAATATCTTTTGTCGCGGGTTCCCCCATCAATTCTGATGGGGTGTCCGATCCGCTCAATATCTTTTGTCGCGGGTTTCCCCTTCAATTCTGATGGGGCGTCCAATCCGCTTAGTGTTTCTTCCTTGCGGATTCCTTAAACTTTTTTAATAAAGAGTTTCATTCACCTCATTTAATGATGTTTGTAATTTAAAGTATCAATATTTTTCAATACTCGGAGCAAGAGATATTTCAAATGGCAGTTGAAAAAGTCATGCTCAAAAAATATTATTTTTAAAAGGACCTCTATCTAAAGAGATTAATGATCAAATAATTCCTGCAAAACATGATCCAAAGTTTTGTAAAAAGCAAATTTATTGTCCTCAAAACTTAAATGCAGTTCAAGTGTAAGTACGTGCAATTCACCAGGATTAATGAGGGGTTGCCTGTTTTGATTTTTCGTTGCGCTTCAATGACCAATATCTTGAGCCGTGATAAATCAGATTTATCTTATCAGAATTCATTTGGTAATAGCCGTACAGGTAATTGATTATTGAATTTTCAGTAGTATCCAGTCTGCATCTCATCACATAATTTGCAATTTCTGAAACATGCTTAGGTTCATTGAATTTAGATAAATATTCTTCGACGTATTTGTAAATTGGCAACTTGGGCATTTGCAACTTGGTATATTCCTTACTTTTTAAGCCAATTTTTTTGTCATTATTGAACCAGGAAAATAAAATTTTATTGTGAAATAAATATTTTTCAACACTTGCTTTTCGGATTTCGTACTCTGGATACAATTTTTTTAACTGTTTGAAAATTTCAAAAATTGTCAAGGGCCTGGCTTCTAACATGAGTATACTATTGATCCAGGAAAGTTCCAATCCCCAACTATTCTTTTTAAACTGAATTATACCCTATGAACTCATCGCTATTCGATTGGAATACAACCGGACAATTAAAATTCGACATGATTTTAAAACTCTTGATTTGAAAAATTTCTGTTTATCCACAAAAAAAGGGAGAATAAGCTCATTCAAATTTAATTTTTCGGTTTGTGTAGTTAATCCATTTATAAATTGTTCAAATCCTGAAATAAAACCCAGGTAATCGAATCCCTTAACCAATTCTTTTCTGATTATAAAAGCTACATTTCCATTTCCGGAAAACCAGATGGTACGGTGAGTTTCTAAGGTTAACAATTTTACTATTTTGACCATAAATTCCGGCTGGAAACGCACCCTTTCTTTCACGTTTATTTCTTCTACTTCTTTGATCACCACTGGAATAATATCAGCCTGATAATTCCAAAGATAATCGGTTTTGGTACATATGTATTGTGTAAACTTTGAAAATTCATACAATATTCCATCCATTTTATCATCTGTTTCGATGATCAATTGTCTGACTCTTTCCCCCGATAACCCAAGTGAATCTCCCAAATTTTCAATCGGAACCGGATGAGAATGCTTTAAATACTTAGATCGGGCTACAAAAATTTTACTTCTGCGTATTGGAATTAATTTCCCTTTTGCCAATAATTTATAAAGCAACCTGAAAAATAATAAAAACCCTGATTCACTTTGAACTTTATAACTTCGCAAATCGGAGGCACTCACCCTGAAATGACAATCCAACCAGGTTCCAAACTCATTAAAACTGGCTTCGTTGGCATTCATTTCAATGGCATCTTCATAAATTTTATTTATTTTTCCAATAAATGCCTTCAATTCTTTATTGGTTTTGACTCCTGACCCATGAAGATTGATCTCAACTTGTATTTTATCTTTTAGAAAATTGTCATAAAATTTAATAAATTTAATATCGCTATTAAAATATGCTTTTAAGCAATTTTGCGCCCGGACAGATAATTTTGAAAAGTACTTTTGTAATTGTAAATCTAAATAAGCGATTTGGTATTCTGATAATTGATGTCGGCGTGGATATCGGGAAATAATTTTCTTGTCCTGATTTTCTGATTGCTTCTGGTTTTGAAAATAACGCATTACCAATGCTGTGAGTTCCTGGTCTGTCTTCCTTCCTGCTTTTGAAAGTTTTTGAAAATTTTTATACTTTAAATAATATCCTGCTATGCCTTTCAGAGTTAACATACCGTTATTTTCGCAAACATGGTACGCTCTGACGGTCAAAAGTCCGGCATTCAATAACTCTTTAATTTTCAACTTTCCGTTTGCTACCAAGTTCTTATCCATATTCCGATAACAAGTTTTAAAAAAGAATTTGATCCGTTAATAAACAGAACTACCAAGCTCATCAGTTCATTACAAATTTATTCAAAGGATAACAGATCCATTTGGTAAAATGATACTTTTTTTAAAATTCCAAAACGAGAACCCATTACTGAATTGTATTTCAAAACTTCTATCCCAATAAAGTCGTGTTTATTTTAAGGTCGTCAAAAAAGTTTTTTATTATTACACATATTATTTTATATAATGTTTAATTTATTATATATTAATTATATATACATTATTTTTTGTTGCATGTATGAAATTTAATTAAAATAACCTGCTTTCCATTAAATTGCCCCCGGATTCATTTGTTTTGATTTATCCTACCACTTAAATTCGGGCTATGATCTTCATGGATTTTGAAAAACCGCTGGAAAACCTATACGATCAGCTTTCCAAATTGCAGAAAATTGCTGAAGACAGCAAGATCGACATGTCGGAAAAAATAGCGGAACTCGAAGAAAAAATAAAAGAAACCAGAAAACAGATATACAGCAATCTGACAGGATGGCAAAAGGTATCTTTATCAAGGCATCCCAATCGGCCTTATACGCTGGATTACATAAAACTTATTACAAAAAAATTCATCGAATTGCATGGCGACCGATGCGTCAAAGATGATAAAGCCATTGTAGGTGGCTTGGCAAAAATTGATCAGACCGAAGTCGTGATCATCGGACACCAGAAAGGAAATACAACCAAACTCAGACAATACCGCAATTTTGGTATGGCAAATCCGGAAGGTTACCGAAAAGCTTTACGCCTGATGAAGCTTGCTGAAAAATTCAATCTGCCTGTAATCGCATTCATCGATACTCCGGGTGCTTATCCGGGAATTGAAGCGGAAGAAAGAGGACAGGCCGAAGCCATTGCACGCAATTTATTTGAAATGGCAAAGCTTGAAGTCCCTATACTTTGCTATATTATTGGAGAAGGGGCTTCCGGTGGCGCACTGGGGATCGGTGTTGGCGATCGGGTTTTCATGCTTGAAAATACCTGGTATTCTGTCATTTCACCTGAGTCCTGTTCTTCTATTTTATGGCGCAGCTGGAATTTTAAAGAACAGGCTGCTGAAGCATTAAAACTCACTGCCGATCATATGGAGTCATTTGGATTGATCGATGGCATTGTCAAAGAGCCTCTTGGTGGCGCACATTCCGACCATGAAGCCATGGCAAAAAACCTCAAAAAACATATCAAATCACAACTTACTGAATTAAACGAAATTCCTAAAGAAGAGCTCATTCAAATGCGCATTGAAAAATACAGCAAGATGGGACGCTTTGTGGAAGTTCCCGTTAGCCAATAAATTACGACTCATGAATCATTTTAATTTTCTGCGAGGCACAGGAGTTGCACTCATTACCCCTTTCCTTCCCACAGGCCAAATTGATTACGATTCATTATCCAGAATTATCCACCATTGTATATCGGGGGGTGTGGAATACTTAGTTTCCATGGGAACGACAGGTGAAGCTGTAACCCTGAGTCAGGTAGAACGTTATGCTGTCATGGCCTTCACGGCGAAGCAGGCTGAAGGAAAAGTTCCAGTAGTTGCGGGAATTGGAGGTAATAACACTGCAGAAGTTTGTAGAGAACTTGAAAATCTCGATACTTCTGGAATAGTTGCAATCCTGTCAAGCAGCCCTGCCTACAACAAACCATCGCAGGAAGGCATATTTCAACATTACATGAAATTGAGCGGGGTGTCTCCATTGCCCATCATCATTTATAACGTACCTGGAAGGACAGCTTCCAATATCCTACCGGAAACTTGTTTGAGGCTCGCTCATGCATCTGATAAATTTATCGCAGTCAAAGAAGCATCCGGAGATCTGACACAGGCCACAAAAATTCTTAAAGACCGGCCACAAAATTTTATGGTTCTTTCCGGTGACGATCCGCTTGCCCTTGCATTAATTGGCATCGGAGGAGACGGTGTCATCTCTGTTATTGCAAATGCGTATCCAAAGCAATTTTCAGAATTGATCCGTTCAGCACTGCAAAATAATTTTCAGCTTGCTGCTAAAATTAATAACAATCTGTTCGATCTTCATAAATGGTTGTATGTAGAAGGAAATCCGGTAGGCATTAAAGCGGCAGCTTCCGCACTTGGTCTTTGCCAAAATATTTTCCGATTGCCACTCGTACCCATGTCGCTTCCGAATTTCGAAAAGTTGAAGGCAGAAATGGCAACGATCCAATCCTTCTCATAAAAATGCCGCCTCCATCAAAAAGGCAAGATTATCAATCCCTGTTCAAATGCCAGTTTTCATGATGGTTTCAAGACTATTATGAATCGAATTAAATAAACGAACTCTAGTTTATCCTCGCTCGTTCCATAATAAACCATATAGATCCCAGACAAATCCTGAACAAATCCTGTTGTCAGGAGGCGGACACACCTAATAGAAAACTTAAGATTACTTCCAAAATCGTTTGGAGCGAATTTGTACAAATGATATCTATACTCCAGTGATGTTAATATTCAGACTTATCATGAATGAACATAGCTTTTACATGCAGCAATAAGAAGTAAGCTTACTTTTTGAAAACTACTGATCTGAATACTGATAAATGACTGGCCTGTTTGGATTGGCACAAGGTAATCTGTAACTACCCCGGTCATCTTGAACTACAATGTTCCGAAAAACTTCTGAATATACAAAAAATGGGAGCAAAGATCTTCAAAAAATCAGGGTTTACCCTGAGAAAACGACTGGATTCATCCATATTTCCTGGCTAATTATTTAATAATTCCATAACCTGTATCTTACAAATTGCTGTAGATGTTCTGATAAATTTGTCCGGGATTATACCAGGAAGACACTCATATTTCATCTTTTATGAAATTAATCGTAGACAGCAGCAGACATCTTGTCGTGAAAGATGAATTTAAAATTAAAGATCTTACACGAAGAGAATTCCAGATCCTTTGGCAAATGTGTCTCGAACCCGGCAGGGTTTTTACCAGAGAACAGTTGTTTCGTAAAATCTGGGGAGAAGAACCCAAACTTATGGACAGGACGGTGGATGTTCATATTGTCCAACTTAGAAAAAAAATTGATAAGACTGTTATAAAGTCAATAAAAGGGGTAG
Organism: Saprospiraceae bacterium; assembly: GCA_016716185.1. Taxonomy (NCBI): domain Bacteria; kingdom Pseudomonadati; phylum Bacteroidota; class Saprospiria; order Saprospirales; family Saprospiraceae; species Saprospiraceae bacterium. The sequence continues at coordinate 743,881 of JADJWV010000002.1, read as the reverse complement.
GTTACAAAGTCAATTTAGATAAAGAACAGGTTGAACTTATCGAAAACAATTGATAAAACCCGGAAAATCTAATTTATAGATTACTTAACTTTCATATACCAAAATCGGGCATCGGGCTTTTCATTATTTCGCTGTAAACTTCCGAAAGTGCTTCCTTTTTTACTTTTTGAACTTTATTACTATGGAATTCCATCTCGTCATATCGAACGATCGACCATTTTGAATTGCAATATTCCAATACCGTGAGATTTTCAATCCAATCTCCTGAATTCATATATGTTATGGTCGCCTGCTCAGAAACGATTTCTCGGATACATGGAATATGTATATGTCCGCAAACGACGAAATCAACTTTCCTTTGCCTTGCAAACTGGATTGCTTCTTCTTCAAAAGATTGGATATACCTGATGGCTTTTTTCAATTTATACTTAACCAGGTGTGCGAATGATATTCTTTGAAATCCAAACCGGCTTCGTATTTTATTAATATAAGTATTCAATCTGATTAAATGGTCATATCCAATCCCACCAAGTTTGGCTATAAATGGAGACAATTGAATAGAAAAATCAAAAACATCACCATGAAAAAATAAATAGCGGTTGCCATTGAATTCTAATTCCAATTGATCCCTGAAATAAATATTACCTGAAAAAAATGGAACAAATTTCCGTATAAATTCATCGTGATTTCCTGCCAAATAATATACCCGCGTTCCATCCATAGCTTTACGCATTATTTCATAAATAACCTGAATATGCTCAGTTGGAAAATAACTTCTGCGAAACTGCCAACCATCAATAAAGTCACCATTCAGAATCAAAATTTCAGGTTTTATAGATTTAAGATAAATTAGTAATTCTTTGGCATGGCATCCAAACGTACCAAGATGAACATCTGAAATTATTGCCAACTTTAATGCTCGCTCCATAATATTCCTGCCAATCTAAAATGAGTAATTAAAAGCATTCTTCCAAATGGTCACAATGATATGCAAATTCAATAGGCCGTTGCCTGTCATTACACATGCCCATTTGATCCAACCAGGAAACGCCATCCAGACTCCAGCAATTTAATTCGTCTGTCCGACAAATGGTGTTATATAGCAGATGGTGCAATGCCGTTACTGCTATGTCAGGCTGAACCGGCACATGATGTTTAAGTGACTTGTTCATTGGATTCGCCCAATCATTTTTATTTCCACAATCGATACCACACAACGATTGCTTTTGAATTCGGTCTGAATAAGCCAACCAAAATACTTGTCTTTCAGCTGCGCTTAAGCCACCGTGAGTCAACAATGTCCCCCCATGATCAGTAGTAAGCAGGATAAGCCAATCTTCTTCATGGTAATTTGGCCTATGTGCCAGACTTTTGATAAGCTCGTTAACTCCATCGTCTATGGATTCAAGTGTCCATCTGTAAAAAGGGTTATGTCTTGTAAATCCGGAAATGTGTCCCACATAATCAGCTGCACCAAAATAAACAAAATAAAAATCGAGATCACTGTTCTTTAACCATTCCGCTGAACGAGAAGCTGTCTCGCTGGTACCGGCAATAGAACCCTTGATTACCTGATCCCATTTCTGGCAAGTGGAATGTTTGATTAATTTATTCCATTCCATATACATACCAAATTTTAGTTCCGGCATGTAGGACTTTGCAATTATTGGAAGCATGGGAAATCTGTGATATTGTTTATTTTCAAATTTATTATCCTTCACTCCATGTTTGTCGTGATAAACTCCACAAAGTATACTACTCCATGAAGGGCCGGATATGGTTATGTCCTGGTGCCATGAATCCATGGTCCCGAAACCATTCCTATAGATCCAATCGATAGTTGGTGTTTTTGCTCTTTCCAAAGCATCTGCACGCACTCCATCAATACCAATTAATAAAACTTTCCTATGGCCCGCAGATAATGATATTGCAACTACCAGAATGATTGATGCAATCATAATTTTTCTAAAAATCATGGAATTCAGTTTAAATGGATTAATGATTAAAAGATTTAAGCATTCTTATACTATGGATAAATCCTAATAAGAACAAGTGTTAGTTCTTCTCAAGTGGCTTCACAAAATTAGAAGTCCATCCTATGTAAATAAGTATTTACATATTACGTTTTTATTAAATGTGTATATGAAGAATTTGTGTAATTAAAATTCTGAAATCTTTATTTCCAGATTAAATAAATGTGAACTTTTAATATTGTAAATATTAATAAGAAAATGATCATTAATTTTATTATATATATTTATGAATATGAAAGCCCGGCATGAATTTAAAATAAATGATCAGGATAAAAAGAGATTAAATACGTCTATTGCCCATATCAACATCTTAGTTCAGACTCCAAATCCTTCATACATCCAACCATTTATTGAACAATTCCTTGTGAGCCATTTTCCAGATCGACAAATCATACATCACGAATCCCATGGCCAGAATCCGGTTCTCATTTCTAATAAAAAAGAAGATTGGATAGAATGGAAACTTTCGGTGTTTAACCATGATGCCAAAAAAACCATTCACCTCTTTGTATTGGAATATGGTATACCGATCCATCCCAGAAACTGGAGAAAAGTCGGGGTCATGAATCAAATTGAAAACGGTCTGTTCAGAAAAATTAAAAGTTCAGGTTATCCTCTTTTCTTAGTGAAGTTGACGCCTGATGGGATCATCGAGACAAGTTTAAAGCAAACCATAAAATCAGGAAATAATCGAAATAAAAATTTTGAACCCACCATCGGTATACGAACCAGCCATAGCTTTCTTCCAAAAGACTTAAACCACATGCACTCCATGTCTGTGATGAGGAAATACATCAGATCCAGGTTTAATATACTCGAAAGCGATCACAAGGAAACATTGACCAAATTGTTGTTAAACTGGATTGAAAGCAAAGAACATAAAGAGAAAATAGTAGATCCTGTTGATCCCAATATCGTTCAGCAAGAAATAAGTAACTTACCGAAAGAAGCCTTGCTTCTTGCCAATCAAGATATAGAAATTTACATTGCTAGCTTTAAAGAAATCCCCAATGCATTGACTGAAATTGGAAGGCTCAGAGAAATAACTTACAGACTCCACAATGAAGGCTCCGGCAAAGAAGTCGACCTTGATAAATTCGATCCATTTTATAAACATCTCTTTGCGTGGAATCCTGTTAAACAACGCTTGCTTGGAGCATATCGTATTGGCGAAGGATACAACATTATACCCCTGCTCGGCAGAAAAGGTTTATATATTTCAAGCCTGTTTAAAATAAAGCCTGAAATGGATAAAATGCTTCTTCAATGCATTGAATTAGGAAGATCATTTATCATTAAAGAGGAACAAAAGTCAAATTTATTGCTATTGTATCTCTGGAAAGCAATCTATAAGTATATTCATCTTGAACAGAAATGTAAATATTTGATAGGTCCGGTCAGTATTAGCAAGGATTATTCTAAAATCAGCCGTTTATTGATCATGGACTACCTCACCAAATACTATGCACATCCCATTTATACCAAATATTTTAAACCCAAAAAACCTTACAGATTCTTTAAGAAGTCGGTATCTACACAAATTATTATCCGGAATTTTGAAAACGATCTGCATAAATTTGACAAATTGATTTCAGAAATTCAGGTAGACTCTTTAAAAATTCCTGTCTTGCTTCGCCATTACCTCAAACAAAATGCTAAAGTCCTGGCATTCAACAGGGATCCTAAATTTCAAAATGTACTGGATGCCTTGGTTTTGGTAGAATTGGATCAGATAACTGATGAATTCAGATCGTATTTTGAAAATGAAAAACCGGAAAGTGAAAAAACATCACTTTCCGGTTCTGTGAATTCAGTATTGTAAGAAATTATTACTTGATTAAGTAAGATAAACTAAGGCTCAGTCCCGTCCCTAATTTATTCGACTCTACCATATATTCTTTGCCTTTGAAGTCCTGTGTCTTTTTACTCAGTGTATCCAGAATATTCCTTGCAGTAAATCCAATTTGATAATGATCGGCAATTCTCTTTGAGATTTTAAAATTCAACAACGGAAATGGTTGTTCATAAACATCCGGCGTTGCAAACAAAGAGATGTTGTATAATTTTTTTCCACTGATATTAAATGCAAGAGAAGATTCCCAACCTTTATCGGGATTGATATAGCTTAAAATCGCATTGACTACATAAGGAGCCTGCCCTTGAAAAGGCCTTGTATCAGCATCATAAGTAGGATCAATGTTTTTTGATCCTTGGACTTCCTCAGTTGGAATATCATACTCGGAATGGATCAGCGCTAAATTCGCACTTAAGTAAAACTGCTTAAAAAATGGCGATATAAAATTTAAACTTTTTCTTAACTCGATTTCCATGCCATACACTTCCGCATCATCGACATTAATAAAAGACAATTCGGGTATGGTTGCACGGGGATTAAACTGACGAATGATCGGATCATTAAACTTTTTGTAAAACCCACTGACAGCCAGTAATTCACCTGGTTTCGGGTAAAACTCATATCTCAAATCGTAATTGCGAATCAACGACCGCTTAAGGTCGGGATTCCCCACATGAAAAAATCCATTCTTCGTATCGAATTGAATAAATGGGGCAAGTTCCCTCATATTTGGCCTTGCCAGCGTCTGTGAAACAGCAGCTCTAAAGTTTGCTCTTTCAGAAATTGAATAAATGGCATTCAATGAATATAAAATATCAGTTTGGTCAATTCTGCCTTCCGGTACTGTTGGCTCTTCACTTTTAACAGTCAGGTCTGTAGTTTCGACCCTTGCTCCTCCAATGAGTTTGATAGCAGAATTAATATTATAGACAGCCATCAAATATCCTGCTGCAATTTTTTGATCGCCCTGGTAGAAATTTCTTGCGTTGATCTGATTGATGTAATGCAGACCAGTCACATAACGTTGAACATTTCCATTGCCGTCGAATGTTGTATCGACAATTCCAAAGTTCTTTTTGTCAAAAAAACCAGAGAAATCACCTTGAAAAGAAGTAAAACTTCTGTCGGAAGGGAGTCCTGAATTATTCAACTGGTACCTGTATTCTCCAAAATCGCGATTGGAAGAGCTGAAAAATCCTCCAAATTTAATTTTATTGGAACTGGAGGGATTTCCGCCCGTAGCAAAGGGTATAGAAATGTCAATTTTAGCTTGAGAAAGTTCATCTTCGAGATTTCTGAAGAAATGATATGGATAAGCTATTTCGGCATTATTAATATAATATTCTTTAATTTCATTTTCTTCAACAACGGTGTACGCAAAATACCGAAGATCCGGTTCCTTTTGAAAAGCAGTTGAAGTACCTGCTGTCCAATCCATAGTTGCATTTCCTAAATTTGGAAAAACATGCTTTCCTCCCAGTTGAAAAGTTTTTACCTGGCGTTGAATGAATTCCAGAGAATTGGTATTGAATTCTGCAAAACTATTGGATACCTGTCCCAGATACTCACCAGATTGTTGGCGTCCAATAATTTCAGCATCATTATTGAAAATAATATTTCCGTTTAACGCATGATTTTCAGAAAACTTTAAAGCAAGGTTAAACAATCCTCCAACTGCCGGATTATATACACTTTTATTTTCTAACAACGACTGATATGGAAATAACTTGTCAGTGCTGTTATTGACATAAGTGGCCACTTCACCACCTTCGTAATGACTATAATTGGAGGAATAATTCAAAGCAAGGGTATAACCCAGATCTTTGCCAAAAAACTTTAACCGGTCACCTAAAGAAAAATTAAATCCAAGGTTTTGCTTCGTTTTATCAGAAACAGGTACAAATTCATTGCTCAATGCTTTTGAGGTCTGATCAAAAACAGAACGAATACCATCTTTTGCAGGGTTAGGATCTCTGGCCTGAAGGTAAGTACTTGAAGACAATTGGTTGCGAATATTGGGATCTAACAGAATTTCCGGTTGATCTCTGGTTCCATCCTCAAATCCAAGCCAATCTGTTTTCCCTGTTGTTGGATGAGCAATAAAATCATCAATAAATGATGATTGAGTATTGTATTCTGTGCTCACCGAAAAAGCCATATTGAAATTTTCTGGAATTGTTTTAGTATTGATATTGATCAAACCTCCTGAAAAGTTACCTGGTAAATCAGGTGTAAATGTCTTAATCGTTACAATGTTATCGATCATCTGAGCAGGGATCAAATCAAGACTGGTGCTGTTGCGATAGGGGTCTGTGCTGGGTAATGTAATTCCATTTAACTGCGATAATGAATATCGGTCGCCGAGCCCACGCATTACAATGAACTTACCGCTTTCGATGACAGCACCTGTTGATTGTCTCATGGCATCAGCTGCATTGGAACTTCCGGTGCGGTTTATTTGCTGGGAAGACACGCCATCCTGAATTGAAAAAGCTTTTCTTTGTAAAGAGATCAATGCTGCTTCCGTGTTTTTTACCACTTCTGCAGTAACGACAACTTCCATTAACTTGGCAGTTTCTTCCTCAAGCGCAATATCCAACAAATTTGTTTTGCCTTTTATTATTTCCAAATCTGTTATGGTTTGTTTACCATAAGAAAGATAGCTCACCACAACTTCGTAAACACCAGGTGCAAGGTTTATATGATACTTGCCATCAAAATCTGTTGTTGTTCCGGTGACTTGTTGCCCGGCTTTGTTGATTACCACGGTAGCGCCAATTACTGTTTCGCCTGTGGATTTATCGGTAATCGTTCCACTTAATACCCCATTCTGGGCTTCCAGATGTACAGAGCAAAAAAGAAAAATAAACATTAAGAATTTCATTAACACTGATTTCATTTTTTAGTAATTTTTATAACGTAAAAGCAGAGGATCTGAAAATTCAAATCCTCTGCCTTAAATTTTTTCTGATATTATTTTTATTCAACCACCAGCTTTCTGGTAGCAAACTTTCCACTTTCAGTTTTAAACTTGATCAAATACAATCCTCTATCCAATTGCACCTTAGATTGCTGAGTGGTAGAAGAATGAATATTTTTTATGATTTGAACCATCTGTCCGGTGATCGAATAAATCTCAATAACCATGCTTTCTTCCAATTCAGACTCAATTGTCAAATCTTTACCCTTCGATATTGGATTTGGATATATATCAAATTGGGCAAGTAACTTGTTGTCGAATTCTTCTTCAACAGATGTAGAAATGTCTTTACTCAAGTGACCATTTCTATCTAAAGTTGTCCACGTTCTAATCCAGTTTCTTCCGGCATCTGCTGGAAATGCACCTTTAAAATTGCACATGGTATAAAACCCATCCATTGGAGCAACTGCCAATGGTGTTGAGTAAGCTGCACCATTCGCTGTTGGGCGAGGATCTAATTTGCCATCCTGGATTCTACTGATGCTTCTGATTTCAGGATCACTAATGCTGTTCTGATGAGTAGTAAGGTGTGCAATTAATGCAGCAGCAGTAGCGTCCTCCGCTCCACTGGTGATCCTGATGATACCCGTTGATGTGCCATCAAGTGTTGTATTGGTTCCGTTTCTCCAGAACAGGTTGTTCTGTATTTTTAATTCACCGGTCCCAAGTTTGCTGTACGCATCGTTAACTCCTGCAGCACGGTCCTGTACTTCAATTGCTTTGTTCTTCATGTCTGTCACAATTGAATTTGCTATTGTACCTGCGGTTCCTGCTCTCAACAACCATCCAACAGGATTGGATGCTGCTGCTCCGGGTCCCGATCCAATATGCGTCCAGTTGTAAATAGCAGGATTTGAATATGGGGTTAAATCATCTGGTGTTGTACCATCCAACTCTCCACCTGCATCTGCGATATCCGGTCTCTGGATAGAGAACCAGAATTGTCCCTTTCCTACATATACTTCATCCCAGTCATAGCTATCGTCTTCTGCAAAAGCAACGACTGCATATTTTAAATTTGGTGCTCCTCCAAAAAATTCAATTCCGTCATCTGAATTCGCATAAATTTCTATGTGATCCAAAACAGTCTTACTACCTACAGCCCCTAAGCTCAATCCGTTCAACTCACTTCCCGATACGATCTGACGTCCTCCGTGGCGGATCGAAACATATCTCATCACTCCGGAATCGTCGTTGTTGTCTGTACCTCCATATTGTCCGCGGGTTTCTGCTACGCTGATCCCTTCAATGTTTACTTCTCCATTTCCACTTTTTTGTGTAATCCCTTTTCCAAGGATCACGATTCCTCCCCACAATGCATTGTCCGTCGGACCAAGATCTGTCGGGTTGTTGACATCATCTGCATTTGCTGTAAATATGATCGGCTCATCAACGGTTCCTTCTGCATATATTTTAGCGCCCCGTGTAATTACTAAAGCTGATGGATTTCCAACATCTGCACGATCTGTGAATTTTACTACAGTTCCTGCTTCAATGTTCAATACACCACCTTCTTCCAAAAATACCAGACCATCCAATAAATAGGTGTTGTCTTTTGTCCAGTTGTATGTCTTATTACCTTCGAGATCCGCATCAGTAATGTTAACAACAGTTCCTGAATTTGAAATATCCTTTAAATGGTTATTGCGATCTAAAGCGGTCCAATTTTCGATCCATAATTTATTTGTTGCTGCATCAAAAGCTCCTTTAAAATGAACTTGTGTAAAAAAATCATCGCCAGCAGGTAAAGCAGCTAAAGAAGAATTATATGCCGGGCCATTACCGCTTGGACGTGGATCTAAATTATTATCTTGTACGCGACTAATGCTTTTTATCCCGGGATCGTTAATACTGTTTTGATTATTTGTCAGATGTGTGATCAATGCATTCGCTGTTGCATCTTCTGCGCCACTGGTAATTCTGATGATTCCTGTTGAACTTCCATCCAATGTCGTGTTGGTACCATTTGCCCAGAATAAGTTATTCTGTATTTTTAATTCACCGGTTCCAAGTTTGCTGTAGGCATCGTTGACTCCTGCAGCACGATCCTGTACTTCAATTGCTTTGTTTTTCATTTCTGTCACAATCGAATTTGCTATTGTACCTGCGGTTCCTGCTCTCAACAACCATCCTACCGGATTTGATGCTGCTGCTCCGGGACCTGATCCAATATGCGTCCAGTTGTAAACCGTTGGATTTGAATATGGGGTTAAATCATCTGGTGTTGTACCATCCAACTCTCCACCTGCATCTGCGATATCCGGTCTCTGGATAGAGAACCAGAATTGTCCCTTTCCTACATATACTTCATCCCAGTCATAGCTATCGTCTTCTGCAAAAGCAACGACTGCGTATTTTAAATTTGGTGCTCCTCCAAAAAATTCAATTCCGTCATCTGAATTTGCATAGATTTCGATGTATTCCAATACGGTCTTACTTCCAACAGCTCCTAAACTCAATCCGTTCAACTCACTTCCGGATACAATCTGACGTCCACCGTGGCGGATCGAAACATATCTCATCACTCCGGAATCGTCGTTGTTGTCTGTACCTCCATATTGGCCGCGGGTTTCTGCTACGCTGATCCCTTCAATGTTTACTTCTCCATTTCCACTTTTTTGTGTAATCCCTTTTCCAAGGATCACGATTCCTCCCCACAATGCATTGTCTGTCGGACCAAGATCTGTCGGGTTGTTGACATCATCTGCATTTGCTGTAAATATGATAGGAGCAGTTGCAGTTCCTTCTGCATAAATTTTCGCGCCCCGTGTAATTACTAAAGCTGATGGATTTCCAACATCTGCACGATCGGTAAATTTTACAACGGTTCCGGCTTCAATGTTCAATACACCACCATCTTCCAAAAATACCAGGCCATCCAATAAATAGGTGTTTTCCTTAGTCCAATTGTAAGTCTTGTTTCCTTCGAGATCCGCATCGGTAATAGTGATTACAGATCCCGTTTTACTAAAATCATTCAAATGATTATTTTGATCTAAAGCAGTCCAATTCAGGATCCAAAGATTTTCAACATTTGAACTGAATGCTCCTTTATAATTGACTTCTGTAAAAAAAGGATCAGCAGGGTATGCAGCCAATTCAGTATTGTATGCTGCGCCACTTCTCAATGGCCGTGGGTCTAAAGTTTCATCTTGAATTCTGCTTACTTTGATAATTCCAGGGTCATTAATACTATTTTGATTATTCGTAAGGTGTGTGATCAATGCATTAGCGGTCGCGTCTTCTGCGCCACTGGTAATTCTGATGATTCCCGTTGAACTTCCATCCAATGTCGTGTTGGTACCATTTGCCCAGAATAAGTTATTCTGTATTTTTAATTCGCCTGTTCCCAGTTTGCTGTAGGCATCGTTGACACCTGCAGCACGGTCCTGCACTTCAATTGCTTTGTTTTTCATTTCTGTCACAATTGAATTTGCTATTGTACCTGCGGTTCCTGCTCTCAGCAACCATCCAACAGGATTGGATGCTGCTGCTCCCGGACCCGCACCGATATGCGTCCAGTTGTAAACCGTTGGATTTGAATATGGGGTTAAATCATCTGGTGTTGTACCATCCAACTCTCCACCTGCATCTGCGATATCCGGTCTCTGGATTGAAAACCAGAATTGTCCCTTTCCTACATATACTTCATCCCAGTCATAGCTATCGTCTTCTGCAAATGCAACGACTGCATATTTTAAATTTGGTGCTCCTCCAAAAAATTCGATTCCGTCATCAGAATTTGCATAGATTTCGATGTATTCTAAAACAGTCTTACTTCCTACAGCTCCCAAACTCAATCCGTTCAACTCACTTCCGGATACGATCTGACGACCACCATGACGAATGGATACATATCTCATCACTCCGGAATCGTCGTTGTTGTCTGTACCTCCATATTGTCCGCGGGTTTCTGCTACGCTGATCCCTTCAATGTTTACTTCTCCATTTCCACTTTTTTGTGTAATTCCTTTTCCAAGGATCACGATTCCTCCCCACAATGCATTGTCTGTCGGACCAAGATCTGTCGGGTTGTTGACATCATCTGCATTTGCTGTAAATATGATAGGAGCAGTTGCAGTTCCTTCTGCGTAAATTTTAGCACCTCTGGTAATAACCAATGCAGATGGATTTCCAACATCTGCACGATCTGTGAATTTTACTACAGTTCCTGCTTCAATGTTCAATACGCCACCTTCTTCTAAAAACACCAGACCGTCCAGTAAATAAGTATTGTTTTTGGTCCAGTTGTACGTCTTGTTTCCTTCGAGATCTGCATCGGTAATATTCACTACCTGTGCAGTCAAAATCAAGGGCAAAATAAAATAGAGTGTAAGTAATAGTTGTTTCATAAAATTGCTTGTAATTGTTAAGATGAACGAATCTGATTTTACGCCTGCAAAATTATTATACTGTACATCCTCGAACATGAAGCTATTGTTATGAAATAATTATGAAATTGATGGATTCAACACTTCTATTTGAAAAAAAACAGCTACCTGAAAAACAGGTAGCTGCTGTAAAAAAGTGTTGAAATGAAATCTCTATCTTACCAGTGAAATTGTTCAATTTCACTTTTTTGCAAAACGCAGTAATTTTTTGAAGCGTGTTCGAACGACCCCTATGAACTGAAATAATATCGGTCAAACTGAAAATATCATCAGTTGTTTCATCAATACACCATTCGAATGTTGCATTTTTATTTTGGAAAGCTTGCGCAATTCTGGAATTTAATTTCGGGATTATCGCAGCATTCCTGTAACTTCTATTAAATAGAAAACCGGATTTCATTTTCAACACTTCAACTAATGGTGCAAAATTAGAGGCATCTGATGCGACCATAGAGAATCCTGTAGTTATATAAACTTAATCTTTTTGTAAATTTTATGTGTATTTATTATGTTGTCTATGTTAAGTTATTGTAATTTTCTTAATGAAGGTACCCACGACATTACCGGTAAAGCCATTAAAAATATTATTTGCCATTCGAAATTATGCAGGTCTAAAATGAATTACAGGTTGATTGCTATTTAATTCAACTTGATGTCATAAAAGCCCGGACCTCTCAGACCTTTCCAATCGTTTTATCGTATATTTGCGATTAAAATGGGCACCAGTAAATCAGAATTATTTACTGCCGGTGAAAATGAACTGGCAAAATATGCTAAAGCACTTGCACATCCGGCGAGGATTGCGATACTCAAAGTATTACTTAAAAGAAATCAATGTGTGTGCGGAGAAATCGTCGAAGAACTCCCTTTAGCACAAAGCACCATCAGCCAGCACCTCAAAGAATTGAAAGCTGCTGATTTAATAATAGGAGAAGTTGAGGGACCTGCAGTTTGTTATTGCATCAACAAAAATGTCTGGATTAAAATAGGGAAGACTTTATCTGCTTTTCTGGGCACTTCTCCCGAAGGATCAAAAAATTGTTGCTCCTAGTCAACATTTATCGTAATATTACGTTTAATATAAAAAATGTTATATGAAAAATACAAATGAACTCAAACAAATTGTGCGCGAAAAATATGCCCAGATTGCTCTCCAATCCAAAGAAACAAATCAATCATCTTGCTGTGGATCAGGCGGTTGCAGCACGGAAGTCTACAACATTATGACTGAAGACTACAGCAGTATTCAAGGTTACAATCAGGATGCAGATCTTGGCTTGGGCTGTGGCTTACCGACCGAATTTGCCAAAATCCGGAAGGGAGACGTAGTCGTAGATCTGGGATCTGGGGCCGGAAATGATTGCTTTGTTGCAAGAGCACAGACAGGCTCGGAAGGCCGGGTCCTTGGTATTGACTTCACCCCTGAAATGATCGAAAAAGCCAGAATTAATGCTCAAAAACTCGGATTGGAAAATGTCGAATTTTTGCAAGGAGACATTGAGGATCTTCCTATAAAAGACAACTTCGCAGATGTAGTTGTCAGCAATTGTGTTTTGAACCTCGTACCTGATAAAGAAAAAGTCTTCCATGAAATCTACAGGGTTTTGAAACCAGGTGGTCATTTTTCTATATCGGATGTAGTTCTTAAAGGGGAGCTTCCTGAGAAATTAAAAGATCAGGCTGAAATGTATGCCGGTTGTGTTTCCGGCGCGATTCAAGAGCAAGACTACCTCAATCATATCAATGCAGCTGGATTTGAATCGCTTGAAATTCAAAAATTCAGACCTATAGAAATCCCTGCAGACATCTTGTCTCAATATTTAGATGAAGAAGATCTTAAAAAATACCAACAAGGAGCGTTTGGAATTTACAGCATCAGCGTATTTGCACAAAAGCCAAAATCGAAATCCTCCTGCTGCGCTCCTGGTTGTTGCAATTGAATTTTGCATTCAACCCAGTGAACCACATTTTAAACATTGAGTTTTTAATTGATCTTGCTCATAGAAAAATCGCATCGTACTACCACAGCGGATGCATTTCGCTGGATCGTTTTCTATAAGATACTTTGGATTATTCTGATCCGAAAAAAGTTCGGACCATTTTGAAATCATTTTATTTATTAAAGCAGAATCGAGCATCTGACGAAATATATTTCTAAACACACTTAAAAACTTCAATGAATTTAAATTCTCCAAATTTTTTTTGCCGAAAATATAAAACAATTGTCCCGGGTAAGTTTCAGGAAACTTGTATGGAAGTCCGGCCAGTAAGGGTTTATTCACTTTCCATTTTAATGGATTTTTACCAGGCAGAAAAGCTGTTTTAAATATCCAGTCAAAAACCGAAAACTTGGTTGCAAAATTGGCATAATATACTTCTCTGTGATTCGCATGATGCCAATGATGCATCTCGGGCCCGTTGATTAAATAAATCAATTTCCCCAATCTGAAATTCAGGTTGGAGTGGATCCAGATTCCCCAAATTGCATCTATCAATGCTTTAATCGGGACGACAATTGCTGCAGTTTTCGCATCCAATAAAAAAAATATTGGTGCGAACTCAATGGTTTGATTAATCAGGATCTCAGCCGGGTGTGATCTGGATCCTGCAAGCCAATCAACATCCCGAACACTGTGATGCGCTTCATGTGTTTTCCACAACCATTTATTGCTGTGTTGCCATCTGTGAAACCAATAAATATACAAGTCATGGCTCACGAGAAAGAAAATAATCAACAGCCAAATCGGCCAATGGCTGATCATCCCACTTTCACTAAATCCCATAAATTCCTTCAAAGGCAGGATCACCAAATCAAATATGATCAGTTTTAAGATATAACTTTGAATCAAAGTATACCATAGCAAGTCCATCCAGAATCCTTTTCTGAAAATTTTAATTCCCTTTTGGTAGGGAAAAAATCGCTCAAGAACAACGATCAGGGAAATAAAAAATACCAGTATAAAGGTGCCGGCTTTTTCAATCTCAAAAGGATCGAGTTGCCTGAATCCATCCATAAAACCCATTCCAGGAATTAAACCAATGGTTGTTCCGCATAAATTTTACGAAGACGTTTCATCGGGCCCAATTCACTTTCATATACGCGTTTAATACCATCGCCTTTTGCTTTTTCGATATCTCGAATATCCCTGACCAGCCTCCTCATGCCTTCCACTTCAACCGATGCAGCCTGGTCTGAACCCCACATAGCACGATCCAGAGTATAATGTCTTTCAACAAATGCTGCACCCATGGCAACTGCTGCAAGTGTTGTTGCCAATCCGGTTTCATGACCTGAATATCCGATTACATTATTTGGATACAATTCCATTAGCGCATGTATCATCCTGAGATTCAACTCCTCCAAAGGACATGGATATGAAGAAGTCGAATGTGCAATGAGTATTTGATCCAAACCTAAAACATCTGTTGCATTCATGATTTGTTCCAACGTAGACATTCCAGTCGAAAGAATTAATGGTTTACCAGTGCTTTTCATTTTCTTCAACAAGTCCAAATCAGTTAAAGAAGCTGAAGAAGCCTTATAAATCACAGGATCAAATTGCTCGATAAAATCAACAGCTTCCACATCCCAGCAGGAAACAAACCAATCTATACCTAAAGATTTACAATACCGGTCTATTTCTTTGTAATCGGTAAAATCAAACTCAACTTTATGTCGATAATCTATGTATTTCATTCGACCCCAGGGTGTATCGCGCATGCGATCCCATTCTTCTCGCGGAGTACAGATTTCAGGAGTTCGCTTTTGGAATTTAACAGCATCACAACCTGCCAGAGATGCCTCCAGAATTAATTTCTTTGCAAGATCCAAATCACCATTGTGATTGATTCCAATTTCAGCAATAATAAAACAAGAATGATCTGGTCCTATTGCTTTTCCATTTGATAAAATAATTTCTTTCATATCCGATTTTTTTTTTAAATTTAAATTGCAGTCCAACCTCCATCTACCACGAGATTGGCTCCTGTCATATAGGTAGATGCATCACTGGCCAGAAATACCAGCGCACCTTTGTAATCTGATGGATTTGCCATCCTTTTCAAGCAGGTTTTTGAGGCATAATTTTTAACAAACCACGATTCTTGCTGATTCTCAACTCCACCCGGGCTCAATGCGTTGACTCTAACTTGTTGTGCACCCCAATAGGAAGCCAAAAACTTTGTAAATCCAATCACTCCTGATTTTGTAGCCGGGTATGCTGCTGATTTATAAAAATTCTGAAAACCGGCCTGATCGAGGTAAATACTTTGATCAGGTCCCACTATTCCATAAGTTGAGGCAATATTGATGATGCTTCCGGATCTTTTACCTGCCATATGTGTTCCAAAAATCTGGCTGCAGAGAAATGTTCCGGTTAAATTTACGTCTAATGATTTTTGCCACAATTCAATAGGAAAATTTTCAAATTTGGAAAGTTCCAAAGCTTGTTTGGGATCCTCAAACATTTCATTTACAGCTGCATTGTTCACCAATACATCAATGGTTTCGTATTTGTCAAGTACATCTTTAAAAACATGTTTGATGGATTCCACATGGGTTACATCCATTTCATACGGAATGGTGCCTTTTACAATTTGTTCTTCCTTAAAACTCAAATCGCAGGCTATAACCACTGCACCATTCTCCAGTAGAGCTGCACAATGATTTCGACCCAACAATCCGGCAGCACCTGTTACTAGAGCAACTTTACCTTCTAATGAAAACATATTTTGCATTTTAGAATTTTAAAGGCCGGAATACAACATCCATTGGCCGACCAACAAGTTGCTCTGAAATATTTCCCTTCTCCAATCCCAACTTCACCATCCTTAAAACTTCATCATATGCTCGCAACGTATACGAAATATCCTCGTCTGAAAATGAATAAGTCATGTTATGAAATTTACTCCATAAGATTCCGAATTTGAGCAATTCTTGTTGAATAAATGCATAAACACTTAATGGCGATTCGACTGCACTTTTTAAATTTAAAAGTGTCCGGCAAGGATATCCAATGCACTGCATATAATCGCCTAATTCATGCTGATTAATGCAATCATTAAGTCCATCCTTCAACAAACTACCAATTGTTCGTAAATATTCTGGTACATTCCTTTCAATAAGTTCAGAAATAGTTGCTTTTGTTGCTGCTAATGACAAAGATTCACCACCAAACGTTGTGAAAAAGAAAACATCCTTTTCAAACAACTGCATGACATCCTTTCGGCCTGTTAGAAAGGCGATCGGCATCCCATTCGCCACAGCTTTTGAGTAAACAGCAAGATCCGGTTTTACATTAAAATATTCCTGAGCACCACCAATGGCCAGACGGAATCCGGTCCACATTTCATCAAAAATTAATAGACTTCCATTCTCTTCACAAAGTTTTTTTAATCCTTCGAGAAATCCAGGTTCGCACGCTTCAAAGACCACAGGTTCGAGTATGACGGCAGCAACAGAATGATCCAATTTTGCTTTTACATCATCCAGGTCGTTGTATTTAAATGTTTGGGTAAGTGATTTTACCTCTTCGGGTATTCCATAATCTCGGGTGGTAGTTCCGATATACCAGTCATGCCAACCATGGTAACCACAACATAATATGTGATCTCTTTTTGTAAAAGCCCGGGCGACCCGGATCGCTGCACTGCATACATCGGCTCCGGATTTACTGATCCTTATACTTTCAGCATTGGGTATGAGTTCGTGCATCAACTCGCAAACTTCATATTCCAACTGATGCATCAATGAAAAGGTAATTCCCTTTGAAAGTTGCTCCCGAATGGCGTTGTCGACCCGTTCATAACAATAGCCCAATGAAATCGGACCAATCGCAGCGTAATAATCCAAGTATTTATTACCATCAACATCCCAAATCCGGTTTCCTTTTGCCTTTTCAACAAACACCGGACAAACTCCCTCACTAAATTGCCCCGGAGCCTTGGCAAGCGTCTGTGACACCGGATGCATTATTTTCCTGGCTTTTGAAAGCAAATCCAAGGATTTCGAAATATCAGGATAATTGCTATTCCATTTAATTGAATTGGACATATTGCAGGCAGTTGATCTGTTTATAAATTTTATTAAAAATGGCTTCAGCAGTAAAGCCTTCAAATTTTAATACCTCATTAAGCAAGGATGGTCTGAACCACTGATCATCCATAGCAAAGGGCAATACTTTTGCCTTCATCCTATTTCTTACATAGACTTCAGTAATTGCAGAATACAATCCGCCTGTTTTAAAGTGATCTTCCATGGTAATGATCCAGGAATTCTTTTGTGCGATCTTAATCAATGTGGCTTCATCCATGGGCTTCAACGATCTGATGTTGGTCAGGCCTGTTGAAATTCCTTGCATTTCAAGCATTGATTTTACTTTCATGGCTTCCTCAAATAAAAATCCCGCAGATATGATATTTACATCGTTTCCGATAGAGATAACTTCCGCTTCTCCCCGTTTAAAAGGCGAATGCTCAAATTCTGAAGTTCTCGTATTGATTCTAATATAAGCTGGCTTATCAGATGTCCAGACGTCATGCAACATATTGATCATATCTCCCTGATCAGCCGGACAATAAACTTCCATGTTGGGAATTCCCCGCATAAGACTCATATCTTCCAGGGCCTGATGAGTTGGGCCATTTGCTTCCGATAAAAAGCCAGGAATATATCCGCTTAATTTGACCGGAAGCCCCGGAATGCCCACATTATTTCTGATGAATTCATATGCTCTGAATATCAGAAAAGATGCAAGTGCATGACAAATGGGAATCCGGCCTCTCAGTGCCAATCCTGCAGCCATACCAATCATAGTCTGTTCTGCGATTCCAACATCGATAAATCTCTCACCTAAGGTACCGGGTAAATCCCTGATCAGGGCCCTGTTCTCAGCAGTCAAAACTAACAATCGTTCGTCTTTGTTGGCTAATTCTGTTAGCAATTCCTGGTAATTCATCATCTCACAGTTAAAGTTTCAGAATAAATATGAGCTGGTGATTGTCCGTTTAATTCAGCATGAAGTGCTTTAACCTCTTTCTCATCAAAATTAACAAACCAACGATCTGCTCTGTTTTCGATACTGGGGAGGCCCTTACCTCTTACCGTATCACAGATAATGACAGAAGGTTTATCGTTTGAAAGTGGGAGTTTTTTAAACGCATGATCCAATTGCTCAAAGTCATGACCATCGACTCTGGTAACTGCAGCTCCAAATGCTTCAAATTTGATTTCAAGGGGTTCCAATGGAATTAGTTCTTCTGTTGCTTTATTCGCTTGAAAGTAATTTCTGTCGACTACGAAACAGAGTCGGTTTGTTTTAAATGCAGAAGCAACTAACAAACACTCCCACACAGATCCTTCATTTAATTCACCATCTCCCACTATGACGATTACATGATTTTCGATATTCCTCATTTTGCAATCCAATGCAATACCCAATCCAACCGATGGGAGCTGACCGAGAGACCCGGAATGAAACTCTATACCAGGCACTGCTCTGTTTGGATGCCAATAAATCGAGTCATTTGTTTTTAAATGATTTTTAAGTCTTTCCTTTTCGAGAATTCCCAATTCTGCCAGACAGCCATACAATGCCGGAACATCGTGCCCTTTAGAAAGTAAAAGAATATTTCTCCGGGGGTCACTTAATGAAGATTTATCTAAATTCAAAAATTCAAAATACAGGTAGACAAGTATATCAGCACAGGACAAAGATGCGCCGATAAAACAACCTCCATTTGTTGAAAGATCGATGATGTGTGCTCTGACACGAAAAGCAATTTCTTTTAACTTATCTTGCTGCGCTATTTGCATAATTCTGTTTGAATTTTGGTTTCAACTTCAGAAATTGTCTTGAGGTCTTTCAAATGATGACGATACCAATTTACACCTGCATATTTTGAATTAATTTCTTTAAGCTGTGGTTCGTTCTCGAGCAATTCCAGGATATCGCACAATGTAAAATGAGGCTGAACCGGATAAAGTTTATTGTAAATAGCATTGATAAACTGATAGTCTTCCGGATAATCTAAAGTAAACCGGTGCGTCATAGAAAAATTTGAACCCGATTCCCAAAAAACATTTCCCACGTAAAAAAGGTCTCTGTTTTCCCAAATAAAAGGCGTTGTATGTTCTCTTTCAAAATCCTTTTGTGCTGTTACCCAAGTGTATTCAAGAGTGTCCATACTAAAAACTTCAACATCATTTCCGTCTGGATAAGTTGGAGGATGTAAATTACTTACATAGTCAAATGAATGATTTAAATAAAATTGCACAGTTTTATCGATAATGGCAGGATCGATTAGAGGACAATCCGAAGGAATTTTCAGGACTATATCGGCTCCAAAATATTTGGCAGCCTTATAATGACGATCCAACAAATCGAGTTCACTACCCCGGTAACAACTCCAACCTTGCTTTTCGCATATTTTTTCAATAATCCTATCCTCAGGAAGATCTGTCGTGATGACAACAACCTCACTACAGCTTTCAGAATGTCGCACTCTTTCCACCATTCTGTATAACATGGTTTGATCCAGGACTGGCTTAAGTATTTTAGCAGGAAATCTTTTTGATCCCGTCCTCGCTTGAATTAATGTTACAATTTTACTCATTGAACATTAGTTATGCACTCCGGTAATATCTCAATGCTGGAATAAACTCCAGTTCCTCTTCCAACAACAGGGATTTTGCTAATTCTGCAATTAATTTCGCAGAAGTGCCTCCGTTTTGAATAGGAACTCTTTCTTTAAGCTGCGATAGTGGAAAAAATGAATGCACCTTTTTTCCAAGAGCCATACCGATATATACCACTGAAGAATACTGTGTAATTAACTCACCACAATTAGCTATGAGCGTTTCTGTTTCAAATGAAGTATAGATAACAGCCAATTCCCCGAATACTTTTCTGATTTCATGAGTCGCTCGTTCCGGTTTTTCATTGGGGTGCAGCTTAAAAATAATCTTTCGATCCTGTGCTACCTTTTTACAATAATTCAGGAATTCAACACGGTTCTCTTTTCCTCCGACTTCCCTGATATCAGATGTACATACCAAAACGTAATCTTTTTCCGGAAAGTTATTGCTTGTAAATGAAGCTACATGATCAAAATTTGGAATCCCGGTTACACGGATTTTTGATGCATCTGTACCCATTTCACTAAAAAATTTGGAATACCCTTCAGAAGCCACACAATACAGATCACATTTATTTGAACATCCATTCAACGACGTGTCTCCTGCAAACCATGCAGGTAATCCTAAATTTTTAACAAACATGGATTTACGGGTCACCGGATCAGTCATTCCTTCCTGAACGAAAACCAACTTTGCATGCGGAAATTTTTTTGGAACCATCAAATCACTACACATAAATACCATCTCATATTCATCTTTGAATTGGTCACCACGATAATCGTAATTGGCCTGAACTGACTGCAAATATTGGTGTTGCTCTCTACGGAAAGCACTTTGAGTGCCCATGATGGTCCAATCCAACCAACCACTTTCCGCCATCCACTTAAATAATATACCTTCTCCAAAAAACTGGCTGAAGTAATGATCGTACTCTGGCATCTCCAGCGATATCTTGTGTAACTGTTTGGTTTGATTTAATGAACCAACTATATGTAATATTTTCCTTTTCATGGAGAGCTTTAGGGCATAAAATTAGAATCAGGCCTATTACAAATCAATATGCAATTAATTATTTAATCATAATTAGATATTAAACTATTTATATCTTAACATAAAATTGATATTTAAACTTTAAGTAAAATTACCCATACAAACAGTTAATATTGAATTCATATAATTTTAAATCAATCAAAACCTAAAACTCACAGGAATCTCTTCAATACCATAAATTCAAAGTAAATTAAATTTTTACAACATTGAGAATTCGAAAACAAATGGGACAGAAAAAAGACCACACTTGTATCTTTGTGTAATTTTCAAAACAGGGCTGACCATAATGAATACAATTGCAGATGAATTAAAAAAACCCGATATCCGGGAAATTCAATTAGTCATTTGGGATTGTGACGGGGTTCTCGTCGATAGCGAACATCTCGCTGCCAAAGCCTTTTATCAAATCATTCAGGAATGGGGAGGACAATTGACTTTGAATGAAGTTTATCAATCTCTCAAAGGCGGATCTATTTATAAAGCTATTGATTACGTCAAGGAAAATTCAAATGTACCTGATCATTTTGAAATTGAACAGGCCTACAGGGCCAGAAGTTTTGAGTTATTCAGAAATGAATTGCAGACAATTCCTGGTGTTGAGAATATTTTAAAATCTTTAAACAGATCGATGTGTGTGGCGTCCAACGGTCCCAGGATAAAAATTAATCATAACCTTGAAATTACAGGATTGCAGACGTATTTTAAAGAATCTTCTATTTTTTCAGGCCACGATATCCAAAAATTCAAACCCGATCCGGAGCTTTTTATTCATGCTGCCAAGAACAGCGGTTATGACCTGACTGAATGTTTGATTATTGAAGATAGCGAGCACGGAGCACTCGCTGCCAAACGTGCAGGAATGAAATGTATGGGATATACAGCTGAAACCAATTCTGAATTATTCCATAAACACGATGCCATTCCATTTCAGCATATGTCAGAACTTTTTGATCTGATGAATGAACAAGGGCTGATGAAAGGAAGGAAAGAAGATTGAAGCCAAAAGCTGAAAGCAAAAAGCCCAGAAGGCGAAAGGCGGAAGTGTAAAGTGAAATGTGAATTTTTAATGAATTTAACGTACGGTTGTTAGTTGAGATATTTAGGCTTGGAGGCTTGGAGGCATGGAGGCTTTTAGGCTTGTAGGCTTGTAGTTGTAGTCCCGATAAAATATAGAGAATTAATTCTTTACAAAAATATTATGCAATTTTATCGGGATTTCGACCTTTTGACTTTTTGTCCCTATAAAATTTAGAGAATTATTTCTTTACTAAAATATTATGTAATTTTATCGGGATTTTGACTTTTTGTATAGTAACAAATAAACAAACAACTTAATAACTAATAACTATCAACTAACATCTATCATCTATCTTCTAGCATCCAACCAACTTTCCATCGATGATGACATTTAAAAACCTGAACGCATGAGGTTTATATTCGGCTACAAATTGGCATTGGGGATGATTGCTTAAACTGACTAGGCGGGGAATCTCTGTGAGATCATGGTCAAGAAGAATGCCTCCACTTTTATTGTCAAATACATACCATTTATTTTGTTCGCAGGCAAATCTGACATCTTTTAATAGGTAGGTGTAGGATTGAATAAATGGATTGTAACTCATGAGCCAGGCAAAGTGATCCAAGGCCTGTTCTACTGTATGAAACTGGTCTATCTCGCATTTTATAAGTTGCCCCTTTTTAGCAGGTGGTTCTGCAATCCGGACCGGGACTCTGGATGGAAAATAAGAAACTGCTCCCCGATATATTTGGCCTGGAAAAAACAGGGATGAGTTGTTCCAATTTCCAAATTTGAATTCAATATACAGACAGTTTTTATGCCCGTGTATTCCATAAAACCAATGGCGGTAAACCTGCATTTTCTCTTCAGTATCCCGGGACATGCCAAGATACATCCATGAATCCTGTACTGCATGTTCTTCCGGTATCTGCTTTTTAAGAAATGGAATTCCTGCATAAGTCAATAAATCCTCTTTTTCCAGCATATCCAGTGATCCCAGTTGCTCCATCATCCGACAAAATAAACTCAGTTCACTAAATACAGGAAAAACCAATTCTGTAATTTCTTTTCCATCCGATAATGAATTCCGGAGTACCCGGAGTTTTCTTGCAACAGAAGGCAGTCCAAAATCAACCAACCGGGAAGATAGCTCACTCATCGACTTATCAAGTTGCTTATTGGAATAAAGTCCGGTAGTAAGGGTATCCTGCAACCAACTATGCAATAGATTACAACCTTCCAGGAAATTTTCTTCCTTTTTTTCTTGAAGTCTTGAAAAATGTATAGACACAGAAAAATTAATTGAAGGAACTTATCCGGAGAATCAATTCTCTTCGAATATACCCAGTTGCTTGAGGGCCATCTGCGACGCAAATTGTTCTGCACTTTTTTTATTGAAATCCTCAGCACTGGAAACTTCTACTCCGTCGATAATGACCCCAATTTTAAAACGGTCTCTTTTATCCGATTTGAATTTATTGATGACTTTAAAATCAATTTCTTTAGAATTTTTCTGACACCACTCCAGCAATTGGCTTTTATAATTGTCGTCAAAAACTTCGAGATGATCGATGTTGATAAATTTTTTGAGGATCTTATTTAAAATGAACTGTTTGGTAAATTCAAAACCCTGTTCGATGTAAATAGCACCAATCAGTGCTTCCAAAGCATTGCCCAACATCGATTGCGAAATGGCTGTTTGGTTGAATTCAATCATCAAATGATCCAGCCCCATTTGTTCTGCAATGTAGTTCAACATTTTCCTTTTTACGATTTTTGACCTCATCTTCGTTAAAAATCCCTCATTGGCACCCGGGTATTTTTTAAAAAGATATTCACCAACGACAAAACTCAGCAATGCATCGCCCAGATATTCCAATCGCTCGTTTGATTGATACAATCCGGGTGATTCTGAAGTCAGGTTATTAAGCGTCGATTTATGGTAGAATGAAAGTTTAAAAATGTACAAATTGGACGGTGTAAATCCAATCAGGTATTGCAACCGCTCTGCAAAATGCTTGTCCTTCGAAAAAAACTTGTGATTGGTTTTCTTGTAATACTTGTATAGAAATCCTAACATTTTTTAAATATCACGGAGCTGTTATGCCCCCCAAATCCAAAGGTATTGCTTAAAAAAGCATTTACTTTTCTTTGCTGGGCTTCATTAAATGTAAAATTAAGTTTTGGATCCAATTCCGGATCATCCGTGTAGTGATTTATGGTAGGGGGTATAAAGTCATGTTGCATTGCAAGGATCCCTGCAATGATTTCGACGACACCGGCAGCTCCCAACAGGTGACCGGTCATCGATTTGGTGGAGCTGATATTCAGCCGGTAAGCATCTTCCCCGAATACATGTACAATGGCCTTAGCCTCTGCCACATCACCCAGTGGGGTTGAAGTACCGTGTGTATTGATGTAATCAATTTCCGAGGTCCGCAACCCGGATTCGGCAAGGGCCAGCGACATGGCTGTACTTGCACCCAATCCATCGGGATGTGGAGCTGTTATGTGATAAGCATCGGCAGTGGCTCCGGTGCCTACAATCTCCGCATAAATTTTTGCACCTCTTTTCCTGGCCATTTCATACTCTTCAAGAATCACAGCTCCTGACCCTTCTCCCAAAACAAAACCATCTCTTTCTTTGTCATATGGCCTGGAAGCAGTCAGGTAATCGTCGTTTCTTTCGGAAAGTGCTTTCATGGCGGAGAAACCTCCAACTCCTGCGCGTGTAATAGCTGCTTCAGAGCCACCGGAAATCATAATATCAGCTTTGTTGAGCCTTATGTAGTCAAATGCATTGGTAATCGCATGGGCTGAGGACGCACAAGCTGAAACCGTACCATAATTGATCCCCATCAAACCATATTTAATGGAAATGTGACCCGGGGCGATATCCGAAATCAGCTTTGGAATCAGAAAAGGACTGTATCGCGGGGTACCCTGGTGGAGGGCAGCTTCAGACAAGTCG
This sequence comes from Saprospiraceae bacterium, assembly GCA_016716185.1. Taxonomy (NCBI): domain Bacteria; kingdom Pseudomonadati; phylum Bacteroidota; class Saprospiria; order Saprospirales; family Saprospiraceae; species Saprospiraceae bacterium. Next base: position 718,948 of record JADJWV010000002.1, on the reverse strand, counting down.
TTTTCAAGGGTGTTAAATCCTCCAATCCCCGAACCCCAAATGACACCGAATCGGGCTAAATTGCACTGATCCGTCTGGATTCCGGAATCGGCCATCGCAAGATCCGCTGCCACAATTGCATATTGCGCAAAGGGATCGATCTTCCGGGCTTCCTTCTTGTCTAAAAAATTTTCAGCAACAAAGTTCTTAAGCTGACATGCAAACCGGGTTTTGAACAAAGCCGGTTCAAAATAGCTAATAGGACATGCCCCGCTGACCCCGTTTTTCAGGCCATCCAGGTATGCCTCCACACCCAATCCAATGGGGGTTAAAGCTCCTAAGCCGGTTACGACAACGCGTCTCATACAGTCCGGTCATGCCTGTTCTCCGGCAGGAAAACAAACGCGATTATTCTTTTTATTTACAATTTGCTTCCAAATAGGATACTGCCTGACCTACAGTCTGAATTTTTTCAGCCTGGTCATCGGGTATTGAAGTGTCAAATTCCTTTTCGAACTCCATTATAAGTTCAACAGTATCAAGGGAATCTGCACCTAAATCGTTTACAAAACTAGCTTCTAAGGTGACTTCTGATTCATCAACAGCCAGTTTATCTACAATAATTTTTTTAACTCTTTCTGCAATCGTTGACATAGTTAAGATGGATTTTATAATTGTTTTAAAACCAATGCGCAAAATAACGGATAAGCATAAGGAATACCAAAAATATTTTCGCTTTTTTTAGCGGAACCAGCGTTCCTTTGCGTTGTTATTAGATTATCGGAATTCCTTTCTAAACAACTGTTCACTCTAAATGATTCATCACAATACAAAAATAATTGCCACGGTAGGACCCTCCAGCAGTTCTTATGAACAACTGCTCGCCCTGGCAAAAGAGGGCGTTGCGGTCTTCAGGCTTAATTTTTCCCACGGCAATCACGAATATTACGCCACTATTATTCAGCATATTCAAAAGATCAACCAGCAGTTCGACGCACATCTGGGCATCCTCTGTGACTTGCAGGGACCAAAACTGAGGATCGGAGAAATCGAAAACGGCTCGGTTCTATTTGAGCCCGGAGATGAGGTTGAGTTTGTTAACAAGCCTTGTCCTGGTAACAAAACTAAAATTTACATGAGTTATGAAAGTTTCTCTAAAGACGTAAAGCCTGGAGAAACGGTATTATTGGATGACGGCAAACTGGTTTTCCAGGTCCTCAATTCCAACGGACAGGACACCACCCGACTCAAATGCTTGTTCGGCGGACAACTCAGTTCAAACAAAGGGGTAAATCTCCCGGATACAGAAGTTTCGCTGCCATCTCTAACAGCCAAAGATCTGAATGACCTGGAATTTATGCTGACACAACCAGTCAATTGGATTGCTCTTTCTTTTGTGAGAAAAGCTGAGGACATTGAAAATCTGATCGCGTTGATTGAAAAAGCCAAACATCCTGCAAAAGTCATTGCGAAAATTGAAAAACCGGAGGCCCTCAAAAATATAGATGCCATCATCAAATCCTCCAATGCCATCATGATCGCACGCGGTGATCTGGGCGTTGAGGTTCCCATCGAAAAATTACCCACACTTCAAAAAGCCATCATCAACAAATGTATCCAGAGAGCAAGACCTGTGATCGTTGCTACCCAACTCATGGATAGCATGATCAAACAACCCAGTCCAACCAGAGCTGAAGTTACCGATGTGGCCAATGCTGTGCTCGATGGTACAGATGCCGTCATGTTGAGTGCTGAGACATCCATTGGTGAACATCCGGTGAAGGTTGTACAGGCCATGAAGAAAATCATTTTTGAAGCAGAAAGACATTACCCCATCAGCTCAAAACGACCAAAGCCTTCCGATAAATCTTCTACCTTCATTTCGGATGTAGTTTGCTTTAATGCAGCAAAAACTGCTGAAGATATCAAAGCAAAGGCTATTATCGGATTGACTGTTTCAGGTTACACAGCTTTTAAAACCTCTTCATACCGACCAGATTGTCCGATTTATATTTTCTCGAATGCCGGATATATGTTGGGTACCTTAAACCTGGTTTGGGGTGTCCGCTGTTATTATTACGATAAAATGAGTTCAACTGATGAAACCATCGAAGATGTCATCGGGATCCTTAAAAAAGATCAAAAATTAAAAGCGGGAGATCTCGTTGTCAATACTGGAAGTATGCCCATATTGAAAAAACTCAGAACCAACATGCTCAAAGTTACAGAAGTAGAATAGAGAAATAAACAAGATCGATATTGCAAATTTGCATTCCAGTATGAAAATTCAATCCAAATCGACGGCTGTCTTTTTACTTTTCGGCCTTTGTTTTTTACTATTTAATCCTTCATTTGGTTTAACCGCCCAAACGGGTTCGGGTGTGGTAGATCAAGAATCATTGTTGGTTGATGCGCTCAAAGAGGAACTTATTGGGAACCAGCAAAAGGCCATAGATATTCTCGAAAAATTAAAACACGATCCCGAATTTACTTCAGTTTCGAATTATATACTTTCGCGTATTTATTTTGCTCAGGGAAAAAAGGAAGAGGCTTACCATGCCATAGAACTCAGCATTAGGTATGAGCCCGACAACAAGTGGTATCTGCTTTTGAAAAGCAATATCGCGGAAAATCTCGCTTTGCCGGAAGCAGCCGCAGCTTGCCATGAGGAATTGTTCCGCCTGGAACCCAATGAATACAAGCACTACGACAATGCTGCATACCACCATCTGCAGTCAGGCTCATTTGCAAATGCTCTGCGGGTGTTAGACAAAGCTGAATCGGTATTTGGAATCACTCCTGAAATTGCGATCAAAAAATCATTCATTCTGGGTGAAACTAAAAAATTTAAAAAAGCTGTTGAGTTGTTGGAAAATTGTCTCACTAAATACAATGGCCATTCTGAAATGGTCGCTCATCTTCATGCGCTTACAGAAAAATCAAATGACAAGAATCTAAAGGAACAGGTTTATTCCAAATATCCTCCAGAAAAACAAGTGCCCGATCTTCAAGGCAATTCGTTCGATCAGTTGCTGGATGCCGTCTTCAACAATCCCGCTTCAGATTTAGATACAAAAATCAAAAGTCTGGCCAGTGTCATGGAAAAAATGGCTTCCGAGAATAATGCTCAGCTGAAAGAGTTAATGAAATACACCGATGCTTTGCTGAAAGCTTATCCGTCTGAAGTAAAAACGCATTGCATTACTGCAGATCTCTTTTATATTCTGGACGATTTATCCACTGCCAAATTACATTACACTCAAGCAGTTGAATTGGGCAATGTTCCTTATTTAGTCTGGGAAAATCTCCTGCAGACCTTAGAAAACATGGCTCACTGGAATGATGCCAAAAAATATGCAATTGCTTGTCTCGATTATTATCCCAATCAATCTTATCCCCATTACCTGTTTGCACTGGCCTGTTTTAAAACCGGTGAATACTCATTGGCCAAATCGAAATTAGCCACTTTGGAAATCATGCAGCGGCATAAAAAGAATCCCTCTGTGCAATTGTATTTGTTGTATGCAAAAGTCCTCGATGCTTTGAACTCAGATTCAAAAAATTATTGGGAAAAGGCTCTCGCAAACGATCCCACTCAGGTTGTTATTCTTGAAAAATATCTAAGTGATTGTACTTTAAAAAAGGCATTGGATAGCCACGATCCAAAAATACTTTCCAGCATGGCCACTTCAGACCATTATAAGATCAATTGTTTGCTGGCGGCATTTTATGAATGTACCGGAGATTTTCAAAAAGCCCGAAAACATATGGAATTCTCGTTGAATCAGAAACAATTTATAAATTCAGAAATCCACAGTCTGGCGGCTCGCATTTTTGAAAAAACGGGAGCTGACCTGGAAAGTAAAATTCAGATCCGGCTTGCCAACGAACTGGGAGAATCTCCCAAGAAACAATAATGAAAAGCAGCGTAAACAATCTCGGGCTTGGCCATTTTATTTTTTTCCTGACTGTGATCCTGAGTGTGATCTCATGCAGCAGAAAAACTTCAGGAATACCCGATGATCGCAAAAGTGATTTTATCCTGAATGATTCAATTCAGGCAGAACAGTTCAGAGAATTTCTGTTAAATAACATTGCATTCAAATACATCGCAGGAAAAGGACAGGTGCAGATAAAAAACGCCGATGAAGTATTGGAATCTACCATACACAGTTCCCTGGTGAGCGATAGCGCTATTCACATCAGTATCCGTAAATTGGGAATTGAGATCGCAAGACTACTGCTCCACCAGGATAGTTTTAAAATGCTCAATCGAATCGAAAAAACGTTTAACACGGGTCTTCTTCGACAGCTGGAATTCCTGGATTCAAAATTGCATTTGAATCAATGCATGCTGCAAAACATACTTTTGTTTGGTTATCATTTGCCAGAAACTTTGGATTACAGGCTCTCTTTCAAGGGAAAGACTTACCTACTGGAAGGGCAATCCGAGTCAGAACAAATTTTACTCTATGGTGACCGGTTAAATTTAAGACCCCAACGTTTCATTTGGAAAGAATCAAATCGTTTACTCGAAAGTCAAATTGAAGAATACAGGCCACTGCATGAAAAATCAATTCCATACAAACTTACATTTCGTTTTACCGAGCCGTCGGTGGACCCTTTGAATTTGATTCTGTATTGGAACAAACTTGATGACCGGCCTATTAAAAGTATGTCTTTCAACATTCCAGAGCATTATACCCGGATCGCCAAATGAAGATATTGGCGTTATCCATATTGATTTTTTGCACGACCGGTTCCGGGATACTGCTTCTCATTTCTGCACAACAAGCTACCCAAAAAATCCACGCAGATCATGAACAACTTCAGAAAATTACTAACAAGGTCAAGCAAACGGAGAAATTATTGGAATCCGCAAAAGGAAAAAAGTCCAACACCCTAAGACAAATAGAATTACTGAACAGCCAAATCTCTTACAGGAATGAATTGTTGGATGTCTTAAAATCGAATCTCGAAAAGAATAATAAAGATCTTTCAGAGTCTCTCAGAATTATTGAGGAGAACCGTATAAATGTTCAAAATACACAGAAATTATATGTGGATTTCCTGAAGAAAAAACTGCTGCATAAAATTACATTCAACCCGGTTTTGAGTTTATTACACCAGGAAAATCTGGAACATCAGGTAAAAAGGTGGTACCTTCTGCAATGGTTGGAAAAGAATTTATTACAAACCATGACTACCCTGGATTCTTCTTATCAAATGCTTGTATTTCGTCAGGAAGAATTAAATGCAAAAACGAAAGTGCAGAAAGCACTTGTCGAAGTAAGTCAGGATGAAAACAAATGTTTACTTGAAGATATGGTAGCCTTGCAGGGTATGAAGAAGGAATTAGAAAATCTCGAAGGACATTTGTACAAAGATTTGATATCATATAAGACGAAAAAGGAAGAAGCTGCACGAATCATTTCCGGCAACATCAGAGATCTGGACCATAAATCGACAAAATCATCGAGAAATAATGAAATTCTCAAATTGAATTTTCCTGTCAATTTTCCCATTATTACATCCCGGTTTGGAAAAAATATCGAATCCGGGAATCCGAATCTGGTTTTGAGAAACAATGGTATAGATATTCAGTCTACCGGCCCCTTTGTAAAATCAGCTGCTGATGCCAAAGTCATTCAAATCAGGAGATTGCCTTCATCCGATTATCTTCTGATCACAAAAACAGGAAATTATTATCTGGTGTATTCCAATCTCCAATCCGTCTTATTAAAAGAAGGAGAGCTATTAAACAAAGGAACAACGCTCGGAAAATCTTCACCCAATGAGTCTGGTGCTTACGAGTTGCATTTCGAAGTTTGGGAAGGTAGTAAACCCACAGATCCTTTGAAGTTTATGGTGGATCATTAAAGAAGACTTTTAGACTTTTAGGCTTTTTGGCTTTTTGGCTTTTTGGCTTTTTGGCTTTTTGGCTTTTTGGCTTTTTGGCTTTTAGAAATGAACAACAGAACTAAACCGATTGTTTGCAAATCAATTGGAACTTTAAGTTAAAAGTTCATAACATGGTAATAATTCATACATACTAACGAACGTTAGCTTCTCATTAACCATTAACTATCTTCTCGTTCTATTCCATGGATCTGCTTTATTCCTTATAAAGGGAACTTTAGAAAAACCTCTCAGACGAGGCGTGTGAATCTTTTTAACTCAGAGTTTACTGCTGTATCCCGCTCAGCGGTAGAGGAGTTTAAAAAATTTGCACAACGATGTATCAGGGATTTTTAGCAGTGTCCTAAATTAAGCAGCACGAAAAAAAAAAAAGCCATTCCGTTATAATGGAATGGCTTTTTAGATTTCATTTCAGGATTTTTATCCTGTGTACCTATTGCAATTAGTTAGTGGTTACAAATTTCTTTACATCGGATTTTCCATCTACATTCAATTTTACCAGATAAGTTCCTTTGACAAGGCCTGACATTTGAATTGGAAGATCGACAACTCCAGACATTTGGCCATAATTTTTAGTGGCCAGATTTTTTCCAAACAAATCCATAATTGCTACACTTACGTCGGCAGTTTCGCTGAGGTCAAAATGGATATACCCAAGATCTGAACCAGGTCCGGCATGTATATACCAATCGAAGCCTTCGGCTATCGGATTTTCACTGGAAGTAAACAATCCTCTTGCAAGTGCGTCGTCGAAGCTCACTTCATTAGCATTGATGATCTCTCCATTAGGGTCCAGCATCATGGCAACTAATTTAATGTTTCCTAAAACATAAGTTGCAGGAATAACATACTCATATGCTTTAATGTAAGTTGTATTGGCAGGTATGTCTGTAGGCAGATAACCGGGTACCCCGGCCCAACCATCGAGAATGGCTCTTCCTACATGGTTGTAAACCATGCGCGAAGCTGGTACCGGATTCGGCAACAACTCATAACCACCCATCACGCCTGAATTACCTCCTGCATAAGCGTTAACCTGATTATAACCCGATGCGGTTCCTTTTACACCATCTTCAACAACAACCAGATTGAAACGGTAATCGCCATTCACTTCTTCAGAAAACAGCGCTTTCGCTTCGATCTTTAAATTTCCGGTATTCGGATCGAAAGCAGCGCCAACATCCAGCGTTACCGGAGTTAATTCGACGATCTGATCGTAAAAAACAGGCTCAATACCGCTTGGATCGCCAAGCGTGCGGCGATTGGTCACCACACTTGGGAATCCGGTGAAACCAGGGAACGTTGTGAGTCCCTGATCATATACAGTTACCGCCATGGGATCCCTGTTATGCACAGCCACGCCAATGAAATGGTGCGGATATAGTTTAGTCAAAGAATCCAAATAAACAGCACCTCTTGGGCACCATTGGCACCAGGTGCCTGTCGCTTCCTCAACGACTATTTTCTTTCCAGGCGCTGGAGTAACACCTTCGAGATTTAAAGATTTGGAATTGTTGGCAGCTTTATCATCTGCCCCCCCATTAATAGAAGTAAGTACAAAATCAATTTTGGTATTGCCTGCTCCGAAAGGCACCATCTGACTCAGTGTTATTGGATTGGATTCTGCTAAAGAATCCAGGCTTAAAGTAAAAGTTTCCTTTACAGGAGTGCCACCGTTGATCGACCACTCCAATTCAGCTGATGTGATTTGAGTTCTTCCCACATTTTTGATTTTTACAGTGGCAGGCCATGAAGTACCGGTAAGTGCTTTTGGACGGACAACAGCGGAAGTAAGCGATGCATCGAGATTCGGAGCGACAAAGGGTTCAAATGTATATTTCACGTCATCGATAAAATACTCCGACTGGTTGTTGGAACTCACTGGATATAAATCCATGGATGCAACCGCGTTGTTAGGATTTGACCAGGAACCCAGCGATTGTCCATCTACAAATGCTTCCCAGTTATTGTCGGTCATGTTGGCAACGACTTTCAAATTAAACCAGCTGCCCTTTGGATGAGTTCCGCTGGCAACTGAAGCTGCTCCCCCGGTACCCAAAGTAAATCGCACATCGCCATTGGGATCAAAAAATGCATCGAGAGACCAGACCTGACCAACCGTTGCATTCCCCTGAAAATTAAAATAGGCGCCTTTGTTGGCAACGACGTACATCCACATTTCAAGTGTGAATGTTCCTGACGTTCTTCTTCCTCCAAAAGGCAAAATGACGTCCGCAGGACCACCACTTGCTGATGTGGATAAAAATTTTAAAGAATTCACCCCGCTGTAAGCTCTTTCATTGCTTACACGGACATCATCGGCTCCTCCTTTCACACCACTCCAGGTGGTCCATTGATTGGAGCTGGCTGCAAGGAAAGCACCGGCGGTATAAGACTCAAAATCGTCGAAAAACGTATCCTGAGCAACGGCCTGATAACCAAGAGTTAAACAAAAAACAAATAGTAAAATTTGCTTCATAGAATTTATTTAAATGTGAATAAAGTAATTAGACCACCAAAATTAACGAATTCTTAATAGAATCTGGTTCCGGGCCTGATATTTAACATAGAAAGGTTAATAATATTTATATTATTATATTTTATAATGTATTTAATATTCAAAATTAGAACCTATTATATTATAAAAATAAATAATATTTTATAGGCCATTTCCTGTTCGCTATGCATTCAGGTCCTGGTCAGGCCTGGATTTCTCTTTTCCGAACAAAATTGCTTACAAATTTATTTGAGGTTTCTTGGTCCCTTTAAAACTAACAATTGTTAGGTATAAACTTTTAACGTACCACAATTCTTCAGATTGAAGACATCAGGATTCAGTTTCATCCTCAAACGGAATCAAGGTATCCGGAATTTCTTTTTGCGAAAGGATGCCTAATTTTTTTAAGGTCTGTGCTTGTTTCACTACACTACCCCGGCCGTCTTTGAGTTGTCCGATGGCCTTGAGGTAGCTGTCCTGAGTCTTGTTGATGTGTTTGCCAACGTCTTCCATGGTATCCAGAAATCCCACGATCTTGTCGTACAATTTTTCTCCCTGTCGGGCTATTTCCAGGGCATTTTTACTTTGTTGCTCCCTCTTCCAGAGATCTGCCACCAGTTTGAGGGCTGCGATGAGATTGGTCGGACTGATCAGCAAGATCCGTTTGGCATAGGCATACGCCCATAGTTCAGCATCCTGTTGAATAGCCAATAAATATGCCGGCTCGATTGGGATAAACATCATGGTAAAATCCAAAGTCCCGGCGACAGTGTCGTATCGTTTGTCGCTTAACTCGTCGATGTGTCTGTATATAGATCCAATGTGTTCTTTCAATGCCGCGTCCTGTTCTTCCTTGATTTCACTGGATGAATACCGGTCGTAAGCTACAAGCGAAACTTTCGAATCGATGACGATGGCCCGGGATTCGGGCAAATAAACTACAATGTCGGGTTGGAATCTTCTTCCGTCTTCGTTCTGGACACTGACCTGTATTTTATATTCCCGGTCTTTAACCAGGCCCGATTTTTCAAGGATGCTCTCCAAAATGACTTCTCCCCAATTTCCTTGTTTTTTCGACTGTCCTTTTAATGCAGAGGCCAGATTATTCGCTTCCTGACTTAATCGCTGATTCATCTCCACCAGTTCTTTTACTTTTTCCTCCAGTGAAAAGCGCTGTTTGGATTCCTTATCGTAAGTTTCTTCGACCTTCTTTTTAAATGTTTCCAGATTCTCTCCCAAAGGCTTCAACAAATTGTCTATATTTTCTTTGTTGCTTGCCGTAAATTTTTGTGTTTTTTCATCGAGAATTTTGTTGGCAATATTCTGAAATTCAAAATAGGACTGTTTTCTGAGCTCTTCAAATTCAAGTTTCTGTGATTGAAGTTTATCGAGTAAATGTTTATTCTGACTCTGGTATTCCGCTGCTTTTTGTTTAAACTCAAAATGTTCTTTCTGCAGATTTTGGAATTCCATTTTCGCAGAACCCAGTTCTTTAAGTGTGTTTTCCAGTGATTCCTGTTGATGCAACAAGGACTGACTGCGTGCGCTGTATTCTGCATTCAGCTTCCTGAGTTCTTCCTGATTCAATTCCAATCTTTGTTGCCATTTTTCCAACTCCTGACGGAGTTCGGCATTCATTTGTTCCAACATCTGATTCTTCGCGGAGATGTCTGCCTCTCTGTTTACACCGGCTTCTTTGGATTTGTATGACTGGAGCCAGAATAACAACAAGGCTATCAGGCCCAAACAGACTCCAATGGCAAAAGATAAAAAGTCAAATGATTCCATAAAGCAATTTAATCCTTCCGGCGTCCATATATTTAAATTCTGAAGGTATTACTTTTTTTAGAAGCATTTGAAACTATCGGATGAATATCATTTTAAATATATGGCTTCGAATGGATGTACTGCAAATATCAAGATTCGCACTTTTTTTCCAATTGAAAATAATTTTCAGTAAATAAAATCAATCCAGGTCATTCGCATGGAATGCTTTCCTGAATCTCAGTATACCCACAATAAAGCATGCAACAGCAAATACAATATGCCAGGGGGTCTGTACAAACTCTGTATACCAGATAAAAATTCCTAATCCGAAATAACTAGCCGCAAGAATCCAATAAATCAGTTTCCGCGTAAGCATGTTTAGGCTTAGCCTTCCAGCTTGAATCTGATGGGCAGCGTAAAACTTACAGGTACTGCTTTTCCATTGTGCTTGCCGGGTTTCCAGTTAGGCATGGATTTAACCACGCGAACAGCCTCTTCATCACAACCTCCACCGATTCCCCGGGCCACCTGCACCTTGTTGATATTACCTGATGAGGTCACAACAAATTGTATCACAACCGTTCCTTCAATCCCGTTTTCTTTGGCTATTGAAGGATAACGTACGTGCTCACGTATGTACTTCATCATGGCTGCTTCTCCATCCGGAAAGGTGGGCATTTGTTCCACGAATTTGAAGGGCTCCACTTCCTTTGGTGCTTCTTCAACAACTGGTGGAGGTTCAACCAACGAGGCATCAACTCCTCCTTCTTCCCCTTCCCGCGTCACATCAGAAACTTCTTTGTCTTCCATTTCTTCAATTGTTGGCGGTGGTGGTTCTTCTTCTTCGACTTCTTCGTCTTTTTTAACTTTAGGAGGAACGAACTTTATCTGATCTTTAATAGGGGGTGGTTCCACTTTAGGAGGCGGAGGAGGTGGTGGTTTATTTGGATCCAATGGAGGCGGTTCGGCAAGGATCACTTCCTTCATAATATCCTTGTTTGCTTTTTCGGGAATCCAGCCTCTGACCATTTTGATGATCATCGGACTGCTCACACCAAAAACGAAAAGCAAAATACCTAAAATCAGGGCTTTCGACATGTTGTTGTCGTATATCTTGCGGAGAATGTAAGCTCCATAAGATTTATTGCGACCTTCGAAGATCATGTCGTCCCAGGAGAGCTTTAAATAATCCTTTTTTTCCATGTTTTTGACTTTAATCCTTAAAAAGTATAACAACTAAAACTCTCAATTATTTCCTTACCTGCCCAATTTTAACACAAACCACACTATCGACGGGATCGTCCGGCTTTAAAATGGCATAAGTCTTTACATCGTTGATGGTCATTTCATCGAGTACGTCGACAATATTTTTGTACTTCGATGTGGGAAGTGGCTTGATCATCACAAATAAGTTTGTAGTGTCTGTCCACTGCTCGTGGACTTCCTTAATCCTCCTTTGAATAACCTTTCTGAGTCCATTCGGGCTGTAATCCACACTGTCCATGCTTAATTCAGTATCTGCATTGACCTCATCAGGAGATACGTACCAAAACACTTTGTCATTAGACCCGAGTAACAGGGTAACCGTCTTCGACATTTTGATTGCCGGGATCTCTTCATCTTTAATCTTATCCTCTTTAGCGGGTTTGATGATCTCCATCGTTTTTGGCTTGTTGAACGTAGTAGCCAACATAAAAAATGTGATCAGCAAAAACCCCAGATCCACCATGGCAGTTAAATCTACCCGGGTGGACATTTTTTTCGATCGCGATTTCTTCTTGCCTTTTTTCGCACCACTTTCGGGTACATTCATTTCAGCCATAACATCTTGATTTTAAAATGTTGTATTGATTATTCCTGGGCACTTCTGGCTGAGGTGATCAGGTTGAAACGGTTTACTTTTCGATTTTGCAGGGCTTCGATAATTTTATCAAATGCTCTGTATTCTGTTGTTTTATCAGCTTTAATCGCTATTCTCAGGTTGTTGTTTTCCTGTCTCGACCAAAGGATCAGGTCTTCCAGCTGGTGCTCGCCGCTTGTTGTATCAATAACCAGTCCCGGATGTTTGAAATGTGCCCTTGAATTCGCATCGAGCGATAAATACGCGGGTAGTTCCCTGATATTCATTCCCCACAACTCAACGAGTTTGAATGCTTCCTTTTGGTCTTCTGTAAATTTTATCTGATATCCTTCTTCCAATCGGTTCAACAATTTCAGACGGGTAATTTGATCGTCCAACCCGAAAAAAGCTCTTCCGTCGGGAGCGATCTGAAACATGAGAATATCCTTGTCCGGAATTGGAATTTGCGCGGTGGAGGAGGGAATGTCAATTTCGACAACCTCCTGCGGCCTGAATTTGGTAGTAAGGATAAAGAAGGTCAACAACAGAAATGCAACGTCGCACATGGCCGTCATGTCTATTGTTGTGCTCTTCCGTGGAACCTTAACTTTTGGCATGCCAATAAATTTTAATTGAATTAGTGCTTGGAAGCAAAGGTTTGGGCTATTGTAAATCCTGCTTCGTCAATTCCATAAGTCATTCCATCAATTCTAGTAGTGAAATAGTTGTATGAAATGATGGCTAAAGCAGATGTACCAATACCTAAAGCCGTATTGATCAGGGCTTCGGAAATACCGGTAGACAGTGCAACTGCATCCGGAGCACCCGCTGTAGCAATGGCTGAGAATGCGCGGATCATCCCGAAAACTGTTCCTAAAAGTCCCAAAAGGGTAGCCACAGAAGAGATGGTTGCAAGGATGACCAGGTTTTTCTCCAATACAGGCAATTCCAAAGAGGTCGATTCCTCAATTTCCTTCTGAATGGCCAGCACTTTGTGTTCGTTATCCAGTTGGTTGTTAACAGACATTTCTTTGTATTTGCCAAGACCTTCGCGGATCACATTGGCTACAGAACCTTTTTGCTGGTCGCAGCAGGTAATGGCCTGATCGATCTGGTTCTGATCCAAAAAGTTTTTAATCTTTCTTACAAAGGTCTGTATAGAACCTTTGCCTGACGCCGCCCCAATAGTAATCATCCTCTCAATAATCACTGATAAAACAATGATAAAATTTGTCATGAGTATTGGAACCATGGGACCTCCTTTATACATCATTCCCAAATAATCACCCGGATGAGGGTGACCTTTGGGATCCCCATTTTCAAAGTGAGAAGGATCGCCCAAAATAAAAATGTAAACCGATACCCCGATTACAAATGCAGTTGGGATTGCAATGGCAGCAAATAATGAACTAAACTTACTGCTCGAGGCATTTTTGTCAGTCTTCGCGTTTTGATTGCTCATAATAGATTTAAATTAGCAGTTTTAAAATATGTGAAATATTATTTTGATAAGTACCTAAATTTTTGATTCCAACCAAATAATGTTGTCGATTTAAAAAAATCAAACATTAAGTCGGGCGTAATTATAAAACGATTTCGCCAAAAAAATGTACCTAATCCGGGCGGAAGTGTAAAGAAAATTAAATAGTAAATAATTGTAAGTTATATATTTTTGATTAAAAGTAACTTATAAATTAAATTTTTTTATAATGTGTTAAGGAGTTTAAAATTTAATACTGCGTTCATGTAGCAATTTCATTTCGCAGCGCTTAAAGCTCCGGTTGAAGCGTATGATCGGCTTCCAAATTTTCTTTGGGGATGAAAATGATCCGGATAAATATAAAAAAGCCACTCCCGAAAGGAAGTGGCTTTTTAATTTTTAGGCTTGGGTGAATTACATCTTTGGATTGATCATTTCAAAAAACTGGTCGAGTTTAGGCAAAATGATGATTTCTGTTCTGCGGTTTTTCTGGCGGCCCTGAGCAGTTGTGTTGGCATCTTTAGGCACATATTCTGATCTGCCTCCTGCGGTCATCCGGGAAGGTTCCACTTTGTATTTGGATTGCAAAGTACGCACCACAGCAGTAGCACGTTTAGCGCTGAGGTCCCAGTTGTCTGCCACGCATTCATTTGACATGGGCACATTATCGGTGTGGCCTTCGATAAGTATATTTAAATCTTTATGGTCATTCAGCACTTTGGCAATTTTATCCAATACTTTTCCGGCACTCTCATTGATGACAGCGCTGGCTGATCTGAATAACATTTTATCCGATAGGGAAATAAAAACAACTCCATGTTTTACTTCGACATTTACATCGTCTGAATTCACACCCTGAAGAGATCTCTTCAAATTGATCACGAGATTCAACATGATCGAATCCTTTTTTGCCATAGCTTTATTTAAAGCACTCAACTGCCGGTCTTTCTCGTTTAATGCATCTAAAGATTTACGAATGCTTTCTGCACCGGATTTACTGACAATAGATAAATCGGAAAGTCTGTCCAATAAATTGTTATTGGTCTTTTTGAACATGTCCAATTGTTCTTCAAGCGATTTGATTTTACCTTCTTTGGCAGACATTTCGGATTCCAGTTTACCTGTTTTCATTTTACAATCGTCAGCCAGCTGATTTTTTTGCTTTTCACAGTCACTCAGAGATTCCTGACACTTCTGCAGATTCATTTTAGCATCGTTCATCTGTGCTTCCAGATCTTTGTATTTTTTACTGGATACACAAGAAAATAACATCGACACCGCTAAAATGGCATAACTTAAATTTTTCATGGTGGATTACGGTTAGATTTAATAAAATTAGCCTCAAAATTAAGGCTTTATGCAATTTATGTACCAAATAATTTGTTAAGCATATAAACTATGGAAAAACATCCATTAAATGTCTTTGGGAAGCCTTTGGAGCCTTGCAGCACTAACCCGCTGACCGGATTTTACCGCGACGGCTGTTGCAGGACCGGATTTGAAGATACTGGACAACACACCGTTTGCATTTTGGCTGATGAGGAATTCCTGGAGTATTCAAAGAGTGTTGGCAACGACCTCAGTACTCCCAGGCCCGAATACCTTTTTCCGGGTGTCAAGCCTGGTGAAAAATGGTGTCTTTGTGCTTTGCGCTGGGCGCAGGCCTGCGATGCCGGTAAAGCACCTTTGGTGTATCTGGAGGCCACCAATATGGATGTTTTAAAAGATATCCAATTCGAGCAGTTATTAGAGCATAAGCTGGTACAAACCTCGGATTAACGATTTGGCGATTGATCTTTGTTGTCTCGTCCAAAATATCGGGCAATCATATCTGAAGCCCATTCCTTGCCTCCAAGTCCGAAGGCAATGCCAAAAGCCAGTCCGATCGAACCAAAAAATATGCTGACGACATTCGTGATCAATGCTTCACCGATGCCAATTTGAGTCAGTGCTATAGCCAACGTGAAAAAAGCGATGCAATAAAACACCATCTTTCCCAGCAATTCCGGATGTTCATAGGCGGATTCTTCCAAAGCTCCGACTGCCAATCCGGAAACAAAATCAGCCAGATAAAATCCAACGATGAGGATTACGCAAGCAACCAACAGACTAGGTATAAAAGCGACCACCTGGTTCAAAAGGTCGGAAACGACATCCATTCCCAGTAAATTGAAAAACTTAACCAGGACGATGAGCATAATCAGCCAAAAGAATAAAGACGAAGTCACTCCGGAAAAACCATTTTTAAATCCCCTCCTTTCTAAAAAACGGTGCACCGCAGTTTGCTGACTGATTTTATCGATCCCGGCAAAATGGCAGGCCTTATATACCAACCATTTGGTGACCCGAGCCAGTAACCATCCGGCGATCAAAATGATCAGCGAATTGACAATGGCGGGAATGGACCCTGCCAGCGCATCCAGGTATGAAGAAAAAGCATTTCGGATCTCAGACCACATATGGGGATGAATTAACTCTCAAATGTAGCTGACTTCGAATGGATCCTGAAATTTTTCGCGAGGAACCTTTGAGTAAATAACAAAACTCTCATTCATTTGCGAAAGACAACTCATTCAATTTTGAGTGGGATCCAGATCTTCTGTGATCTTCCTGATAACCTTAAATTCACTGAGGAATGTTTTCGCTATGACCCTGAAAATCGTGTATGCGGGAATAGCCAGCACCATTCCTGCAATTCCACCAATCCGGGCACCAACCATGATGATGATAAAAATTTCCAGAGGATGTGCCTGAACCCTTTTTGAAAAAATATAGGGCTGAATGATAAAATCGTCGAGCAACTTCGTGATAAAAAATACAGTAAGCACTTTCAAAATCAGGGGAACGATCTGCTGGTAGAAATCGAGTTCGAGATTTGAAGAAATGGTGAGTAAACATGCAAATACCGCACCGATCAACGGCCCCAGATATGGAATGATGTTCATAACGGCATAAAAGAAGGAAATAAGGAAAGCATTTTTGATTCCAAAAAAACTTAGCAAACTCACCGACAAAATCATGAGTATGGTCATCTGAATGACAATCCCTCCAAAATACCGGGTCAACAGAATGGTAATATCATCGATCACATGGGCTGCTTTTTTCTCCAACCCCGTGGGAACGATAGCCAGAATGATTTCTGTAAACAGGCCCCGTTCCTTCAAAAAGAAAAAACTGATGAACATGATTGAAAACAAGGCGATGACCAGATATCCCGCTTTACTGAGCAGGGTTCCAAAAAATGAACTGATCAAAGTAGGATTAAAATAACCACCTATCAAGGCCTGAATCTGGTCTGCAGCGCTCGGCCCGGGTTCGAGCCCCATGGATCTCAACCAGACATTGATGTTTTCAATGGGTTCCTGGAGCACAACCGACATGGCGTTGAAATCGACTTTAGAAAGTACCACCGCTTGTTGAATAACCAATGGTATAAATGCCCAAAGCAGCAATCCAATCGAAATAAACATGGTCACCAGCGTTAACGCAGCGGCCAGCGATTTTCCAAATTTCAGATTCAGGAGCTTCAGTCGCAGCAATAAAAAATTCATAATGGGCTGTCCGATCATACTCATGATCCAGGATATCAAAATAAAGCTAACGACTTCGATAAAATAGCTGAATACCAGGGCCAAAGCAATCAGCAACAATGCGCCGATGATGTAACGGTAATATTTCTGCCACATGGCATAAAGATACGATAATCGACCTTTGGTGGATTTCGATTAAGTTTGCATTTCTCCGGCTCTAACAGACCCGGTGAATCTGAAAAAAAGATGAATCCTAAAAATAAAATTTTAAAAGTGGAGTTCCTTTGGTTGACAGGAAGCTGCGTAGCCGCCTTTTTGTTTTTAACTCCGCTCCTGATCTTTAAAATTAATTATCCTTTCTGGATTTCAAATCTTTGCTTTATAATCGGAGCCATCACCTGCATCCGTTGGATATTCCTTTGGAAATACACTCCCTACGCCTGGAACATTCCGGTTAAAATTTCTTTGATGGGTTTGCTTGCTATTGGTTTTGTGCTCGGTTTTGACAGGTTTCAGCATTTCAAAGTTTTGATCAACGATATTGGAATTCAGGAAATCGTAAGCAATTTGGCTTTACACGAACAAGATAAGCTCTCGCGATTTATAAGATCTGAAATGGTTTTTTGGGCCGTTGCTTTTTTTTGCTCGACGCTTGTTTTGATCCCAAAAATTTTCTGGAGCATCTGGAAACAAATCAACAGAAACGAAGTTTAACATTATCAATTTACAGTTTATGTCTTTAGTTCAGGAATTCAATGATTACCGCTCCCGCATGAATGAGCTGATCTTATCACAGGATAATTTGGCCTTGAAACGATTTTTTTCATTGGACCATCAAATGTATCAGGAAGGCGCATTGGATGTTGCTACCAAGGAAATGCTGGGGCTGGTTGCTTCGATGGTTTTAAGATGCGATGATTGCATCAAGTATCATCTTATAAAATGTCATGAAAATAATCTTTCAACCGAACAAGTATACGAAGTCTTTGCCATTGCCAATATGGTAGGGGGCTCGATTTGCATTCCACACACAAGGAGGGCGGCAGAGTTTTGGGAAGAGCTGGGGGGAAAGGGTAAAGGTGTTTAGAAATTTTGACCTTTTGACTTTTTGACCTTTCGACTTTTCGACTTTTCGAAGTTTCGACCTTTCGAAGTTTCAACTTTTTGACCTTTCGACTTTTCGAAGTTTCGACCTTTCGACTTTTCGAAGTTTCGACCTTTTGACTTTTCGACCTCCCGATAAAATGTCCGTGATTATTTCTTTTCTGAAGAGCTATTTCATTTTATCGGGATGACTTTTTGACTTTTTGACTTTTCGACGTTTTGTCTTTTTGACTTTTTGACTTTTCGAAGTTTCGACTTTTCGAAGTTTCGAAGTTTCGAAGTTTCGTCCCGATAAAATATAGGAATTATTTCTTTACTAAAATATTATGTCATTTTATCGGGATTTCGACTTTTCGACCTTTTGACGCCATTACGAATCACCCATAATCCATACTCCAAAAAAAAAAGCCCAAATTTGCAAGGCGCAAATTCAGGCTCTTTCGACTAAGGTCTCAAAATAAGAAAACTACGATCTTTACTGACGGATCAGCATAATATTTTAAAAGGTTATAAACCGCAAATGAAAATCAGAAAATTGGACGAGAGGGTATTCAATGCTTTCAAGAAGACTTACTGTCGCCGGGATTTGGTGTAAAATTATAAGCCTACACGCAGAAATCCAAGTAAATAACGAAAAATATTAAAAAAAAGTTTATATGTAATAGTCATATTTATGAACTCATGAAATAGCTGAAGCTTATTTAAAGTGTATTGGATTATATTTTAAATTTATATATATATATAATATATTTAATATGTTTCAGATTCTCCGAACAAAAAAATTGAATGGATGGCGGCCTATTCGGCGAAATTCAGCGAGGAAATACTGAAATTCATTCCTAACAAAAGGCTCCCCTTCTTATCTTTGCCGCTCATGCCCGGGTGGTGAAACTGGTAGACACGTACGTTTGAGGGGCGTATGCCGTAAGGTGTGCAGATTCGACTTCTGTCCCGGGCACTAAAAAGGAAATGGGTATCCGTTTCCTTTTTTCTTTAAATAAGCACAGACATTAGGTTAAAAAAATTATAATTTTCCATGGTCTTTGTGTCTTTAGTACCATCCTGTCGTCAAATTAAAAAATGACTTATGAAAAAATTGATCTACGCCTTTTGTTTGATGTTTATCATCTCCTCTTGCGGAAATGTTCAAAAAATGATCGACCGGGGAGATTACGACCAGGCCATTGATTATGCCGTTAATAAACTATCGGGCAATAAAAAGCGCGACAAGGAAATGGTGCTGGCTCTTGAATACGCCTTTAAAAAAGCGCAGGAAAAAGATCTGGCCATGGAACGTACGCTCAAGTCACAGGATGACGACGAAAAGTGGAGCCGGATTTATATCATTCATGAACGCATCGAAAACAGACAAAGAAAAATTGAACCTTTTGTACCCTTAGAAGCCGAGGATGGCTACCGCGCCAGTTTTCATTTTGTCAATATTCAGGAACTCAAAAAAGAATCCAAAAAAAATACAGCCGATTTTCTATATCAGTCCGCTTTATTGCTCATTGACGAATCACAAAGAAATTTCGACAAATCTGCGGCCAGGGAAGCTTACCAACAATTGGAACAAATCGATCCGCTTTTTGGAACTTATAAAGACAAAGAAGCACTTAAAAAACAGGCCAAATCGCTGGGCATGAATCACTACCTGGTCAGAATCAAAAACAATACCCAGTCGATTATACCCGAACCCGTCGAACGCGAAATGCTGAGCATTGGCCTTGAAAAATTAAATTCCACCTGGAAATCATACGATGTCAAAAGCGACCCGTCAGTACGTTACGATTACTACATTCAACTCGAGCTCAACCACCTGGAATTCAGTCCGGAAAGAGAAAAATCAAGGGTTTATGAAGATGTCAATGAAATCATCACTGAAGAACCTTTAAAAGACAAGTTTGGAAAAGTTGTAAAAGATTCGACCGGCAAAGTCGTAAAGGAAAAAATCAAGACGAGATACGTTGCCGTGGTCGAGGAAATTACCCAACAAAAAGCTGTTCAATTAGGAGGAAGAATGTTGTATTCAAATGTGCGCAGTGGTGACATTGAAATCAGCAAACCCCTGGAAGTGGAAGGCCTGTTTGAAAATAAATATGTGCGGATTAACAAAGGCAATATCGACTACGTGAGCGATGAATGCAAAAAAAGCCTGAAAGGAAAAGCTTTGCCTTTTCCAACGAACGAAGAACTCCTGCTGTCGGCTGCTGAAAAAATAAAGAGACAACTGAAATCGCATATCGATTCTTCAAATCTGTAAGACGCTTGTACTTTCAATATGAAATCCATATTTAAAAGTCTGGTCATTTTTCCCGTCAGGGTTTATCAATATGCCCTCTCACCATTGCTTGGAAAAAACTGCAGATTTGAGCCGAGTTGTTCGAATTACATGATCCAGGCCATTGAGGAATGGGGAGTATTAAGAGGGGTTCTGCTCGGGTTGAAAAGAATTACTCGATGTCATCCCTGGGGAGGCCATGGGGAGGATCCGGTACCGAAGAAGGGGGGGCGAGGGGGGTAGGCATTTAGGCTATTTGACCTTTCGACCTTTTGACCTTTTGTCCCGATAAAATATAGGGAATTATTTGTTTACTAAAATATTTGCAATTTTATCGGGATTTTGACCTTTTTGAAGTTTCGATATATCGATAAAACTATCAAAATATATTCGAGGGACATTATAGTTTTATCTTGATAGACTTTTTGCATCACCTCTTTAGTTCTTTAATCTTTTCTAATTCTGCTTTGGGCTCCTATCATCCTTAGGCCTTAGGCCTTCTTCACTTTTTTCACCTTCTTCCCTTCTCACCTTTTAACTTAAAAAATCCCCGATAGTAACAATAACCAACCTTTGTCCTTTGACAAATAAAAAGACTATCGGGGAGCTCTTTTTTTTCTTATTAACAATTTTAAACAATAAATCTGAGACTTGGTTCCACCAGCTCCGAAATTTTAACATTTTAAGAATCAAATCTCCTTATCTTTAACCACCAATTTCCCAAAAGCTACGATTCAATTTATTTATTAAACAAGTCAACATGAAAATTAACTTTTACTCTATTTTACTGATTGTCTTAAGCTTAAATACAGCTGTGGCACAATCACCCAGAAAAGCTCTGGTTGAACATTTCACGCAGGCTTCCTGCGGACCCTGTGCGTATTACAATCCCCTGATCGCACCCATCCTGGAAAGAAATCAAGCCAAGGCTTGCAAGATTGCCTATCAGGTAAGCTGGCCAGGCGTGGATCCGATGAACAAAGACAATCCATCTGAAGTCCAAACCCGTGTGAATTACTATGGCGTTCAGGGTGTTCCCGATGCCTATCTGAATGCAGCCAGTCAGGGAGCTCCCACCACAACCATTACAGATGCAACGATTCAATCTGCTACTTTGATTCCGGCTCCATATACGATTGAGATCCAAAATAAAATACTGCCCGATTACAATTCGATGGAAATTGCGGTCACCGTCACCAGAACAGCTGCGGTAAATGGGTCGCCTATGATGCGCGTAGCTGTTTGTGAAAAAGTAATAGAGTGGCTGGCCCCTCCGGGAAATAATGGCGAGAAAGTATTTCATCACGTCATGAAAAAATTCATGCCGAACACCACGGGAACCAACATTTCTGAAATCGATGCACCCGGAAAAAGCAAGACTTACACTTTTGTTTATAAATTTGACAAGGTTTACAATTTCAGAAATCTGGAGACGGTTGTTTTCATTCAGAATGATGCTACCAAAGAAATATATCAGGCAGAAAATGCCTATTTAGATCTGACGCCAAATCCCGGCAACGATGTTTCCATCAAAGAAAGCAGTGCTTCCGGGGTATATGGCGATACGCTCATTTGTGGTACGCAAACCAGTCCTATCGTAAAAGTGATCAATACGGGCAATGCAACGATCACCAATCTCGATATCAATTACAGCATCAACGGTGGATCTGTAAAAACATACTCGTG
This sequence comes from Saprospiraceae bacterium, assembly GCA_016716185.1. Classification (NCBI taxonomy): domain Bacteria; kingdom Pseudomonadati; phylum Bacteroidota; class Saprospiria; order Saprospirales; family Saprospiraceae; species Saprospiraceae bacterium. The sequence goes on along the minus strand of JADJWV010000002.1, from coordinate 696,865 downwards.
GACCGGCAGTATCAAATTTTTAGAGGATAAAGACATAACCCTGCCTGCGATCGATTTTACACCAGTTAAAGGAAGCAATACACTCACTGTTGATATTTTAAAAGTAAACGGTCAGGACGATATCGAACCGTTAAACAACAAAACCGATGCAGTATTCTACCCTACTCCTTCGACGACTTTGACATCCACTTTTGAATTGAAACCTGCTGCTCAACCCACACAGATCAGTTTCAAAATCTACGATGACCAAAATCAGATTGTCGTAGAAGGCGGTCCATTCACAGATAATCTCGCTAAGAAATATTTCTTAACTCTTGCGAAAGACAAGTGTTACAAAATCAGCGTAACCAACGGAACCAGTAGTCTGAATGGAACGTATAAAATCTTTGACGACCAGAATAATCAGATCTTCCAACAAAGAGTGATCGGCACGGGTACGTTTTCGAGATATTTCAGCACGTACGAACTCGTAACGGGTGTTGATCAGCCTGCTGCAGATCAGAATTTTATGGTTTATCCAAATCCGGTAAGCGATTTGTTGAATGTTGAAATCGCATCTGCACACAGCAGCTCAACACTTATCGAGTGCAAAAACATCAGCGGTGTTTCTGTTTGGAACCAATCGACTTTACTGAATGCAGGAAAAACAACCTTAAGTATTCCAACTTCAAATTGGAATAGCGGAATTTATATCATCTCTTTAACGACTCCGGGTGGAAAACAAAGCCGGAAGATAGTTGTACAGTAGGATTTTGACGAGGAATAGCTGAAAGCGAAAAGCTTGAAGCGAAAAGGGCTTGTAGGCTTGGAGTCCCGATAAAATATAGAGAATTATTTCTTTACTAAAATATTATGCAATTTTATCGGGATGGAGGCTTGGAGGCTTGGAGGTGTGTAATTGAGCGAAAAAGCTTAAAGCGAAAAGCTTAAAGCGAAGATTTTGCATTCTAAATTCAAACTAACTAGTGTTAGTTTAAACAACCTCTTTCCAACCCATACCAAAACTAACACCTAACATCTATCAACAAACAACTAAAACTGATCCCGACATTCTGCACTGCCAACTGCTGACTGCCCACTGCCAACTGCCCACTGCCTACTGCCCACTGCCCACTGCCCACTGCCAACTGCCCACTGCTCACTGCCAACTAACAACTAACAACCAACAACTGCCAACTGCCAACTGCCAACTGCCAACTGTTAACTATTATCTCTTCCCCTTTTTTTCCAAAAATAAACCGGCAATCCGGCTATCACTAAAATAAAACCCAGAAGGCATTTGATTTGGGCCTGTTGTCCCTGGGTGTAGGCCGATACATCGGCATAGATGGTCATGATCAAATAAAAGAAAGTGAAAGCGATAAATCCAAGTGGTAACCAGGGATACCAGGGAACCCGGTAAGGCCTTGATGCTTCAGGCATTTTGACTCGCAGCCAGATCACACCGGCTGCCGACATGCCGTAAAAGAACCAGCTAACAAAGATTAAGAGATCGGTAAGCATGTCAAATGAACCTATCAAAACCAGAACCGATGCCCAAATGGTGTTTGCCCACAGCGCTCCGGAAGGACTCATGGAATCCAAACGAACGTTTGTTAGTTTGGATGAAACCGGATAATCCTGAAAAAAAGAAAAGCTGACGCGGGAGCAGGACAAAATATTTCCATTGACAGCACTCAAGACTGAAAGCAACACGATGCTACTCAGAATCAGTCCTCCCCATTTAGGAAAAACCACTTCTGCGGCCAGAGCCGCCACGAAATTGGAAGATTGAATCGCCGGCAAGGGCAGGACATAGAAGATAGCAAGATTAAACAACAAATAAACCCCACAACAAATACTGATTCCGATCAATAAACTTTTGGCGATTACTTTTTCGGGATTTACAATTTCGCCGGCAATGAAACTCACATTATTCCAACCATCGAAGCACCAAAAGATCCCGGCAAGTGCAGCCACGCAACCGATGATCGATAGATTCGAAGCTTGTAAAAGAGGATCCTGCGGTGCGGCATCTGATCCAAATATAAACAGGCATGCCATCAACCCAAACAGAATGAAAAGTTTGCTCCAGGTAAGCCATCGCTGGAGTCTGGCAGATTCATTTACACTGAAAACATTCACACAGGTAAAAAGCAACATGATCAGAATCGTCATGAGTTTTCTGCCGAAGTGCTCCAGAATAAAAAATTTTCCAAGTCCCGGAATACTTATCGAATATGAAGATTCAGTGATTTGGTCAAAGCGGTAAAGTGGCCAGAGATAATCCAGATAATAGGCAGCCACGTATGCAATAGATGCAATTCCTGCAGTATTGATAACAATGAATCCGGACCATCCGTACAGAAAGGCAAACAGTTTTCCGTACATGTGTTTAAATAAGATGTATTGTCCGCCGGTTTCCGGAAACAAACTGGCCGCCTCAGCATTGGTCAATGCGCCCATCAAAGTCATGAGTCCAGCAAAAAGCCACAGAGCCAGTATGCCTTCCACTGAAGGAAATTGCTGCGCAATGGTGGCAGGTTTAACAAAAATTCCCGAACCGATGATATCGCCAATCACCACGGCAACAATGGTCAGGAAAGTGAGTCGGCGTGGGAGTTGGGACATGGTTTGATTGAAAATAAGTTAGGAATAGCTTTAAAGCTCGGAGCGAAAAGCTGAAAGCTGAAAGCCGAATGAAAAATGCAAAAAGTTTAAACGTTTATACATCTCTTTATAGAATTTTCCAAGTTCTCTAACTTCCGCTTCTTGCTTTTCGCTTTAAGCTTCAAGCTTCCTCTCAAAACTGAAACGCCAATCTCGCAAACAATCTCCGTCCGTTGCCGCCCATCTGAACAGCATCCCAGGGACCGCCAGTTTCGTTGTTGTATGCCCAGCCTGCAGCACCGGGTGCGAATCCCAAATCGGGATGGACGTTCCATAGATTATCAACACCGAGATAAATTTTTGCGCCTTCCATAATTTTAACGGAAGCAAAAACATCGTGTACCCATCTGCGGCGATAATTGTATTCATCCCGCACGCGGATGTTTTCATCAGCATCGGTGGGCACCTGTGGTTCGAGGGTATTGAAATCGCCATAACCCAATAAATTCACTTGTCCAAAATAATTCAATCTCGTGCCCACAGAAAAACGATCCCAGCTATAATCCAAGGCCATCCCAAATTTTGTTTTCGGTGCAGAAGCGATCAGAAAATATTGCTCGCGTTCGCTGAAGAAATATTCTCTATTGGACTCGGATGTATTGAGCTCAGCCGGAATATTGATCTGATCAATTTCCATTTTTTGTGCATTTCCGGTGAACAGGTATTTCAGGTTGCCGCTTCCACAAGAATGGCTGTATTCGAGAACCACATCGATACCCATGTTGGTAGTGTTGACTGCGTTGGCAAAAAACTGCGCATAACTAACCTTTAGATTATTCAAAATATCTCTGAGGTTTTGACTGAGTGAAGCATCATCTGCACTGAATTGTCCGGAAAGCACTACTCTGTCTTCGACTTCTACTCTATAAGCGTCTACTGAAAAAATCAGATTATTTGCCGGACGCAATGTAATACCTAAACTCACGTTGACCGATTCTTCTTGTTTCAGTTCGGGAATTCCGGCTGCACGGGTTATTGGACTTGAATTGGGCGCAATTTTTACTTCTGAGATCAGACCACCTTGCACGGTTGTAAAAGTTGAACTGAAATTGATTTGTTGCAAGGAAGGTGCTCTGAAGCCCGTACTTACAGATGCACGTAAAGCTGTTGTCGCATCAATTTTATACCTACCCGTGAATTTGTAATTGGAAGTAGAACCAAAGTCGGAATAGTTTTCATAACGGAAGGCTGCGCCGAGCAACAATGAACGACACACATCCGTTTCTACGTCTGCATAGACGCCAAATGTATTCCGCGATGCATCCACTTCGTCACCGGGCTGATAACCCGGGAATCCCTGTGCACCGCTTGGTTTGTCGGGATTGTAATTGGCATAGGAGGCTTCTTCACCGGCATACAATTCATAATTTTCAGAACGATATTCTGCACCCAGGGCAAGATGCATTCCTTTGAGTATGGATGGTATTTCTCTGGATAAATTCAGATTCGCCGTGGATTGCGAAAATTTAAATCCTCCATCGTCAAAATGAGTTTTGTCGGCTCCGAGACCTGCATTAAAAGTCTGGTCGCCGAAAAAATGAAAATCGTTGCTGCCGTGCGTTCCGGAAAGATCATAATTCCAATTTTCTCCAAGTTTTCCTTTCAGTCCGAGTGTTCCTGAAAGATCGCTGATCTCTGTCTGGATGTGCGGATTGTAATAATAAGAACCTGCACCATCTGATTTGATGATGCCCGGAACCTGAATGAGATTTCCGGAAGCATCTGTTGGAAATCTTTCGGGATTGTCGCCAAATCTGCGCGTAAATGCAAAGGCATCTGTCTCGCGCGAAGTATAATTTGCAAAAGCATACAGACTACAATTGCCATGATCATTGAGTGGATATTCTGCATTGAGTCCTGCTCCGATTCCATCGTAAGAACCATCTCCATGTGTTCTTCTATAGATATTGAAAGGTAAAGTTTGCGATGGATCCTGGCGGTAGGTTTTGCTTGTTGTTACATAATCAGCAGTGAGATTTAAAAATCCGCCCTGGCTACCCAGATTGAGTCCGTAATTTGCTCCGGCTGAAAAAGTTTTACCATCGAGTTTGCTGTCGTATTCGTTGTAACCCTGATCTTTTGACAGGATGGTATTGTACTCGTCGTCGTAATATGCTGCGTAACCCACATTTCCGGTGAGTTTTCCGGTTTCTTTTTTAAGGATGATGTTCATTACTCCTGCGATGGCATCAGAACCGTATTGTGCGGAGGCACCATCCCTGAGTATTTCTATGCGATCAATTGATGTTTGTGGTATGGCATTCAGGTCAGTTCCGGAATTGCCTCGACCGCGAGTACCAAAAACTGATACAAAGGCTGATTGGTGTCTTCTTTTTCCATTGACCAGGACTAATGTTTGATCCGGACCAAGTCCGCGCAAAGTACCAAGATCCACATGATCTGCTCCGTCTGAGCCCGATTGTTTGGAATGATTGAATGAAGGAGCTGAAAAATTCAGCAAGGAAGTAACATCCATTTTTCCGGTTGGAAATTGGGTCTGACTGATAGGCACCACATCAACGGGAACGGGAGTTTCCGTACGGACTCGATTGCTGCGACGCGTCCCAACAACAACGACCTGATCCAGTTCCGTTAAAGCACTCTCTAAAATGATTTCGTGGGCCAGACCTGACACGGGCTCCCAATCCCGGCTCTGAAAACCTACCAGGCTCACCCGTATTTTTTCCCCTTTGTTTAATGCAATACTGAATTCACCTTTGGAATTGGTGTGCGTACCGCGGGTTGTGGAAATCACTTGCACGGAAGCTCCTTCCAGGGCATTGCCGTCTTTGTCTTTAACCAAGCCCTGAATATTCATTTGAGCAAATGCAAAAGTGGTGAGCAACATGAAGCTTACCGTAGCGAACAGTTGTTTTTTCATAAGGCTTTATTTTGTTTGAATATGAGTAATGAAATGTAGAAATTGGAAACATAAAAATTAAGGCCACCTTTTGAGTGGCCTTAAGATCAATATACCGTTGTGATTATTTAATAACTGTGAATGTTTTTTGTTTTAACCCTTTGTCGGTTAATATTTGTAAATGGTATTGTCCTGCATTCAAATGCTGCACATCCAATCGGGTTTGATAAACATCTGAACCTGATTCGTCGAGTTCATAATAAAGAATTCTGCCTGACTGATCGATAATGTTATATACCAATCTTGAAGAAGTTTCATTAAGTTTAACATCGACATTCAGAAAATCTTTAGTGGGTGTTGGGAATACACTAAGTTGTGCTTCGTGATCTGGTAATTGTTTGCTTGCTACCAGGCAATTTCCAGACATCACTAAGGATGCAGACAAGCCCGCCCTCAATCCAGTAAACAAGAAAGCAGCATTTTCAAAATCGGGTACACCGGTATTTGGATCGTATCCTGTAATTCCTAAATAAGGCAATTCAGTATCGGTCATGGTTCCTGCATTTGTCATCAACAGATTGTTACAATTGTAATCCATTCCTTCATCAAATCCAAAGAAAGGCAATTCCGAACCTGTAAATCGAACACCAACAAAGAATCTCATGTTATCTGCAGGAATCATATACCCCGGGTCGCCAGAATTAAAATCCTCTAATGGAATGCGAACGACAGCGCCTGAGCGTGTTTCAGCTGCATCGAATGTGAAAGTACCTAAAGCAAGAAAACTCACTTCAGCATTTGTGGCATTTCCATCGCCATCAGCATCATCCCAACCATAAAGAATTGCTTCCGGGGTCAATCCGGCTAATGTTGCGGGTGCACTAACCGTCATGAAATATAAAATACTGTCAATTTTACATCCGGCACCGTAAGGAATTCTCACACCCGTCAGATATTCTGCATTTGTACCATCTGATCTCCTGTAGGAAGAAGTAGCAAATGGATCCCGTAAATTGGATTGTAATCTTGATTTTGATATAATATTGGATGTTAAATAAAATTCAGACACTGCTACGTTATCGAATGGGGATTGGTCTGTTTGATCTGAACTCACGGTGTAAGTAACTGTACCTTTACCAATTGAATTACCAGGTACATTGCCCGTTAAATCAAATGGTGGTAAAAATGCCGATCTCGTTGAATCAATTTCAATAACAAGAGATCCATCAGATGAGTTATTATATAATTCTGAAGCGCTCCCTCCTGAAGGTGTGAAATGGATGACAGCATTTACCTTACCCCCGGTTTCAATATTTCTACCCTTGTTGGTGACATCAGAGCCCGGTGTGATAGAAAAATCTCCGGCATTACGGATCCAGCCACCAGGATATGTGCCATAAGGTGCGTGGCAAATTCCAGCTCTGTTATTTGTAGCAACATCGTGATCAAATCGAATATTTCCAATACTGATGTTTACGGGTCCGTTAGCCATTTCTGCCTTGATGCGTTCCCCATCTTCAAAGGAGATCATGACCACAGGAAAATCTGTTCTGATTTGGGCACCGTAGGTTCCTGCACCCATTCCTGCTACTCCACCATTGGGGACATTATTAATAATAATGCATCCTATACCACCCCAATCCTGTGCCTGCAAAGCTTTAAAACTAAAATTGCAGGTTCCTCTGTTAACCAGAACAATTTTACCGGCAAGTTCAGATTTGTTGGTTACGGTATCGCAACCATCTCCAGTATTGGCACCATCGTCCATCATCATGGCTGCGTCCGCTGTCCAAATATTTGATAATAAATCTGCACCCCAGGCTGTGGCCGTACCAAACTGATACGAACCGGCTATGGAGGCTGGAGAATTGACCACTACAGATTGCGCTGTAAGTGTTGAAACTAAAAGATAAAAACATAAAAGGTGTATAACTTTCTTCATAAGCATGGTTTTAATTAAAGTAAAGTTAACAATGCTTTAACTAATAAGGAAGAGTGTATTTATATTATTTTTATTAAAATATTTAATAAATTGTATTACAATTAGTTATAGAGTATCATTAAAATAGAAATCGGGATGACCTAAGCGAAAATTTCTAATGATCTGAGTGCCTTTCCCATTTGAAAGTTGGTTCAAAAATTTTCGAAGCAGCAGGATTTAACCAGGGATGTTCCCAATTGATGAAGTGCCTGAATTCCTGAATTAAATTAATGCTGTTTAATTTCTCTGAAAGAGATAGCGTTCTGGTTCTTGAATTTAAATCGTATTGACTGCTATCAATTTTATCTTCCCGATTAAAACAAAATTCATCTGAAATCAGGATCTGATCTCCCCATTGATCCTTTTCAAAGATATCAACGATTGCATTCGACATTACCTGCGTCGATATCCATGGTATTTTTTGCAGAATCACAAATTTGTAAAATTCATACAACCAACTTTGGTTGACAGGCTTAGATTCATTGGACTTTCCCGGATTGAATACCAGCGGACTGTTGAGAATACATACTTTCATACCTTCAGCTTCTGCACGATAAATTTCCAGCTCCGCCTGATACAAGGTTTTTGTCCACTCGTTGAGAAAAACCGGATTTCCTTCCGCACCCGTTTTTATCAAATCGGGGATTCCTGTACGAAGTAAAGTATATGCAGAACTCAGGTATACCAGACCAGCTACGCCCGAATACAAGGCGTTATTAACCAATTCCCGGGTAGCCAGGGTGTTGATCTTTTGCAATTTTTTGTGATCTTCTTTTCTAAACGCCAGAAGAGAAGTATTGTGAAGGATCACATCAACTCCGGCTAAATAAGGATCATAGGATATGGGATCGTCAAGGCTTCCGTGAATCCATTCGACATCAGACAATTCCTCATGCTGACCCAAATAAAGCGCTTTGACCCGAACATTTTTTTCAATAAATTTTTCAATCAAGTTGATACCAAGTTCAGTATTTCCGTCGGTGATCAGAATGGTTTTACTGTGCATGTCCCGGAGGGTTATTAAACTTCAGCGTGTAATTGGCCAATAACATGCGCTCTGTAGAATCGAGAATACTTTCAAAACCGGTCATGGTGTTGCGTCCGTGTGTAATGACAAGATAGCGTTCATCTGCGCTCAGCATCGAGTATTTCAATTTGACAGCCCCATTTATGGAAATGCTGCCATCGCCACCGTGACAATTGCTGCAGTATTTACGATACTGAGCCCCCACTTTTGCTTGAAGATCTTCCGGGCCTGTCTGTTGCTTGCATGTCAGAAAGAACAGGCCAATCGAAAACAAGGAACTTGCCAACCCCAAAATCCTGAGCTGAAATCGCTTCACCTATTGAACATTAAGCATTGAAAAGAGTTGGTAAAGGTACATGTGGATCGCGATTTTTATGAAATTTATTGATCGTTGGTCTTCTCATGGAACTCCAAACACGTGTTCGCATTTTATTTAACTTCTCTTTTCAAATATTAACATGATTCGGCACAAGTTTCCTCACTATAAACAGCATCTTTGTAAAAACCTCCGGATGAAAGCCTTTTGCATTGCCATCAGCATTTTCAGTTTAAGTTCATTTACCTATGGTCAGGAATCCTTCACCCTGGCGGAAGCCCTTGAATACGCCCGCAGCCATAGCCTGGACTTACAAATCAAGAATCTGGACATCAGAGATGTGGACGGGCAAATTCAGGAATACACGGCCATTGGGCTGCCCAAACTCCAGGCGAATGTCGGATACAATTATTTTATCAAATTACCTACCAGCATCTTTCCGAATTTTATTGAACCGGCTATTTACGATGTGCTTTTTGATGAGAATTTATTGCCCCGCAGAGATCTGGAAGAACCAGGAGGAGTTCCCGTGCAGTTTGGGACCAAGCACAATTTAAATGCCGGATTAGAGCTCAACACCTTATTGTTTGACGGTAGTTTTTTTATCGGACTCAAAGCACAAAAAATGTACCGCGAACTCATTCTCAAACAGATTGTCCAATCAGAAGCAGAGCTCCGGTATGCAGTCACTCTGGCATACCTTTCGGTGTTGACCCTACAGGAAAATGTGAGTATTGTCCAAAAAAACCTGAGCAATCTCCAAAAAGTAAGAAATGAAGTGCATGAAATATTCAAAGCCGGATTTGCAGAGAAACTGGATGTGGACCGCATCGATTTGTCGGTACAAAACCTGGAAGCCGAACTCGAAAAACTGCAAAAACTAACAAATGTTAGTACCACCTTGCTCCAATTCCGGATGAATTATCCTTTGGATAAGACCATCACTTTAAAAGACAATCTGGGCGAACTGATGAACCGGGCTTATCTGGAAGTTATGAATCCGGAGTTTCAACTGAATATCCAAAACCGGCCGGAGCACCCCGTTATTTTGCAAGGGATCCGTCTTGCAGAAATGAATATCAAAAGATATAAATTCAGCTATTACCCCAGCCTGTATGGATTTGCGGCGTATCAGCAAAGTTTACAACGGAACAAACTTTTTGACAGCAATGACAATGGTTGGTTCCAGACTTCCAATGTGGGTGTAAATTTATCCTGGCCACTCTTTACCGGATTCGACCGGAAATCAAAAATTCAAAGGGCCACCGTAACCCTGGATAAGACCAAATTACAACTCCAGCAATTCGAGAATGGAGTACAACTCGAATTTCGGAATGCAAGGACAGAATATTTGAATGCGATGGTCACCTTAGAGAACAGGAAAAAATCATTGGCTCTCGCGGAAAAAATTTACGATACTGCAAAAATTAAATTTAAGGAAGGCGTAGGCTCCAGTCTCGAGGTCACATCGGCCGAGCGCGATTATTTCCAAAGCCAATCGCATCACATCGAAGCACAATTCCAACTCATACAGGCCAAAGTTAAACTCGACAAGAGCATGGGTACACTCTAAAATCTAATCCAATGAAAGATCTCCGCAGGGAATATACCCAATCCATTCTGGAAAACGAACACTTGTTAGCCGATCCTGTCGAACAATTTCAGGAATGGTTCAGACAATGTGTGGAAGGCGGTGTTCAGGAACCCAACTGTATGGTCCTGTCGACGGTATCGCCCGATGGCAAGCCCTCTTCGCGCGTGGTATTGCTCAAAGAAATCAAAGATTCCGGATTTGTTTTTTTTACCAATTACAACAGCCGCAAATCTGTGGAAATGGAAAGACAACCGGCGGTGAGTTTGCTGTTTTTTTGGGAATCCATGGAAAGGCAGGTTCGCATTGAAGGTAAAGCTGTTAAAATTCCCGAATCCGAATCGGATGAATATTTTTACAGCAGGCCTTTGCTGAGTCAGATTGGCGCCATGGTATCGCCTCAAAGTAAAGTGATCCACGATCGGTCCGAACTCGAGAATGAGCTCCAAAATGTGCTGGAAAACCATGTACCCGTAAAAAGACCGGCTCATTGGGGTGGATTTATCGTGCAACCCGATTATTTTGAATTCTGGCAGGGACGTGAAAACAGGTTACACGACCGGTTTGCCTATACTTTGAGTAGCAGTAACTGGCTCGTAGCCAGGTTGGCACCATAGCTGTATAATTTCGCGAATTCTTGACAAATTGACCCCTCAATCGGGCCTTTTGTCATATCGCCAGGCAATTTACCCCAATGGCACGGCTATTGACGAAGTTATCTACCTTACATTTTACATTACAAACCAGATTGCATGAATTTTAATCCCTATGAGTTTGAGACCCATCTGCAGGATGACGGAGAAGTATTGCCATTTGTAGCCGTTGCCGATGATGAACTCCCTGTAAGAGAAGACAACATTGGCGAAATTCTACCGGTAATGCCCTTGAAAAACACGGTGTTATTTCCCGGGGTTATCATTCCTATAACTGTTGGCCGAGAAAAGTCCATAAAAGCGGTCAGTATGGCCAATGAATCTGACAAATATATTCTGGTACTTACACAGATCGATCCCCAAACCGAAGAGCCTGGAAGTGCAGATGTGTATCAAACGGGTACGGTCGCTCGCATCGTAAAACTATTAAAAATGCCGGATGGCAGTCAGACAGTCATTTTACAAGGAAGGAAAAGATGCAGAGTATCCGAATGGTTGAATGAAGACCCCTATCTGAAGGCAAAAATTGTCAAGAGGGAACATCTGATCAGTCCAAATAAACTCGAATACGAAGCCATGATCTCTTCCATTCAGGAAAAATCGAGGCGTATCGTTGAACTCACCCCTCAAATTCCTAACGAAGCCCAGGTGTTGCTGAAGAACATGCAAAACGACCGGTTTTTACTGCATTTCATTTCCTCCAATCTGAATATTTCCATTCAGAAAAAACAGGAACTGCTGGAAATGGATGAGTTGCATAAAAAAGCAGAAACGTTGATCATTTACCTGAATCACGAAATTCAGTTGCTAGAAGTCAAAGACCAGATAGAATCCAGAGTACGTACTGATCTCGAAAAACAACAGCGGGATTATTATCTGAACCAGCAATTAAAAACCATTCAAGAGGAACTGGGGCAGGATCCCGTCGAGCAAGATGTAGAAGACCTCATCGAACGTGCAGATAAAAAATTGTGGACGAAGGAAGTCAAGGAACATTTCGATAAGGAATTGAATAAGCTCCGGAGAATGAATCCGCAGGTAGCTGAATATTCAGTTCAAATGAATTACCTCGATCTGATGGTAGACCTACCCTGGGAATCGTACACTACAGACCGCTATGATCTTGCAAAATGCCGTGAAGTGTTGGACAAAGATCACAATGGACTCGAGAAAGTCAAGGAACGCATCATCGAGCATTTGGCTGTACTCAAGCTCAAGGGCGATATGAAATCTCCGATTCTTTGTCTTGTGGGTCCGCCGGGAGTTGGAAAAACATCCTTGGGAAAATCAATCGCACAAGCCTTGGATAGAAAATTCATCAGGATGTCGCTGGGTGGTTTACACGATGAATCAGAGATACGTGGGCATCGCAAAACCTATATCGGAGCCATGCCGGGACGCATTTTACAATCCCTGCGAAAAGCAGGATCAGCCAATCCTGTATTTATACTTGACGAAATAGACAAAATTGGAAAAGATTTCAGGGGTGATCCTTCGTCAGCATTGCTGGAAGTTTTGGACCCTGAACAGAATTCAAGTTTTCATGACAATTATCTCGATCTTGAATTTGATTTGTCTAAAGTATTATTTATTGCTACGGCTAATTCTTTAAGCACGATCCAGCCTGCTTTGCTCGATCGCATGGAGATCATCGAATTGCAAGGATACAGCACCGAGGAAAAAATTGAAATCGCAAAAGATCATTTAATTCCCCAGGTACTTGAAGAGCATGGAATCAAACCAAAGCAGTTTAAGATCAGCGACCGCATACTTGAAAAAATCATCCAGGATTATACACGCGAATCGGGGGTAAGAAGTTTAAGAAGGCAGTTGGCAGGAGTAGCAAGAAAAGCTGCTGCACTTATAGCAACAAAACCCAAATCGGTATACCAAATTAAAGAAGATGGATTGGTTGCTGCATTGGGTGTTGCCAGATTCAACACTGAACGTTATCAGGAAAAATTACCAAAAGGCGTAGCGATTGGACTCGCATGGACTCGTGTAGGTGGCGATATCCTCTATATCGAAACCAGTATTTCCTCAGGTAAAGGAAAACTAGTCTTGACGGGGAATTTAGGTGATGTTATGAAAGAATCTGCAAGTACTGCATTGAGTTTCATCAAAGCCCACGCAGAAGATTTAAATATTGATCCGGAATATTTTGACAAGTACGATTTTCATATCCACGTTCCCGAAGGTGCCATTCCCAAAGACGGACCTTCTGCTGGAATCACCATGTTGACTTCCATTTATTCTGCGATTCGAAATAAGTCTGTCAAACCATTTCTTGCCATGACCGGAGAGATCACACTCAGAGGAAAAGTATTGCCTGTAGGAGGTATCAAAGAAAAGATCCTTGCAGCAAAACGCGCAGGAATTAAAACCATCATGTTGTGCAAGGAAAACCGGGTGCATGTCGAAGAAATAAATCCGGAGCATATTAAAGGCCTTCAATTTCAGTATGTGGATACGATGGATGAAGTGTTGAGGTTTGGACTTTGAGTTGAGCATGAAGCTTCTACCTCATTACGTTGTGCGTAGTCTGAAGACTACGCTAAGCTTACGTAGTGCGTAGTCTTCAGACTCCGCGAAGCCTGTAGGCATGTAATAAAAAAGGGCCTTCCAATTTGGAAAGCCCTTTTTTATTTGTTGTTGTTTCCTTGTTATTTGGAAACGGTAAACTTCTTGTTGATCAATCCGCCAGTAGTTTTGATCTGGAGGATGTAGTTGCCATTGATCAGGCTGGAAGTGTTCAGCAATTCGTGGTAGCTTCCTTTCTTTTTGAACTCGCTGAAAGGTGCAAACAATACTGATTTTCCATTCTGGTCAAAGACTCTGGCTTCCAGTTGTGTGTCTTCAGGAATCCAGATATCCAATTGCAATTCATCATTGACAGGGTTCGGATAGATTTCAACATTCAGGGATGCATCGCCTTCAACAAGGATGGTAATGATCTTGCTGTAAGTGAATAATCCGTTTCTGTCAACTTGTTTGATTCGGTAATAATAGCGACCTGTTTTAACCACATCGTAATCATCGTGAGCATATTCATGTAAGGCCAGGCTTCCATTTGAATGTGCAGCTAACTGTTCTATGTTTACAAAATCTCTTTCAGACTCATGTCTGCGTTCGACGATGAAATAATCGTTGTTGATCTCAACTCCGGTCGACCAGTTCAATTCCGTGTAGCTACCATTGTAGTGACCATCGAAACTCAACCACTGCAGTGGCAAAGCTGCTGCAACCACACCCGCATCAATATGAGGTCTAACCTCACCTGCCAGGATCTTGTACATTTTGGTAGTACCGTACCCGAAAGTATTGTCGACATCGCTATCGATTTCATCTGCTCCGGCATGTGCTACCGTAAATCCAAGATTTTGTGGTGGCGCGAATTTTACAAAGTAATCTCCCTGCACCATTCCATCCAGCATGAATTTTCCTTCGTTGTCGGAAACAGATTCACTCACCATCGTTCCATCGATCTTGTAAGCAGCAACATGCACATCTTTTACAGGCGGTTCGTTGACATCCTGCAAACCATTGAAGTTGTAATCATGCCATACATGATCTCCGACTATTGATTTGGTTTGGAAACCAGCTCCTATGTAGAGCAACATATCTCCACTCTTCACTGTAAACTTCCTTGTCGTATTCAGACCATTTTCGTGGGAGATATCGCTATCCTTATTCGGATTGTTTCCTTTATATGGATCGGATGCACCCAAATGACCAGGTCTTTCGAATCGTACATAGTACATACCCGGTCTCAGGCATGGAACTTTATAATAACCATCATCAGAAGCTGTGCCCGGTTTAACGCTGGTTGTTAAAGTTGCTATTGTTGCACCACTCATGGCATCGACAATGTAAACCCTCAATCCATTGATACCTTTTTCTTCTGGATCGTATATACCATCCAGATCCTTATCGAACCAGACGTCACCAGAGAGCATAATGCATACCGTAAATCCAGCATCTACTGTTGTGTCATCTTCACCAGGTGACAAATGAGTAGTGGCTGTTGTTCCCGGACCATTGCTTCCATCCAAATCACTATCTCTAAAATCAGCTGCAGTATTAGCCAACGTCGGAATGTAATTTGCTGGTGCTTCAAACTTCAGGTAATAGTCTCCAGGCATTAAATCATCTAATATCCAATATCCTGAAGCATCTGTAACGGTACTTTTCACGATGAGGTTGGTCGCAGCATTGTAAGCAGTTACCTTGACTCCCTGAATTCCAAGTTCTCCGGCTTCCTGGACACCATCGCCATCTTTGTCATCCCAAACAAAGTCTGAGAACGAACCGAGTTTAACAAGACCTGCATCGTAAGTAGTATCTCGTTTACCGGGTTCAATAGTAATACATGGACCTACTCCACCCGCACTTACGTCGCTGTCTTTAGTGTCATCACCACCCTGATCCTGGAAGGTAAATCCATAACCCGGAGGAACTAAACTGAAATCAAATCTGACGAAGTGTTTGTTGAAAGGCAACAAGAAATCGAATAAGTATTTACCATTCGCATCTGTGGTGTCTTTCTTCACTATGGTTGCTGTATTGCAATCGTAAAGAATTGCAATGACGTTTGGCAATCCTGGTTCTCCCGGATCTTGAATGCCATCTCCATCCAAGTCGTCCCAAACTCTATCACCTATAGCTCCTGTGACTTTCACATTTTCAAAATCGTGGTCATCCTCATCTTCATTAACACCTTGGCCGTTGCCATCGATCACATTATCCCAAGGATGATTTTCACCGACTTGTTGTTCCCAGGCACTATTGGTATTTGGTTGACTATCGGCATCATCGTTATCTCTATTCACACCTTGATCATCAAATGCCGACCGTATTTCAGCGCTGTTATCCCAGTCTGTCAAAGTAGGAGATGCAGCAATCTGTACCGTCAGATTCAAAGTAAGCTGAACACTATCTCCAGGATTCAATGAAGCGATGCTATTGTAGACTAAAGTAGGACCAACCAGGCTCCAACCCGGGTTTCCAACTCCGCTAAATGCATATCCTGGTCTGATGTAATCGTTCACCTGAATATTGGTTGCGGTGACGTTACCTTGATTGAAAACGGTTATGGTATATGGCACATTTTCACCAGGTACGTAATACGGTTTTTTGTTTTTCACATATTTTCTCAATGCAAGGTCAAACACAGGTCCGATTGAAGGATCGTGGTCATCTTCATCATTTGGATCGTTGATTGCATCATCTACAGAAGGACCATCGTCATCTTTGGTTCCACCCGGATTGCTATCAAAATCTGTTAATGTATTCCCTAGTGTATCCGTTACAGATTCAATTTCTGCAATATTGTCCCATGATTCCGGATCGTCGAGAATCGGATTCAATATTAAATTGATCGTCACTTTAACACTATCGGAAGGTTTTATTTTACCTGCAATTGTTGTAGAAGCTTCTCTTGTACCAGCATTATATGACCAACCGGGATTGTTCGCAGCAATAAACTGGAATCCGGCAGGTACATAGTCTGTAATCACAGGATTCATTGCAGAAATGCTACCCTGATTGAAAACTGTAATTTCGAATGGTACTGATTCACCATAAGTTAATGGAAGATTGCCTTTGCAAATTTTTCTCAATGCAAGGTCAAAGACATCAAAACCTGCTGGGTCGTGATCATCCTCATTTCCTCCAATGTCTATGGTTGTAATATCGTCATCGCCCGGATCGCCAGGTTCAATCGCCAACTCTGCAGGAGTGTTGGAATTTGGTTTACTATCCAATTCCTCGAAAGTCCGATCATTGCCAGAATTATCCTGATATGATTTCACTTCCGCATAATTAAACCAAGCTTTGTATCCACTGCTCATTGCAACGCGCAATTGAAGCGGAACATTCACGGAAGAATATCGCGGTATGTTTGGAACTGCATTGAATTCCAAAAGTCCCGGATTGATCTGGCTCCATCCCGGTATATTATCTACCGGACTGAATGTAAAACCACTTGGTAGGTAATCGTTCAGTACAACATTTGTAATTGGAATGTTACCCTGATTGAATACTTCCAGATTAAATGTAACCAATTGTCCATACGTATATGGAGTCGGAGTTACTGTTGTTTTACGAATTGCCATATCAATGATATCGATATCTCCACATACGGTATCTATTTCTTCAGGAATACCATCGTTGTTAATGTCGAGTCTGGCCTGATTGAATACACCTTCACCCGATTGCGGAATTCCTGGCGTAGTTTGTCCACACTCTGTATAAACATTATCTCCACCGGAACCTTGCTTAAAGTCAATGGTTGCTTTAACCGTAAGATCGTATACATGGGTAGCGCCAACTGCAATAGATTGATCGTTGGCTAATATCCATGGACCACTTCCTGCTAATGGGCCACCTGCGTTTCCAGGTGCAGTTGAAGCATATGAAGCTGTATTTATGGTCAGGTCATTGTCGAATCCCGGAGCATCGGTCAGGTCGTATTGACCAACAGCGCCGCCAAGATTCTGAACAGTCAATCGGTAATTGATCGTATGCATTCCACCACCCAGTGGCACAATACTCACAATTTCTTTACGAGATACTACATAAGGCAAGTCATCGCAGGTTTCATCGTATTCTTCAGGAATTCCATCATTATTAGAATCCATCGTAGCAAGATTGTATAAACCTTCTCCGCTTGTTGGGTCTCCCGGAGTTGATGATTCGCATGCAGCATAGGTATTGTTTCCACCACTGCTGCTTCTCAGGTCTATCGTAACTTTTACAGTTACAGTATAGGTATGAGTTGCACCGGCATTGATATTTTGATCGTTTGCCAACAACCATGGTCCTGTACCTGCAAGTGCGCCACCGGCATTACCTGGAGCAGTAGAAGTATAATTTGCATTGTTGATTGCAATATCGTCGTCGAAACCAGGGATGTCGTTGAGGTCGTATTGTCCGGTTGCACCACCCAGATTTCTGACGGTAATTGTGTAAGCAACATTGTACATGTGTCCACCAAGATTGGTTATGCTTGCAACAGATTTAGCAGAAGTTACGTATGGTAAATCACCACAAGCCTCATCCACATCTTCCGGAGTACCGTCATTATTAATATCCAGTCTTGCCTGGTTGTACAAGCCTTCTCCAGCTGTGGGATCTCCTGGTGTGCCTTCACCACATTTCACATATCTGTCATCACCTGCACCACCTTCCATTTGAATCGTTACTTTCATCGTGATGGTATAAGTGTGTGTGGCACCTGCTGTAATATTCAGATCATCAGCTAAAGTCCAGGGCCCTGTTCCAGCCAATACTCCACCAACTCCCGGACCTGTAGTTGTAAATGATGCATTGTTGATCACAATGTCATTTTCAAAACCAGGTGCATCCACCAAGTCGTAGATGCCGGTTGCACCTCCAAGGTTTCTGACGGTAAGCTGGTAAACAATAGTGTACATGTTTCCACCCAATGGTGTGATTGAAGTTAATGTCTTTGCATTCACTACATATGGAATATCTCCACATGCTTCTTTGACTTCTTCAGGAATTCCATCATTGTTGGAATCCATTCTCGATTGGTTGTACAATCCTTCTCCGCTTTGTGGATCACCGGGTGTAGCGTTTTCACATTTTGTATAAATGTCGTCACCACCACTTCCGGTTTCAAGATTTAAGGTCACTTTAACCGTGATCGTATAAATGTGCTGTGAGAAAGCGTTGATGTTCTGATCGTTTGCAAGTGTCCATGGACCATTTCCTGCTAAAACTCCACCCGGATTACCCGGAGCTGTTGTAGTGTAAGAAGCTGTTCCAATAGTAATATCATTGTCAAATCCAGGCGCATCCGATAAATCGTATTGTCCGTTTGCACCACCAAGATTTCTCACATCGATGACATAAGTCAGATTGTACATATGACCACCCAGGTTTGAAATTGAAGTCAGTGTTTTTGTTGTTGTCACAAATGGCAGATCTGCACAAACTTCATCCAACTCTTCTGGTGTTCCATCATTGTTGGAATCCATGCTGGATTGGTTGTATAATCCTTCTCCAGGTTCAGGATCGCCAGGCGTATTGTCTCCACAAGCTGTGTAAATATTATTACCGGGACTTGGAGAATTAAGATCTATAGTCACTTTTACAGTAAGTGTATATGTATGTGTGGCGCCTGCATTGATGTTCTGATCATTTGCAAGTGTCCATGGGCCAATTCCAGCTAAAGCACCACCCGGATTTCCAGGAGCTGTCGTTGTATAAGATGCACTACCTATTGTGATATCATCATCAAATCCAGGAGTATCTTTCAAATCGTATTGACCTGTTGCTCCACCAAGATTTCTGATGGTGAGTTGGTAAACCACATTGTACATGTTGCCTCCTAACGGATTTATCGCTGATATCGTTTTTGCAGAAGTCACATAAGGTAAATCTCCGCAAACTTCATCGACATCTTCAGGAGTACCGTCATTATTAATATCCAGTCTTGCCTGGTTGTACAAGCCTTCTCCTGCTGTTGGATCGCCTGGTGTGCCCTCACCACATTTTACATATCTGTCATCACCTGCACCACCTTCCATTTGAATAGTTACTTTCATCGTGATGGTATAAGTGTGTGTGGCACCTGCTGTAATATTCAGATCATCAGCTAAAGTCCAGGGCCCTGTTCCGGCCAATACTCCACCAACTCCCGGACCTGTAGTTGTAAATGATGCATTGTTGATCACAATGTCATTTTCAAAACCAGGTGCATCCACCAAGTCGTAGATGCCGGTTGCACCTCCAAGGTTTCTGACGGTAAGCTGGTAAACAATAGTGTACATATTTCCACCCAATGGAGTGATTGAAGACAAAGTCTTTGCATTCACTACATAAGGAATATCACCACATGCTTCTCTCAGTTCTTCAGGAGTACCATCGTTATTAGAATCCATTCTCGATTGGTTGTATAAACCTTCTCCTGCTGTTGGATCGCCTGGTGTTTGCGTATTGCATTTGGTATAAACATCATCTCCTCCGCTTCCTGCTTCAAGATTCAAAGTTACTTTAACAGTTATGGTATAAACTTGAGCAGAGAATGCTCCAATGGCCTGATCATTTGCTAAAATCCATGGTCCGTTTCCGATAAGAGCTGAACCCGGATTGCCTGGAGCCGTTGAAACAAAAGATGCAGATCCAATTGCGATGTCATTATCAAATCCAGGTACATCGGTCAAATCGTATTGACCTAAAGCACCTCCGAGATTTTGAACTACAATTTCATAAGTCACATTATACATATGACCGCCTAAGGAACTAATGCCTGTTAGTGTCTTCGCTGTTGTCACATATGGTAAATCTCCACAAACCTCATCTGTCTCTTCCGGAATACTATCATTGTTGTTGTCCAATCTGGATTGATTGTACAATCCTTCTCCTGAAGTTGGATCTCCAGGTGTGGTATTTCCACAACGGGTGTATACATTATTTCCTCCACTGGCTGGACTCAAATCAAGAGTCATTTTTGCAGTGATGGTATAAATATGCGTACTACCTACACCAATAGCCTGATCGTTTGCAAGTGTCCATGGTCCTGTTCCGATCAATGAACCACCAGGATTACCAGGGGCATCAGATGCATAGGAAACAGAACTCATTGCGATATCGTCATCCAGACCAGGTTGATCAACCAGATCGTACATTCCCGGAGTACCACCCAGATTCTGAACTCTGATCTGATACTTCACTGTGTACATATTTCCACCAAGTGGTGTAATAGAAGCAATCGACTTATCAGATGTCACATAAGGTACATCGCCACAAGCTTCATCCACATCTTCCGGTATGCCATCATTATTAATATCTAATCTGGCCTGATTGTATAAACCTTCACCTGCTGTTGGGTCGCCTGGTGTTGCGTTTCCACATCTCGTGTAATTGTTATCACCCGGGCTGGCTGGATCCAGATTAATGGTCACTTTTACAGTTAATGTATAAGTGTGCACAGCACCGTTATTAATGTTCTGATCGTTTGCAAGGATCCACGGACCGGATCCGGCTAAAGGACCTCCGGGATTACCTGCTGCATCTGAAAGATAAGATGCAGAGTTGATGGTAATATCATCGTCGAATGTTGGCACATCAGTCAGATCATATGGACCATTGATTCCTCCAAGATTCTGAACCACCATTTTATAAGTAACATTAAACATGTTATTACCCAATGGTGTGACTGAAGTGACTGTTTTACTACTCACGATATATGGTAAGTCACCGCATGTTTTACTGATTTCCTCCGGAGTTCCGTCGTTATTGGAATCCATCCTGGATTCATTAAACAGACCTTCACCACTTCTTGGATCACTTGGATTCACCTGACCGCACTTGGTGTAGATATTATCTCCACCGCTGGCCGGGTTCAGATCCAATGTAACTTTTACTGTGATGAAATAGGTATGCGTTGCACCCTCTAAAATTCCCTGATCATTTGCCAGGGTCCATGGTCCTGTTCCTGCCAAAGCACTTCCGGTATTGCCTGGTGCATTTGATGTATAAGATGCAGAACCAATGGTTATATCATTATCAAATCCGGGTACATCAATCAAATCGTATTGACCTGCAGCTCCACCCAGATTTTTGACATCAATTTTGTAAATAACGTTGTACATGTGACCACCCAGTGAATTGATGGCGCTGATCGTTTTCAAGCTTGTTATGTAAGGGATATCTGTACATATTTCGGAAGTATCTTCCGGAATACCATCGTTATTGATATCCACTCTTGACAAATTATACAAACCTTCTCCACTATTTGGATCGCCCGGATTGGTCGAACCACATTTCGTATAAACATTATCGCCGCCGCTACCCGGAGTAAGATCCAGTGTAACTTTTACGGTAACTGTATAATTGTGAATTCCACCTGAAGGAATGGCCTGATCATTGGCCAAAGTCCATGGTCCATTTCCGGCAAGTGCACTTCCGGCATTACCAGGTGCATCAGAAGCATAGGAAGCAGATCCAATTGCAAAATCATTATCAAAACCAGGAACATCAGTCAAATCATATTGACCATTTGCACCTCCGATATTTCTGACAACGATGTTGTATTTAACATTGAACATATTACCACCAAGAGGAGTAAGGCTGTTTACAGTTTTCGTATTGATGATGTATGGAAGATCACCACATGCTTCTTTAATTTCTTCCGGAGTTCCATCATTGTTGGAATCCATTCTGGATTGATTGTACAATCCCTCACCTGCAGACGGATCGCCTGGAATAGCATTTCCACAAGCTGTGTAAATATTATCCCCGGAAGTACCGGTTCTCAAATCCAAAGTGACTTTCACGGTTAAAGTGTAGGTATGAATTGAACCAATACCTATCACCTGATCATTTGCAAGTGTCCATGGTCCTGTACCTGCGAGGCCTCCACCCGGATTACCAGGTGCTGTTGATCCGTAAGAAGCGGATACAATGGTAATATCATTATCAAATCCAGGAGCATCGCTTAAATCATAAGTACCGTTTGCTCCACCGAGGTTTCTGACTACGATGGAATAAGTAACGTTGTACATATTTCCACCCAGATTATTGATGCTGGAAATAGTTTTTGTTGAAGTTACATACGGAAGGTCACCACAAACCTCATCGGTATCTTCAGGGATTCCATCGTTGTTTGAATCCAGTTTGGATTGGTTATATAAACCTTCTCCACTTTGAGGATCGCCTGGGTTCACAGCTCCACATTTGGTGTAACTGTCATCGCCACCACTTCCAGGATTGAGATCCAGAGTCACCTTCACTACGAGCGTATAGGTATGTATTGAACCTACTGAAATAGCCTGGTCATTTGCCAACAACCAAGGTCCAATTCCTGCCAACGGCCCTCCAAGATTTCCAGGAGCTGTAGACGTATAAGAAGCCGAACCAATGGTAATGTCGTTATCAAATCCAGGAACATCATTTAAATCGTATTGACCAGCAACACCTCCAAGATTTCTAACTACAATTGAATAGGTAACATTGTACATATTTCCTCCCAATGGTGCAATGGAAGTAATTGTTTTGCTTGCAGAGACATAAGGAATATCTCCACAGGCTTCTTTGGTTTCTTCAGCAATTCCATCGTTGTTGGAATCCAGTCTGGATTGGTTATACAAACCCTCTCCACTAGCCGGATCACCCGGAGTCGTATTTCCGCATTTCGTATATATATTATCACCACCTGAACCAGGTTCGAGATTTAAAGTGATATTTACTGTAATGGTATAGGTATGACCTGCACCTGCAGTAATGGCCTGATCGTTAGCAAGTATCCATGGAGAACCCGCTAATGCACCACCCGGATTACCCGGAGCCGTTGTGGTATAACTTGCACTGTTGATACTGATGTCATTGTCAAATCCCGGAATATCTGTTAAATCGTATTGTCCGTTTACAGCTCCCAGATTTTGTACAGTCAGATTATAAGTTACATTATATGTATTGCCACCAAGCGGAACAATTGCTCCAATGGTCTTCGTTGAAGTGATGTAAGGAAGATCTCCACACACCTCATCAATATCTTCCGGAACTCCATCGTTGTTTGTATCCATTCTGGATTGGTTATATAAACCTTCTCCACTTTGAGGATCACCCGGAGTTGCCGATCCGCATTTTGTATAGACATTATCTCCACCCGATCCCGGATTTAAATCAATGGTCACCTTAACAGTGATGGTATATGTATGATTCACTCCGGCAGCTATGGATTGATCATTGGCCAAGGTCCATGGTCCGCTGCCTGCAAGAGAACCTCCTGAATTGCCAGGGGCATCAGAAGCATAAGAAGCTGTATTGATAGTAATATCATTATCAAATCCTGGTAAATCGGTAAGATCATATTGACCAGCAGCACCCCCTGAGTTGGAAGCAACGATTTGATATTTAACTTCAAACATATTTCCACCCAATGCAGTAATGCTTGAGATGGTCTTCGTGGTAGTCACATAAGGCAAATCACCACATGCTTCTCTGATATCTTCAGGAATTCCGTCATTGTTGGTATCCATTCTGGACTGGTTGTACAATCCTTCTCCACTTTGGGGATCTCCTGGTGTGGAAGCACCACATTTTGTATAAGTATTGTTGCCTCCACTTCCTGCAGATAAATCTATAGTTACTTTAACAGTTAAAGTATAAGTATGCGTTGTGCCAACATTTATATTTTGATCATTGGCCAAGGTCCATGGTCCTGTACCTGCCAAAGCACTACCTCCGTTGCCCGGAGCATTGGAAGTGTATGATGCCGAATTAATGGTAATATCATCGTCAAATCCAGGAACGTCAGAAAGATCATATTGTCCGACGGCACCTCCCAGATTTTGTACAGTAATCGTATAATTTACATTATACATATTTCCACCCAAATCTGTTTTTGATGTAAAGGATTTGGTTGTAATGATATAAGGCAGATCTCCACATGCTTTCTTCGTTTCTTCAGGAGTTCCATCATTATTTGAATCCATTCTGGATTCATTATATAATCCTTCTCCTGCTGTTGGGTTCCCAGGAGTTGTATTTCCACATTTTGTATAAATATTATTGCCACCGGATCCGACAGAGAGATCTAAAGTAACCTTAACAACCAGGGTAAAAGTGTGTGTTGCACCCGCAAGAATATTCTGATCATTGGCCAAGGTCCATGGTCCTGAACCTGCAAGGGCTCCACCCGGGTTACCAGGCGCATTCGTTGTAAATGAAGCCGAACCTATGGTAATATCATCATCAAAAGCCGGAACATCGATCAAATCGTATTGACCAGCAGTAGCTCCGAGATTCTGTACCGTCATGGTATAGGTCACATTATACATGTTGCCTCCCAGTGGTGCGATCGTTGTAAGCGTCTTTGCACTGGTGATGTATGGTACATCTGCACAAACTTCACTTGTATCTTCCGGAATTCCATCATTGTTGATATCAACTCTGGCGCGATTGTACAATCCTTCGCCTGATGTTGGATCTCCGGGTGTAGCGCTGCCACAACTTGTATAAATATTATCACCACCACTTCCGGGTGTTAAATCCAAAGTGACTTTAACAACAACCATGTATGTATGTGTAGCACCTGCCAATATGGCCTGATCGTTGGCTAATGTCCAAGGACCGGTACCCGCCAAAGCGGTACCTGGATTGCCAGGAGCATTGGATGTATAGGATGCACTGTTGATTGCAAAATCGTTATCAAATCCTGGTGCATCCACCAGATCGTATTGCCCATTCGCTCCTCCTGAGTTTAAAACAGTAATGTTGTATGTTACATTAAACATATTTCCACCAAGAGGTGCAACATTGTTTACTGTTTTTACCGTAGTGATGTAAGGAAGATCACCACATGCTTTTTTTGTTTCTTCCGGAGTTCCATCGTTGTTGGAATCCATAGTAGATTGGTTATACAATCCTTCTCCTGCCTGAGGATCTCCCGGGTTGGTATTTCCACATTTGGTGTAAACATTGTTTCCTCCTGATCCCGTTTTCAAATCCAAGGTTACTTTAACTACAAGCGTATAGGTATGTGTTGCGCCGCTAAGGATAGCCTGATCATTTGCAAGTACCCATGGTCCGCTTCCGGCTAAAGCACTTCCTGGATTTCCAGGAGCATTCGAAATATAAGAAGAAGTATTGATCGCGATATCGTCGTCAAATGCTGGAGCATCGTTCAAATCGTATTGTCCGTTTGCCCCACCCAGATTTTGAACCGTGATGGTATAAGTTACATTGTACATGTTTCCACCTAAATTCGAAA
The DNA here is from genome assembly GCA_016716185.1 of Saprospiraceae bacterium. NCBI lineage: Bacteria > Pseudomonadati > Bacteroidota > Saprospiria > Saprospirales > Saprospiraceae > Saprospiraceae bacterium. The sequence continues at coordinate 671,048 of JADJWV010000002.1, read as the reverse complement.
TCGTAGTAAGGGATTTGTTGGTTGTGATGTAAGGAAGATCACCGCAAGCTTCTTTGGTTTCTTCAGCAACCCCATCGTCATTGGTGTCGATGCTTGCCTGATTGTATAAACCTTCACTGCTTACCGGATCGCCTGGTATAGTCGCACCGCATTTCTTGTACACATTATTTCCGCCACTAGCTGCAGAAAGATCAAGTGTTACCTTGACTACTAAGGTATAGGTATGAATTGCACCTGTAAGGATGGCCTGATTATTTGCCAACGTCCAGGGTCCGTTACCTGCTAAAGCGTTACCCGGATTTCCTGGTGCATTGGATGTAAATGATGCATTGTTGATTGTGATATCATCATCAAATCCTGGAGTGTCTGTGAAGTCGTATTGCCCATTTTTACCACCAATATTTTGTGCAACCAATGTGTACGTAACATTGTACATGTTACCACCCAATGGACTAACACTTGTGAGTGTTTTGGTCAGGGTAATGTAAGGTACATCATCACATACTTCACTGGTGTCTTCCGGAATACCATCGTTGTTTGAATCAACAGTAGACTTGTTGTAAAGTCCTTCACCGCTTTGCGGATCGCCAGGATTGGTATTTCCGCACTTGGTATAAATATTATTTCCTCCACTGCCAACAGTAAGATCTAAAGTTACTTTAACAGTTAAGGAATATGTATGGATTCCACCGCTGACAATGGTTTGATCATTCGCCAATGTCCATGGACCATTTCCAACCAATGTCAGACCCGGATTACCAGGAGCATTGGAAGTATAAGCTGCATTGTTGATCGCAAAATCATCGTCAAATCCGGGAGCATCTACCAGATCGTATATACCTGCAACGCCACCAAGATTTCTAACCTGAATTTGGTAAACCACATTATACATATTGCCACCAAGAGCAGTGATACTGGCTACTGATTTAGTATTTACGATATATGGAACATCTGTACATGCTTCTTTTGTTTCTTCCGGAGTTCCATCGTTATTCATATCCATTCTGGACTGATTGTACAATCCTTCACCGGATTGAGGATCACCTGGAGTTGCGGTTCCACATTTTACATAAACATTATCTCCACCGCTGGTCGCACGCAAATCCAGAGTTACTTTTACGGTAAGTGTGTAGGTATGTGTAGCTCCTACACTTATATTTTGATCGTTAGCTAAAGTCCAGGGACCCGTTCCTGCTAAGGCGCCACCGGGATTTCCGGGAGCATTGGTCGTAAAGCTTGCACTTCCGATCGTAAAGTCATCATCAAATCCAGGTACATCAATTAAATCGTATTGACCGGATGCACCACCAATATTTTGTGCTGTGATCGAATAAATCACATTGTACATATTATTTCCAAGTGCAACAATTCCAGATACAGATTTCGTAGTTGTGATGTAAGGCAAATCACCACAGGCCTCATCTGTTTCGTCTGCAGTACCATCATCATTGGTATCCATTAAAGACTGATTGTACAAACCTTCACCACTTGCCGGATCTCCGGGAGTGTTTGCTCCACATTTTGTATAAACATTATTTCCACCTCCTCCTATGAGGTCTATTGTAACTTTTACGGTTAATGTATAAGTATGTGTGGCTCCGGAAGTGATCAATTGATTACCTGCCAGAACCCACGGTCCTGTACCTGCCAAAGCACCTCCCGCATTTCCGGGTGCAGTTGATGTATAAGACGCATTCCCTATGGAAATATCACTATCAAAACCTGGGGCATCTGTGAGGTCATAATGACCATCTACTCCACCAAGATTCTTCACGGTAATTGTATAATTTACATTATACATATGGCCGCCTAATGGACTGATTGAAGCAACCGCTTTAGTCATATCCAGATAAGGAATATCACCACAAGCTTCTTTGGACTCTTCAGGATTGCCGTCATTATTGGTATCCAATCTGGATTCGTTGTATAATCCTTCGCCAGGAGCCGGATTTCCCGGTGTTGCTACTCCACATTTGGTATATACGTTGTTACCCCCGCTGGCTGCTGAGAGATCAATACTTACATTTACTGTTAAGGTATAGGTATGTGTTGCCCCTGTTAAAATAGCCTGGTCATTTGCCAGTGTCCATGGACCGCTGCCTGCGAGTGCTCCTCCGGGATTTCCAGGAGCGTTGGTCGTGAACGATGCACTGGTAATAGATATATCGTCGTCAAATGCCGGAACATCTTTTAAGTCGTACTGTCCATTTCCACCACTATTGCTTACAGAAATGGTATAGACTACTGAAAAACTATGTGCACCTGTTTGTGTTGCAGATACAAAACTTTTTGAATGAGTAATGATCGGCTGACAATTTGCCGGAGCCGTATAATTTGTACTTTTTGAACATTGTGAACCGCCGCTGAAAACAGCATTGACGGTATGTACGGCACCATCGGCGGTCAAGCCATTGATCACGTAATTCGTAGGTGATGAGAAAGGTGCATTGAATACCTGTTGGTTAGCTCCAATGCTCACTGTTAAAGTACCCGATCCTGGAGGATTGAGTAAAGTCAATGATCCTGTAACACTGTATGTGTTTGTTGCAGGATTACATGCTCCTGGAATTGCGGTCATGGCACTGATACCTTGTTCCTGGACAGTACCACTTGCCGTATTTGAACAATTGTTGTTATCTTCCACAGTAACTGTATAGCTGCCACTTGAAAGACTGGTAATGGTTGCAGAATTGCCACCATTACTCCAATCGTATGAAAAAGGACCCGAGCCTCCCACAACTACGGCAGTTGCCGTTCCGTTGCTAAACCCAATACATGCCGGAGTAGTCGTTACAGAAACCCCTGGCTTTGGGTTAACAGTGACATCGACTGTAAATGCCAAACCTACACATCCGTTGGATGAAGTTGGAATGACTGTATATCTTACAACACCAGCATTATTATTTGTGGTGTTTGTTAAAGTTTGTGAAATGCTGGTACCGCAAGCGCCCGCACAATTACTGAATCCTGTAATGGTTGCACCGGATTGTTGCGCAGCTGTCCATGTGAACGTTGTTCCGGCAGCTGTAGAATTTAAACTAACAGATGTTGTTGCTCCGCTGCAAATGGTTTGAGGAGAAGCAGAACCCACAGGTTTTGGATTCACTGTAACATCAACATTAAATGGCGTGCCTGCACAACCATTCGTTGAAGTTGGTGTAATGGTATATCTGACAACACCAGGAGTAGAATTGCTGGTATTTGTGAGGATTTGTGAAATGGTAGAACCACAAGCTGCAGCACAATTCGAGAATCCTGTAATCGTAGAACCCGAAAACTGAGCAGCAGTCCAGGTAAATGAACCCGACACGGACGAGCTTAAACTAACACTTGTTGTTCCGCCGCTGCAAATTGATTGATTTGAGCCTGAACCCACAGGTATTGGATGTACTGTGACATCCACTGTAAAGGTGTTGCCCACACAACCGTTCGGTGCGGTTGGAGTTACTGTATATCTGACTACGCCTGAAGCGTTATTTGTAGTATTGGTTAGAGTTTGGGAAATCGTTGTTCCACAAGATGAATTACAATTGCTGAACCCTGTGATGGTGGCACCTGACTGTTGTGCCGCTGTCCATGTGAATGTTGTACCGGGAACAGTTGAATTCAAACTAACACTTGTTGTTGTTCCGCTGCAAATTGATTGCGGAGATGCAGATCCTACAGGGCCTTTGGAAACGACCACTGCGGCTGTATCGGTACAACTGCCTACGGTCCATATATATAAATACGTACCTTCTCCCGCAAAATTATTGATTGTAGTCGTCGGGGAAGAAGCAGTGACTATAGTCGAACTTTGATTGGATGGATGTGCGGTCCAAGTTCCTGAACCGGTCGCACTCATACTTGTAGATCCACCCGGGAATGAAACCACACAGCTTACATTCTTATCACCTCCGGCTTGAGGTTTAGCGGTCACGACAATAGTAGCTGTGTCGGCACAGTTGCTGTTATTCGTCCAAATAAATGAATAACTACCGGAAGTGGTAAAGTCAGTAATGGTTGTACTTGGAGAATTTGGTGAAGTAATGGTTGCCGTACCGGGATTTCCAGCAGCAGCACTCCATGTACCAACCCCTGTAGCGCCCATGGTTGCAGATCCACCCGGGAATGCTGCAACGCAATTTACACTTTGATTTCCACCTGCATTTGGTTTTGCAGTCACAGTCACCAAAGCAGTATCTTTTGCACAAGCTGTGGCATTTGTCCAAACAAACGCATAGGTGCCAGCAGCACTAAAATTAGTTATTGTTGTAGTGGCCGAACTACTGTTCGTTATTGTGGCAGTACCCGGGTTTCCGGCTGCAGCACTCCATGTGCCTGTTCCGCTTGCTGCCATGGTAGCAGAACCCCCAGGAAAATTTGCTACACAATCGACATCTTTATCTGCACCAGCTTTAGGTTTGACACAAATGTAGTAATCTTCAACTTCGCCATTTTCAGCACTTTCAGTTGATCTTTCATCCAAACCACCTGTCGTGTTGTCATCCGACAATGCATCAGTCGTTAATCTTATTCTTAGATATTGATTGGAAGGGTTTCCACTTACAGTAATTCCCGACCAGGTTAAAGTTTTTGAACCTGTAAATCCGTTGGCGACTGATGTAGTTGCAATTTCATTGTTGTCAAAATTGCCATCGTTGTTGAAGTCGATCCAACCATATAAAGTTGCAAGGAGCCCCGTTGTATTATTTATGTTATCTACTGTAACACTGATGTTCTGAGGCCCACCTGATTGATAAACCGGAAAAACTGAAATTCCATCTTCATCATCAATTCCGGAATTGTCATCGCCATTTGCATTGACTCCGGGGGTTGCTGCAGCTTCCTGATCCAAAGTACCAATGCTGATATGTGCACAATCCAGGATATGCGAAGGTGTACCATAAGAAGAAGGAGCATCTGAATAATCCGTTTCAAATAATGATGTAAACGTAACGCCAAACAGCAAATGGGTGTCGTCGGAACTAGGATTGGAATGGTTGGTTTTGACTTGATCAAAACCTGTGCCCCCAACAACAGCCGGTGTATGGCTTGCACTGTGTGTGGTTGTTCCTACATAGATATTTGCACCTTTTACCCATAAATGGTTACCACCTCTTGGAGCACCGGTATCTCCCAGATAGTCATTGTATTGACCTCCAATATTGGTTGCAAATTGCAATGTGGTCATGTTTGAGCTAAAAGTTGCAAAATACATATCCAGACCACCATTGTTTGTGGCATCGTAAAACGGATCGCCATTGATATTAACGGTTGGAATTCCAGACTCACATGTTCCGAAAACCAATAAGAAGGATTCTTCAGTTCCATCGCACTTAGTTTGTGTAACCTTTTGGATACCACTTCCCAAATCATCGCCACTACCTCCAAAAAATGTTGCTTTCCAGCTACCGCTTCCGCCAACATCGCTAACTGCTCCAACAATGACATCCAAGCCGCCATTATGAGAAACATCATAAGCACCTGCTGAAGTTGGAAATCCATCATCAGAAGATCCAGTCCAGAAAATGGTACTGGTATTCAACTCACAATCGTTAATCTGATCATCTCCGGCACCTCCTACTTCATCCAAATAATTAAATGCCGAACCTGTACTTGTAAGTACCCCAATAATACCATCGAAATCCGAACCCGTTGATCTCGAAGCCGCACTATTGACCTCAGTCAAAGAGCCGGTACCTCTACCCCCAAATGCTATCCTTCCATCAGCAAACAATTCAATGTCATTGATCACTTCAGTTCCTGAGCCCCCGACATAAGTACCAAAACTCAAAGTATTTAAGCTTGAGAATTTTGCAATATACATATCACTGCCACCTCCAAATGTAGTTTGAGCAGCTCCTCCCGAAATATAAGAACCTGGTAATGCAGCTTCTGCAGTCAATCCGCAAACAAATGTATTGTCATCAATAGCACGTATGGAGGTCACACCTAAATCTTCACTACCCGTTCCTCCTAAGTAGGTAGCATAAACCAGCGTACTGAGGTTTTTAGTAAATACGGCAACAAATCCGTCATTAGCGTCTTCTGTATTGTCAAAAGCATTGACGGTCATAGGCAATCCACTAACAGTTGTTCTTCCTCCTATGAATACTCTATTGTTCGACAAACTTAAACCATAAGCAACAACAGTCTCTGATCCAGACACCGAACTCGGACCATACATCGTAAGATCCACGAGATCAGAACCCGTACTGTTAACCCGGTAAACCACGGCTACCCTGGGAGTTGCACCTGTTCCAAATCCGCTTATTGAATTTAAATACCCATCTGCATCATATGGTGGTGAACTGGTTGGTATATTTCTGTTGGTAGCTCCTCCGCAATAAACCATACCATCTGTAGGATCGACCTGAATGGCAAATAAATACTGATCAAAATCAGGATCGTTGCCATCAATAAAAGTACCCCAGGATAAAACGGGGTCTATAACAGTTGGATAGGCGGGATTCAGTTCAGATTTTGTATGGAATCCAATCACGTTGCCGGATTGCTTTCTAAAAGAAAAATCTACCAGTTTCTTTCCTTCCGGAGTGACCTGATAGCATTCCGGGATGTGAAATTTTACATCCGTAAATTTCAAACCCACATTCAGGTTGCCATCTCCATCGACATTCAATGCATTTTGTCCTGTAAATCGAAGTTTAATATTTTCAAAAGATGCACCGGGATCCATGATCCAGTCAAACTCGAGACTTCCATCTTCTGCACTATACAATCGGAGGTCAATTCCTGGATAGACATCTTTTAATGTAATGTCTTTTGCAGCCCTAACTCCCGTAGCCCACTTTTTCTCGTCATTTCCTATGATATAGTTATATTTTGTACTGAACTGGTTACCCAACTCAACTCCGGGTGATAAACTCCCCTCGTCAAAGTACATACTAAAGCTATGTTGTCCGATGTCTATACTCTCATCCTCCTTAACAATTTGATCTCCAAGTTTTTCTCCGGCTTTGATCACTGCTTTCTCTTTTGCAATAAAACGCAAACGATTTTTTTCAATGATCACAGTTCCTTGTTTTCCATTCAGGTAAAACAAAGCATTCGGATTATCGTATTGACCTTTGTTTTCGACAAAACGAAGAACCTCAGCATTTTTCTTCAGCGTTTCCTTCACTTTAGTCTCCATAGGATTCTCAGCCAATACTTGCGCCTGCAATGAGGATTGCGCAATAAATCCAAAAAGAGCAAAACCAATAAATACAATAGTAAACTTTTTCATTTGAATATAGGAGTTAATGTTTGAATTAAAATGGATTGGAACAGCCGGCACCTCGACATGGGACAGAGGTGTATCTGATGTTTTGAAAAAGCGTTTAACAAGAAACGCTTCTATGTATTTAAATAAATTGAAAAGTCCTGTAAGGAAATACAGCAGACTAAAAAGCAAGAGCACACCTGCAAAAAAAGCAGTGAACAATCCTGCATCAAAAAATTTACTGTTGAATGGATGGGTAAAATCGGATAGGCTTGCGGTAAGGCTCCCCGAAATCACAAAGGAAAGGAGGAACAATACAATGCCCAGACGCAAAAAATGCGTTGTTGTAGTTTTCATATAAGAGACTTTTCAGTTCAGTCTATTGGAATCCGTTACTCATCTCCTCTTTGTACTTTTCCCCAACGGATTCAATTCGCGGAATTATGAAATCAAATATTGTACCAAAAACAACCGACCATATCATCTCCACATGGTACTTTTCATCGAATTTCACAAACCCGTGCAAACATAATTACATATTATTATTTTTTATAATATAAAACATATAATTTTTTATATTCATTTATATATAAATATTTATAAGCAATTTATATATTTATTTATTTTATATATTTTTATATTACATAATTTAATCATATTTAAATCATAATTATTTTATATGTAAATGGATGATCTTCATACATTTTGGAGACAACCCAGGTTTTACTATGAGGATAGCGTACAGCCATCCAATTTGCTGAAAACCCTTCTCGATTTCTAGTTCTCCCGAAATCATTATGTTTTGTAAATTTTAAGAATAAAAGCCGGAGGTTTACTACGTGTCGGTCCAAATTCGAGTAATCTGGCCATTCAAGTATATGCGATTGCTGGTAAAGACCACTGACCGTGCAATACACACACTGCACATAGCGTATCAGGTATGTGAGCATACCTCCCTGAATCCTTTTCGGAATGCGTATAGTTTTCATTGTAGACCTCGATTCCCAAATCACAGTCATCTTTATTCCATACCAATCATCAACAATCAAGTGTAATCCTGAATCCGAACTAAAGTTCAGATGGTGTAGATCCCAAGAAGTTTGATGAATTGGTTGTAATAAAATTTCCAGACCTGGAATAGCAGCAAACTTAATTGAAATCTTAAAATTTATTCTACGCCTTTAGATACTCCAAATAAATATCTACTTATGACAGGAACTTGAGAATTGTAATTCCAATTCTTTAGCGGAGCTATATATGAACTGATCATATATTCAAAAAATAGAATTATGATAAATCACCTTTTGGGTAGTGATCATTAGCACACCAAATTTCATCAATCGCAAAATGAAACCCTACTCATACCTTAAGTTAATAGCTTAAAATTTCAAATGAATGCCCCATCAACGCATGGAGTATTCAATATGAATAGCCCGCTTTGCACTGGCATCCAATGCTGCTTCCTTTAATGCTTCCGAAAAAGTGGGATGTGCGTGGCAAATTATGGCCATGTCTTTGGTGTGAATGCCACAACTGGATTGTAAAACGAATAAAACTTATATTTGACTTCTCTTCCAAACATTTATTTGCTGTTCAAATTCCAATTTAAAAATTCATTCAAACAAATCTTATACTCCCATTTAATGAATAATTAAACAAAGCTGATTGTATATATTATCCATAAAAGGATAGCCTGAATTTATTTCCTTTGTACATTCAAGAATATCTCCGATAAACCGCTTCCACCAATTATCATCATGAAAATTCTCCATAGAAATTCCATATTGTTATTTATTTGTTCATTACCCAAAGAGTTTATACCTTTATAAAAAATACAAGATCAGATTGGACCGGCAATTTGAAAAACCATTCCATCATCCCCGGATATTTTGGGATGTCGATTACGTTCATCTTGACTTTGAAAAGTATGCTCCATTCATTATAGAAAGGGTGTTTTCGCATGGCGATGTGGAGGACATCAAAAATTGCAGACGCTATTATGGAGATGAAAAAATATCAGAGGTCTTATTAAATTTAAAATACCTGCCTCTCAAATCATTGTATCTTGCAAGTGCCGTTATTAATAAGCCCATAACAGATTTCAGATGTTACACACTGAGGTCCTCGAACCCGGAACTTTTTCCTTACTAAATCAACTCATGTCATTGCATGAGCTGGATGCATTCGCTTTGACTGGTGGAACTGCCCTTGCATTGCATTATGGTCATCGCAAGTCTATTGATTTAGATCTATTTTCTTTTGGAGAATATCAAGCGGACACTATCCTTGTTTCCTTACAAAATAAATTTGGACATCGATTTGTTTATAGAGAAGATTTAACCCACATTGGGATATTTGCTTTTATAGACGCTGTTAAAATTGATATCGTAAAATACAATCATCCTTTAATACGTCCAATTTACATCACTAATTCAATCCGATTTTATAGTCTGGAGGACATCGCAGCCATGAAAATTCAAGCCATTCTTGGCAGAGGAACAAAAAAAGATTTCTGGGATCTTTATGAGTTGATGGGTCACTATTCCCTAACGGAGTTATTTAATTTCCATAAACAAAAATTCCCAGGCCAACGACTTTTAATCAGTTTACCCATGGCACTTACTTACTTTGAAGATGCAGAGACGACTCCTGAACCTCTCCTTATGAAAAATATAAGTTGGGAGCAAGTAAAGAAATCTATTTCGGAAGCCGTGAGAAATTATCTCCAATAAATTTATAATTATGGGGACTTCTAAAAAACCTCTCAGACGAGGCGTGTGAATTTTTTAAGCTCAGAGTTTACTGCGTATCCCGCAAGGCGGGAGAGGAGTTTAAAAAATTTACACAACGAAGTATCAGGGATTTTTGGAAGTGCCCTTATGTATGAATAGCCCGCTTTGCACTGGCATCCATTGCTGCTTCCTTTAATGCTTCCGAAAAAGTGGGATGTGCGTGGCATAGCATGGCCATATCTTCTGCACTGGCTTTAAAATTCATCAGGGCAACAGCTTCCATGATCAGGTCAGCAGCCCGCGCTCCACAAATATGTACGCCTAATATTTCATCAGTCTGTTCATTTGATATGACTTTTACCAGGCCATCCAGATCGTTGCTGGCTCGGGCACGCCCCAAGGCTTTAAATGGAAATTTTCCGGTTTTATATTGAATACCACGTTCGTTAAGCTGCGCTTCGGTGTATCCAACAGATGCCAATTCAGGCCATGTATAAACTACTTGAGGAATGAGATGAGCATGAAGCTCAGGTTTTTGACCCGCTAATAACTCTGCTACATAAACGCCTTCTTCTTCGGCTTTATGGGCAAGCATTGCTCCACCAATGACATCGCCAATAGCATAAACATTGGGATTGCTTGTTTGCAAATTTTGGTTGGTTTTGATAAATCCCTTTTCATCCGTTTGGATTTCTGCTTTATTCAAAGAAAGGCCTTCTGTATAAGGCTTTCTTCCGGTCGCGACCAACACATATTCGGCTTCCTCTTTCAATGATTCGCTACCCTCTTTGGCTCCATGAAAAAGTTCAACGTGGCTGTTTCCAATCTGTTGGATTTTTGCGACAGAACGCCCAAATTGAAAATCTATATTTAATCTCTTAAGGGATTTCATCAACTCATTCGAGCAATCGCGATCCATATTCGGCAGTATATGATCCAAATATTCGATCACCTTCACTTTTGTCCCCAATCGCGCATAAACAGAACCCAACTCCAATCCAATAACGCCTGCACCCACAACTATCATACGTTTTGGAATTTCCTTCAGGCAGAGGGCTTCAGTAGAACTGATGATCCTTTGTTTGTTGTAATTAAATGAATCCGGACAATGAGGCTTCGAGCCTGTTGCAAGAATGCATTTGTCGAATAATAGTTTCTCTGAGCTTCCATCATCTTTCGTCAACAACAATTCCCTGCTCCCGGCAAATGAAGCCAAAGCATGTATCACTTTGATTTTATTTTTCTTCATCAGGTACTGGATCCCTTTTGTGTTTTGAGTCACAACCTCTTGCTTCCTCTGCATCATCTTGTTGAAATCCAATCGCACCTCGTCCACCAGAATTCCATGAATATCAAATCCGGTTTGGAGTTGATGGAAATGTTCCGAACTATCGAGTAATGCTTTTGATGGAATACATCCAACATTCAGGCAGGTGCCGCCCAAACTGGGATAACGTTCAATCAAACTTACATCAAAACCCAATTGAGCACAACGAATAGCTGCGAAATAACCCCCTGGACCGCTGCCGATCACACCAATTTTCATGTGGAACTGTTTTATTAAGGGAATGCTCAGATCTTTGCTTTGTTCAGAGGTAGGCCTGATATATTAAATATTTTTCTTCGGAGGCACTTGCCCTTTGTTTCCCTGACCTTTCCCATCCTGCGGCCTTTGATTTCTTTGCACCGGGTTATTTGATCTTTGATCTCTGCTACTTTGTGAGTCCTTTTGGGTGAGATCGCCTTTAGGTCTGAATTTTTTCTTCTTCTTTCTTTTTCGCTTATGATCGGGTAATTCGATTTCACCAGTCACATCCACAAATTCACTTTCCTGAGGTTTTGCCTGTTCCATATGTTCTTCAGACGGAATAATCTCATCCGGTAATTCACCGCGGTCGTTCATGGATTTTATTTTGCGGACATAATCCGGCAACAAAGGCATTACCAACGATCTGCCGGATTCCGGTTCATACGCATAATACAAAACACCTCTGAATATATCGACTTTGATCAACGTCGCCTTTCCTTTTTTGGATTTCAGTTCATCGACGTTGGACGGATATTTATCCAGTTCGTCGACATACAAATCCAATTCGTAATTGAGACAACATTTTAATCTACCACATTGCCCGGTTAACTTGGATTGGTTGATGGCAAGGTTCTGATAACGCGCCGCATTGGTATTCACCGATTTAAAATCGGATAACCAGGTCGAACAACACAACTCTCTTCCGCAGGACCCGATGCCCCCAATGCGTGCAGATTCCTGGCGTGCACCAATCTGCCACATTTCAATTTTGGTTTTGAAATCACGCGCATACAATTTCACCAGTTCGCGAAAATCTACCCGCCCATCAGCCGTATAATAAAAAGTTGCTTTGCGCAGATCTGCCTGGAATTCTACATCGCCGATTTTCATATCGAGCTTCAAATTCCTTGATATAACTCTTGCTTTGACCAGGGCCGACTTTTCAACAGCTCTGGCTTCTTCCATCCGTTCAATATCTCTTTGATTGGCTTTGCGCAAAATTTCAAATGTGATCCGGTCTTCTGCAAAGTTCTTCTTCTTCATCTGGAGTTTGACCAGATCTCCCATCAAACTGATCCTGCCCACATCGTAACCTCCATAACCTGTATCGACCACAACCAGATCGCCAGTATCGACCCGAAGATTATCATGGATGCGGTAAAAAGTTTTTCTCGCTCCATTTTTAAAACTTACTTCGGCAAGATTAGATGCCATCGGGTCGTCGAGTTCCAATACGGTAATCCAATCATACGTATTCATCCGATTGCATCCTCCGGATTCGCAATGCCCTTTGCTGCCGCAACCGGTAGGCATTCCATTTTTCTGATTCGAACAAGATGTACAAGCCATGAATAGAAGTTTATTTTATCAATTCAACTTCGAGCGGGTAATATGCGCAAGTTGAATACAAAAATCTGTCATCAGTATTTTAACATTTGCATTTCGCTGAATGGCAATTAACGCATCATCCAGTAAAATATTAATTTTTTCAATTTGATCGCTGCGTAAAGCAGAAGAAAGCTTCCGGACATATTGAGTCAGGGAAGATTGAATTTGATTTTCATCTTCATTTTTTGAGTATTTCCATCTCAAAACAAAGGACAATATTCTTTGCATCCAGACCAGAAAATATTTTTGTTCTTCTTTTGAGATCTTTGTAAATTGTTCAACCCAATTAACCATTTCCTGTGCCTGATATTGATAAACGGATTGCAACAAGTGTTGCAGGGTTTCGACACGAGCCATCGCTTTATCCTGCAGATAATGGATGGCTTCCTGGATATTTCCTTCCGAAGAAACAATTGCCGAATATGCATCTCCTGTTGTGACCGACAATTGCTTCGCTAAATAATCGGCAGATCGATCATAAGGTATGGATCCCAGTCTGAATAATTGTGCCCGGGACTGAACAGTAGAAAGCAACATCTCGGAGTGTTCGCTGACCAATATGATGTAACTCCCTTCCGGTGGTTCTTCAAATAATTTTAGAAGCCTGTTGGATTCTTTTCCAAGATATTCGGGTAACCAAATTATCAAAACTTTTATATCGGCAACAAATGGTTTTAAATGCAAAAGAGAAACGATGTTCTCAACTTCTGAAACCGGAATGTTTGCATTTTTACTCTCTTCCTCAAAATGGAGGAACCATTCTGAAATGCCCATGAATGGAGATTCCTGAACGGCAGTTCTCCAGGTTCCATAATACTGCTGACAAGTTTCTTTGGCTTTAGACAGCGGAAATGAAAAATGAAGATCGGGATGGATCAGTTTGTGTGACTGTTTGCATGCATTACATTGCCCGCAAGGTTTCATTTGGTTTTCACACAATAATGCCTGACTTAAGGCTAATGCTAAAATCAATTGGCCCTGACCCGGTTTTCCTGACAGTAGAGATAGATGCGGGAGCGTCTTGTTATTTACGGAATCCAATAAATGCGCCCATAGGCCTTCCTGGCCAATGACCATTTCAGACCATAAACTGTTCTGAATTCCGGTTTGCTCCAAAATGTCTCCCTGTTTCATTTCAAAGACAAAAATACAGACAAATATGCAGAGATATATAATTGATTATAAGTATCTTATAAATTAATAAGATATTTAATATTTTTTGTGATCATTTTGGCTCATCCCCAACCCCCTGCCTGGTCGGCAGACAGGTTCTTCACGGTAGTGGAGAAGGGAGCGATACGTTATTCGATATATTTCATTCTACAATTCCCCTCTCTTTCAGGAGAAGGGCCAGGGGTGAGTGCCTCATCCCCTACCATTCTCTCTCTTGGTGGATAAGGGAGCGATTTCGTCTTACCATAACATTCACTTATACAAATAAATTAACTGGATCAAAATCCAAATCCAACATGCAATCCGAATACCTGTGTGTATCCTGAATTTTTATTGGGTCCGAATCTACCAGGGGCAACCAGTTCAATAAAAAAAACGGCATCATTTCCAATTTCAAAAGCTTTATTTAACAACGGAGTGAATCCAAATTGACCTTGTCCCGTTTCAAAAGCAAGTCTGAATCCGAAGGTAAGTCCGTTTCCAATCGGAAATAAAAACCCGGGATGGTATAATAAATGTACTTCATACGGTTTATCCAAATCTACATTTGGCTTCAGCAAGGGTACAAACTCAAAATCAAATTTGACTTCTCCCGCCAATTTAAAGTTGATCCCCATCGGAAAGCCAATCGCATAAAAATCATTTTGATAAAAATAACGTACATCTCCCCTGTTGATAGCCAGTACCGGTTGCACCACGCCAATATGATAGCCTGCATTTCTTTGAGCTTGTGAAATGTTGGCACAAATGAGAAAAAGAATTATTGCCGATAGAAAACCGATTTTATTTCTCATAATTTCAAATTTTCTGCTATTTAAGACTTTTTTATCTTATTTTAAAATAACAGAAGAAAATCTTATTACTTTTTTAAAAAAATAATTTGATTATTTCAACAATCCCACAAAATAGGTCGGGATAATACCGGCAGCGAGCGTTACCAATGAAAACAAAATGAGCATTCCGGAATGCAACGGAGACAAGGAAAATTTCTGATCTGCACTTCCGGAAAACATGGCATTGATAATTTTATAATAATAATATACCGACAGGATCGTACATATTACGGCAACTACAACCAGGGCTGCATATCCATGTGTAATGGCCTGGTTCAACATAAATATTTTTGCGACAAATCCTGATGTAAAGGGTCCGCCAGCCAATGAAATCAAAGCTATGGTCATGACAACAGCCAAAGTAGGATTACTGCGGTATAATCCCGCAAATGCGTTTAAATCATCCGAACCGGATTGCTCTTCCACAAAATGCACCACCGTAAAACTCACGACTGAAGCCAATACGTAAGCTATAAAATAATAAAGTATTGCCCAATCATCGCCAGGTTTTAATTGGATGAAACCCATTAATATAAAACCGGCTTGAACAATTCCGGAGTAGGCTAACAATCGTTTGACACCCTGCTGTTTTAAAGCGAAAAGATTTCCAAAGATCAGTGTCGCCAAAATCAGCATTATAAAATATGCATCAATCCAGTCAGGCATATTCTCCGCATTCATTTGGATGATCCTGAAAAAAGCGCCCATCGATGCAATTTTTACAAGGCTGGCCATCGCTGCTGTAAATAATGTTGGCGTGCCTTCATAAACATCAGGTGCCCAAAAATGAAAAGGAACGATTGCAATTTTTAAAGCAAATCCAGTAAAAATAAACAGATAAGCCATTTGGGCTAATAAATTACCATCTGCAGAAAATGAATTATCGATATTTAAACTTCCGGAAACGGCATAAAGTAAGGCAATCCCAAACAACAGAATGGCACTGGTAAAAGATCCGGTTATGAAATATTTTAAGGACGCTTCATTGGATTTAACTTTCCTGCGATCCGCGCCGGCAAGTATGTACATAGATATGGATAATATTTCCACGCCTAAAAACATCGTCATATAATTGGAACAGGACACCATAAGGATAGAACCCACAAGCGCAAAAAGAATTAAACCTAAAAAATCTGCAATTTCTTCCTGTCCCCGTTTTTCATATACGTTGTAAAATGGAATTAACGCCAGTCCGTTAAGCATTACCAATCCGGAAAGAACCGCTGCATTGCCATCCGTTTGCAGCATATTCATCAAATAATGATTCCAGAAAGTTTGTCCGGAAATTAATGCATAAAAAGCGAGTGCTACACCGCCAAGTGCAACAGGCATTATAATGTTCCGGAGTTTTGCAAATCCCAGAAACATAACCCCGATAGCAAACAACGACAATATGATAAGAGCTAACATCATGATGATCCTAATTTGATGGTTTAATTATTCATGAATCCAAAAGCATACTGCCCGATCCCTACCCAACTCACCGGAAAAAAACCTATTACAATAATCAGAATACTTATAACAATAAATACATAATCTTCGGATAAACTTAGTTTACCAAAACCACTGCCCGTATTTGATACGGGGCCGAACATACTCTTCTGGTATAATCTAAACATATATACGGCTCCAAGAATGATTGACAAAGCCGCAAATGCTCCGTAGAATGGTTTGAACTCCGTAATGGACCATAGAAGGTAAAACTCTCCGATGAAACCACAAGTCAAAGGCAATCCAATACTGGATAACAATACAATGAAAAAGTAAACCGCAAATCGCGGATTAACTCTTGCAATTCCTGAAACAGAATCGATGCTTGGATCATTTGTTCTGCGTATGACCACGTCCGCTGCAAAAAACAAACCTGTAGCAGCCAGGCCATGTGCCAGAATTCCAAACAATCCGCCCTGAATACCCAAATTAGCCATGGTTAAAACTCCTGCTGCGATGAGTCCCATATGTGATAATGAAGAATATGCAAGCAACCTGATGATATCTTTTTGCCTCCAGGCAATGAGTGCACCATAGACCACTCCGATCAAACATAATGCAATCAGATAATTCTGCCATTTATAAATGGCTTCGACAAAAAAGAAATCGAAACGAATCAATCCAAAAATCCCCATTTTTGACATGACGGCTGCAATGATCATTAGACTAGGCCGGTCGGCTTGTGCGTACAGATCTGCCTGCCAGGTATGGAATGGAAATATTGGCGATTTAATTCCGAATGCAATAAAAAATGCCGCAAGCAACCAGTATTGATAATCCAGCGCCATTTTATTTTTATAAAAATCTGCCCAGGAACTGAGACTGAGGTAACCTTGCATATGGAACTGAATAAAAAGTATAGCCGCAAGCATTAGCAAACCACCAAAAACGGTATATAAAAAAAATTTAAATACCGCTTTTTTTCGTTCAGGGCCTCCAAACCTCAACACAAGAAAGTACACCGGGATCAATGCAGCTTCAAAGAAAATATAAAAACTGATAGGATTTTGCGCACTAAAAAATCCGTTGAATCCTGCCTGTGCCAATAATATCAATCCGTAGTAACCTGCACTCCGGTCATTTCCTTTTACCAAAGTAGCCAGGATACTCAGGCAAATTACCAATTGGGTTAAAAACAAAGGCAGGACAGATGCTGCATCCAATCCAAAATGCAAATAAGCTCTGATCGAAGAGATCCATTCAACTTGTGTATTAAATGACAATTGCTTCCCCTCGATATCGTAAGTGCTCATCAGCAGCAAGAAATAAAATAAACTGATGATGCTTGAAAATAAGGATAGATAGGGTGCATACTTCTTACCGGATAAAAAAGTGAATACCGCAAAAAGTATTGGAATAAAAATCAAAATTATTGCCAACATCATATCCTTTAAATTATTATGAACGTAAGGAGTATAATCAATAAACCTATTATACTATACAGCAAGTACCAGCTCAATTTTCCATTTTGTAAATTGCGCAAAGCAAAACTACCAGACTGCACAATGGCTGTTGGTATACTCACAATTTTATCAACAACACCGAATTCAAATGTGTGCATCAACCAGGATCCGGTTCTTTTAAGAGGTTTCACAATCAAGAAATCATAGATTTCGTCCAAATAGTATTTATTTGCCAACAGTTTAGCCAGATAATTCTCGTTTGCATCAGTATATTTTCTGTCAACACCTGCATATCTTTTGTAGGTCAGTACAAACAGAATTACCAAAGTAACAACCGTCACAGCCCACAATACATACTCAAATAAGTGGCTGACATGAAAAGCTTTTTGAAAGATGGCATGCTTTAAAAATTTCTCCAGTAAATGAGCCTGACCCGTAATTTCAGGCAGTCCTGCAAATCCACCAACAATCGATAACCCGGCCAGAATTACGAGTACAGATCGCATATTCCACGGTGACTCATGGATGTGAGCGTGTGTTTCTTCACTTCCTCTGTAAGTTCCATGAAAGGTAGAAAAAAACATTCTGAGCATATACCAGGCTGTAAAGACAGAAGATATCGCCAACACTATAAAAAACACAAAATTCTTGGAATAAACCACGGCAAGAATTTCATCTTTTGAAAAGAAACCTGCAAACGGCGGGCAACCTATTATCGCCAAGGTACCAATCAACATCGTCATATAAGTCCATTTCATTTTAGACTTCAGTCCACCCATATTTCTGATATCCTGTTCACCATGCAAACCATGAATCACGCTACCTGCACCCAAAAACAATAAGGCCTTAAAAAAAGCATGCGTCATCAAATGAAAAATAGCGGTGATGTATGCTCCAACTCCCAGAGCCGCAGCCATATAACCCAGTTGACTCACTGTGCTGTAGGCCAGAATTTTTTTAATGTCGTTTTGTTTAAGGGCTATCGATGCAGCGACAAATGCGGTGAGACAACCTGTGATTGCAACTACCGTTTGAGCAATTGGGGTTACATCGTACAGAAAACTCATCCGTGTCACTAAATAAATACCCGCAGTAACCATGGTAGCAGCATGAATCAATGCAGATACAGGTGTTGGTCCTGCCATGGCATCGGGCAACCACGTGAATAAAGGTATTTGTGCAGATTTGCCGCAAGCGCCAATAAAAAATAAAATTGCAATAACGACCATTATGGGTTCGTTCAAATTTACTCCGCTGATGATGGTATCTTTCACATCTTCAAATTCTATGGCACCTGTTGCATAAATGGTCATGAAAATCGCAATCAAAAAAGCAAGGTCGCCGATCCTGTTCATCACAAATGCTTTTGCAGCAGCTTTGTTGTATTCCAGATTTTCATACCAAAAACCAATCAGCAGAAATGAACAGAGTCCTACACCTTCCCAACCGGCAAACAGCACTACTAAATTGGAACCAAGAACCAGCATGAGCATACTGAACATGAATAAATTCATGTAAGCCATAAAACGGGGATAACCTTTGTCATCGGCCATGTATCCTGAAGAGTAAACATGGATCAAGGTTCCGACACCCGTTACCACAAACAACATTACTAAGGTGAGGTTATCAATAAAAAATCCAAAATTCACCTTCGCAGCCCCTTCGCCAACGAACCAGGTGTAAAGTTCTATGGCCGTCTTTTTATCTTTTAAATTGACGTAGGCCAACATTGTTCCAACGAAACTGATTAGCGGCATCAGACAGGCCATGAATGTGACCAACCATTTAGGAAACTTTGAACCTATAATTCCATTGAGTATAAATCCTAATAATGGAGGCCAAAGGATGAGGTGTAAAATTATTTCCGGATTCATCTTTATGTTCTGTATAAATCAACCTTTCATTTGACTGAACAGGTCGATGTTTGTTGTCTTTAAATTTTTGTAAATCATTACGATGATAGCCAAACCAACCGAAACTTCAGCTGCAGCAACTGCCATTGTAAACAATACCATGATCTGCCCGGCACTGTCACCTCTGTAAGCGGAAGTGGCAACCATCATTAAATTCACGGCATTCAACATGATCTCGATGCACATAAATACAATGATGATATTCTTTCTGACCAGTACTCCAAGTAATCCAATAAAGAACAAGATCGCACTGAGCAATAGGTATTGTTCCAATGATATGGTTCTTATGATTTCGGGAATGTGATTCATGGCAACACAATTTTACGGGGTGATTCATTTTCCTTTCTGTTGAGCAACACTACACCGATCATCGCCACAAGAAACAGGACGGAACAAATCTCCATAGGAAATAAATAATCGCGGTAAAGGACCTCGCCAATATTTTCGACTAAACCTATCTGATAATCTGATACTTCCGGTTTCTCAAGGAGTGTAGATTTAAAAGCGGACAAAAAGATCAATAGCAAACTTCCTGAAGCAATCGTAGCCGCCGTGGCAGGAATCCACGATTTAATATGTTCGATTTCCCTGTTTAAATTCAGGAACATGATGACAAATAAAAATAAAACCATGATCGCTCCGGCATACACCACAATGTTGACAAGTGCAAGAAACTGTGCATTCAATAATATATATTGCGCTGATATCAGAAAAAATGTACCCACAAGAAATAATACACTTCGAATGGGATGCTTCGATACAACAACCATCAAAGCACACATAATAGTCAAAGCAGATATGATGTAAAATATTTTATCCATAGATCACTCAATTTTGCCGGAAAGATTCAACCAACTGGTCCTTTCCGAAAATGAAATCGTCCCGGTCGTAACTTGCCGGAGCCATTTTATCGTTTTGCAGGAATATCGCTGCTTTTGGACAAGCCTCTTCGCAGAGACCACAGAATATGCATCTCAACATATTGATCTCATAAATTGCAGCATACTTTTCTTCCCTGTACAAGTGCTTCTCATCCGATTTTCTTTCGGCAGCAGTCATCGTGATCGCTTCAGCAGGGCAAGCCAATGCGCAAAGTCCGCATGCTGTGCATCGCTCAGCACCTTTTTCATCGCGTTTGAGGACGTGTAAACCTCTGAACACCTGACTCATTGGCCTTTTCTGCTCCGGATAACTGATGGTTGCTTTCTTTTTAAAAAGATGACTGATCGTAATGCCCATTCCTTTGAACACTGCGGGCAGGTAGATCCGCTCCGCAAATGTCATTGGCTTGCGGGGCATCAGTTTATATCGTTCTGTCAATTTTATGGCTGCCATGTTACGCTTTTAAAATAAGATAAAGAGAGCCGTCAACAAAATATTCAAAACCGCAAGAGGGATCAGTACTTTCCATCCCAGGTTCATCAACTGATCGTATCGGAATCTCGGTAAAGTCCATCTGATCCAAATAAATAAAAAGATGAAAAAAGTAATTTTTCCAAACATCACCGCAGCTCCTAAAACGGTTTTCAAAATACCCGGCTCCATACTGCTTACGAATGGAAATTGGTATCCGCCGAAATACAAAGTAGAGATTACTGCGCTGCTTATAAACACATGTATGTATTCTGCAAAAAGATAAAACCCCAATTTCATCGAAGAAAATTCGGTATGAAACCCGCCTACCAGTTCCGTTTCACATTCCGGTAAATCGAAAGGTGCCCGGTTGGTTTCTGCGAATGCACAAATGATAAAAATCAAAAATCCAAGAGGTTGATAAATCACATTCCAGTTCAGTCCGGCCTGCTGCTCCACCATGTCTCTCAAAGACAAACTCGAACTGACCATGATCAACGAAACAATCGACAAGCCCATTGCCAGTTCATAACTGATGTTTTGTGAAGCGGCGCGAATTGCACCCAGCAATGAAAATTTATTGTTGGAGGCCCAACCTCCAATCAATATTCCGTAAACTCCGAGCGATACCACTCCAAAGATGTATAGAATGCCCACATTGAGATCCGCCGCCTGCATTTCAAAAATGCGATCGCCGATTTTCAGATCCGGTGCAAATGGGATCACAGCACTGGTCATCAATGCCGTGCACATAAAAAGCGCAGGTCCGAGAATAAATAAAAATTTATCCGAAACCTTTGGAATAAATTCTTCTTTAAAAAACAGCTTAATGCCATCTGCAAGAGGTTGCAAGATACCAAAAGGTCCTGCTCTGTTTGGACCCAGACGGTCTTGCAGAAAAGCTGCCAGTTTTCGTTCGGCATAAGTTGTATACATGGCAATAAACAAAGAAATGCCAAATACAGATGCAATGAAAATTATTTTAAATATTAAATCGCTCATTCCGAAACAAATTTTGCATCTACATTTACTGCCGGCGAAATTACAGGCAGTTCGTATTTATTCGAAGCGATCACGGATTCCTGATCGACCTTACGAGGACCTTCCACAATCCAATCACTTATATCTCTTTTTTCAAATCTGCAGGAATTGCAGATAAATTCTTCCACTTCTCCAAATTCATTTTTCCTTGCGGTAACCCGGATGATGTTATCGCCTTTCAACCACAACACGGTTTTACCACAGCAATGTGAACATTCGCGATGTGCATCGAAAGGTTTTGAAAACCATACCCGTTGTTTAAATCGGTAAGTTTTATCCGTAAGTGCGCCAACCGGGCAGACATCGATGATATTTCCGGAAAAATCGTTATCGATGGCATTCTTGATATACGTACTGATTTCAGAAACATCTCCTCTGTTGAGTACACCATGCACGCGTTGGTTGGTAAGTTGTTCTGCAGCATAAACACATCGGTAACATAAAATGCAACGGGTCATGTGCAACTGCACGTAAGGACCTATATCTATTTTATCGAACTCCCTTCTTCCTTCTTCGTATCGCGTGTTTTCTTTGCCATGATCAAATGATAAATTTTGCAAATCACATTCGCCGGCCTGATCGCATACCGGACAATCCAAAGGATGATTGATCAGCAGAAATTCCACGACCCCGTTTCTCGCGTTGATGACTTCCTGGTTGGTTTCATTTTCAACAACCATTCCATTTTCGACCCGTGTTATACAACTTGCCACCAATTTGGGCATAGGCCTTGGATTGGCTTCGCTGGCCTGTGCAACTTTAACCAGACAAACCCTGCATTTTCCACCTGTATTTTCCAAAGAAGAATAATAACACATGGCCGGAGGATATTTTCCTCCCAATTGTCTTGCCGCCTGAAGAATGGTAGTGCCAGGTGGTACCTCGATGCTTCGTCCGTCTATGGTTACTTTTAATAATTCACTCATACAAATATCATTTTAATGCGCCAAGGCAAAATCTCCGTGTAAATGTTTTGCAAGACAGCTATCCGGATTCCTGACATGATCTTCAAACTCACTTCGAAAATGCCTGATTGCACTGGCAACAGGCCAGGCTGCGGCATCACCCAAAGGACATATCGTTTTACCCTCTATATTTTTTGCAACGTCTACCAACAAATCAATGTCCGTCATTTTTCCATGGCCATACTCGATGCGGTGCAATACTTTTTCCATCCATCCTGTACCTTCCCTGCAAGGACTGCACTGTCCGCAACTCTCGTGATGGTAAAAGCGTGTAAAGTTCCAGAGATTTCTAACGATACAGGCTTGGTCATCAAACACAATAAATCCTCCTGAACCCAGCATCGAACCGCTCACAAATCCACCCTCTGCCAATGATTCGTAACTCATCAAACGGGAATCGCCTGCAGCTGTTTTCAGGATCAGATCTTTGGGCAAGATGGGAACCGATGAACCACCCGGTACTACGGCTTTTAACTCACGACTGTTAGTTATACCTCCACAATAATTGTCGCTGTATATAAATTCTTCAACAGGCAGACCCAGTTCGATTTCATAAACTCCCGGATTGTTGATGTTACCACAAGCTGAAATCAGTTTGGTTCCTGTACTTTTTCCTACTCCAATGGCAGCATAAGCTGCGCCACCCTGATTTACAATCCAGGGTACAGCGGCAATGGTTTCCACATTGTTGACGACCGTCGGGCAACCATACAATCCCCAGACTGCAGGAAATGGTGGTTTGTTTCTTGGATTCCCTCTTTTCCCTTCCAGGGATTCGAGCAAAGCTGTTTCTTCTCCACAGATGTATGCCCCTCCACCCGGTTGTACATACAAGTTGAGATCGTAACCTGAACCCATGATATTTTTTCCCAAATACCCTTTGGAATAGGCTTCAGCAATAGCGCGCTCCAGGATTTTGATGACGTACATCATTTCACCCCGTACATAGATATATGAGGTGTTAGCATTTAAAGCAAATGAAGAAACGATCATCCCTTCGATCAGCAAATGCGGTATTTTTTCCATCAGATACCGGTCTTTGAAAGTACCGGGTTCAGATTCGTCTGCATTGCAAACGAGATATTTGGGTTTGTCGGATTTTTTATCGAGGAACGACCATTTCATTCCTGTCGGAAAGCCTGCCCCACCTCGTCCTCGGAGACCAGAAGTCTTAACTTCTTCAACAACCTGATCCGGACTCAGAGATTTGAGTGCCTTGGTCACAGAAGCATAACCTCCAAATTTGATGTAGGTATCTATGTACTGTATTCCTTCTTTATCGACGTGTTCGAGCAATAGTTTTTTTGACATATCAGGATTTGCTTCTTAAGCTTTCAATGATCTGATCCAATTTCTCTTTATTCAAATTTTCGTAGTACTTGTATTCTGGACCAATCTGCAACACCGGTCCTGTTCCACACGAAGCCAGGCATTCTACCGTTTTGATGGTAAATAAACCGTCTGAAGTGGTTTCGCCAATTCCAATATTCAGTTTGTCTTGTACGTATTGTAAGAGCGATTCAGCACCGACCAGGCAACAAGGGCCTGTTCTGCAAAATTCCAAAACATATTTACCTACGGGTTTTAAATGAAACATGGTATAAAACGAGGCGACTTCATAGACTTCTATGGATTGTAAATTTAAAAACTGTGCCACTTCATCCATTGCTTCTGCACTCAACCAACCTTCCCGGGCCTGCACCAAATGAAGTATGGGCAACAAAGCAGATTTCTGCCTCCCTTCGGGGTAGCGTTGAACGATTTCACCGGCTTCTTTTAAAAGATCCTTTAGAAATTTATAATTGCTTTCTGTAGCTGTCGACATGTTTGTTAAATTAACCAATCAAACCTGTTGAAATAAAAATATTTTTTACGAGTTCTGTTCCAAAAACTTCGTTGTATTTAAAAAACAAAGACCATAAAACCGCATACGTAAATTTGACAAGCGTACCTGCCAAAAAATACGTCTGCATGGCATCGTCTTTCTGTTGTTCAATTCTTGCCAGAGCTTTCGCAGCAAAAATCAAACCCATCCCAGTTGCTTCACCTTTGATGATAAAAACATACACCAAAATTATCTCGCAATACCCTATCAATCTCGATTGACTTCATTTTTCCTTTGAAATGTTACATGGACTGATTCCATAAGAACCAAGAATCCAGGGAACAATCCGGCTCAGGATCATTGTAATCAAAAGTCCAACGATGTAATAGACTATACTTTCCATTCATTCAAAAAATTCCGAAATTCCTTTTCTATAAAAAGAACCTGCTTCCAATTTGCCTGTTCCGCAATTTTCTGCGCACCTGCAACACTTATATTTAAGTCCTCTGCTATTTCTTTATGTGCGTATGCTTTTCTCTTCATTTGCATGACTTCGTTTTGCCTCACCGTCCAATCGCTGGTCAACATCATCCAGGCATTGAAAAAACTATTCAATAAGCCTGATTGAAGCGAAGGAATTCCCGAAGTCAAAAACAATAAGTCTTGCTTGCGCATAAATTCAATGTTGTCATTGATCTTATGAAACACTTCTCCCCCAAGCACCTTGTTTTCAAAATCTTCAGACATTTGAATGTTTCCAAAACTCAGGTGATATCTGAAAATATAGGGATGCAAAATGGCATTCATTTCAATAAATAAATCGAGCAGACAGTTCAGCGAACGTAAACCCAGTTCGAATTCATCCACACCCTTTACAGTTCGTGGCGGAAACAGAAATTCACTATGGAATTTCTCATTCAGGCTGCTAAACATTTGCTCTTGTTTCTTACTGATCAGAAAAAAGTCTTTCAGTTTTCTGGATTCCAGTAAGTCGGCGTAGAGGACAAATCCTTCCATCGATTATGTATTTGTATACATCAAAGATAGAATATATTTCAAAATATATACCAAATTTAGTTTATTTTTAAAATATTAACTATTTTTGGTTTATTTTTTATTATCAACTCATATTAGCTTCATGCATCCAATTCTCCTGCGATGACATTAAGACTACTCATCACTACAATCGCATCCGACAGCAGTTGGTCTTTAACCATTTCCGGAAAGGCCTGGTAATATATAAAACACGGCCTCCTGAAATGCAGCCTGTATGGGGTTCTACCCCCATCGCTGATCAGGTAAAATCCCAATTCCCCATTTGCACCCTCCACTGCAGTGTAAACCTCGCCTTCAGGGGCTTCTATTTCGCCCATGATGATCTTAAAATGGTAGATCAGCGCTTCCATATTTCGATATACCTCTTGTTTGGGAGGAAGATAATAGTGATCAGCATCCGCATGGTAAACCGGTTCCATGCTTTCAATCCTGGACATCGCCTGTTCGATGATCCTCAGACTTTGCCAGATCTCTTCATTTCTTACCACAAATCGGTCATATGTGTCTCCGGTCGTACCCACCGGAATGTCGAAATCAAAATCCTGATAAGAGCAATACGGCTCAATGGCCCGTAAATCGTAATCCACTCCACAAGCTCTTAAATTGGGGCCGGTAAATCCATAATTCAAAGCCCTTTCGAGACTTAATGCTCCTGTGTCTATGGTCCGGTCCATAAAAATGCGGTTCCTCGACAACAAATTTTCAAATTCCCTCCAGGCTGGCGGAAATTCTTTGAGGAACTTCCTGGTTTTTTCAAAAACTATTTGGTTAAAATCGCGTTCAAAACCACCAATCCTCCCCATGTTGGTTGTCAACCGGGCGCCACAAATCTCTTCGTATATTTCATAAATAAATTCACGCCATTGATATACATAGGTAAATCCTGTCAATGCTCCGGTATCAACTCCCAGGATGCTGTTGCAAATGATGTGATCGGCTACCCGGGCAAGCTCCATAACCATTACACGCATGTAATCTACGCGCTTAGGGACCTGAACCCCCAACAATTTCTCGACAGTCAGATGCCAACCCATGTTGTTGATCGGTGCTGAACAATAATTCAGTCGGTCCGTCAGCGGAGTAATCTGATAAAACGGCCTCCGCTCGGCAATTTTTTCAAATGCACGATGAATGTAACCTATGGTCTGTTCGCCGCTAACGATGCGCTCGCCATCCATTTGCAATACATTCTGAAATATCCCGTGTGTCGCGGGATGCGTCGGGCCGAGGTTTAAAGTGGTATATGGAATTTCCGGTTTGTGCCGTTCTTCTAATCCTGCTAAAAATTCCTGGTTTGTCTTCATTTCAATTTATCTGCCAAACTGGTAATCCATTTTATCTTCCCGGTTGGGGTCTTCCAAAGGAAATTCTTTGCGCATAGGGAATTCTGTCATTTCATCCATATTCAAAATGCGCCTCAGATTTGGGTGGCCTACAAACTGGATTCCGTAAAAATCATAAGTTTCACGCTCCATCCAATTTGCCGAACCATAAATTCCACACAAGGTGGGTATTTCCGGTTTCTCAAGCGGAACATATACTTTTATTCTCAACCTGCATCGCCTCTGCATGCTTTGCAGGTGGTAAACTACACATAATTCTCTTCCTTTCAATTGAGGATAATGAACCCCACAGATATCTGTCAAAAAATTAAAGCCAAATTCTTCGTCTCTGTACAAGAACAAAACCACCCCAAAAATTTGATTGACAGGCAATTCCATATTTAAAACGCCAAAAGCATCTTCCGAAATTTCGCAAGACAATCCGATTGCTTCGTTTAATTTGAGTTGAAGATCTTTCGATACTACTGTAGTCATCACTTAATAAAATATGCCTCCATCAATTGTTTGTATTCTTCTGAGTCCCTTCTTCGAACGGATTCTTTTCCAATCAGGTCCTGGATCCGCATGACACCCTCTATAATTTGTTCCGGACGCGGTGGACAACCCGGCACGTAGACATCCACCGGAATCACCCGATCAATTCCCTGCAAAACACTGTATGTATCGAATATTCCACCGCTCGAGGCGCAGGCGCCCACGGCGATCACCCATTTGGGCTCGGCCATTTGTTCGTAGACTTGTCTCAATACTGGTGCCATTTTCTTGGCTATTGTGCCCATTACCATCAATAAGTCAGCCTGTCGGGGAGTAAAACTCAACCTTTCCGAACCGAATCTGGCCAGATCGTAATGGGAGGACATGGTCGACATAAACTCAATGCCGCAACAGGAAGTGGCAAATGGCAAGGGCCAGATGCTGTTTTTTCTGGCCAGCCCTACAACAGCATCCAGACTGGTGGCAAAGAAACCCTGTCCGGCAATTCCTTCCGGTGCTTCGGCGACGTGAATTTTGGATGGCATGTCTGTGGTTTTCACAAGTGGCTAGTTTTTTAGATTACCGGGAACCGAATCATACGTCATCCCTGGTTTCCCATTTTAAAATTCCTTTCAGTAAAACATAATAAAATCCAGCCATAAGCATGGCAAGAAAAATAAACATTTCAACAAATCCGAACCAACCCAGTTTTTTAAAGTTGACTGCCCACGGATACATGAAAATAATTTCTACATCAAATAAAACAAAGAGAATAGCGGTCATAAAATACCGGACAGAAAATGGATTTCTCGCATTACCTACACTGTCGAGACCACATTCAAAGCTTGCTTCTTTGCGTTTTCCCCCCTTTTTGGGTCCTAACAAATGTGTGGCAATCAGAACAAATACAACGAAACCAAGTGCAACCAGGAATTGAAGAAATATTGGAAAATAGTCCTGCGGAATGTGGTAAGCGTGCATACTGAAGTTTCTAAACGGCCCGGCAAATATAAGCCAGAACCGGTGAAAAGGGTAAAATTTAGCCTGATTATGATGGATTCCCTGGCCGTATAAATATTGCGGTTGCCACCAGGGTTGATTTTCATACTTTTGTGCAAAAAAGAATGCGAATTTCAGTCATACGAAAAGGCCATTTTAATGCAGCGCACCGTCTGTACAGACCTGATTGGTCAGACGAAAAAAACAAAGAAGTGTTTGGAATTTGTGCCAACCCAAACTTTCATGGTCATAACTATGAGATGGATGTTAAAATAACAGGAGAACTGGACCCTGCCACGGGAATTCTCATCGATCTGAAAATTCTTAAAGACCTTATCGAAATGCACGTTGAGGCCGATTTTGACCATAAAAATCTGAATTTGGATTGTGCTGAATTTGAGCACATCATTCCAACTGCCGAGAATATCTGCATTGAGATATACAATAAATTAAGGAAGGTAATTCCGGGGCACCTGGACATCCAGATCCGGCTTTCAGAAACTCCAAGAAATTTTGTCGAATATCCAGCCTGATCGGCTAACTAAAACAATCTTAAGCTTTAATTGCCCTTTTCTGCAACCTCAAGGTGCGGAAATTCTGGTCGTTTGGCCCGATGAGTCGAATAAAATACATACCATCTTCCAGGTCGCTGATGTCGTATGAGCTGTTAGGAACTGCACGGAACGAACGGATTTTTCTGCCTAGAATATTAACCAAATCTATACGGACCAATCCTGTATTGTAATCGACTGTAAATGAATTCGAAGCTGGATTTGGATAAACTTTCACTGCAATATTTCTGATGTCCTTGTTAGAAACCACTTTGTTGAAAGTGTAATCAACTTTGACTTTTTTAGAAGTATCCTCTGCCTCGTAAACCCACATCACAATATGCGCTTCACCCATCGTTCCATCTTCATACACGTGTACATCGAGTGTAGTTGAATCGCCTGGCTGAATTACGTTCGGATAAATTTCGGGACATTTACCTACTTTATCCGCATAACAGTTATTAGCATCGCAAACATAGGTACTCCATCCGGCTGGCATCATCAGGATTTCACGCGTCCAAAGTATGTTTAATACTTCGTTTGTATGATTTCTGACCTTACCGGATTTATAATGGTCGGTGTTATCCGGAACAAAATAAATGGTATTCGGGCTTGGGTTCACAGTATAACGTGGACCCTGAGCGATGGCATATCCAGAAATTAAAATGCTGATAGTCAGGTAAATATATTTCATAGGCCAATTACAAGTTTAAACCAACTGTAAATGTACTATATTTCAATAGCTCATGGATAAAAATTATAGTTAAAATTAGACTCGATTTGCAGAACAGATATTGACCCTGGAATACAGTGGTGACTTCCGGATTCCGCTGACAATCCAAATTTCCGGGGGCACTGGAGGATTCTATGGAAAACCTGGTCTGCATTAAAAGGAAGAGAGCCTATTTTTCGTTTATGTTTGCTGAGGAACTAATCCGTGGCATAAATTAGGAGCATGGTCAAAACGCTGATTATTGGAAATGGAGTTGCAGGCATCAGTTGCGCCCGTTCTTTAAGAAGGTTCACTGATGATCCCATTGCCATCATCTCTGATGAATCTGATTTTTTTTTCTCGAGAACTGCACTCATGTACGTGTATATGGGACACATGCGATGGCAGGATCTCGAACCTTATGAACGCAAATATTGGCAAAAGAATAAATTGGATCTCATTCGCGCAAAGATTGTTTCGTTTGACTTTCAAAACAGACAGGTGATCTCAGAAGATGGAAACAAATACGGGTACGACCGACTTGTGCTGGCATTGGGTTCAGTTCCAAATAAGTTTGGCTGGCCCGGAGAAGAACTCGATGGCGTTTCCGGATTTTACAGCAAACAAGATCTTGAACGCATTGAAGAAAAAAGCAGTCTGATAAAAAGGGCTGTAATTGTGGGTGGTGGTCTCATCGGAATAGAACTGGCTGAAATGTTTCATTCGAGAAATATTCCCGTGACCATGCTCGTGCGTGAAAGTGAATATTGGAGTTCCGTGCTGCCCAATGATGAAGCAGCAATGATTTCAGCACATATAAGGAATAGAAAGATAGATTTGAGACTTGAAACAAAACTAAAATCAATTCGAGGCGAAGATGGCAAAGTAAAGAGCATAGTTCTCGACGCAGGTGAAGAGCTCGAATGCGATTTTGTTGGAATTACTGCAGGAGTTCGACCTCATATCGACTTGCTGAAAGGGACTCCTCTTTCTACCGATCGGGGGATCCTCGTCAATGAATTTCTGGAAACCAATATTCCGGAGGTATATGCCATAGGCGATTGTGCACAACTAACAAGTGTTCGTATTGACAGAAAAGCTGTGGAGGCCATCTGGTACAGTGCCCGGAAAATGGGTAATGCCCTCGCAGCCAATCTGGCCGGAATAAAAACGCCATACGATCCGGGTATTTGGTTCAATTCTGCAAAGTTTTTCGATCTGGAATATCAGGTTTATGGAACGGTCCCCAATAAAATCGAATTTCCTTTGGATAGTATTTTTTGGAAAGCTCCTCAGGATGAAAAAAGCATCAGGTTGGTTTACGATACGACAACAAATGAAATTGCAGGTTTTAATCTCCTCGGTGTGCGTTTTCGTCAGGAAGTTTGCCATAAATGGATTTCCGGAAAATCAAAGATTTCGGATGTTCTGTCGGATATCCGGTTGGCCTTTTTTGATCCCGAGTTTTTTCCGGATTATGCACCGGAATTACTGGAATCATTTAAACAAAAAACCGGTCATAATATTCAACTCAGATCTTCCGGGAAATTGAATTCCATACTCCAATTTCTAAAATCCTAAAATAATAAAGTCCATGCCCGCTTTTACAAAACTTCAACGAATCCAAAATAACCAACTGGCCTTTATTGTCTGCGCATTTTTTGCGTTGATCCTGATGTTATGGATTTCGTTTGACAACATCATCTGGAGTGGTTCATGGATCTATATTCTGTTGCTGTTATCCCTTTCCATTACCGGATATGCGTGGAACCAATACAGAAATGAACATCCCGGTATTAAAAATAATGGTACTTGGTTTTCAGGATTGACTTCCAGATCCTGGTCTGCCTGGTTAACGGCAATTGCATTAACATGTTTTTATGTTCTCTTATATTGGTGGCCAGAATATCTTGGACTTCGTCCTCAGGGCAACACAGGCCTTATCGCCATTTTTGATCCGCTGAGCTATTTATTAAAAAAACAGCCTGCATCCCAGTGGTTTGTGTACGGTGTATTTTACACTTTGTTTATCCTCTTCTTTGGATTAAAATTTATTTGGAAGTACAGACACAATGCATATCAAAGAATACGTACCATTTCTGTCATGTTTTTCCAGCTGTTCTTCGCATTTCTCATTCCCGAATGGATGTTGAGAATGAATCTACCCTACAACGATCTCAAGAATATGTGGCCATTGAATTATTATTTTTTTGATGCCTGGAATATTGAAAGTTTTAAAAACAGTGGTTCAATCGGCTGGTTTTTTCTTGTCTTCGGATTGCTGATGATTTTTGTGATCTCGCCATTGCTCACTTATTTTTTTGGCAAACGCTGGTACTGCTCCTGGGTATGTGGTTGCGGCGCATTAGCAGAAACAGCTGGCGATCCGTTCCGCCATTTGTCGGACAAATCCGCAAATTCCTGGAAACTTGAACGGCTCCTGATTTATCCTATATTATTTCTGGTGATCATCATGACCATTGGCGTTTTATACACGTATAAAACTGGTCAACCGGAATTATTGGGCATGTCAACAAGCGCTTTGCGAAAATATTATGGCTTTTTCATTGGGTCTGCATTTTCCGGAGTCATTGGTGTTGGATTTTATCCGCTTTTAGGCAGCAGGGTCTGGTGCCGCTTTGGTTGTCCGATGGCCGCGATTTTAGGTATTCAGCAAAAATTGTTTTCGCGTTTCAGGATCACAACCAATGGCGGTCAATGCATTTCCTGCGGCAATTGTTCGACCTACTGCGAAATGGGCATCGATGTCCGTGCGTATGCGCAGGAAGGAAAAAACATTGTACGTGCCAGTTGTGTAGGTTGTGGCGTTTGTGCTGCAGTTTGCCCAAGAGGAGTACTTAAACTTGAAAATGGACCGGAAGGCGGCAGATTGACAGAATCGGTTATTAGTAATAGTTAAGAACGCAAAGATTATAGAGCAATGCTTAAAGTGAAGAGTTCAAATAGAATAAGGATAAGGCTTAAAGCCCGAAGCTGAAAGCTAAAAGATGAAAGTGGGTTCAGCTGAAATTTCAAAAAAAAATAGTTTAATTCAAAGGAACTTTTGATTTTACACAAGACTTTCCTAAAAGTCGAAATGTCAGTTCAGCTTAAATAAACCACCCTGATATTGATGTCATTCAAAAATTATCTTCGCAAATCCATAATGCGCAACATCTGAAATCCTAACAAAAAACAAACCAGCGCCAACATCATTTTTGAAAATTTCTACAACTCCGTTTTCAGGAATCAGATCCATTACTTTGTGCCCAATTGCATTGTAAACAGCACCATGAACTTCTTTAGAAAAAAACGAATTCAAGTTGATGTGAACCAAATGTTTGGATGGGTTTGGTACAACAAGCAATTGTTTCTGAGTGATTCCAGAAGCGGTTTCGTTACTGGTAGTAGTTGATGGTGGATTGCAAAAGAAATCCCAGAACAGAGCAGGAGCATCCACGGCATGGTTTCTTCCATTTGGAAACTGGTGTTCTAATCCTTTAATTAAAGTGAAGTAATATGGTTTACAGTTTTCGCCCGGCAGGCATTCAGTAAACTTATAAGTCTTGCTGACCGAATCTTCAGTTAATTTGAATTTTTCAGACAGACCCAAACTAACAAGTGTACGTCTTATGGTAGGATTCATGTACGCTAGAATGCTGTCCCCACCATAGGGAAGCATGGTGTATGGAGGTCTGATTAATCCGTCATCATGTGTACCCACCATATACCAATATGGAACTCTTATGGCTGGTATAATAGAATCCAATTCATGATATCCTCCTGCTGTGCTGCCACATGACTTGAATATGTCACCAGCGCGCATGGCAGCCCTGAAGGTCATACAACTACCATTAGAGAAACCACTAAGAAATATTTTCTGGTTATTGAGCTGAAAGGTGTCTCCAATCAATGCTACCATCCTTCTCAGGAAAAGCACGTCATCAATCAGTTTGGGAGTGTCTTTCGGACATATGTTTTCGATCAAGTCACCGCAAACCCACTTGGTATTGTTCTTCACTCCAGCTGAATCTACAAAGCACCATCTTAATGAAGACGGAAATACTGTTATAAAATTCTCTTTTTGTCCCAATTCACTCCAACCATAAGAATTGTAGTACACATTTTTATCTCCACTCGTACCGTGTAACATTAAAACTAAGGGCCAACCATTTGGAGGAGGAGCTTTTGAAGGAACAGATACAATAAATTCGCGAACATTGCCTTCCAAAGTTATTTGTAAATCAAACTTTAACTGTGCTGATAACTGGCTGATCATCCAAAAAGAAATAAAAAACAAATAAATTTTCGACATAAGCTTAGCTATTTTATTAATTAAGAACAATAATTTGTAAAAGTCAGCAGGAATCAATACCACCAATGATTACAAAGTAACCAGCTGTCTTAATTCGGGAATTTCCGGTTTTACAAAACCCTGATTTTTTAATTCATGCTGATAATAGTTCTGAACATCATAATCTCCGTGAACGAGAAACATCCTCTTGCAAACCTCCTTTTGATTTTCAAGAAATTTGATCATCTCTTGTTGATCGCCATGCGCAGAAAAAGAATCCATGATTTCAATTTTAGCATTGACCTTCTTAAGTTCGCCAAACATCTTGAGTTCGCTTACATTTGCGCGCAACTTTCCGCCGGGAGTTCCCGGAGAACTATAACCGACAAGTAATATGGTGTTTTTTGGATCTTCTATGTTATTGAACACATGGTGCTGAATTCTTCCGGCATTGATCATACCAGCAGCAGAGATGATGATACAGGGCTCTTTTTGTGCATTCAGATTTTTTGAATCGTTCACATCGGTAATGTATCGAAGCTTTCTGAATCCAAAAGGATCCGGATCTTTGAGAATGTATTCATACAATTCTTCATCAAAACATTCGGAATGAGCCTTGTATATATCCGTCGCACTGACTGCAAGAGGACTGTCCACATAGACGGATATATTAGGTAATTTTCCCTCGTTGCAAAGCTGATCCAGAATATATACCAATTCCTGTGTCCGGCCCAGACTGAATGCAGGGATGATGAGTTTCCCATTCCTGTTCACACAGGTTTCTGCAATCACTTGCATGAAATGCTCCTTCTCTGCGGGTTTTTGAAGATGCAGCTTGTCGCCGTATGTTGATTCCGTGAGCACAACATCTGCAGGCCACATCGGTTGCGGATTTCTCAGAATAGGTCGGTTTGGCCTTCCGATGTCGCCGCTGAAGGCCAGGCGAAGATCATCTCCGCCTTTTTGGATGACGAGGTTGACAGAAGCTGATCCCAGAATATGTCCCGCATCTGTAAACAATAATTTGATCCCCTTTGCCAATTCAACCCAACGATCGTAAGAAACTGTAACGAAATGTTTCATGGCATTCGTTACATCTATAGATTTATATAATGGTTCTTTAAATTTTAGTTTATCACCACCGTGTTTTTTTCTTTTCTCTGCTGCCTTTTTATTGAAATACTCTGCATCCCGCTGCTGAATATGGGCCGTATCCATCAACATGATCTCAGCCAGGTCTCTCGTTGCATGTGTCGATAATATATGCCCTTTGAATCCATCTCTGACCAACTTTGGGATACGCCCGCAATGGTCGATGTGTGCATGAGACAACACCATGATATCGATCTCGGCAGGATCAAAAAACCATTTGGAATTGAGTTCCTCATCACCTTCTTCATCGCCCTGAAATAATCCACAATCCAAAAGGATTTTGTATCCATTATCGAGGATCAATAAATGACAGGAACCTGTAACGCCTCGAGCAGCGCCGCAAAATTTTATCTTCATATCGGAAATTTAAATTCTGCAAATTCAATAAATAATTTTAAACGATTATTCAATTTTGGATAGCCCATAAATTCCATCATTTTAAAAACATCGGGCCCATTGGTTTGGCCCGTCATAACTACGCGTAAAAGTGGAAACAGTTCGCCCGGTTTTAAATTCCATTTCTTCAAAAATTTTTGCATGGCTTCATGCAAAATGGCAGCTTCAAAGATTTCAACACCACTTAGCTCTGATTTCAACTCGTGCAATACCGGTATTATTTCTCTTTTAAACTTCTGGTTGAGATAATTTTCGTCATAGGAATGGGGTTCTTCAAAATAAAATCGTCCTGACTCAAAATAATCCATGAAAAAATGTACGCGGTCTTTATATAAAGTGTACAAAGTCTGACATTCTTCAATACTCAAGGATATGCTGTATTGAAGATAAAGTTCCTTCAACCGGGCATAAACTATTTCCGGATCCAGATGCAAAAGATGCTGCTGATTGAACCACTTGCTTTTTTCAAAATCAAATCGCGCTCCCGATTTTACTATTTTATCCAGGGAAAAAAGATTTATCATTTCTTCTACCGATAACAACTCCTGATCGGTTCCCGGATGCCAACCTAATAAGGCTAAAAAATTCAGCAACGATTCCGGTTCAAATCCGTATTCCTTAAAGCCCATCAACTTGCTCCCGTCATCATTGATCCAATCCATTGGAAATACAGGAAAGCCAAATTGCGCACCATCGCGTTTGGAAAGTTTGCCATTTCCGGAAGGTTTTAAAATCAAAGGCAAATGTGCAAACTGGGGCATTTCATGTTCCCAGCCAAATGCCTTATACAATAGATAATGATGCGCTGTGGAAGACAGCCATTCTTCTCCCCTGATGACATGGGAGATGCCCATGAGTCTATCGTCAACAACATTGGCCATGTGGTACGTTGGGAGGCCATCTGATTTGATCAATACTTTATCATCCAATTCAGAGGTATGAAATCTGACGGTACCCCGGATGATATCCTGGATCAATACTTCTTCATTCGCAGGAACTTTCAGTCTGATGACATAAGGTTCTTGCATTTTTATGGCCATGGCCAAATCGTCGGCCGACATGTTCAGTGAATTGCGCATGCGGGACCTCGTGTTGAAGTCGTACTTTTGATTGCCATCCCCTGAATTCCTGAGTGCGTCGAGCGCTTCCGCCGAATCAAATGCCAGATAAGCCTGACCACTTTTTAAAAGCAGTTCTGCATGTGCCTGATAAATTTCTTTTCTTTCAGATTGCCGGTAAGGGGCACTGGGTCCACCGTTTTCTGGTCCTTCATCGGGCAATAAATTCAGCCACTTCAGGCTTCCAAGAATATATTCTTCAGCTCCTTTTACATATCTGCCCTGGTCTGTATCTTCAATGCGCAGAATAAATTTCCCACCCATTTTCTTTGCAAATAAATAATTGTACAAAGCGGTTCGGATGCCTCCTATATGCAATGCTCCTGTGGGGCTGGGAGCAAAACGCAAACGTACTTCCCTGTGACTCATAAACAAAATAATACTGTTTGCAAAGATGCACATACTCTTCATAAGATATTGTTAATCATAAAAAGAATTGATAACTCAAACCAATGTTTCAAGACCTTTATACGTCATTATCCTGAACAAAAGCCCCGAATGGTTTATCTGAGTTACACTCCAAAATTTCTGCAGACGATCTTTCCGGATCTGATATGGAGAATTGAGACCCCTGCGAAAGAACTTTACCTGAGTTTTGACGATGGGCCCATTCCCGAAGTGACCCCCTGGATTTTGGAACAATTATATGCATACGAGGCAAAAGCGAGTTTTTTTTGTGTAGGAGAAAACGCTGAGAAATACCCCGAGCTCCTGGAGCGGATCCGGGAAGAAAACCACACCATTGGAAGTCACAGTTATAACCACCTCTCCGGATGGCAAACCGATAATCTTGCTTATATTTTAAATGTTAGAAAAGGAGCAAGGGCCTGTGGTTCCAGATTATACAGACCGCCTTATGGAAAAATAAAACCATCTCAAACCAGAATACTCAAACATCACTACAAAATCATCATGTGGGATGTGCTGAGCGGCGACTTTGATCCCGATCTCTCTGCCGAAGCATGTTACCAAAACGTCGTCCGGAATTCATTACCAGGGTCCATCGTAGTTTTTCACGATTCCATTAAATCTAAATCAAAACTGAAATCTGTATTGCCGAGGGTTCTCGATCATTTTTCTAATCTTGGATACCGTTTTAAAGCCTTAGAAGAAAGTTCAATATCAAACAAATCTTACAGCGAAAAAACAACTTATTCAGAATCGGTTCTTTGATAGATCCTGATGTAATCTATTTCCATTCGCGATGGAAATTTTGTTTTTGAACTGATCCTTCCGCCAAAAGGCCCCCCTACTCCAAGTCCGGAAATGATCCGGTGTTTATTTTTTGGAAAAGCATCTATAGGTACATAGTTACCTTTTCGCAAGATGCAGTGATTGGCGGGTCGGTTATTTTTTAAATTTTTATACCCAGGCAGAGTCCTTACCAATCTTTTGTTTACATACCACCTGATAAAAAAAGGATCCCATTCGATGGCATATGTATTCCAATCTTCCTGATCTGAAGTCCAATGCCATTTAGGTTGTTGACAACCAGATCGATTGTAACAATGGTGGTAATTGGTTTGCAGTTGTGTTTGAATATGGCCTTTGGCTTCAAAGACATCGATTTCCTCAATGACTCCATCACCGGCTGTCCAAAATGATGGCCAAAACCCTTTTCCTTCCGGAAGTTTGCATCTGATTTCAAATCGGCCGTATTTAAATCCCTGCATTGAAAAAATATTGCCGGAAGTATAATCGAAATCTTTACCAAACCAGCTTGCCTTTTCTTTGCGGGCTTCGATGGATAGAACTCCGTTTTGAACGATCAGGTTTGAATCCGATAAAAACTCATCGCCTACCAATCCTCTGCAAGCCGCACATGAATCGGAACCATCTTTTGTAAAAGGGAAATAGCTGAACCATTTTGTGCGATCAAGGGCATGGCCTTCAAATTCATCAGACCAAATGAGATTCCATGTTCCTTTTGAACAAATATCCAAACCACTTTTTTCGACAACAATCAAGCTGTCTTGTGCAGCTAAATGAGAGGTACTCCATAAAATAAAGAAAAACAACTGTTTCATTTTCCTAAAATAAATACGGATGGAAGATCCAAATGTACTTTACATAGTTCTGTAGTCCATTGCTTCATGCTTCGGGTATGAATTTTTTGTTGTGCATTCCCCAACTGACTGGCAACACAAAGGCTTACATCTCCGGGCACATGGCTTAAAAGAATATCCAACAATTGCTTATTCCGGTAGGGCGTTTCCATAAAAATTTGTGGTATACCTGTATTTTTTACAATCGCTACAATTTTTATCACCTGATCTCTCAGGGCTTCCTTTTTGGCAGGGAGATATCCATGAAACTGAAAACTTTGTCCGGAAAAACCTGAAGCCATCAAAGCAAGCAGCATAGAGTTCGGACCAGAATAAGGAAAGACCGGGATCCCCATTTCATGAGCCAATCTTACTATTTCATAACCCGGATCGGCAATACATGGCATACCGGCCTCGGATAAAAGACCCATACTTTTGCCCAGCAGCAACTCCCCGATCATATTTTGGTTAAAATGATGCTGATCCCGCTCTGGTATTTCAAAAATTTCGATCGATTGCAAAGGAGTAGGATGTTGGATGGATTTGAGGAAATGTCTGGCTGTTTTTGCACGTTCTACAACAAAGGTATTCAACGATTTAGCTGCATTTATAGCTTCCTGGCTTAGTTGTTCGGGGGAGGCGCCGCTTAATGGCACTGGAATTAAATGAAGCTTGGCTTGAGACATGCGGCGAAGTTAATTAGTTTCAACTCAATTGTTGGTTCTTCCGGTCATTTCATCTAACTTCGCCAGCCCTTTCACTTCCGTATGAATACGTATACTATTAAACTGCAGCAATTTGAAGGACCTTTTGACCTTTTGCTGTTCTTTATTGAACGAGACGAACTGGATATCTACGATATACCCATTGCCAAAATCACAGAAGATTTTCTTGATTACATCCGGCACATGGAGCAAATGAATATCGATCTGGCCAGCGAATTTATTCTGGTTGCTGCCACTCTGATCCGGATCAAGGCAAAAATGCTTTTACCCAGAAAGGAACTCGATGAAAACAATCAGGAGATCGACCCCCGAAAGGAGCTTGTACAAAGACTTTTGGAATACAAATCCATCAAGGAAGCCATTGATGACTTCAGCAAAATGGAAGACGACCAATATTTCAGGATTCCCCGGGGAAATATGAAATCAGAATTTGAAGCCCTGGCTCAAAAGGCCCTGGTCGATGCCGAATGGGAAACCTTGAATCTTTTTAATCTGATGAAGGTATTCCAGCGGGTCATGGATCGCCTGAATGAAGCTCCAAAAGCCGTGGTCCATCGCATTTTCAATTACGAATATGAAATTGAAAATGAACAAAGCCGCGTGATTGATCGCATTCGTTCTCAGGGAAGGGTGCATTTTGAAAATTTATTTGAAGTTGCTGAAAACAGAATCCACGCTATCGTTATTTTTCTTGGAATCCTCGAATTGGTCAATCTGCAGCAACTGCATCTCATCAAAGGCGAACAATTGAATCAATTCTGGCTCGAAGAAAAAAAGGTGGAAGAACTTGGTGAAGAAGAAGAGTAATTTTTTGAAAATCTTGCCCGCCACAGTTTTCGGATGGAGCATCTGGAAACAAAAGCAACTCCATATTATTAGACTTTTGGCTCCTTTATCAGAAATCTTTTCAATAAAGGAAGCATAAACTTGCTTCTCTGCTCATCGAGATACCATGTTTGTTCGCTCATATCAGCGTTGCCTGAATCCATAAGTATTCGAAAAATTCGCTGCTTTTCTCCGGTTGACATACTGGAAAAACATCTTCGCAATAAAGGCAACTGCGATTTAAAATGTTCAACTTCCAGTCCACCGACCCATTTATCCAATACCTGAACCACATCCGGTTGCAAAAGAAAAAATCCGGCTTGAGCAGAAATAAAACCTTCCAACCAAAATGCCATGGTAGGAATATCCCGATGGCTGGAAAACTCAAATTGTATTGCTTTTAAAAATTCAGACTCGGAACAAACTTTTTTCTCAACTAAAATGCTCCAACATTTCCCCCTCAGCAAAGGATGAACCAACTGGTTGACCGATATGGATGTCAATTTTTGAAACCATGAACCAGAAAAATCATGGTCTGGAAAGCGGCTGAAATAATGCTGAACATTCAATAAGGCCGTCAACATTTTACGTGCCCTGTCTTCCTTTAAATGAACGGTCTGATCCGGAATCAGGATCACTAATTTAGGAATTAATTTATCGAGGACCTTCAATATCCAGTTGACATCTGTGTTGTGGAGTGAACCGTAGTCGCAAATGTGAAGCAAAGGTTGAATCAATTCCGATAAAAGAACATAGTCTTGTTGTTCTAGCAGTGCTTCATCCAAGGCATCTGACAGGAGTGGCCAAACTGCATACATATCGGCCTTTAAGGAATGTTCAAGCCGGTAGGCGATTTGGTCAATAGGCATTCCCTTGGAAACGATTTTGTTCAGGTATTGAACACATGCATCCTCCAGCGTATTGCCCAGGAGTCCTCGCTGGATCAATGTCATTTCGAGATCCGGATGCCAACGAAACTGCCATTGTTCGTGAAATGTACCCAGGGCATTCCAGTCGAGAGCCCATTTGTTACACCATTGCAAATCGATAAGCAAGGAGTAATGCAAAAACCTGGAAACTAACAAGTGTTTGTTTTTTCTGAGGTCGAGCAGCAGGCTGTCCTTCTGATGTATTTTCCAATAGGGTTTCAGTTTAAGTTTTTGTATGCGTTCGTGAAATTGATTCACAAAAGGCAGGGTTTGTTGGTTCAATGGCAACTGCCCGGTCGTGTCTCCACACAAGATCATTTCATGGAAAACTTCCAGCTTTTCAGGCAGGCCCCAGACAAAATGAAGTTTTGCAGCATCCAGGAGTTCATCCAATCCGGGATTCGGCAATCTGCGAAGGTTTGAAAGCTGCAGCGCAAAAACGCTGGCATCAATGATGGCAGCTGTAGAAATTTCAAGCCCTGAATTCCTTAAAACGCGGGCTGCTTTCGAAAGAAATATTTCTGATGCACCATTGGCATTTTCAAACATGCTTTCATGCCATTGCGGCGAATGAATACCTGCGGTGTAATGCTGGTTAAGACTGAGATGCTTATAAGACCAGGGTATCAGGCAACTGCCAACATCGGCTGTTTCCAGTTTTGGTTCTTCTTCGTGTTTGGTGATATCGAGAAAATCTTTGGTAAGCACCGGAGCATGCCAGGCACCACAAACGATGGCTATTTTAGAATAAGCATTTTTACAACATTCCCGGATACACCAACGCATGTGTTGTTCCCGGAGCATGGTTTCCCGGTCATCCAAACCTTCGCTTTGCGTTCTAAGTTCCGACATCAAATCCAGAAGGATACTAAACAACTGATTGTGCTCATGCCATTGTTCGAAATGCATTTCCCACCATCGCTCAGCATCATTAAAATGGTCTAATGAAGCGAGATAAGCGATAGGATCATTGACTATGTGCTGATATTTTGTTTCTGGACCTGCAGCTGTTCTGGCATGATAAAGCGATGGATGTAAAAAAGCAGAAGCAGGAAGATCGATGCAAACTACAGGGATCTTTTGTTCGGCAGCAACCCGAATGGCCTGGTATTCGGGAGAAAAAACCGCAAAAGGCAGATAAATTGAAGAAGAAGGATTGCTCTTATGGTAATACAAAAACGCAACCGGAGGAATGTGGTCGGTGGTCTGCAGCGCTTTCACCAGATCACCCGAATCCGATGGCAGCTCGATCAGCAAAACATCGGCTTTAAATTCTTCCAAGGCGCGTTTGAGCCTCCTTGCAGAACCCGCGCCATGATGTCTGATTCCGAAAATTTTAAATTCTGTTTGCAATTTCATAAAACTAACGTCCGTTAGTTTTTATTATATATTCTTCTTCAATAGTTCGTACCATTCCTTAAAATCTGCCCTTTTCTTAAGTACAGACTCATTGTACTCACTCAGGGTATTCATCTCTTCAGGATCGTCTTTAATAAAGGTTTGAATCATGGCATGGGCTAAATCCGGTATACCCAACTCCGCATCTGAAAAATAATGGTGCTGGATCCTGGCATGATGGAGCATGGATATGGTTTCAGCTGGACTAAACAAAGATTTGGTTTTTTTGATCTTCTGTTTTCCGTCGTTTGATATTCCCGATCTGAGTTCCCGAAAAATAACCAATAATTTTTCGATATGCTTTTCTTTTAATTTTTCCAGAGGGATGTTTAAAGATTTTTCCATTTGCTGAACCCGCTGATGGACAATTCTGATTTCATCAGAAAGATTTTCCGGCAATGGCATCACGAGCATATTGAATCGCCTTTGAAGGGCAGATGACATGGGATAAATACCCTTATCCTGATCATTGGCACTGGCAAGAATGTTGAATCCTCTTCTTGCCTGGACTTCGATTCCTAATTCAGGTACAGGCAGAATTTTTTCAGATAAGATGCTGATAAGCGCGTCC
Source organism: Saprospiraceae bacterium (assembly GCA_016716185.1). Classification (NCBI taxonomy): domain Bacteria; kingdom Pseudomonadati; phylum Bacteroidota; class Saprospiria; order Saprospirales; family Saprospiraceae; species Saprospiraceae bacterium. The sequence goes on along the minus strand of JADJWV010000002.1, from coordinate 627,610 downwards.
TGAATTTCAGTTGGAATGCGGGTCAATTCTTCAATGCGTACGATTTGTCCGCTCTCCATGGCTTGCATAACCGGACTGGCAACCAAAGCTTCCTTACTTGGTCCTTTAGAAATGAGTTGCGCATAATTCCATCCATAGCGCAGCGAATCTTCATGAGTTCCCGAAGTTCCCTGTACCAGCAAATTTGAATGCCCGCATATGGCAGCAGACAAATGTTCGGCCAACCAGCTCTTTGCAGTTCCTGGTACACCCAGGAGCAATAAAGCACGGTCAGATAAAAGTGTTGCAATGGCTATTTCTACAATTTTGCGGTCACCAATATATTTCGGACTGATTTCCAGGCCACTTTTTGTTTTTCCACCCCATAGGTATTTCAAAACAGCCCAGGGAGAAAGTTTCCAGGCATATGGTTTTTGCTCAGAATCCTCTTCCAACAGTGCGGTAAGTTCCGCGGTAAAAGTCTCTTCAGCATGTAATCTGAGAATGGATGGATCCATAAGAGTTCTTAAATGTTTTGGTCTTGACTAAAAATCTTAAAAAATTACAAATGCATTTAATTGCATAAACTTTTTACTTCAACTTTATCGAAAATTTTTACATCAAATGTTTTTTCTTTCCATTCATGCTGTGGAATTTCTTTCATGCGACCATTGAATCGTTCCATTTCCAAGCTAAATTCCTGTGCTGTTGCTTTCAACTCTGCATTGCCCTTCAAACAGGATTTGCCATTTTGCCCGATTTCAAATCCAGCCATGGTAAATAATTTATCCCAGATCAGTGTGTGAGATTTTCCATTTGATAGTACAGCGTTGGCTTGTTCGTAATTGGCTGCATCAGACTTTCTGGACCACACAACTTGTCCCTCTGAATTAATAGATGCATAGACGAGACCGCCTTTTTTCCCGTATCCATCACCAAGCACAAGAAGGTTTCCCCTATCATCGATGCTTCCTGCTTTAAAAACATAATCTTCAAATCCGACATAAAACTTACTCCATAAAATTTTACCGTCGCTGTTGGTCTTTACAATGTATGCATTTTCAACATTGGCTTGAAATGCAATTTGTCCAAGAAAATAGAGATTTCCTGAAGCATCTTCGAGCACCTTTGTAAAAAAAACATGATGCACCTGGTCATCGTCGAAATGAAACTTTGCAGACCAAACCGATTGACCTTCTTTGTTGATCTTGTAAAATGCATTCATCAAATATCGCTTCCGGGTTTGTCCATCAATATATGCTCCCTTTTGTTTGAAACTCACCAGAAACTGTTGGTCTTTGGTCACTATAATATCTTGCAGTATTTCCACAGAGGGCATTTTTCTGGACCACAAAGTTTTGCCATCCGGATCAAATAAATGCAACTGTATTTCATAGGATTCATCTGAAGGATTTTTACCGGCCAGCAAAATATGTCCTTCAGGATTTATCGCCATTTCTGCCTGATCTGTAGTTTGGATGCTGTCTGAACTCCGTGCCCAGCTTAAATTAAATTTCGAATCGAGTTTGGCTACAAATTTATTTTTATCAGCTCCGGTAAATCCACTTACTATGTAAAACCCGCCCGGCATTTTTATTTTTTCAATCCGGTCGTGTTCTTCCGCATTGCCCACAGAAAATCCGGTGCCAGCATCGTTGTTAGAAAAATTACGAAGATGACAAAATCCGTCTTTATCCGAAGCTGAACCAGAGGAGTTGTAAATGGCAGACTCACCACAAATCAAAAACCGATCTTTGTCGGCTACTACCGCATCGCAAGTGAGTCCCTTGTTTTCGACTGTAAATCCGTGTTGCCTGTTTTCAGTGCCGGAACAGGCCAATACTGCGAAGGGTAATAAAAACTTTACCAAATTCTTATAAACAGCGTTCATCCATTTCAAATTAATGCACAAAAGTAAGAAATCGATATAGAGTTCCTTAGATTTAAACTGATTTCTGGCTTTTTTAAAATAATGCCTAAGTATAAAGTAAAGGGGACTTCTAAAAAACCTCTCAGACGAGGCGTGTGAATTTTTTAAGCTCAGAGTTTACTGCCTATCCCGCAAGGCGGGATAGGAGTTTAAATAATTTGCACAACGAAGTATCAGGGATTTTTAAAAGTGCCCTAAATAACATTCAAAAATCTTAACTAAAAATGAACCCGTTAATTTTTTATAATTGTGCCTCGTTAAATAAGATTACATGAAACCGCAATTTGCACTCATCGTTCTATTGGGCTTGTTGGTAAATAAGAGCTATACTCAAATTAAAATCAATGCCGCTACTTTTGGTTCACTGGAAGCCAGGGCAATGGGTCCGGCGACAATGAGCGGAAGGATCACAGACATTAAAGGAGTGGACAGCAGTCCCAAAATTCTATATATCGGAACTGCAGGTGGCGGAGTTTGGAAATCCACAAACGCCGGAGCTTCCTACAAACCGGTCTTTGATAAATACTGTCAGTCCATTGGAGCCATTGCGATTGATCAGAAAAATCCGGATACCCTGTATGTTGGTACCGGCGAAAGCAACATGCGAAATTCAGTTTCGATTGGAACAGGCTTATACAAATCGACGGATGCAGGCGATAATTGGGTAAAAATCGGATTGGATAGTACAGAACATATTTCAAAAATTGTCATCGATCCAAAAAATAGCAGCAACATCTATGTCGCAGCGCCAGGCCCGCTTTGGTCAGATAGTCAGCACAGGGGACTCTTCAAATCGACAGATGGCGGTAAATCCTGGCAAAAAATTTTTTATATAAACGAACGTACCGGATGTGCAGATATAGCCATACATCCCGAAAATCCTGCAATTGTGTATGCTACCTTTTGGGAATTCAGGCGCAAAGCCTACAGTTTTGCTTCCGGAGGCAAAAGCTCCGGTATCTATAAAAGCGAAAATGGTGGTCAAACCTGGAGGAAATTGACCAATGGACTCCCTGATGGAGATTTTGGCCGTGTAGCTCTAACACTTGCGCCAAGCGAACCGGACAAACTTTTAGCGATAGTCGAATCGAATAATACCGGACTGTATATTTCTACCGACGGAGGTGAACATTGGAAATCACAAAGTGCTACCATGAATGTCGTGTCGCGCCCTTTTTATTTTTCTACTTTGGTGGTCGATCCTTTTGATGCAAAAAGAGTTTACAGACCAGCCTTGCAATTTTCCTATTCTGACGATGGTGGTTATTCCTGGAATGATGCCAGTTATGACGGTGGTTGGGTACATTCCGATCACCATGCATTGTGGATCAATCCAAAAAATACGGATCACATGTTTCTCGGCACTGATGGGGGTGTTTACATCTCCAATGATCGAGGAGTAACCTGGATATTTTGTGGAAATTTACCGGTTAGTCAATTTTACAGAGTGGCAGTAGATGATCACGAACCTTACCGGATTTATGGCGGACTGCAGGATAATGGTTCCTGGATAGGACCAAGTGAAGCCCCTGGAGGAGTCAGCAACAGCGATTGGAAAATGCTCTATTGGGGCGATGGTTTTTGGACCATACCTGACCCCTTGGACCCCAATACAGCCTATGCAGAAAGTCAGGGTGGAAATGCCGCAAGAATTGATCTGAGCACATTCAAGTCTTACAACATCAAACCACAACAAACGAAAGCTCAGGATAAATTGAGATGGAATTGGAACACCCCTATTACATCAGGTGTCTCCAATAAAAAGAATTTATACATCGGCGCTCAATACCTGTTCAAATCTACTGACCAGGGCAGAAATTGGATGGCCATTTCGCCGGATCTGACTACCAATGATAAAAAGAAACAAGACCAGGAAAATTCCGGTGGACTGAGCGCAGACAATACAAGCGCTGAAAATCACTGCACGATTTATTCTATAGCAGAATCGCCTTTTGACGAAAAAATTTTATGGGTCGGAACGGATGATGGAAATGTGCAATTGAGTAAAGATGGCGGACTAAGTTGGCAAAAATTAAATTCTAATTTTCAAATTCAAGGCGTTCCTGATCAGGCCTGGGTAAGTTGGATTGAATTGTCGAATCATCATACCGGAACCGCTTATATCTGTTTAGATCATCACACCTACGGCGATCATCAAACGTATTTACTTCAAACAACAGACATGGGTAAAACCTGGAGCCGAATCCAAAGCCCGGAATTTACAGGATTCGCACATCGCATTAAAGAAGATCCCGTGAATGAAAACCTTTTATTTCTGGGAACAGAAATGGGTCTGTTTGCCAGTCTGGATAAAGGAACCAATTGGTTTCGTATGAAAAATAAAATACCCGAGTATGCATTGGTCAGAGATATTCAAATACAGGAAAGGAATTCTTCACTAATCGTTGGAACCCATGGTCGCGGAATATATATCATTGATGATATCACTGCCATGCGAAAAATGACCTCAGAATTTGCCAATCGAAAAATGGCACTAATCGATTGTGATACCATGGTACTATCATCGGGAAAATATGGTGGAGGCATGGATCTCGGAAATTTCTGGAATGCACCAAATCCAGATGATATTCCTCCATTCAAGTACTATTTGAAAGAACGAATCATGAAAGGCGAATTCAAAGCAGAAATACTGGATATGGAAGGTAAAACGGTTCAGTCACTTACGCCTTCCAATCGAAAAGGCATCAATAAAATTTATTGGAACCAAAGAATGAAGCCCGGAAAAGTTGCTGAGGGTGGCACCAAATTAGATTTTTCAGCATTTGTTGCACCGAAAGTATTACCCGGAAAATATCAACTCAGATTATCTATCGGTCATGAGCAACTGATCGATACATTTGAACTGATTCATAAAGATCTTCGGGATTACACCTTAGCAGACCGCATTGCACAACACGAACTCTGTATGCAGTATTACAAAATGCACGAACAACTTGCCGGAATTGTTGCAGAGATCCAAACAAAACAAGAGCAACTCAACTCTTTGATTAAAAAATGCAAAAAACAAAAGCACAGGACCTGGCTTGAAACCTATCATAGTGAACTTGAAACGCTCAGATCCGATTTATTGGCTACAAAACAAAAATCGATATTCGCAGATGAAGAAAAATTAAGGGAACGAATTTCGGATGCATACAGTGCTGCTGCAATTCAGGACATGAGACCCTCAAATCTAGTTACAGACCGTGCTCAACAATTAAAATCTGAAGTTGAAGAGGCTGGTCGCAACAAAGATATGATGATCAAAAAAAATACGGCAGGACTTGATAAAATTATCAAAGCTGAAAAACTTTACGAAGAACGGAAGCCGTGAGATCTGTTTTAGGCTTTTAGGCATGTAGGCTTTTAGGCATGTAGGCATGTAGGCTTTTAGGCATGTAGGCTTTTAGGCTTTTAGGCTTTTAGGCTTTTAGTCCCGATAAAATATATAGAACTATTTCTTTACTAAAATATTATCCAATTTTATCGGGATTTAGGCTTTTAGGGATAATCCAGGTAAAGAATATAAGTTCCGGGGAATGAATTTATTTTCGATTTAATATTTGATCAGATTCTTGAGAATTGTGGTTGATTTTGATGGAATTAAAAAGCTACGTTAATTCAACTCATATGAATCCCTGCTCTTTAAATTCCTTCCGCCCTCCATCATAAACATTTTGTTCTTCCGCCATCGACAGGAATATTAATCCCCGTAATGTAAGATGCCAGCGGACTGGCCAGGAAGGCGACTACATTTGCAACTTCAGAGGCTTGTCCAAACCGTCCGGCAGGAATAGAAGACATCATTTTTTTAGCTATTTCTTCGGTACTTATTTTTTGTTTTTTCGATTCTGAATCAATAATGGATTGCAGCCTGTCGGTTTGCGTAGCACCCGGCAAAACATTATTCACAGTAATGTAATGGGCTGCAAGTTCGTTTGAAAGTGTTTTTGCCCAATTGGCAACCGCTGCACGAATGGTATTGGAGACACCAAGATTTTCAAGGGGTTGCTTGACGGATGTTGAGATGATGTTGATGATTCTTCCATAGGAAGTTGCTTTCATTCCTGGAATCAGCTTTTGCATTAAAATATGATTGCTGATCAAATGTTGATGAAAAGCTTTGTAAAATTCATCCACTGTTGCAGTATGCGCAGGGCCACCCGGAGGTCCTCCGGTATTGTTGACGAGAATTTGAAATGAACGGTCAAGGAGTATGGTATCCAGTTTTTTATTTAGATCGGCATGATCGTTCAAATCCATAGTAACATAACTGTGGCTTTGATGGGAACTGGCTGGAAGTTTTCCAATGAGTTCGATCAACTCAGACTCGGTTCGTGCAATTGCAGTGACAGAAGCTCCCGCTTGCGCAAGTGCAACAGCGCAGGCTCTACCTATACCTTTGCTCGCACCGCAAACCAAAGCATGAAAAGCTTGTAAATCTATTGAGAGCATTAGTCTATCAAATTAAAATGGCCTTTGAAAATTTTAGTACTGATATCATTGCAATCCTGATAACTGATTTTATACATATATAAATAAGTGTCCAAAGGATTTGAAACCAGGGGCTGCCAACTTGCATTCAGATCATGAGCGCTGAATATTTTTTGACCCCATCGATTGTATAAGCTCCATTCAATTTGTTGAATGCGCGATTCCTCCGGAGGTTTGAGGTAAGGCTTAAAGCTTTGATTTTCGGGATGACCGCTTTTTGTAACAACATTCGGAAACATCACAAAGGTTTGTACATTGCGATTCGAAGGTAAAATTTCTTTGCTGCGTTCCAGTTCGTAACAAACTGTTTTTGCACGAACCGAATAAATACCCGGCTTTGTAATTTTTGCAATGCGTTCTTTTTGCTGATTGTTCCAGATAAAATCAAAACACGAATCCGAACCGTTGCAAAGTGCTTGGAGCAAAATGGTGTCACCTGTACATACGCTATCCGCACTTAGTATTTTCATATTTACATCTTTAAAATACTTAATGATCATGGTATCCCTGATCACTGTTTTACAGGCATCGTTGAGGCGTATCTCTACCCAGATCAGATCTTCGTTTTTAAATGAAATTTCAGGGCTTGTGCTGCCGTTGCTCCAGACAATATTCTGATTGACATAGGCATCGGGCACTCTTATTGTTTTAATCGTATCCTTACATAATTCAAGATCAGGAGGCAAAGGATCCGCGGTTATGCCGGGTGAAATCTCCACCATTTCAAAATCATCGACGTAATAATAGATAGCTTCAAGTAATGGATCGGATGGTCTTTTACTACCGACAAAGGTTGTATCATCTTTACCTAAATCCCTGAATCGTCCAACGATAAAATGGTCTTCCCCTCCACAAGCCATGTATTCAAAACTGAATTGACGGTAATTTTTAGCCGCAATGTAGTCCAGATCAGGAGAACTGAAAGATGGAGTTAACTGCTTCAGTGGTTCTGATTGCGGATAACTCACTTTTCCTTTTTGAATGTGGATTCCAATTTCATCAACGATGTAATTGAGATTCTGAGAATTTCCAGCTATCCAGAAACTAAAACGATAAGTTGCGCCCATCTTCAGCGGTTCTGTAAAATGATTGGCCAGGTATTCAAATTTTCCAAATCCTGTGAAAAAACCCCCGTGTCGTTTTCCGCTGCGAGGTTGAACAGAATAAATATCAGGCGATCCGAAGGTTGCTGAATTCCAGTCTGCAGGAACATTCGCTCCAAATCCTATTCCGAGTTCTTTAAACCCCCGGCTATCGCACAAGTCGCATTGTTCAAATCCCGGATTTGGAATCAAATTTTGAGAATTGGCTTGTTGTATGGCTGCAAGGCCCGCTATGGTTACAATCAGTATTTTATACATGCGCTGTTTTGTTCAGCGAAGTTAAACAGATCTTTTACTTATAAATAGCAAAAATCAAAGCCATTACAGGGGGAGCTCACTTACCATCAAGATTGATACGTTACTGCAAACGATTTATTAAGTTCAAAGTATTAAAAAAAAAGATCCCGGAAGTTATTTCCTCCGGGATCTTTTACCTAGTACTTGTTTTTTAAAAAATTACTCTGCCACGACTTCAAAATTGATTTTACAATGTACGTCTTTGTGAAAATCGATAGTGGCTGTATAATTACCGGTTGTTTTAACCTCGTCGTCCAAATGGATTTTTTTGCGCTCCACTTCGAGGTTACATTGGTCCTTAATGGCATGAGCAAGTTGAAGGCTGGTTACAGATCCGAATATTTTATCGGTTGTACCAACTTTAGCACCAATTTTAATATTGACGTTGGCCAACTGGTCTGCCATCTGTTTGTATTCATTCACTTTCTTATTTTCTTTGGCTTCCTCCTGCTTTTTCATCTCTGCCAATTTCCTCAAATTGGTGTCGTTGGCAAGAATAGCAATTCCATTGGGAATCAGAAAATTTCTTCCATAACCGGGCTTGACTTTCACAACATCGTGTTTGTCTCCCAGATTGTCCATATCTTTTAACAAAATGATCTGCATAATTTTCGAATTTGAATTATTTCAACAAATCGGTTACAAAAGGCAAAATGGCCAGATGTCTGGCTCTTTTGACGGCCGTTGCTACCCTTCTTTGATATTTCAAAGAATTTCCGGTCAGCCTTCTGGGCAGCAATTTACCTTGCTCATTTACAAACTGGATTAAAAAGGCATCGTCTTTGTAATCGATGTGTTTCAATCCGAATTTTTTGAAACGGCAATACTTGGTTTTTCTCTGGCCGATATTCGGGTTACTTAAGAACTTTATTTCGTCTTGCGTTGCCATAATTTACAATTAATCTGGAGTCTTTTAAAAATTATTCTTCTTCAACAACTACTTCAGGAGCTTTGGGCGGCACCACCGTGAGCCGATGACTGTCTACGCCTTCGGGTACGGTTTTCAACCTTTCTTTCCTTACTTTTTTACCAATTTTTCCATTTCTTTTGTCTTCGTTGTACTTGACTCCATATTTATCAAGCTTTACAGTGAGAAAGCGCATAATGCGCTCGTCGCGTTTTAATGCCAATTCTACTTTCGTAAGATAGGCAGCTGCTTCGGAGGCAAATTCAATACAGAAATAGACTCCGGTGTTGCGTTTGTTTATGGGATAGGCAAGTTGCCTCAATCCCATCTCATCTACATAAATGATTTGGGCTCCTTCAGCCATTAACATTTCTTTGTAGGTCTGAGCTGTCGATTTGACTTCATCGCCCGACAGAACTGGATCAACGATGAAGCTTATTTCAAAATGACGCATAAATAATTAAATGTGTTTTTTTTAAGGGCTGCAAAGCTAACTAGTTTTCCACATTTAGCCAAAAATGCCGTCATTTTTTCGCTATTTTAGCTTTAAAACTGCCGATTTCAAGACATCCAGGCAAATATTAATGGTTTTTATGTGGGTTCTAAAGCTCAAAACAGCCAACCGGATCCAAAATATCCCTTGTATCGTCGTTGATGAAAGAAATACACGCCCATCTTCCAGCACATACTCAATTATCTTTTGATTAAATGCATTGGCATCACCCTGGTCTGGAATGTACCTGTAGATGCAAACTGAAGTTTCGGGAAATGGGCCGGTTTTAAAGCCTAGTTTCCCTATCTCCCGGTAAAAATACCTGCACAACAATATTTTTTCGTCCAGGCACGCCTGGAAGGGCTGGATGCCATACAAACGCAAAGGCAGCCACAGCCTCAACCCCCTGAAATGTTTGGTCAACTCCGGAGACAGATCAGCCGGGCTAAGTTCATCTTGGGATTGGAGCGTATCCTGCATGTATGCTGCCTTATAATAATGTGCTTTATATAAGGAGGCCAGATCTTTGATCAGAACCGCCCCCAATCCATAAGACAAGAACATTCCTTTGTGGGGATCTATGGCAATGCTGTCTGACCTTTCTATCCCTCTGAAAGCAGCTTTTACGGTGGACCCATCGGGATAATTCAATTCGCTCAAAATAAAAAACCCTCCGTAAGCAGCATCGACGTGAAACCAAATGTGATGTTCTTCACAAAGATCTGCCAGGTCCTCGATCGGGTCAATGGCTCCGGTATCTGTTGTACCTACTGTACCCACTACCATAAAAGGCATGAGACCATTTTTTTTATCCTCCTGAATTTGTTTTTGCAGACATGGTATATCCATTTTAAAAGATGCAGTAATCGGGATGGTCCTGACTTGCGAATATCCCAGGCCAGATATCCGGATGGCTTTATGCACACAATGGTGAACTTGTTCGGTGAGATAAATACACAAACTGCTGATCTGCTCGGGCTTAATATTACGGGATTCCCTTGCTGTAACGATCGCAATCAGGTTGGCCATAGATCCTCCGCTGGTCAGATTTCCTAAACTTCCTTCCGGATAAGCCATGAGGCGACACAACCATCGGATGAGCTCATTCTCAATTTTCACAGCGCCTGGACCTCCATAGAATATACCCGCATACTGATTGTACAAGGCAGCGAGGTAATCGCCCATAACTCCGCCAAAAATACCCCCGCCGGGAATGTAACCCAGATGCCCACCGGAAGCAGGATTCAATCCGTTGCAAAGCATGTCTTTTTCAAGTTCTTCGAGTATTTCATCTAAGGTCCGCTGTGTATTAAGACCCGGTTCCACCTCAAGTAAACCCTTCATATCCTGAAACTTATGGTATGCTTTTCCAGTTTCCAGAGAATGGATAAAAGCCTCGGTGTTTTTGGAGATTTCCTCCATCCAGAGACCCAGTTGGCCATCACCAGGTTCAAGCTTTCGGGCAAGTGGCTCCAGGCCGGCAATGGTTTCGAGAATCGGATCAATTGGTGTAGCTGAATCCATAGGAAGTGTTTAATTAGCTTCAAAAATTTTGTAAAAGAATTGTAAAAAAATAAAATGCTACCTTCCGGATACATAATAAATCGTAATTTTCGTATCGTTTAGCAATAGACGATTTCTTTAGAATCGACCAGCGGCTTCAAATATTAAAAAAGTATTCAAAACTAAGGCTAGAATCTAAATTTTGAAGGCGCCAGTTTTCAACCAGACATGCGCGACACCTTTTTGCCTGGATTCATTTTCGGGGAGGGGGCAATATTCATGCTGGATAAAGAAAACAGTGGTCGGATCTGGATTTTATTTTTTATATTTCTGATTCATTATTAAAACTAAGGAACCCTCTCAAAATTAGAGGATCGTTTGAAGAAACTATGTTGACCAAAGATTCAGTTCATGATGCACTCAAATACCATTTTGGTTTTGAGTCATTCAAGGATAACCAGGAACACATCATTAAAAGTTTGCTCGATGGTAAAGATACTTTTGTAATCATGCCAACGGGAGGCGGAAAATCACTTTGTTACCAGCTTCCCGCTTTAATGATGCCGGGCACAGCCATCATCATTTCGCCGCTTATTGCTTTGATGAAAAATCAGGTGGATTCCATCAGGGGTTATGGACAAACAGATGAAATTGCTCATTTTCTCAATTCTTCTCTGAATCGTTCGGAGATCAAGCAAGTCAAAGATGACATTGCCAGAAGTAAAACGAAATTACTTTATGTCGCTCCGGAAACCTTGCAAAAAGAAGAGACGATTGAATTTTTAAATTCGGTCGACCTCTCTTTCATCGCCGTTGATGAGGCCCATTGTATTTCGGAATGGGGCCATGATTTCCGACCTGATTACAGGCGTATACGCGATATGATCAATTCTCTCAAAAGGCACATCCCCATCATTGCATTGACCGCTACGGCCACTCCGAAAGTCCAAACGGATATTGTCAAGAGTCTTGAGATGGCAGATCCTCAAATTTATATTTCATCTTTCAACAGACCCAATTTATACTATGAGGTGCGCCCGAAAATCAGCAAGGATCAAGCCATCCGGCAAATCGTCCAAATTATAAAAACACATCCGGGTGAATCCGGGATCATATACGTACAGGCAAGAAAAACAACCGAAGACCTGGCACAAATCCTCCAGATCAATGGCATAAAAGCAGCGCCCTACCATGCCGGAATGGATGCCAAGGCCAGAACACAGGTTCAGGATGATTTTCTGATGGAACAAATCGACGTCATTTGTGCTACCATTGCCTTCGGTATGGGAATCGATAAACCGGATGTAAGATTTGTTATCCATTTTGATATTCCCAAGAGTCTGGAAAATTATTATCAGGAAACCGGACGAGCAGGAAGGGATGGTATGGTTGGTGATTGTTATGCTTTTTTCTCTAATGCCGACCTGATCCGGCTGGAAAAATTTCTGAGGGATAAACCTGCTTCCGAAAGAGATATGGGTGCGCAATTGCTGGATGAAATGGAAGCCTATGTGGAAAGTGCTGTTTGCAGGAGAAAATTTGTATTGCATTATTTCGGGGAAGAGTTTCATACCGAACAATGCAAATCCATGTGTGATAATTGCAGAAATCCAAAACCACTCATCGAAGCACAGCAAGAACTTTCTTTGGCCCTGAACGCAATAAAAGCTTTGAATCAAAATTTTGGAATTAAAACACTCGTAGAATTTTTATGCGGGGTAAAAACCAAAGACATTCTTGACTACGATCTGGATAAACACGAATTGTTCGGCAAAGGAATTGAAAAAGGAAATTTGTATTGGTTCTCCTTATTCAGACAAGGGATCCTTCTAAACTTTATCATCAAAGACATTGAAACTTACGGCATTCTCCATGTGAGTGAAAAAGGAGAAGAATTCCTTAAAAAGCCACATGCTGTCCAAATCAATATCAATCACGATTACAGCGATACCACATCTGTGGTCGAAGACGATAATGGGCCCTCACAGGGCGCAGCCCTGGATCAGAATCTTTTTAATATATTAAAAGAGATCAGACTGGAAGTTGCTAAAAAACACAAGGTCAAACCATGGGTGATCTTTTTTGATCCTTCCCTGGAAGAAATGGCAACGCGTTACCCGGTAAACATTGAAGATCTTTGCAAAATTTCCGGTGTCAATAAAGGAAAAGCAGAGCGCTATGGACAGGCGTTTATTGAATTCATCACCAAATACGTCGAGGAGAACGAAATCGAAAGGCCGGATGATTTTATTTTCAGACAGGTTGCCGATAAATCCAAAAATAAAGTCGACATCATCAAGTTTATCGATAAAAAAATACCACTTGAAGACATTGCACGCAACCTTCAAATGAATATGGAAGAATTGATGGATGAACTCAATATGATTGTGGCCTCAGGGACCCGGATCAATATCGATTATTACATCAACGAAAATGTAGATGAATATTCTAAAGACGACATCTATGACTATTTTAAAGATGCAGATTCCGATTCGCTTGAAGATGCCTACAAAGCTTTGAAAGAAGACGACATCACTTTTGAAGAAATAAGACTGGTCCGTTTAAAGTACATGTCGGAATTTGTAAACTGATGTGGACCATCCCAATCCTGAATGGACCTAACTTGAACCTCACAGGGGTCAGGGAGACAGAAATTTATGGAATTCAAAATTTCGAAAACTTCTACCCGCAACTCAGACAAGAATTTTCTCAGGCATCATTCCCCGATCATCAAACCAACTGCGAAGCAGAACTCATTGATTTATTACATGCATACAGAAAAAGCGCTGATGCCATTATTCTGAATCCCGGCGGATATACTCATACCTCGATTGCCATAAGAGATGCTGTTGCCGCAATGGATTTTCCGGTTGCAGAAGTGCATTTAAGTGAACTTTCAAGCAGAGAATCTTTTCGTCAGAAATCACTGATCAGGGATGTATGTTACTTTCACATCAGTGGATGCGGTATGCAATGTTATAGAATGGCAGCCATGCGATTACTCGAGTATTTGAAAATCACACAAACAGGATCTCTCTCTAAACCGGAACATGAAAGAAAATAAATCTACCAGGATCTTTCAATCCCGGCCTTGGGATCAGTTGAATGAATTTATTGCATTCGGCAATTATAGTTCTTTGCATATTGTAGTCGATGATCATACAAATCAGTCTTGCCTTCCAGTCTTTCTCGAATCGATTTCACAGCAACCGGAAGGTGTTGCTTTGCTCCCGTCCGGCGAACTCAACAAAGATTTGAACACCTGCGAAAAATTATGGAGCCAATGGATGCACGATAAGCTGGATCGAAATAGCCTGGTCATTGCACTCGGCGGTGGCGTGCTTTGCGATTTGGTTGGTTTTTGTGCCGCCACCTTCCAAAGGGGATTGGATTGTGTCTACGTTCCTACATCATTAATGGCAATGGTAGATGCTGCCTTTGGCGGCAAAACTGCAGTAAACCTCCACATGACTAAAAACATGATCGGTTTGTTTAATTTACCTCAGGCCATTTTACTGGATCCCATTTTCCTGAAAACACTGGATGACCGCCAGATGAAAAATGGATTTGCAGAAATTATCAAACACAGTTTAATTCAGGATCCGCCCTATTGGCAGGATATTGAAAATGGGAGTTGGCCCGTTGAAGAAGAAGAAATGAATCATCTGATAAAGAGGTCTATCCGGACCAAACTGGACATTGTCGAAAAAGATCCTTTAGAAAACAATATTCGCAAAGCCTTGAATTTTGGACATACCATTGGGCACGCTATTGAAAAATCAAGTCTTGAATCTGCAAGAGACGTCTTGCACGGAGAAGCCATCGCTATAGGAATGATCGTGGAGTCCATCATATCAGCACAAAAATATCACTGGAAACCAACGTATCTGGAAAGAATCACCAACCTCCTTCTCCCTTTTGTCAATAAACAAAGCTGGGACGAATGCCTGATTCCAAAAATCCTCGAGGACGTACAATTCGATAAAAAAAGAATAGGAAAAAATATCTTATTTAGTTTGCTCGAACAACCTGGAAAACCGGTTTGGAATGTAAATTTGAATAGCGAAGAAATACAACATGGACTGAATACTTTTCATGAATTAAATATTGCTGTAAAAACCTGATATGAGGTGGAGAGATAAAATAATAAAAATTATCCAAAAACTCAGAACTGAATTTTCCTTCACTGATATTTTTTCCGGCCAGGAGAATTCAGATAAACCCTGGTTTCGAAAATTTATCCATTTCACCTGGAAAATGTTTTTTGGCTTGTTGGCCTTATTTTATTTGTGTCTTATCCTGGTGTCGTTTGACAATTTACCGACGTTTGAAGATCTGGAGAATCCAAATTACAATCAGGCTTCCATTATTTATGCAAGTGATAAAAGCATCCTTGGTAAATTTTTTACAGAGAATAGAGAATTTTTACCTTATGATAGTTTAAATGAGCATTTGGTACATGCATTACTGGCCACTGAAGACAGCAGGTACTACAACCATTCGGGAATTGACTTTTGGGCCTTGTCCCGCGTAGCCGTCAGAACCATTCTCCTCAATCAATCGGAAGCAGGCGGAGGAAGCACGATAACCCAACAACTTGCCAAACTTTTGTTTGAGCGCCCATCACTTGAAGGACGGAATGCTTTTATCAGGAAATTTTTATTAATCCGCACCAAATTTAAAGAATGGCTGGTAGCCTTAAAATTGGAAAAACGTTATACGAAAGAGGAAATCATTGCCCTGTATCTCAACAAATTTGATTTCCTGTATGGTGCCAATGGGGTCCAAACTGCAGCTCAAACTTATTTCGGAAAAAATCAGAAGGCACTTGAAATCGATGAAGCAGCCATGCTTATCGGTATGTTGAAAAATCCAACCCGATACAACCCTAAAAGATTTCCAAAACTTGCTATGGGCAGGAGAAATACCGTATTGGAATTAATGTACGAAGAATCTTACATCGACAAAAAGACTTACAAAAATTTATCCACCAAAACCTTTGATATTACGCTGTTTAAGCGTGATTCCCATTTGGAAGGAATGGCACTTTATTTTCGAGCCGAACTGGCCAAATGGTTAAAATCATTATTTGAAGACGAACGTTTCCGCAAGCCCGATGGCAGTCAGTACAATCCTTTTCAGGACGGTTTGAAAATTTATACAACCATCAATCCGGTCTTTCAGCAAGCTGCTGAAAATGCTGCCAAAGAGCATATGAAAAAAATACAAAAAGCCTACTTTAATGTCTGGACAAAACAAGATCCCTGGACCTATGATGCCGATGCTCCAATTTTAAAAATCAGAAAGGAATCCTTGAATCAGTCCATACGGGAAACGGAACGATTTCAAATTATTTGGAACAAATACTACGAAGGTTTGGTTTCTCAACTGGAATCTGAAATTGGAAGTATTGATATCAACGACAATACCATTCAAAGAATTTACAACGACGATAAACAAAAAGGATTTTTAAAATCTGAATTGCGCAAAAAAGTAATCAATCAGACCCAATACGATTACAGTATTAAAATAAAAAATTCCTCTCTATGGCCAGAATTCAGCAAACGATGGCCAGCATTCGAAAAGGAAGTCAAAGCAGCCATGACCACCCCAATTAAAATGACAATTTACAATTATGAAACGACGGGTGAAAAAGATACACTTATGAGTCCTCTGGACTCCATCAAATATCATAGAAAACATTTACAAATAGGTTCAATCGCCGCTGATCCGCACACCGGTGAAATAAAAGCCTGGATCGGTGGAACTCATTTTAAGTATTTTAAGTTTGATCACGTCAATGCCAGACGCCAGGTAGGTTCAACGTTTAAGCCATTTGTGTATACAACTGCCATTGCACTTCAGGGCATATCCCCCTGCAATGAATTTCAGGACATTCAATACACCATTCCTGCCAATGATCCCAATTTCAATCTGCCTGAACCCTGGTCACCCGGTAATGCAGCAGAAGATTTTAGCGGAGAAAGCATGAACCTCTACAGAGCGTTAGCGCTTTCAAAAAATTCGATTACAGTTAAATTGGTAACGTTGTTAGGCAGCGTTGAGCCCATCCGAGGACTTTTACATAATATGGGTATCGATTCATCTCTTAAAAGAAAGGATGGAGGTTACCTCATTCCTAAATTTCCTTCAATTGTACTCGGTTCTCCGGATCTTTCAGTCATGGAAATGACGGGCGCGTATACCACTTTCGCTAATGATGGAATATATACCAAACCTTTTTTTGTTTCAAAAATTGAAGACAAAAATGGCAAAATCATATATAAACATACACCCGTTCATAATGTAGCGATCCCTCCCAATTACAACTATGTCATGCTTGACCTGCTGCGCAAATCGGGTGGAACCTACAGTTTAAAAACCCCCAATGGAGGAAAAACCGGTACGACCAATGATTATGTGGATGGTTGGTATATGGGCATTACTCCTGATTTGGTGGTTGGAACCTGGGTAGGGGGAGAAGATCCCTGGATCCGTTTTCTGAGTCTGACCATGGGTCAGGGTTCTGTAATGGCTAAACCGTATTTTGTGAGTTTCATTTCAAGTCTGGAGGCCAATCCGGATTCTGGTTTCAATACGAATGTTCAATTTAAACATCCGGGTGGGGAACTGGGTGTCGAACTAGACTGCGACGCATTTAAAAAATTCATGCAAAGCCACCACGGCTCAGATACCAATATTCCAGGCAGTAACCCCGGAAGAAAAGATGAAATTTATGAAGATGAATAAGTTGTCCAAAGTCCTGTCAATATTTTTACTTCATGATGCTTATTTTGAAAATTGGCCTTTGGCAAGCTGCATGTTTTCAGTTAAGTTTGTAACTTATTTAAAAAATTAATTTCTTCTGAATTATTCCTATGAGTCGTCTTGCAAACCAACATATTTTTTTCGCGAATGGCATCGTCCTTCTTGTTGTTGGTATCGCTGGTTTTATAGCCAATAATTATGTAATGCATACAGGATTGACACCAGTAATTTCAGGATTCACTTTTATTTTGCTATCCATATTGCTTAAAAACGGTTTGAACTACTTCACAAAACCAGCCATGATATTTGCAATTCTATTGGCTATCGCATTTTTCTGGCCTCTTTTGAGAAATATTGAACAATCCGATATTTGGGGTATGACACGAATCGGCATTGAAATAAGCTCATGCCTGATTACCGGTTATTTTGTCTATAAAAACATTAGGGCCTGATGAATTCAAACCAGATACAGTTCAGATTTCAATGGTCCGGCTTCAAATTTTTAACAATTTGTTTTGCATTGTTTTCTTCGATCTCTTCTTGCTTTCCACCTGTTGAAGAAGACCTGACGCTAATTAACTATACCATACAAGATCCCGTCGTCAGACAAATCTTGGACCTCCGCGATAGAAGAAACAGCGATTCACTTCAAATCTTCCTGAATCATCCGAAAGCTTCCTATCGTTATCTGGCCAGTCTTGCCTTTGCATCCTATAAAGACAGTACTTCTGTTGAGAAATTGTCATGGTTGCTGGATGACCAGGTAGAATCGGTTAGACAGGCCACCGCATATTCATTGGGTCAGATTGGCCATGTATCTGCTGAAAAATCACTTATACAGGCTTTTATACCGGTCGATTCCAGCGGGCCGTTTAATTTGACTAATGCCCTGATCCTTGAAGCGCTGGGAAAATGCGGTTCAGACTCAACTTTAAATTTTATCTGTAACATTTCTACTTATTCACCCGATGATACGCTTCATGTTTATGGTCAAATGCTTGCTCTTTACAGATTCGGTCTTCGTGGAAAAATATGTAATGAATCTCTTGAAAAATTTATCAAAGTTGCGACCAATGATGCTTTTGATCCTAAGTCCCGCTTAATAGCCGCTCACTGCCTCCAGAGATTTCAATTTGATCAAATCGACGACCATCTGGAAGTTCTCCGCAGGGCTTGCAACGAAGAGAAAGATCCTGAAATCAGAATGTGTCTGGTTTCTGCTTTGACAAAAATTCCCGGCAATACAGCTCTGAATTCGATTGAAGAATTATATTCACGGGGACTCGATAACAGGATACAGGTAAACTTATTGAAGGGACTGCACAATCATTCCAGTCTTCAGGCTCAGTTTTTTGCATTGAAAGCAGTTCAAAATCCCTCCGTTTCAGTCGCTTCAGTGTCAGCCCAATATCTTGTTGAAAAAGGAAGCACTGAAATTTTTGAAGAGCTAAAAAAAATATCCGATCAAAAAACAATGCCCTGGCAGGTCAGGGCGATTGTCTTTCAGGCCGCGCTGAAACACATTCCACATTTTATGGTCATCACTAAAAATGAACTGATCTATAAAATTAAAAGCCAGATTTCTCAATCAAAAAATCCCTACGAAAAAGCAGCCTACCTGAAAGCCTTGTCCAGAATCACCAAAGAATTACCAAATATTCTACAGTACAGCCATTCCAAACAACATCCATTTGTGGAAGTTACCGTGGTTGAAATCATCGAAATCATATTAAACAAACCAGATTTTCCATTTATTTTTAAAGGCTCTTCCAACCCAATTTATGCATCATTAGGCGATTACTTTAATAAACAATGTATGAAAGCGGATGCCGGAACGCTTTATGTAATCGCTTCCATCTTCAAAAAGCCAAATAATATTCCCAGGAAATATTTCAATGCAGATTCCATGCTGGTATTGGCAAGGCAAAACCTTAAGCTACCCAGAGATATTGAAACGTATAATGCTTTGAGCGAAACCATCGCCAAAAGGAATCAAAGTCAATTTATTCCACTGGTGCCCGCATTCAATCACCCAATCGAGTGGAACGCACTGATGAATTACCGGGATACTGTGGAAGCAAAAATCATCACTTCCAGAGGCGACTTGCACTTAGAACTTTACCCTACTCTTGCTCCCGGCTCTGTTTTAAATTTTATCAGACTTGCTGAAGATGGTTTTTATAAGGATAAGGTCTTTCATCGCGTTGTTCCAAATTTTGTAGTTCAGGCAGGTTGCCCCAGAGGCGATGGTTACGGAGCATTGGATTATTCTATTCGAACAGAGATCAGTCTGCTTCATTATCAGAATTCCGGAATGTTGGGTATGGCCAGTGCAGGTCCCGATACCGAAGGAACTCAATTTTTTATAACCCATTCACCAACTCCCCATCTGGATGGGAAATATACTATATTAGGAAAATTGAAAAGCGGTCATGATGTGTTGCTCAGTATACATCAGGGCGATGTCATTCAAAATGTAGAAATCAAATAAAAAAGAATCCAATAAAATGAAACAAACACCATTGACTGGAAAACATATGGCATTATCGGCAAAAATGGCTGAGTTCGCAGGCTACAACATGCCCATTTCATATACCGGAATCAAAGAAGAACACGATGCTGTGCGAAACCGGGCAGGTATCTTCGATGTGAGTCATATGGGCGAATTTATTGTAAAAGGTAAGCAGGCCTTTGATCTTGTACAGAAAGTAACGTCTAATGATGTTTCCAAACTAAAAATAGGTCAGGCCCAATATTCATGTTTGCCCAATCTGAACGGAGGTATCGTCGATGATTTGTTGGTATACAGATTGCCAGAAGACATGTGTGACCTCGGAGAACAAGCCTACCTGCTGGTTGTAAATGCATCCAATATCGAAAAAGACTGGAACTGGATTTCCAGTGCAAATACATTTGATACGCGATTGATCAACATCTCTGATGAAACCGGTTTGATTGCACTTCAAGGCCCAAATGCTATCGATATTTTACAAAAACTAACAAATGTTCGTTTGGGAGACATCCCTTATTATCATTTTGCAAAAGGAACAGTCGCCGGAAAAGATAATGTTCTCATTTCCGCTACAGGTTACACCGGAGCCGGAGGATTTGAACTCTACGCGGAGAATAATCACATTTCCGATCTTTGGGACGGCATCATGGAAGCAGGCAAAGATTTCGGTTTATTACCTGCCGGATTAGGTGCAAGAGACACCCTGAGGCTTGAAATGGGATTCTGTCTGTATGGAAATGATATCGACGATTATACTTCTCCTCTGGAAGCCGGATTGGGATGGATTACCAAACTCAACAAAGGAGATTTCAATGGCTCAGATTGGTTAAAAGCCCAAAAACAAAATGGTCTGAAAAAGAAACTTGTTGGTTTTATTGTCGAAGATCGCAGAATTCCCAGACATGGATACCCGGTATTAAATGAGCAAGGCCAGGAAATCGGTGTTGTGACGTCAGGAACTTCATCACCTTCTTTAAATGTACCCATAGGATTAGCTTATGTGCCGCTGGAATATAGTACGGAAGGGTGTACAATACTCATTGCTGTGGGTCAAAAAACTCTTCCTGCTAAAGTTACAACGCTTCCTTTTTACAAACCAGTTTAAATTTAATATCGCTTTCTTTAAACTTTTTTTGCTTTCATTGCTTAGTAGGGTAAAGGATCCCCGTTGGAATACGCATCATGCAAACAAAAGTTTCTCGAGACCTGGGGCCGGTTGGGTCCGCAATGGGGTATTAACAAAACCATGGCCCAGATTCATGCCCTCCTATTAATTGCAGTTGAACCCATGAGTGTTGAACAGGTGCATACGGAACTGCAGATTTCAAAAGGAAATGCTCATATGAATCTCAAAACTCTTTTGGATTGGGGTTTGATCTATAAAGATTGCAAAGAAGGTTGTCGATGCGAACATTATATAGCTGAAAAAAATTTACACCAGATTTTCAAACAAATCCTGATCAACCGCAAAAAAAGAGAATTGGACCCGATTCTCGATGAACTGGATGAAATTGTTTCCTGCACTGAAAAATGTGAGAAAAGCAAGGAATTCAGAAAAATGCTTTTGGAACTCAAAGACTTTACACACAAGGCAGACCACGCCCTGGAATTGCTGACCAGAACCGACTCTCATTGGTTTTATAATACTCTGATGAAAATGCTCTGATTTCCCTTGAATTGCCGAACTTTGCCGCAATAAAGTGGACTTACGTGAATATTAAGCCTTTTCATTATCTGCACCCGGACTTCCCTTCTATTTCAGATGTAGAAAATTTCATAGACCAGACGCGTAGCTTGTATCCCGATATGTACAAAGAAGGAATTTACATGGAAGGAAAAGAAAAATCTATTTTTGTATACCGAATCAAGACGCGCTCCAATTTATATCATGGCATTATAGCGGCTGTAGATATTCACGATTACCTGAAAGGGCTAATAAAAAAACATGAGAATACACTAACTCAACAGGAAGAAAATATCAGTAAATTGATGCTTGAAAGGCAAGCCATTATTAAACCAGTCCTTATTGCATATAACGAAAATAAAAAAATCAAAGACCTGATTGCAAAATGTTTCCTTGGTGTCAAGCCAAAATTCAAAGTAAAATTTGAAAAGGATGAGCAAATTCATGAATTCTTTGAAGTCGATGATAAAAATAAGATCAGCCAGTTTCAAAAAGAATTTAAGTCAAAAATAAAAAAAGCTTATATCGCTGATGGACATCACCGGATGGCATCGATTGGAAAATTTCTACTTCAGAATCCGGAATTAGGTAAACACAGCCTCAGTCATATCATGTGTGCACTTTTCGATTTTACCGAATTGAGCATTTATCCCTACAACAGAATTATCAAAGCTCTTGATCTCTTTGATATTCACGATATCATTAAATTTCTCAGCAAATATGCCTTGATCACTCCTCTCAAGAAACCAGGTAAAAGCAAGCAAAAACATGAGATCATTTGCATGACCACCGAATTATGCTACTCCATCCGATGGAATAAAGATGTGATCCAGTATTTTAAACAAAAAAATGGGATCGCATTTGACATCGACATTTTTAATGAATTATTCCTCCATGATTTTCTGAATATTGAAAACGTCCGGTCGAGCGACAGAATTTCCTATGCGGAAGGAACCAAATCGGTGAAAGTCATTCGCAAATCCCTGATAACAAAACCAGAAGCCGTGGGTTTTGTCTTTTATCCGGTGCTCAAAAGAGATTTTGTGAAAGTCGCCGATGAACACATGGTATTGCCTCCAAAAAGTACCTGGTTTGAACCCAGAATAAGAAACGGGATCATTGTGCAGGATCTGGATCTGGAATTGAAAAAATGACTTAATTAATCGATTTTTTTTTTCATATTGAATTGTTTCCAGTCTATGCAAATCCGAAAACTTACTGCAGATTTTATTCACGATGGAAAAAATGGATTCTTTAAAAATCACATCCTCATTCTCCATGGGAAAGGTACTGTTTTGGAATTCCGTGCTGCATCTGAAAATGAATTAAAAGATTGTAACTACTACCCCGGAATCCTTACACCAGGTTTTGTCAATGCTCATTGTCATCTCGAACTTTCACATCTGAAAGGGAAATTTCAAACAGGTACCAAGCTGATACCATTCTTAAAAAGCGTTGTGACCCATAGAGGCGAAGATCTTGAGGAAATACAAAGTGCCATCAAAGCTGCAGATGAAGAAATGCAACGAGAGGGAATTGTCGCTGTAGGTGATATATCAAACAAAACGGATACCATTGAAATCAAAAAAAGTAGCCCGATAAAATATTATTCATTTATTGAAGCTTTTGATTTCTTGCAGGAAAAACTTACAGATTCATTGTTTGAAAATTACCGCGAAGTTTATACTGCTTTTGAAGATCTCCCGAAGTCCATGGTTCCTCATGCAGCTTACAGTGTTTCTTCTGCAATGTTTAATAAAATCAACCGGCTGAATAATCATTCGAACCACATACTGAGTATTCACAATCAGGAATCTCCCGACGACGATTTGTTATTTCAATCCAAGAGTGGTGGGTATCCCGAATTTTGGTCCGGATTCGGATTTTCAATGGAACATTTTGAACCCAATGGAGTGGATTCCTTGAAATATATCATGGATCAGTTATCTGCAGAAAATAAATTACTACTCATACACAACACCCAATCCCGAATTCACCATATTCAACGTCTTCAGGAATGGAATTCCAATATTTATTTTGTGACCTGCCCTAACGCTAATTTATTTATAGAAAATACATTACCCGAGTACAGGCATTTTGTAAATGCGAATTCAAATATGGCCATTGGAACCGATAGCTTGAGTTCGAATTGGAAACTGTCTGTGTTATCTGAAATGCAGACCATATTAAAATACAATGCTTGGCTTGATCTGGAAACAGTACTAAAGTGGGCAACGATGAATGGGGCAACCGCACTTGGAATGCAGAATGATTTGGGCAGCTTTACTCCAAATAAAAATCCCGGAGTCAATTGGATCAATGAAGTCTATTCGGACCAGGACCAATTGAAAATTAAAGACTCGGCCAGGGTCCAAAAAATCTGATGATTACTTCTTGTTGAATATCAATCGGTATTTATCGTGTACGAGCACAAACCCTTTATCGGTCTTATCCTGAATTAAATAGGTTTGTACATGCAATCCGTTGTCATCTTTAAAACTGATCGAATCGTTTTTGACTTCCCAGCTGGATCCGATGAATTTGATTTTATTCGCAATTTCAGAACTGGTTTCAAGCTTGCCATTCGGCAATAATTCAATGTCGAGCTTTATTTTCTGGAGCAGGCTTTCTGTAAAATCCATGGCACCGGTTGCCACATCTCCCGCAGCCTCACCCAATAAAATACCAAGTTCACCTAAATCCTTGCCGAAACTGGCCATAGACTTGGCAAACGATTTTGCAAAATACTCCATCTTGCCTTCAAAACTGGATGTGTCAATAAAGGCAGTGTCCATTTTTGCATCGAGTTCTTCTTTAGCTTTGGCCAGATCGTCTTTGGCTTTGGTCATGGCTTCTTTAATGCTGTCGTGGACAGCTTTTTTATCAAAATTTTTTTGGTCGAGTTCCAAATGTACCGAATACTTTCCTACCATTTCTATGGGTTTGACCTCCGGCTTTTTACAAGCCATCGTTGTGAAGAATAAAATTGCAATACCTGTTCTTATCATTCAGTGTGAATTAAATCCAGGACAAAGTTAACAAACGTTTCTGTGGCAAAAAGAGTTCCTGGACTTCGTCGCTCAGGGCTTTCGCCAAAATATAAGGAATAAAGCTAAAAAATTAAATTTTGAAAAGTTTGAATCATTTAACATGAATTTACAGTTTGAGTTCAATTATCCGAATTATTTTTGATTAAATTTCTCTGTATGCAACGTAGTGATTTTTTAAAGATTTTTAAGCCAAACCGGACTTTTACAGCTTACCCTCCATCAGCTGCTTTAGATCCTTATTCCGGTCCCTGGACCTCCAGAGAGGCGACCCACCTGCTCAGAAGGCTTTGTTTTGGGGTCAAACTACCGGATATCCAACTTTCGGTCAATAAAGGGCTTAGCAAATCGCTGGACGACCTTCTTACGGTTGACGCCATTCCTTCTCCACCTCTGAATGTATATGCTGTTAGTGCAAACGATGATCCGGATGTGCCTTTTGGAAAAACATTTATAAATGCTCCAATCAATGCCAATTTACCCCCTCAATACTACCAGGCCAGAATCGACACCCTGAAAGCCTGGTGGGTGGGTAATCTCATCCGCCAAAATACCAACATTACCGAAAAAATGACTTTGTTCTGGCACAACCATTTTGCCATTGAATTTCAGACAGTCCAGTTTGCTCAAGCCAATTATCAATATTATAAATTGTTGCGCGAAAACTGCCTTGGTAATTTCAAAGATCTGGCTAAAGTGATTACACTCAATCCTGCAATGCTCTTTTATTTAAACGGGTACCTCAATTCTAAAAACGCACCTGACGAGAATTATGCCCGCGAATTACAGGAACTTTTTACTGTGGGCAAAGGACCCGATTCAAAATACACGGAAGACGATGTGAAAGCAGCGGCCAGAATCCTTACAGGATACCGGATCAATCCCTTGGTCATGCCCATGACCTATTACTTCGATTTCACTCAGCACGATACCTTCAATAAACAATTTTCTGCTTTTTATAACAACAGGGTAATCACTGGCAAATTCCTGACGCAGGGCGAACAGGAACTCAACGAG
This sequence comes from Saprospiraceae bacterium, assembly GCA_016716185.1. NCBI lineage: Bacteria > Pseudomonadati > Bacteroidota > Saprospiria > Saprospirales > Saprospiraceae > Saprospiraceae bacterium. The sequence continues at coordinate 601,876 of JADJWV010000002.1, read as the reverse complement.
CTCATCGATATGTTGTTTGCAAACCGGGAAACCGCCAGACATATTTGCAGGAAAATCTACCGCTTTTTTGTGTACTACGAAATCGATGATTTTGTGGAAACCAATGTCATCCAACCTTTGGCAGATGTCCTCATCCTGAATAATTTCAATATCAAACCGACTTTACAAAAACTTTTTTCTTCACAACATTTTTTCGATGTCGCCAATTTAAATTGCGTCATCAAGAATCCTCTCGATTACGCGGTAGGGATCTGCCGCGAGTTTTCGGTAAAATTTCCGGAGCATATTGATGATGACTCACTGAAGCAACAATATGTTTCATGGGGTGCGGTATTTGCACTGTCCTCCTATCAAGGTTTAAATATTGGAGAGCCACCATTGGTAGCGGGTTGGCAGGCCTGGTACCAGCAACCCCAATACCACGAGATCTGGATCAATGCAGATTCCATGGCAAACAAAAACAGAATCGCTGAAAACATAACCAGCCCAAATGGAATTGAATTTTTGGGTATCAACTTAAAAATTGATCCCACCGTATTAACTGCGCAATTGCCAAATCCATTTTCTGCAGATCAACTCGTACGCGATGCCGTTACAGTTTTATACAATTATCCGATCTCCGATGCATCTTACAATTACTTTAAAAATAATCTGGTAAGTGGTTTTCCTAATGAAACCTATTGGACAGATGCATGGGACCGGTTTATTACAAATCCAACGGATCCGGTGGCCCGCAATGCAGTTGAAACGAGATTGAGCGCATTGTACAGGGAAATTTTATCGCAGGCAGAATATCATCTCTCGTAATTATGGTACTTGTTTTTTCAAATTAAATTGTTTATCTACAAATTCTGAAAATGAAACGTCGCAAGTTTATACAATCCGCAGCAACAGGAGTCGTCATACCAACCGTGATCAATGGAATTCCGGTCAATGCCTATACCAACTCACAATGGATGAGCGAACTGTTGAATCCGCAAGTGGATACAGATCATGTGTTGGTATTAATCTACTTAGGTGGCGGAAACGATGGATTAAATACCACCATTCCGCTGGATCAATACGATAATTACGTTAAAGCCAGACCAACCATTTATCTCAATTCGCAAAATGTTTTAAAGCTTAATGGTAATCCAAATCTTGGATTGCATCCATCTATGACTGGATTTCAGACCTTGTTTAACGAAGGAAAAATGTCGATTGTGCAATCGGTTGGATATCCAAATCCGGATTTTTCTCACTTCAGATCAACGGATATCTGGGCGACTGGATCCAATACAGATGAATACTTAGATACAGGCTGGTTAGGACGTTACCTGAATACGGAGTTCCCGGGATTCCCATTGGGTTATCCCAATGCCCAAAATCCGGATCCTTTAGCTGTTCAGGTAGGAGGAAATTTACCTCTTATGTTTCAGGGCCCCAATGCCCAAATGGCGATGAACGTTTCCAATCCCGATATTTTTGGATTGTGGCCAACGGGTATCAATGATCCTGCCCCAAATAATAACTATGGCAAGGAATTGAGTTTCATAAGGACGATCAGCAGGCAATCGGAAAAATATGCAGAGAATTTGCTGTCAGCATATTTCAAAGGCAATAATCTGGCGACTTATCCATCCGGAAACTACCTCGCAGATGCATTAAAAGTAATTGCCAGAGTGATTAAAGGGGGCATGAAAACAAGATTATTCCTTGTCAGTCTCAATGGTTTTGATACTCATTCCGAACAAGTGGATGCCGCCAACAGAAACAATGGTGTCCATGCAAACCTTTTAAAACTCCTCAGCGATGCTTCACTGGCATTTCAACGCGATCTGGAAGCCATGAAACTGGACGAACGGGTGTTAGGAATGACCTTTAGTGAGTTTGGTCGGAGGATCAAAGACAACCAAAGTGGCACCAATGGTTCCGGAGGTACCGACCATGGTGCGGCTGCGCCATTATTTATTTTTGGAAAAAATGTAATTCCCGGAGTATTTGGAAACAATCCTTTCATCCCAGCAAAGGTCAATGAAAACGACAACGTCCCCATGCAATACGATTTCAGATCCGTTTATTCCTCTGTTTTACAGGATTGGTTCTGTGTAAAGGATCCGGCTCTTTCTGAAATTATGATTCGCAATTATCAGGCTTTGCCGGTGATCAAAAAATCAAATTGCATTACTTCGGTCGATGATTTTAACGCAGAACAGGAATTCCTCGAACTCACCCTAACCGGAAATCCTCTGAGCTCGCGTTCTTCAATTCAAGTCAGTTGCTCCGATGGTCCAACCCTGATTCAATTGATCGAACCCATGGGAACCGTAATCAAAACCATTTTCAAAGGAAAATTGAATGCCGGCATCCATTCATTCGATATCGAAAATGAAAATTACCGTCCAGGAAATTATTATGTAAGAGTCCAGCAAAGATCCGCACAGAAAACAAAACCACTGATGGTGGTGCTGCCTTGAGTTTTAGTTGTTAGTTGTTGGGTGTTAGATGTTAGATGTTAGATGTTAGTTTTTGGTTTTTGGTTGTTGGTTGTTGGTTGTAAATTATTTGTAATTCGTAATCAAACTTTCGTTCGTTCATATAAATTAGATTCCTACATTGAACTATTTCAAAATAATTTTATTGATTAAAACAAATGTTTGGAATCAGCTGTTTCCTTAGAAAGGTCGAAAGGTCGAAAGGTCGAAAGGTCGAAAGGTCGAAAGGTCGAAAGGTCTAAAGGTCGAAAGGTCGAAAGGTCGAAAGGTCTAACATCCCCTTCATTCCACATTCATCACAAAATCCTTCGGACAAGTCACCGCATATTTCAATCGGAATTTTTTGTCTTCCTTGGAAGATAATTTCAGATTCCAACGCAGTTTACCCGTCTCTGCATCTAAACTGGCACCGGAAATTTCCTCGGCACTCACTTCAATTTCCTTTTGTGTAGAAACCGGGATCTGATCTTCTATTATAATTTCAATCCCTGTGGACTTATTATTTTTAATCCCGATCTCATAGGCTTTGGTGATTTCTTTTTTATCGGATAAAAACTTGTTCTTCGAAAAATCCTTGATTTTGGTACGCGTGATCACCACATTTTTATCTCTGCCTAAGGATAACCTCAACATGTCCTGAATGCTCCGCGTGTCTATAAACATATTACCCTGGTATGTCCCTTCCAGAAATAATTGAGCCTCACCGCTCATCAGATCGAGATCTTCCCATTCGGAAATTTCAGCAGTGAGGAATGCATCGGGATCGAGTTTAGGCACTGCAAAATAAATGTACTTCGCTGCTACACTGGCCTTCCGCACGGAAACATGAAAGGGTTTGTTATTGGATAAAACGGTATAAGGTAAATCGATTTGATAAGAACGCGTGGTAAGTTGTTCTTCGACCTGTGTATATTGTTCTACACCACCAGCAGCTTGCATCATGTCTGCAGCCTGATTTTGAACAACTTCGGGTGCCGATCTTTTATGCTGATAAACAACCGGAGGCTGATTTCTCAGATACCAGGGATGCAATACCGGACGGTCTCCTCTTTCCAGCGGATTAGCGGTTGATAATTGCAATTTGACATTCTTCCAGTCTTCACCGCTGTTTTGATAAACATTTGCTTTATAGCTAATATCCAATGGCGATTGAATATCTTTTACCTGGATATCGTAGCGCATTTCCCAACGTGCATCGTACACATAATAACTCAGTTGAAACGCTTGAGTTCCGGCCGTTTTGGTTAAAAGATTCAACACGATCTCGCTGCTGGGTTGTTGCGTTGATTGCAATTCAGCGATTTGCTTCTCTATTTTTTCAATTTCAGAAATTACTGCTTTTTCTTTCTTTTCAGCTTCCGAGATTTTCGGCAGCAATTCTGTCAATTTCAATTTGTGGAATTCCATCAAAGTCTTCAGGTCTTCTAATTTGGTATTGGAATTAGGAACTCCAACAACCTGCGCCTGATTTTTCAACAAAAGGTTTTTCTCAAATTGAAGGATGTAACTGTTTTGCTGGAGTTTACTGAGATCGTCTTTCAACTGCTCCTTCTTTTTGATCAATTCTTCTGCTGCGCTTTTGCGCTCGTTAATATAGTTGAGTTCATGCCTGACACCCAACAAAACAACATCACCTGCTGCCCTCAGCTGTATGCTGTTGGGATCCAGTTGTGTGGCCAGGCCCTTGATGCGCAACTCCTGTTCGCCTGCTGCCAGCTTCAATTCAAGGGATCGGTAGATCTGTGCTCCCTGAAGAAAAACGGTGACTTCTTTTATTTGGTTGGATACGACCTGGGCATCCAGGCTGGCTACATTCAATACCATCATTGGGATCAGTATTTTATTCATGATTTGGTTTTGATATACAAACGCCAATACTCTTATAAAATTCTGAAAAATTAAAGATTTAATAAAAAATAACAAAACATTGAGCCGGAATAAAAAGGCGTGGTATGAGATCAGATTAAAATAAACGGTTTGGAAAATTGGTTGTCCTTTTGGCAAGACCTTAATACCGATATGTATTTATAAATTTATATGCGTAAATTACAAAATCTAATTCTCTTTACTAATCAGCTGAGCCTAGTTGATGATGATTTTCTCAATTTGTTGAATTTTCCCTTGGGTTACAAATTGTAAAAAATATATTCCTGGTTCAACTCCGGAAATATCAATAGAATTATATCTTTTAACCGTGATTAAAATTTTCCTGCCATGAATATCCATTAAATTAATAGTTTTAAAATCTCCCCCAAAATTTGAAAAATAAATTTCGTTAGAAGCTGGATTTGGGTAAACTTTAACATGCTTGTATTGAAAAGATTGGTTTGTGGAAGTAATTAAACTATCACACATACTACCTTCTTCTCGTCCCAACCTAAAATAAGGGAAATACGGGATATTAAATGAGTTGGGGAAGGTAAGATCAATTGAATGTTGTTTTACATTACAGGCTAATCCCTTTAAATCAGGTTGATCAATAACATGTATTTTAAATAAGGTCGAGCGGCCTACTATATAAATTTTACCATCCGGAGCTAAATGCGCATACGAAAACACGGTAGGGGCATATTTATCCATATAACCATCATAGACAGCAACCACCTGATCTGATGCCGGTATATTTTCCGCCCAAAGATCATATTGATGAACTTTCTCCCGGGATATGATATACATAAATTGGGAATTTTCAGGTATGGCAACTCCAACCGTAGGTTGATGTGGGGGATCCAGTTTAGTAGGATCATAGTAATACCAAACCCTATGATTGCTAAAACGACCGGTGCAGCGATCGAAATCAAGCAGATGCACTTCACTCTTTTCTTTACTAAAAGTATGTAACGCGAAAAAATTTCCATCAGGACTGAAAACGGCCTGACAATTTGGATAACCAAATGGGATGCTAATGGAATCTACGTGATGAAATATAGGACCCTCTGGTCCTAATAAAAAAACGTTCAAAGAATCATTGCATGGATTTATGGCAAACCACCAATCCCTTCCATTCGCATGCCTGCATGCGGCCAATCCACTATCTTTAAATGGACCCCACGCAATAATTCGATTTTTAAAAATTACTCTGCCCAGTCCACCGTTTGCATTTCTATCAATACGTGTTTGGTACAAAAATGCACCAGGACAATTTTCATAAATCCCACGTGGTAGTTCAATCCCTATATGAATAATATCAATTTCTTTTGTATCCTTTCCAGGCCTAAAAACTGAAAACATTCCATTAGTTATTGGATAGCCACCAGGGCTGTTTATATCATGGACTTCGCCAGGGTTTATGGAGTCCCCATTTTCCATTATTTCAAGATTTCTATTAAAAATGCTCATCCCATTTGAATACAATATTAAACCTGCATTTCCAGAGATACAGGAATATGACCATGTGGATTCTTCAAATACCGGGCTGAATTGTCTTAACAATTGCTTACTTTCAAAATAGAAAAATTCAGTACCATATAATTCGTTACCATTCTGGCTGATATTCTTATCGCCAATTTTCCAAATTGCATCTGGTTGTAAATTATTTTGAGAATATATACGGCATTCGCCTTTGAGAATTAAACAAATGATCAATACTATATACTTCACCGCCTCTTAAAATTTGAATCTGTTAACTATTGCAGTAAGCCCAACATTTCTGTTTGACTGTTTAAATTTTATTCCATTCTAAAAAGATAAATATTATAATTTTCAATCTTCCCATTTACAACAACGCCGCCCCCACCACACCGGCACTATCTCCAAGTTTAGGTTTGACAAACATGGTTTTTAATTCGTAATTAAAAACATAGGGTTTGATTTCTTCTCTGCCCCGGTCGTAGAGCACATCGAGATTGCCGAGTCCGCCACCCAGTACAACGATGTCGGGATCGATGATGTTGATCACAGTTGCCATGGCTTTGCCAAAAAAATGCATCAGTCTTTCAATAGTCTCTGCAGCAAAATTTTCTCCTTGCTGGTAGCGATGATAAATTTCGGCCATCGGCAAATGCTCGCCACTTACTTTTTGATAATACTTTTCACAGGCCGGACCAGAAATAAATGTTTCCACGCATCCTTTCTTTCCGCAATAACAAGAGTCGCCGGATGGATCGAGAATGTTGTGGCCCCATTCTCCGCCAATGCCATGTTTTCCATGAATGACTTTTCCTCGAACTACAATTCCGGAACCAACTCCCGTGCCCATGATCACTCCAAAAACAACTTCGGGATTGGATAAAAATTCAGGTACGGCACCATGCAGGGCTTCCGCCATGGCAAAACAATTGGCGTCGTTGGCCATGCGAACTTCATAGCCCAATATTTTTTCGAGATCTTTTTGCATGGGTCTTCCGATAAGTCCCAGGGTGTTGCTGTTCTTGATCAGCTGCGTTTCTTTATCGATAATGCCCGGAGTGCCGATCCCAATATGATCCGGATGCAATTCGTATTTACTGGTAAGTGAATTCAGCAATTTTTGAATTTGAGAAAGAATATGGTCGTATCCTTTATCGGCTTCCGTAGGAAGTCGAAGTCTTTCGACGATGCGCAGTGAAGCTTCCACATCAATCAGTGCGGCTTCAATTTTAGTGCCGCCCAGATCTATACCGATCAAATAATGACTCATTTCTGTTTATGTTATAATTTGCAAAGCAGCTGGTAACAATTGTACTTCCAGCTGTTGACAGGATCCCTGATAATCTCCATCGATATGATAAGGCTGTTCTTCTTTCAATTGAACTGCAACAGACTCCGCTCTGCGATACTGACTGAAACCGGATCTTAAAATGTTTTTACTGAACACCATAAAGATCATGTAGGGCGATTGCCACATTTTAGGTTTTTTTAAAACCAATACATCCATGATGCCATCATTGACAGATGCCAGCGGACTCACCACCGCGTTGTTTCCCAATTGTGAAGAGTTGGCGATTTCAACGGCCCAAACATCTTTGAAGAGTTCTCCGTTGATCTCCACTTCAAAAGTCCGGCTTTGTTTATGCAGCGTAAAGGCAAGTTTGAAATAATTCCAAAATCCGCGATTGCCATCCCTGCCGAAATATTGAGTGACCATCGCACTGAAACCTATACCACATGTATTGCAACAATATTTCTCGTTAACTTTAAAAACATCCATAGGATTGATACTTCCCCTTCTCAGTCTTTGTATGGCACCGATAGGCTTCATGGGTATTCTTAAATGTCTGGCCAGGCCATTTCCCGAACCCGTAGGCACAATTCCAAGTCCAACCTGCATTTTCATCAGCACCGGGATGAGTTCACTCACCGTTCCATCTCCACCTACAGCAACGACACAGAGATCGGGCCGGGCTGAGTATTGCGCTAGGATACTGTGACTGTGTCCTGCGTATCTGGTATAGAGAATTTCGTAAGTTTCGGGAGCCAAAACCTTAGAGATCAGCTTTTCCCAATCCAACATCCGGCGACTCCCCGAATTGGGGTTGATGATAAAAATAAAGTGGCGGGATCCGTTTTCCATGGAAGTTCCAAAAATAAAGGAAAATGCTCAAGTTTCGTTTTTCTTCCCGGAATTCTGAATTAACTCATTGAAATTAAATTAGTTATTTAAACAGATTCGAAGCGTGTTCAGCGATAAAATCGAAAAGTTCGTCGATTATTGTGTATAATTTAGAACTATGTATTGCATAGTACTTGTTTATGCTTTATATTTGCACCATGATGAAAACAGACAATGCCATAGCCCAAATGAAAAAAGGAATCCTGGAAATGTGCATTCTGAGCATAATCGATAAAGAAGCCGTTTACCCTTCAGACATCATTCAGAAACTCAGAACCTCCGAACTGATCGTAGTCGAAGGAACTTTGTACCCTATTTTGAGCAGACTGAAAAACAACGGTTACCTCGAATATCATTGGAGAGAATCGCAATCGGGTCCGCCGAGAAAATATTTTACCATCACCGAAACCGGAAAACAAGCATTGCAAACTTTGCTCGAAAGTTGGTTGCATTTTGTAAATTGTGTAAATCTATCCATTCAAAACAAATCAGAAAATGAATAAAATTCAATACATCAACGTAGGAGGATATCCATTCTCAATCAACGAGGATGCTTTTCACAAGCTCGATAATTATTTGTCAAGACTCGACAGGCACTTTAGTCGTTCGGAGGGACATAAGGAAATCATGCAGGACATTGAATCCCGTATTGCCGAATTGTTTCACGAATATTTAGCCGGCCAAAAAATTCTCAACATCGAACACGTCGATAAAATGATTGCCGTCATGGGCACCGCAGAAAATATGGCCGACACCACAGATAACAATGAAGTTCCTCCTGGAGATGCATCCTGGAATTATTATACCGGAAAACGATTATTTAAAGATCCTTACGATAAAAAAATTGCCGGTGTGTGCTCTGGAATCGCCCACTATTTCGGAATTGAAGATCCAACCTGGGTCCGCGTAGCTTTTGTTTTCTTCGGCTTCTGGGGATTCGGAATCATCCTCTACCTGATCATGATGTTCGTTTTACCCGAAGCCATCAGTCCCTCCGATCGTTTGTCCATGAAAGGCAAACCCATCAACATCCAAAACATCGCCGATAAAGTCGAAGAAGAATTTGACGACATCACCAACCGCTTTGACGACTGGCGCAGCAAATGGAAAAACAAAAAGCAAAAAAGATGGCATAAACGCTATTAGGATATCCTTTTTTCGTTTGATCATTACGCACTGTGGCTTAAAAACTGCAGTGCGTTTTCTTTCAAAAATAGACTGCGCACCGATCAAGTGAATGACATCCTGATTGATCCCAATCTCTGCATTAGAATTGAAATATACTATATATTTTGATTATCTTTTTATAATTTCCAATATATTTCAATAGAAAGGTGATTTACAAAAACCCTAAACAAAGCTTATTGCTTATTGCTCTTTAAGCTAAGAAACTGGATTCCATTGCATGAATTGGATTTATTCTATATAGATTTTTCCAGAATATATTTTCTTTTGGTCTTTGATCGTATAAAAATAAATGCCTTGAGGGACTGGAGCCAGGGAGATCCGGTTGGTATGAATTAGAGTCTTGTCAATAAGTTCTGTTCCATCCATATTCGATAATTTGAAATGGATGCTGGATTGCTCAGGATTTGTTTTTAAAAACAATACATCCCGGGCCGGATTCGGATAAACCCAGTCCTCGGAATGTTTCGAATTTTTTGTACCTACAGATTGAATGTTGGAATAATAATAGATTTCAAAAGCATCATTCACCGGATTTCCTGCGTTGTAGCCAAAATAATTTGTTCTCAGCAACAAATGATTAAATTCCATTTGGCTTTCTTCGTCTTCCGGATCCGGAAGTAAAATTTCCTGGAAGCTGATCGAATTATCGTATTCATTTTCCCACTTAAAAAACAATTCCCACTTGTTCAAAGTCTCATTCCATTCGGAGTTTACAAAACGGATGGGATTATCATTGGGGTCATAGGTAATCTCCGTTTTTGAATTCCCTATCCAGATTGTACCATCATGAACGTGTTGTTGATACAGAATAAGTTTGCCTGCGGCATCGTAAAGATCACTGAATTTGTGTGTATAAACCCAATCCGCTGATACTTCATCCCAACTTGAAGTGATGAACTCAAATTGTTTTCCATTTGGATGATAGCTGAATTCTTCGCGGGCTTCAAAAAAATAATTGCTCCACTGTTGATTCCATCTGGAGTAGGTCTTCGATATTATTTGCGATTTGGCATTGTATTCGTGTTCTGTTAATATTTCTTTGTTCCATTTCTTTTTTGCAGAATCCCATAAAAAGTATTCACCTGATTTAATATTGAATTTGTTGTCGTATAGGATCGTATCTTTTGATAGGAGCTCCCACATATTTTGACCCGCATTCCATTCATAATAAAGAATTCGATTGACCAGACCATCCGGAGAGTAATCGAAATCGCTTTGAGAATAATTTACTAAATTATTTTGTTCTCTAAATTGAACCAGGTAGTTGACGATATTTCCATCGGGATCATAGGTGATTTGTCTCCTCGATTCCGGAATCCAGATTTGGTTGGTGGCAACCCAAATGTAATCTATTTGTTGGGTTAACCGTGCGCCTGGTTGCGTGGATTGATACGTATAAGCGGACTTGCGTTTTATATCTGGTAAAAGCTTTTCTTCGGTGATTACACTGTCCAATCGTTTTTTAAAATTTTGTAATGAGGTCGCTGTATGTTTGAGGTGATGGATTCGAACTTCTTCTGAAAATTTTTTCGCTCGTTGTTCTTTTGTCCATCCTGCATAACATGTCCCATGCGGTGTGTTATCTCGCATGTATCTGTTTTGACCATAAATGCAAGTGCTGGTACTCAGCAAAAAAATCCATAAAGAACTAAATTTTTCATGTGATCCTCTTTTGTTTATAAAGATAATGATCTTATTTTCGGATGGTTAATGAATGCTCAATTCTTTTTTTGAAACATATTTCAAGATGAAATCCAGAGTATCTTCGCATCCAATGAAAAGCATCCATAATTTCATCAATGGCAAGTATGTTGCCGCATCATCGGTTGCTCATTTTGAAAATATCAATCCGGCGACCGGGGAGTCTGTCTCCCATGTTGTAAGAAGTAATAAGGAGGATCTGGAAGCTGCTGTTCAGGCCGCTAAATCAGCTCTTCCGGATTGGAAAAAGAGATCAATGGAAGATCGTGCGAGGATTTTATATAACATAGCTGAAGGGATCGAATCGAAACTCGAAGAACTCGCACAAGCGGAAACAGCCGATACCGGCAAACCCATACAATTTTCCCGGTCCGTTGATATTCCAAGAGCGGCAGCTAATTTTAGGTTTTTTGCAGCGGCAGCCACTCAATTCGCTTCCGAGTCGCACGACATGGCCGGCAAAGCCATCAATTACACACTTCGGCAAGCCATAGGCGTCGTAGCCTGCATTTCGCCCTGGAACCTTCCTCTGTATTTATTTACCTGGAAAATTGCACCTGCCTTAGCTACCGGAAATTGTGTTATTGCAAAACCTTCAGAACTCAGTCCGACAACAGCTTTTATGTTGGGCCAAATTTGTAACGACGCTGGCTTGCCTCCAGGGGTATTGAATATCTTGCAGGGATATGGATCGGAGATTGGCGAGGCCATGGTCCAACATCCGGAAATCAAAGCGATCTCATTCACGGGTGGAACTAAAACGGGTGCTCGCATTGCATCTATCGCAGCCCCTCAGTTTAAAAAATTAAGCCTGGAACTTGGAGGAAAAAATCCATGTATCGTCTTTAGCGATTGCGATTATGAACGCACCCTGAAAAATGTTGTCCGTTTGGCTTTTTCAAACAGCGGACAAATCTGTTTATGCGGAAGCCGGATTTTGATTGAAAAAAGCATTTACGAACGATTTAAATCTGATTTAATAGAGGAAATAAAATCCTTTATCCCGGCTGATCCGCTGGATCCCCAGACAAAAATGGGTTCCCTCATTTCAAAAGAGCATCTTGAAAAGGTGGATTCTTATGTAAAACTCGCACGCTCCGAAGGTGGAACAATCTTATACGGTGGTGAAGCTGCAGTGATGCAGGGTGAGCATACCAGCGGGGCCTTTTACCTGCCGACAGTCATTGAAGGCCTTGGACCAGGTAGTCGTTGTAATATGGAAGAAATTTTTGGCCCGGTGATCACATTGCAAAGCTTTCATTCAGAAGATGAGGCTTTGAAATTGGCCAATGCCAGTCCCTATGGTTTGGCATCAACACTTTGGACTGAATCCCTGTCCAGGGCGCATCGCATGTCGGAAGCCTTACACACGGGCATCGTATGGGTCAACTGTTGGTTACTCAGAGATCTGCGAACTCCGTTTGGAGGTATGAACCAATCAGGTGTAGGCAGGGAAGGTGGCTGGGAGGCCATGCGCTTTTTTACTGAAGCCAAAAATGTATGTATTAATTTCGCGGCTCGTTGATATGGTTAATCTTTTTTTTCATTTAGGCAGATACGTGCTTTGGTTGGGACAAGCATTCAAAAAACCGGAGCGCATGAGCATGTATTGGAAAGAAACTTTGCGTCAAATGAACAGCATCGGGATTGGTTCGCTGGTCATTATCGGAGTCATTTCCATATTTATCGGTGCCGTGACCGCAGTTCAGTTTGCTTACCAAATGGAGGGTTCCATCATTCCAAGATATTATGTGGGCTATGTAGTGAGAGACATGACCATCATCGAGCTTGCTCCTACTTTTTCCTGTATGTTGCTGGCCGGGAAAGTGGGCTCGAATCTGGCAACAGAGTTGGGAGGAATGCGTCAAAAAGAGCATATCGATGCCATGGAAATTATGGGAGTCAACACAGCAGCCTATCTCGTACAACCTAAGTTGGTGGCAGCACTGGTTGTGATTCCAATGTTGGTTTGTATAGGCGCCTTTATCAGCATCATCGGTGGATATATGGCTGTGGTTCCGACAGGAGTTTTTTCTCATGGAGAATATGTACAGGGTCTTCGTTCTTTTTTCCTCCCCTATAACGTTTGGATGATGTTTGTCAAAGCCTTTGTATTTGCTTTTATCCTGACCACCGTGTCTTGTTACCAGGGCTACCATGTCAAAGGAGGCAGCATCGAACTTGGCGATGCCAGCACACGAGCGGTGGTATTTTCAAATATACTGATATTGTTATCCGATTACATCATTGCAATGATAATGACTTCATGATTCGGGCGGAAAACATTTGTAAGGATTTTAGCGGACAGGAGGTATTGAAAAATATCTATTGCGACTTTGAACCCGGCAAAGCGAACCTGATCATCGGACGTTCCGGTGCAGGAAAAACTGTACTTCTTAAAATATTGATAGGATTGCTGCATCCAAGTTCAGGAAAGGTTTGGTATGACAATATCGAACTGAACTCATTGAACAAACAACAATTGCGGGAATTGCGCATGCAAATAGGAATGCTGTTTCAGGGTTCTGCTTTGTTTGATTCCATGACCGTCGAAGACAACATTCGATTTCCTCTCGATATGTTTTCTACGATGACAAGAGCAGAAAAAAACGATCGTGTGAATTATTGTCTTGAACGGGTAAACCTTACAGGAAATAATAAGAAATATCCTTCTGAACTCTCTGGAGGTATGCAGAAAAGAGTGGGTATTGCCAGAGCCATCGTACTCAAACCGCGTTATCTCTTCTGCGACGAACCCAACTCAGGTCTTGACCCTAAAACTTCCATGGTCATCGATGAATTGATATATTCCATCACTCGCGAAAACAACATCATTACCATCATCAACACACACGACATGAATAGCGTCATGGAGATCGGAGATAATATTTTTCTGCTACACGAAGGCAAACTGGCCTGGTCCGGAAATAAAGAGGAAGTCCTCACCAGCGAAAACCAAACGCTTGAGTCGTTTATTTTCGCTTCACCCTTCCTCCAGAAAATGAAAGACAAATTCATAGAACACCACGGGTGAGAGTTTTCAGTATACAGTTGACAGTTCACAGTTCCGACATCAAGAGGCCTGGCAGTTAATTTAAATTATCTTCATTTCAGGAGCAATTCACAGTTTGCATTTGAAGGAGAATTGATAAAAGGCTTAAAGCGAGAAGCAGAAAGCAAGGAGGCTTGCAGGATAGCTGATTAATGAATTTTGCAGTCCCGATATCATGTAACTTATAGTTTCTATTAAATGATCTTGAAATCGGGATCAATTTGCAAGGTGGTTCAATGACTGGCAACAAAAATTTAATCTTCTAAAAGTCCATCGCAGCAATTATATTTATAAAAGTAGTCACGTATTAACAAACGTTAGTATGGAACTTTTAGTTTTAAAAATTTCTCTATAAACTTGGCTCCTTTAGCCTTAAGCCTTTTGTCTTTCGCCTTTTATTTGATGGTTGTTATTAAAATTGACTAACAAAAGTTCGTAAAATAACGCGATTGATAGCTTTAAGCTTTTCGCTTCTCGCCATATTTTCTTCAATCCCTTTTCCCCTTCAGCCTTAGGCCTCCTGGCCTATACGCCTCCATGCCTACACACCTCCATGCCTACACGCCTCCAGGCCTACACACCTCCATCCCGATAAAATTGCATAATATTTTAGTAAAGAAATAATTCTTTTTATTTTATCGGGACTACATGCCTACATGCCTACACGCCTACACGCCTCCATCCCGATAAAATTGCATAATATTTTAGTAAAGAAATAATTCTTTTTATTTTATCGGGACTACACGCCTCCAGGCCTACCACTACTCCCCCATTCCCACTTCTCCCACTCCCTCCTGTGAGGCTTTGCGAAAGGCATCGAGACCGCAATCCAGAAATGAGGCATAACCCTCCACCCCTTCGCGATATCCGCGAGGTTTTGCTAACACTTGTTCGTCTGGACTTAACAATATGTAGAGCGGTTGACTATTTTGATTAAAATTGACGATTTGAAAATCAGCCCATTTGTTTCCAACATTCCGAAGTTTGGTGTTGCGCACCGTTGAAAACAATTCTTGTTCGAGAGGCTGGCGGTCGTCTACGTATAAGGATACCAAAACGTAATCCTGAGAGATCCGGTTACGTACTTTATCATTAACCCAAATATGTTCTTCTGTTTTCCGGCAATTCACACAACCATATCCGGTAAAGTCCAACAAGATGGGTTTGTTCACTTCTTTTGCATGTGCCAATCCTTCGTAATAGTTCTTAAAACAATCCAGGTTGTTGGCACATTTGGTAAAACTTGGATATTTTGTTTTTAATGCGGCATCGACTTCCGGTTCCGGGAGAAAATAATTGTAGTTGGAAGGAGGTGCCAACCCGCTCATGAGTTTTAAGGAATTGTAAGTTTTAAGCTCTTCGTTATAAAAGAATCCGGTGATGAGGTAGATGGTTGCAGCCAATGAACCCAATGCAAAAATCCACCGCGTTGGCGATAATTTTTTTACCGGACTGTCGTGAGGGAATTTGATAACACCAAATAAATAAAGGGCCATCAATCCAAATACAAGCACCCATGCTCCCATAAAAATCTCATAACCCAATATTCCCCAATGCTGAGTCATGTCCGCTACCGATAAAAATTTGAAAGCCAATGCAAGTTCCAGAAATCCTAAAACTACCTTCACGCTGTTCATCCAGGATCCGGATTTAGGCAAAGAATTCAGAAAAGCCGGAAATGCAGCAAACAAACCAAAAGGAATTGCCAATGCCGTTGAAAAACCAAGCATGACGATAAAGGGTCCCATTTTAGAACTTGCAGATTGAACAATTGCTGAACCGATGATCGGACCTGTACAGGAGAAACTCACAATAGCCAGTGTAAATGCCATAAAAAATATTCCGAGCAATCCGCCGGATTCTGATAATGCATCGCTTCTATTGGCCCAACTGCTGGGCAAAGTGATTTCGTAATATCCAAAAAATGAAAATGCAAAAAAGATAAAAATCACAAAGAACAAAGTATTCGCGATCCAGTTCGTCGATAATTCATTGAGTGCAGTGGCACCAAATACTGCAGTAATGAAAATGCCAATCGCTACATAAATAACAATGATTGACAATCCGTAGATGAGTGCATTCTGAAATCCTTTGCGCTTGGTGTCTTTAGTAAAAAACGATACCGTAAGTGGAATCATCGGAAATACACAGGGTGTCAGCAAAGCCAGCAAGCCTCCCAAAAAACCAAATACAAAGGTCCACCAGTGATTCTTACCTTCCAGAATCTCTTCGCCGCAATTTCCTATTGGATTTTTCTGACTTTCAATCAGACTGGGAATAAGCTGATCAATGTTGTTTCCGTCTCCTGAGGGGCCCGTTGGTTGTACTTCTTCTGTTTCCAGTTTGAAATTGTTTTTAGCAGGATCAAATTGAAAAGCAATTGTGGCAGGAGGAAGGCAACGCGTATCATCACAAGTCTGATAAGTAAAAAATCCTTTGATAATCGTGTTGGGATCCTTAACCTGAATGTCCTGTGAAAAACTGACAGCTTCCTTGAATTTGATCAGGTCCATTTCAAAAATTTCATCGAAAAGCTGTAAACGGTGATCCGATATTTCAACAAGTTTATTGGAAAACTCGAAGGATGGGGAGGTTTGGAATTCATATCCGCTCGGAATCGGACCGTCTTCAGGAATAAAATGGCTATAAATAAACCAACCCTTTTGAATTGTTGCGTGAACGATCAGGCTGTAACTACCATTGCCATTTTGCTTAAGCTCTGAGCGCAGTGTTACGGGATTCAATATACTACTTTCGGCAGGATCCGATTCTCCGGCATTTTCCATCGGAAGGCCTTGAAATTGAACTCCCCCAATCCCGGTTTTTCCCTGATCTGTACTTCCGTCCGCATATACACTGAAATCTTCATAAGCCGGAGGAATGCACTTTTCACTATCACAACTCATGAAATACACTGAAAACTTAACAGGTATGGATGGATCATTCACTTTCAGTTTTTGAATAAACTGAACTTCGTCGTAATACTTAGCGACCACCACATTGTCAAACAGAGGTTCCGGCCCTTCTTTTTTATGACCTTTTTCCTGTACACCACCCATGCATTCGTATGCCGGACTTTTTTCAAAATTGAATTCCGTGGGTTGAGCGCCGTCCGGATCAGACGTTTGGCTATATATGGCCCAGCCCTTATCCATTTTTGCTGTGATGGTCAGCTCGTATTCGTTTCCGGAACGCTTCTGAATGCTGTGGCTCCAATGTACCGGTTGCAGCAATTGTGCCACAGAATAATTATAAATAATTAAGGCACTGATACTTAGCAAAAAATTTCTCAACATGGTCCTGATTTACGAAAACAAAAATAGGATAAAGACACCAATCCAATGTCTTGTTTAAGAGAGCTTTAATTCGTGTTTAACCTATGCTTAACCAAAGCAGATGCCAATCAGGCAATACTCATGGAATATTGGCGGATCCAGCTAAACAAAGACTCAAACATGTATTTTCCATCATCATTGCCAAGAGCGGGTTCACTGGCCCTTTCCGGATGAGGCATCAATCCACATACATTCCGCTCGGCATTGCAGATCCCGGCAATGTGAAGACAGGAACCATTAACATTGTCCTCCGGTCTTATTTCACCAGACTCATTGCAATATTGAAACATGATCTGATTGTTGGATTTCAAATGTTCCAGGGTTTCGGGATCGGCAAAATACCGCCCATCGGCATGGGCTATGGGAATTTGATAAGCTTTGTGTGTATCGAGCGTACAAGTAAGGGGCGTATCGGTTGTATAAGGTTTGAGGAACACGTTTTTACAAATAAACTTTTCATTCAGGTTAGGGAGCAACTGACCCGGCAACAATTGGGCTTCACAAAGTATTTGAAATCCGTTGCAAATTCCTATAACCAGTCCGCCTTCATTGGCAAACCGCACAACTTCCTTCATGATGGGAGAAAACCTGGCAATGGCCCCGCATCTCAGGTAATCGCCATATGAAAAACCTCCGGGTAAAAACAGGCAATCTCCCTGTTGAAACCCTTCCAAACTTGTCTGCTTATGCCATATCTTTTGTACCGCTTTGTGAAAAACCTTCTCCAATACGTACATCATATCGTCATCGCAATTCGAACCGGGAAAAACGACTACACCAAATTTCATATTACCAATTTTGAAACTGCAAAAATAAAGAAATCACGATCATAAACAGATGCAAGGTCTCTGCTATTAACGGATTTTTTAAACGGGAAAACAGCAACCCACACAAAATCGACAAAGGGGTCAGAACGAGGATCAAATGAGCCGGATTGTCAATCCTTAGAAAAAATATACTGAATAAACTGATCAGAAGACACCAGAACAGAATGTCGTAAATCTTTTGAACTGCGATGCTTTTTTTGATTTGAATGTTGGCATAATTGATGAGCGCATAGATTATGCTAGCCATAATAATTCCAAACATAACCCATCCTTCATTGACATTTTGCATTGAAAAAATAAAGGGTCTGAAATAACCGGCAATCTGGAATTGATAGAATTCACTGTGTAAATTGTACAAGTAGAGTGCAAACATCAACAGCATATATACATTGGCGAATCCACCTAATATCTGAAACAACTCCCTTGGCTTAAAGCCTCGTAAGATGATGAGGCCAATAACACCAGCCAATAAATAATAGAAGTATGGCAAATAAAATAAACTGGCAATTCCGACAAAAAAACCAAAATTAAAAAGGGTAAGTGGAACCTGTTTCTTCTGATAAATTTTCAGCAACTCTAAAAGGCTTATTGAGAAAAATACATTACCAACAAGCATTGCACTCAATTCTAAATTCCGGTAATGCAAACCAATATATAAGATATAAAACAAACTTGGAAAGAGTTGGGCATCGGGCATCAGCTTAAACTTACTGACTATTTGAGCCAGGATCAGGCTGGTTAATACGATGAGAATTGTCGAAAGTATAAGTTGTGTTGTTCCTGAAGAAATCCAGCTGACTATAAATTTATTGAATATCCAGTTTTTATCATTAACCTCGATGGCTCTTCCGGTAAACCATGGACTCAGGTGAAGCACCATGGCATATGGGATAAGCAGTACCAAACTAATAAATGTATTCTTCTTGAAGATCTCTAGCAAAATCCGGGTTTATTGGTCAAATTTAAGCAATGAATCTGTTGAAATATGCACGGGATGGAATTAATTCTTAATCAAGGGACGATTCAGCCTGAAAATGACTTCTCTATATGGCTTTCAGGATGCCTTTGGCTAATTTATTCACCAAAAAGGCGATATTGCTTAAAGCCGAAGCTAGGTATTAACCCTCTAAAATTAGAGTACGCTTTTTAAGACCCTGATCACTCCTGGTAAGGTGTTAAAACTGAAATAGTTTGAAGATTGAGCCCTTATAAGTTTTTAGAAGCAAGCTGAAATTAAATTTGTTTTTCAGTGATTGTTCTGTATGTAAACTTCAGACCATTTGGAAACATGACTTGTTTGTTTTGCCAGCGAGCTCATCATCAGAATAATCAAAACCTGTAGTTCAAATAACAGAATACATTCAGGCTCTGAAAAAAAAATAGATTCGTTATCCGGATACTTATCTTTGGCCTGAAATGGGTTCCCGTTACAACTTGGATGAAATCAAAGCACCCGTAAGTGAAGATTTGAAAAGATTTGATCTTCACTTCAGGGAGGCCATGAAGAGCAGGGTCCCCCTACTCGATAAAATAAGTTATTACATCGTAAAAACCAGAGGGAAACAATTGCGGCCCCTCCTTTCTTTACTTTGTGCCAAACAATTTGGCAGCATCAATGAAAAATCATACAGCGCTGCAACCCTCGTCGAATTGTTGCACACAGCTACTTTGGTGCATGATGATGTCGTAGATGATTCTTTCCAACGCAGGGGTTTTTTTTCGATCAAAGCCTTATGGAAAAATAAAATTGCCGTATTGGTCGGTGATTATCTTTTGTCGAGAGGATTATTGACCGCCCTCAATCGCAAACATTTTGATTTGCTTGAAATTTTGTCCACCGCGGTGAGCGATATGAGCGAAGGCGAATTGCTCCAATTGGAAAAAGCAAGGCGATTGGACATCACTGAAGAAGTGTATTTTGATATCATCCGTAAAAAAACAGCCTCTCTGATTGCGTCGGCATGCGTATGTGGGGCCAAAAGCACAACCGATCAGGAGGATGAGCTTAAAAAGATCAAGATTTTTGGTGAACTGATTGGGATTGCTTTTCAGATAAAAGACGATCTGATGGATCTTTCCAAGGAAGTTACGGGCAAACCAAAAATAACCGACATCAAAGAAAAAAAGATGACGCTCCCTTTGATACTTGCACTCAAAGCCGCCGCTCCGGCTGAAAAGGATCAAATCATCAGGTTAATACGCAAACATAATGAGGAAACAGAAGCCATCAACCAGGTGATTACCTTCATACATAAGTATAAAGGAGTAGAAGGAGCAGAACAAAAAATGAAAGAATACAGGGACGAGGCTCTGCAAGTTCTGGAATCTTTTCCGGAAAACGAAGCGGGCATTGCTTTGAAAAAGCTTTGCTATTTCATCACGGAGCGAAGTAAGTAATTTGTAATGTTTTAATAAAAGTAATTTGAGGAGCTGTAAGTCAAAAACTTAAAGCGTAAAACCAATTTCAAACAAAAAAAATAATTTTAACTAACTATCGTTCGTTAATTTCAAATCCGTCATTCAATAAAATCTATACACTAAAAACTTCAAACTGCTCCCGACATCAGGTTGATCTATGTTTTCCTCTGGCTCTTTCATGTCGGGACTGCTTACTATCATCCAACAACTAACACCCAACAACTAAATCATATGGTCGAAGTCAACAGCAATTCAAGATTGGTGTATTTGATACCAAACCTTTGACTCAAATATTCATTCGTCAGACATCCTTTGTAAGTATAAATCCCGTTTCTCAGTCCTTTGTGTTGATAGATCAGATGTTCAATACTTCCGGTATCTCCCGCTTCCTGAAGGACTGTGGTTATGATGTTGCTGACGCCAATGGAAGCCGTTCTGGCTACTTTGGATGGAATATTGGGAACGCAATAATGAATCACTCCATGGATAATTCGGGTAGGATTGTCGTGTGTAGTGACCTGACTCGTTTCAAAACAACCACCCTGGTCGATACTGACATCTATTATGACAGAACCGGGTTTCATTTGCATGACCATTTCTTCTGAAACCAGCAGCGGAGCTCTTCCGGTTTTACTGTGAATGGCACCAATCACAACGTCGGCCGACATCAGTTGCTGGGTCAAAGTCACCGGATTTAAAGAGGAGGTATACATTTGTCTTCCGATCCTGTTCTGGATACGAATGAGTTTGTGAATATTGTCGTCAAAGATCCTGACCGATGCGCCCAAAGCCAGGGCTGCCCTTGTGGCGAACTCTGCAACGACCCCTGCTCCAAGGATAACCACCTTTGCTGGTGGCACTCCGGAAATACCACCCAACAACAAGCCTTTTCCATGGATCGGATTCGACAACAATTCGGCTGCTGTTTGTACCACAGAGATTCCGGCAATTTCCGACATAACGCGAACCAATGGGAAAGTTCCATCATCGGCTTGCAGATATTCCATGGCTATGGCAGTTACCCTTTTTTGTCTTAGAATCTGAATGTACTCGTTGGAGATGACCGGAAGATGAAGGGGTGAAATTAAAACCTGACTCGGGTGAAACAGATCAAGTTCTTCAACTGAGGGAGGAGCTACCTTTAATAAGATATCGCAATCAAATACTTGCTTTTTATCGTGGATAATCTGCGCTCCGGCTTCAGAATAATCTTTATCGCTGTAATGGGCTTTTTTTCCTGCATCAGACTCAATGATCACCCTATGGCCCCTGGCTACAAGATTGGTAACTGAAGCGGGAACCAGGGCTACCCGGTTTTCCATCAACATACTTTCCTTGGGAATCCCGATCTTTAATGAAGATTTGGCTCGATATAAGGCCAACATTTCAGGCTGAGTGAGAAACTCCCTTTGAGGCGACGAGTAATACTGTGACTCCTGCATGATTTAAAAGGTTAAGATAATCTTTCTATTCAGATTATCCAAAACTTCAAATTGAATTTCTATGACCGGCTGACCCTTCAACAACGGTTTAATGAGATCAGGCCATTCTATAAACACCGGGATCCCTGATTCGAGGTAATCCGGAACTCCAATGTCGTAGATATCTTCCATTTTTTCAATCCTGTAAAGATCCATATGAACGATCCGGTTCAATCCCCATTTGTTTAAACCACATGCGTATTCGTTGATGATGGAAAAACTGGGACTGCTAACCTCCGACGCGCAGCCAAGTTGGGCACAAATGCCTTTAATAAAAGTAGTTTTACCGGCTCCCATCTCCCCGCTCACAAGAATTGGTCTGTCTTTAGAAATGATCATCAGGACCTTTTCTGCCACTGTTCTGATTTCTGTTTCCGAAAAGACGAACTCCTGTGTTTTCATGAAATGCTGTGCTCTTTCATCATACAATTTTATAGCTTAATGATCCCTCCTGTTCGTTGAGAAAAATTTCAGCTGTATCAGAGTTTAAATTCAACTTCATATAAATAAAAAAACCACGGCATTTGTCGTGGTTTTATGCTGATTTTTTTTGAATTTAAGGCTGAGAAATCAAAAACTTTGAATCGGGAACATCGGCGTTCACAGATATTTTTGTCATCTCCAGCGGACCCTGCATGGACTCTATGGTGTGCGGATAAATGTAGCCCCCTTCAACTTCTTTGTAATTGCTGAATTTGGTTTCTGCTTCCATTTCTTTCCCTCCGGCCTGAACCTTGGTCACGGTTTTTACGATAAAGTAAGTTTGAGGGTCGATCAGGTAATAGGTGACCTGGCCTTCCGGGCTTTGGCACTTCAATTTAAAACATTCGGTGCCGTCCACGTCATCCATCCCTAAATATTCAACCTTATTTCCTTTGGTCGAATATTCGTAAAGTTGTCCGCTCAGATCCCATTGACTTGCACTTTGGTTGAGCATTTCAGTTGGGATAGGCTCGGGTTTGGTCTGTCCGCTGAATGGCATAAAGCTCCATCCGGAATCAGGCCTCATCACCGTCCATGCATCCATACCCATTACACTGAAATCAACGCGAACTCCTTTCTTGTGGACAATTGTGGTGGTCACGGGAATCTCCATCCCCTGGGCACTCACCAACCCTTCGAGAATTACAGACTTAATGGAAGTCAATTTATCTTTTCCTCCAAGCGCCTTGATGTATTTTTCAATAATCTCGTCAGTAGTTTGTGCAAAACTACCTGCGGTTAAAAAAACAAGAGCCATTAAACTCAATAAATTTCTTTTCATGTATTTTAAAATTTTAAACAAAATTAAATCAATCTTGAGGGTTCTGCTAAAAATTAACCCGAATAGGCTAATAATTAAGATAAATTTGAAAAAATGGCCGATAAATGCATTACCCTAAACCAATCACCGGAAGCAGTTTTATTTACCAGGTGTTTAATGGTCTGTTTTACGGATTTCAAAAATTTGTACACCCAGGCATTGGGTTTCGACTAATAAATAATCCAAATAAAAAACCCGGCCTTTGCCGGGTCAGACGGTATAAAAACTGAACTTATCATCTATGGCCACGATGCCTGCGATCTCGATCTTCTTTCTGTTTCCGTAATTCCCTGTTAAAATCTCTGTACATCTTTTGCAGTTTCTTACTTTCCCAACGATCCAGGTGACCATCCCGCAGCATCCATCTTCTTACTTCGAGAATTCTCTCTTCTTGCAGTTCAAGCAATCGCCTTTCATCCCGGGTCAACTTTCCATGTCTCCAACCTTCTTCGATGCGGTCATCGAAAAAATCATCGTCTTTCCAATCCCGGTGTTTGTCTTTCCAGCCCTGGCTTATTCCGGCTTGAAATATTAAAACCATCAGGGCAATCAGGGTCGCAATTTTTGTTTTCATTTTTTAAATATTTAAGGTGAACAATTACTCATGAGATAAATCCTCCCGAACTTCGATTAATCGGAAACGGCGCTTTAACGTAATTTTAATGAAGCGAACTTTGAAAAGCTTCCGAATCAATTCTTTAGCGAATTATATATATTAATTTCGTAATATGTAAAGGTATTGATTATCTTTGCTTCAAATTAAAATTATGGCGAAAGTGCCCCCTAAGGATTCCATAGACCACATCCTCACCCTCGACGGAATGTACCAGAATTATTTTCTGGATTATGCCTCATACGTTATTCTTGAGAGAGCCGTTCCTGCCATTGACGATGGTCTGAAACCCGTTCAAAGAAGGATCCTGCACAGCATGTACGAAAAAGAGGACGGGCGTTACCATAAGGTCGCAAATCTCATCGGCCATACCATGCAATACCATCCCCATGGCGATGCAGCCATTGGAGACGCACTCGTCAATCTCGGGCAAAAAGATCTGGTCATCGACACGCAGGGAAACTGGGGCGACTTCAGGACCGGGGATTCTGCAGCAGCGTCCCGATACATCGAAGCCAGATTGTCGAAGTTTGCCCTGGCTGTCGCTTTCAATCCGGATACCACCGAATGGCAACTTTCTTATGACGGTAGAAACCAGGAACCCCTGGCTCTGCCTATGAAATTTCCATTGTTACTCGCTCAGGGCGTCGAAGGAATTGCTGTCGGACTTGCCACTAAAATCTTACCACATAATTTTATCGAACTCATCAAAGCTTCTATTCAGGCTTTGAAGGGTAGAAAATTTGAACTTTTTCCGGATTTCGAAACCGGGGGATCCATCGACGTCAGTGAATACAACGAGGGGCAGAAAGGTGGAAAAGTAAAAATCAGGGCAAAAATTGAACTCGAGGACAAAAAATTCCTGGTCATCAGGGAGTTGCCTTACAGCGTAACTACAGGAAGTCTGATTGAGAGTATTGTGAAAGCAGCCGATAAGGGAAAAATAAAAATCAAACAAATTTCTGACAACACGGCAAAAGATGTCGAGATCCGCATTGAATTGCAGCCGGGCACTTCTCCGGAAGTCACCATAGATGCTCTGTACGCATTTACCAGCTGTGAAATAAGCATCTCACCAAATGCTTGTGTGATTGTGGGTGACAAACCTAAATTCCTTTCTGTACATGAGATTTTAAAACATTCTGCTCAGCATACGCGGTTTTTATTGGGTCGCGAGCTCGAAATCAAAAAAGAAGAATTACTCGAAAAATGGCATTTGGTTTCACTTGAAAAAATATTCATCGAAAACAGGATTTACCGCGATATCGAGGAATGTACAAGTTTCGAGCAGGTTCTGGAAGTCATTGGGAACGGTTTAAAAAAATACGTCCATACGCCTTCCCAGGGATCCCGCCCGCCTTCCGGAAAATACCGATTGAACCGGGAGATCAGTAAAGATGATCTGTTGCATTTAACTGAAATCAGGATTAAAAGAATTTCTAAATACAACAAATTCCATACCGACGAGACACTTCAATCCCTGGAAGCTGAATTAAAACAAGTTCAGCATCATCTCGACAATCTGACCGACTATGCCATTAGTTATTACGAAAATATTCTTGAAAAATTTGGCAAAGGCAGAGAACGAAAAACGCGATTGCTGCAGTTTGAATCCATACAGGCTACTCAGGTAGTTGCCAACAACAGCAAATTGTATGTCAACAGGGAAGATGGTTTTATCGGATTTGGCTTAAAGAAAGATGAGTATATCAAAGAATGCAGCGATATAGACGACATCATCGTATTCCGCAAAGATGGAAAAATGATTGTCAGTAGGATTGCAGAAAAAACATTTGTTGGAAAAGATATTGAATATGTTGATGTATGGAAAAAAGCCGACGAACGCACGACTTACAACATCATTTACCTGGATGGAGAATCAGGTCGTGCTATGGCAAAGAGATTTAATGTGACCGGGATCACCCGAGATAAAGAATACGATCTCACAAAAGGGCATCCAAAATCAAAAATGCTCTATTTCTCCTGCAATGCGGAAGGTGAAGCTGAAATTGTTACAGTATTCCTGACGGCAGGTTGCAAAGCCAAAATCAAAACCTTTGATTTTGATTTTTCAGAATTGGAAATCAAAGGACGAAGCAGCCAGGGCAATATTGTTACAAAATATCCCGTCAGAAAAATTCAACTCAAAGAAAAAGGTAAATCAACTCTTGGTGCTCAGCAAGTTTGGTACGATCCTTCGACCGGTCGCCTCAATACGGAAGAAAGAGGACAGTTTCTTGGTGGCTTAAACCGTGGAGACCGCCTGCTTTGCATATTTAAAAATGGATCCTATGAAATAACCGAATACGATCTCAACAATCGGTATAGCTATGATGAGGTCTTGAGTATTGGAAAATTCAATCCGGATGATATTTTGTCTGTTGTTTACTTCGAAGGTGAAAAATCGTGGTCGATGGCAAAGCGTTTTAAAATTGAAACCACGAGCTTAAATCAACGCTTCGGATTTATTGGAGAAAGCAAGGCTTCGAAATTGTATTTTGCTAGCACACATCCGGATCCTGAAGTATTGTTTACCTACAAAAGGAAAAAAGAAAGTATTGATGAAATTTTGACCATCCGCGAATTTGTAGATGTCAAAGGCTGGAAAGCCATCGGCAATAAAATTGAAGATGTTCCATTGGTGAAAGTACTCGATCAAAGCAAACCCATTGTCAAAAGTTCTTCCGACAAATCCAAAAGCTTCAAAGCAGGCGATACACTTGAATTCGATTTGTAAGAATCTAGTTGTTGGTTGTTAGTTGCTAGTTGCTAGTTGTTAGTTGTTAGTAGGGGGTTGGCAGTTGATGTGACTAACAAACGTTCGTTAATTTTGAGATACAAAAACCAACCTAAAAGTCAAAAAGTCAAAAAGTCGAAATGTCGAAACTTCGAAACTTCGAAATCCCGATAAAATGGCATAATACTTCAGAAAAGAAATAGTTAGCTTTATTTTATCGGGACGAAAAGTCCATCTTAACTAAACATGAATATCATTTAAAAAAAACATGAAAAAAACCTATTTGATTCTTTTTGGACTTTTGAGTTCAATGATTTTGTTTGGCCAGCAGTTTCCCGATAGCCGGGTTGATGGAAAGTATTACACTATAAATGGTGCGAAGATTTGGACGGTAAGTCATGGGGAGGGAGACCCCTTGTTTGTCATTCCTGGAGGACCCGGTAGTGCACATGTAGGGATGCGAAGGCTGGATTCGCTGGCAACGTCGTGCAAATTAGTCTATTTTGATGGTTTCGGGCGCGGACTTTCGGATACAGCTTTGGATGTACGCGATTACAATCTCGACAGGGATGTCGCAGATCTCGAAGCCTTGCGCGTAGCGATGAATTTCTCTGCCATCAATATTTTCGGACATTCCTATGGCACGGTTGTGGCGCAGGCTTATGCCTTGAAATTTCCTGAGCGGGTCAAACATTTGATTTTATCTGCTCCCTTTCACAGTCATGCCATGTGGCAGGAGAATGATGATAATTGCAATCACGAGATCAGGGTAAATTATCCGGAAGTGTGGGATACACTGAAGGTATTGCGCAAACAGGGTTTTAAATCGAGCGATCCCATTCACCAGGAGGTATATGGCAGGGTTCCATATGGTTTTCTCTATGCTTACAATCCTGAAAATTTCAAAAGCAGAGGTCAGAATCCTTATCCCAACCGATTTAATGCGAAACTGTACTATCAAATGGTTGGAAAGGATGGAGATTTTAAAGTTGGAAGTGATATCGGCCGATTTGATTTTCGAAAAAAATTGAAAGACTTAAAAATGCCCGTACTCATTTTGGCCGGCCGGTTTGACCGCGTAGCTGTACCCTGGTTGATGGTGCAGTATAAAACCTATTGTCCGCAAGCAGCGTTTTATCTTTTTGAGAAAAGTGGACATAATACTTTTGTTGAAGAACCTGAAAAAACTTTTTCAATCATCCGAAATTTTCTGAAACCGTAAGCAGGCATATTCATTTATCAAACTTACAGGAATTGTTTTGGTTGAGACCGGAAGGAATAGAATGGTAAAAGAGAGAATGAATGGTTATCTGGACAAAGAACTATGGGTTCATAAGTTCATTTTTGTTTTTTTACAGCAAACCTTAAACTTTAAACCTTCAAGGGCGTTCCTAATAGCTTATGGATCGTTTAAAACAATATCGCCTGGTAGGATTTCTTGAGGGTATTTCTTACATTTTACTATTGGGTATTGCCGTACCGGTCAAATACATAGGTGGCAATGATCTGGGCGTTAAGTTGCTGGGTATGCCGCACGGAATCTTATTCATGGCTTATATTGCTTACAGCATCCACTTTTACGACAAACAGAATTGGAAGACTTCTTTGCTGTTCTATGCATTCCTCGCTTCACTCCTCCCATTTGGAACCATCTATTTCGACCTTAAGGTACTCAAACCTTTGGCGCAAAAGCAAACTTGAGGCGCTTCGAAGCCAGAGTTCTTTCAGGGAATCGCTTTGGATGTAAATTATCTATTTAAATAATTAATACTCAAAATATTAAACAGCAATACAGCTTTGTTGATCCAAAGGTGTTAAATGCAGTATATTTGGTGAATAATGATGAACCGGATTTTATCCATTTTGATAGCATGGGGGGTGTTTCAAATTGGATTGAGCCAGATACATATTCAACTGACCCTGCCACAAAACATCGAGCAATGCCTCGGCTTGCCTGTGGAAATTCTGATATCCAACGAAGGGCGAGCCCCACTTCTGAATGCTGATATTCAATTGCATTTATCAGATCATTTTAAGTATAAACCACCGAAAAATTTTGGTTGCTAAAATTATTAAAATATGCTCTGATTTAAGCAAGTTCCTGTTTGTAATACAAACTGATTCTTTGATCAAAAGGAAAATATTTTACAGCTGCCTCGCGAATGTTTTCTGCATTCAGTTTTTTATAATTTTCAAATTCCGTAAATATCAATTCCGGATTTCCTAACCACTCCGCATAAGAGAGATTCAATGCCTGATTCATAATGCCGACCTGACTAAAAAGATAAGCGCTTTCGTTTTTGTTCATAAACTTCTCCCAGGTATGGGCATCAATATTTTCGTTTTGTAGTTTGGAAATGATATCCCAAAATTCAGTTTCAGCCTGTTCAATGGTATGGCCTGGATTTAACTTACCTTCTACCAATATCAAGCCTGGGTCGATGGTCGAAGTGATATAACAATCGATGGTCGAACAGATCATTTTTTCCTTCTTGAGAATTTTATAAAGCAATGAACTCTTGCCTTCGGCAAGCACATCTGTTAAAAAATCGACTGCATAAAAATCGGGATCCATTCTTCCGCAATATGGGAAGGCATAATAAAATGCTTCTTCCGGCAATTGTTTTCGGTTGGTGTGTGTTCTGGCTTCCTTTAAAGCAGGCTCAGCAGGATATTTTCTTTGCACAGGATGCCCGCTTTGAAAAGCTGCAAAATGTTTGTCGATGTATTTTTTAGTTTGTGCGACATTTATTTTTCCGCTAATCACCAAAACTGCATTTCCGGGATGGTAATATTGATTGTAAAAAGCCTCAGCATCGTGTATGCTCAATGCAGACAATTGTTTGGGATCCGAACCGATAACCGGCCAACGATAGGGATGAACCTTGTACGCCATTTGCATGATTTCATGTGAGAACATTCCATAAGGATTGTTCATATACATCTCACTGAATTCTTCCAGTACAACGCGCTGTTGTGTTTTAAAATCTTTTTTACTTACATGAAAACCACTGATTCTGTTTGCCTCCAGCGCCAAAATTAATTCCAACTGAGCAGCGGGTGCCACCGCATAATACTGGGTAGTGTCGGTCGTTGTAAATGCGTTGCAGTCTCCACCGGCGTTTTGCAACAGCTCGTCGAAATCCACCCCGGGTCCGCAATTTGAAAACATGAGATGCTCAAATAGATGGGCCAAACCGGTTTTATCCGCTTGTTCATCTCTGGATCCCACTTTATACAACATACAAACGGCAACCAATGAGGTGTTTTCCTCCGGTTGTATGATCACCGTCAATCCATTGTCGAGATGGTATTTCTCGAAGGGCGGAATGAGCGATGGACTTATATTTGAAGACGGATTATGATTTTGTTTCACCAACCATATTTTCGGGTATGACCCATTGATCGAATTCTTCAACACTGAGATAACCCAGACGGACGGCCGTTTCTTTTAAAGTGCTTCCATTTTTATGGGCCGTCTGTGCAATTTCTGCAGCTTTATAGTAGCCTATTTTGGTGTTCAGAGCGGTCACCAGCATCAGCGAATTATCGAGATGCTTTTTGATGTTTTCGGGAATGGCTTCTATTCCCGTTGCACATTTATCGTTGAATGAAACGCAGACTTCACCAATCAGTCTTGCAGAATGCAGAAAATTGTAAATCATCATGGGTTTAAACACATTCAATTCAAAATGTCCGTTGGAACCTCCGATATTGATGGCTACGTCGTTTCCCAAAACCTGTGCAGCGACCATGGTCATTGCTTCGCACTGAGTGGGGTTGACCTTTCCGGGCATGATAGAAGATCCGGGTTCATTGTCTGGAATAAACAATTCTCCAAATCCACATCTCGGACCTGAGGCTAACAGTCGTACGTCATTGGCTATTTTCATAAGACTGCAGGCTACTGTTTTTAAAGCACCATGTGATTCTACGATAGCGTCATGAGCAGCCAGAGCTTCAAATTTATTTTCGGCACTTTTGAAGGGCAATCCCGTCAGGGTGGCAATATGCCGGGCCACGTTTTCCGAATATCCGGGAGGTGTGTTGATGCCCGTTCCGACTGCAGTTCCTCCAAGCGCCAGTTCCGACAAATGATCGAGGGTATTCTCGATCGCGCGGATTCCGTGGTTGAGTTGCGATACATATCCTGAAAACTCCTGGCCTAAAGTGAGCGGGGTGGCATCCATCAAATGGGTCCGGCCGATTTTTACAATATTTTGAAAACTTAGAGATTTTTCTTTTAAAGTGTCCCTCAGCTTTTTCAAACCCGGCAGGGTGACATCTTGCAGGATTTTGTATGCAGCAATATGCATAGCTGTAGGGAATGTGTCGTTGCTGGATTGGGATTTGTTGACATCGTCATTCGGATGCACCGATTTTTTTTCATCCATCAGTGTGCCTCCTCCGAGAACATGAGCCCTGTATGCGATGACCTCATTGACATTCATATTGGATTGGGTACCGGATCCCGTTTGCCAGACCACCAGTGGAAACTGATCGTTCCATTGTCCGGAAAGTATTTCATCGCAGACTTTGGATATGATGGCACATTTGGCTGCATCCAGAACGCCGGCATCGAGATTGGCCAGAGCCGCCGCTTTCTTGAGATAAGCGAAGGCATAAATGATCTCAATGGGCATCCGGTTGGTCTCTCGGGCAATCTTGAAATTTTCGATAGATCGCTGGGTTTGGGCGCCCCAGTACACATTGGCGGGGACTTCCACAATCCCCATGGTATCTTTTTCTTTTCTGTAGTCCATACGTTGTATTTGGCAGCGCAAAGGTATAACGATATGGAGGATTTTGGAATGGAATTTTAGGTACCGTTCCCGTTATACTAAATGTAGCGGTGAGATCGGGCAAACCGATACTAACAATTGTTAGTTATAAATTTTATACGATGGCTTCACAAAACCCGGAAAGCCGAATCGATTCATTGCATTCTAGTTTAAAAACTATGCCTCCTGGATACCTATAGAATGAGCATAACTTTAAATTTTCACAAAACTGCATTTGAAAGCTGTCCCCTTTATGTGCACCCAATAAAGGCCTGCTTGCAGTTCGCCTATATCCATTTCGATTTCTCCCTGTTTTAAACAAGACCTTTGCAACAGGTTTCTGCCGAAGAGATCTGAAATCGTTAAACTTGCAGGTAAAGGGATGTTGCCGGGAAGATTTAAATGGATTATTTGGTTTGCGGGATTAGGGTAAAGCTGGATGGATGGGTAGGTTTCTTCAGTACTTGCATTTATTTTGCCGATACATTGGAATCCATCAAAGGCAGCGATCAGCCGGATTTCCTTAAAAAAACTATCCACATGATTGAATAGTTTGAATTGGAAATGGGCGGAGTCGCGTTTATATCCTTTTACCTTTAAATGGATTTTCGATACAGGATTGAATTGTCCGGTCAAATTTTCAGGAATGTTTTCCAAAAGCAAAGACGTATCCGTGAGCTGAAGCCAGGTTTGTTTGGTCGATTCGTAACCACCGTAGGACCAGGCATGATAGCTGAGTTCGATCTCATCAAAGCCACTGAGATCCATGGGTGGCGATTGGAGTGTCAATTGCCCTTTAAGATGATAGGCCGTATCCGAGATTTCGTAATTGCTGGTATAATAGGCATAGTTTCCAAAATCAGCATCAATGTCCTTCGTTGGAAAATTGCTGAATTTGAAAGCCAGTTCTTCAAATGTGCCTCTTCTCCAATGCACAAGGGGGTCCTGAGAAGTAAAAGATGTCCATTGCAGGTCGTGTAAAAAATCATCCTGATAGGCCTTGCCTAATTCCATTTTCAAATCCTGGTTTCCGTTGATGGGAAGATCGGCGAAGAATTCTGTGCGATACGACCATTTTCCGGCGGAGATATTCCAGGGCTGACTGTATATATCTTTAGCAAGAACCCGTCCGTCGGAATCACTTTGGTAACGAAATTCAAAATCACTGTTATAGAAAACGACTTCTGCGTTTTGAATGGCTTGTCCTGATTGTCTGTCGTTTATGTGAAGGGTGACATCATAGACAGGAAGTTCCAGCATATCAATATTCAGATAGACTGTACTGTCTTGTTTGATGAGGATCGTATCCCTATGCGGATAAAATCCTTTTTTGGTAACGAGAATGTAGGCTGTATCTGATAGGCCAAGTCCCGTTTTGATTAGACCGTTCAAGCCGGAAAAGGCTTCCGTGCTGATACCCCGGCTGGACAATTCCATTTTAGCATTCTGGACAGAGGAACCATCCCGGGCCGAACGTATGTTAGCATGCAGGTAAGCAGCCGGGTTGTTGTCATACTGCAATACAAACATTCCGTTTTCAATATCCGAAGCAATGCATAATCCATCCTTGAAAAATGGGTACACCGACCAACATCCATGGAATCCTTCCAGGTATTCTTCATGTGTATCGTACAACGCCACCTCCACCAAATTATAAGGATCGCGCGTATCCAGGATGCGCACGCCTTCGGTGTAATAGGATACATACAAACGATCGTTAGTATGAAACACATTATGTGGAATGACCGCGGGATACTCCTTATTGTTCACTTTATAACTATCTGATTTCCGAATGAATTCAAGGTCCGTCAGGTCCCAGGCTTCTACACTTGCCCCTTCCGTTTCATCAACAGTATAAAGTATTTTGCGATCCTTTTCAAGCCAGACAGAATGTGTAAAATGACCTCCGGTAGGCTGATCTGCAATTCGTTGTACGTTCTTTTTATCGCGACAATCAAAAATACTAAACACCCCGTTTAGCAATTCAGCTGCATAAACTGTATCGTTTCGGGCGAAAACTTCATGACAATAATATTCCTGGTTGTTGTACAATACCAATGGATTCCAGGGATCAACCCTTGGATCCAGTATGGCAAATGCATTGCCGATATTTTTTGCACCAGACAGGTATATCAGGCCTTTTTCATCGACAAACAAAGTATGTGAAGTCTGCAATTCCAAACTATCACCTTCCGCGTTCACCAATTGGCTGACAAACCTGTAGGGAATGGAATCCTTTGGCGATCTCAAATCGACAATCAGTAAACCTCCATAACTTTCGTTGACGATATAGGCAAATTGGCCGCTGGTCTTTATTTCTCGCCAAAGTGAAGGATATTCCAGAATTGAAATCAATTCTTGAGGATTGGCCGGATTTTCCAAAGAATAGATCCTCAATCCCTTTGAAGTGCCTAAAAGTGCATACTCTACCCTATGTGAGTCTGTGTAACCCCAAATACTGGATGCGTTTTCCGGAATTTTAACCTGCGCTATTTTTTGGAGGTGAAAGGACTGCTGGGCATTTATATCAATTGTAAATAAACAAATTACATATATAATATAATTTATATGTAAAATTTTTAAAATTAATTTCATGCGCTTTGTGAGTGTTTTCCTTTAAAGTAATAAAGTTGTAAAAGTTTTGCGAGCTGTACTCCTGAGTGACGTATGAAAATGTCGTAGAAATCGTTCATAAAGTTAGGAATGACCGTCTGAATAAGACAAATTTTAACATTCCTGCACCTGTTAATTAACTATTTTTGTCGCTCTTAATACATAACTGATGCGCTTGATTATTGCCTGTTTTGCTTTATTGTTATTGAATTTAACCGGAAACGCACAACCTTTGATGTTTATCGACAAAGCAGATTCGATAAATGCAAAGGCCGTGGATGTCGCCGGAGATGATTTTGGAGCCTGGTTTGCTTTGGTAACCGGCCAGGATTCCACCTTGTCCATGATCCAGTTTAATTACTGTGGCGAGGTTGAACAGAGCCACCGCATCGATTTGCCTCTCGGCGTTCAAGTCAGCGAGGCGCAGGTCGTCCATTTAGGTCAACGCAAATATCTGATTACCGCGGTAGCACATTCCGGCATTGGGGGATCCAGAATTCTCATTTTCTACTCCAACAATGCGAACATATCCTCGGCACAGTTTTTAGGCGCTTCAAATTCTACAGAACATCATACACCCATGATTTCTGTATATGACAATGATCGGATTTTATTGGCTTACCAATTCAGGAATGCAAAACGAAATCTGAGCAGCAGGGTCGTATTGCTGGATAGTTTGTTGAACCCTCAATGGACTAAAGAATTATCGGATAGCAGCGATCTCAAATGGATATTAATGACCCGGGAAAATGAGTTTGTAGTAGGTGATGGTTTGCAGGTAAGAAAATACGATACTTCCGGATCCAATATCTGGTCGAGAGGATTTACCGGATTGACACTTATGCAAAACACCGCCATTCAAAGAGATAGTCATATCGTATTCGGTACCGATTATGTCGATCCCATTCCTGATACGGGCCAAATTAAAAGACCCAGATTCAAACAAGTGATTGCAATTCACGAAAACGGTGATTTTGTATGGGAATCAGATCGCATTAGAAATTTAAGACAACCAGGTGTACTCAATGAATACAACAACAGACTTTTTCTAGACGGTACCCGGCAAATTGTCTTTCATGGAGTAGATACTGTCAACAGTACCCAACAAGCTTCCATTATAGCTCATAAAATAAATAATACCGGAAGGGTGTTCGAATCTGTATATTTTAAAGCGGAAGATACAGTGAGAGACTACAAAGCCGGTCTCATCAACGATGGAAATGTTGGTATTTGTGCAGTATTAGGAAATGACAGCACAGGCCGAGGCATGCTGAATATAAAAGCCGCCACCCGATTGGATGTATGCGACAGCGCGAAATTCAATTTTCTTCAACGGGGTTTTATCAATATGCAGGAAATTCCAAACATAGCTGCAAGGGACTCACAAACACAGAGACAAGCTGTTCCTTTCAGGGCATTGGAAGTTCCAGCAACCTTTGTAAGACAATGCGAAAAATTCGATTTGCAGGATAGTGAAATCCCTGAGGTACTCTGTAAAGGAGACTCCGTATTTCTTGCCGGTATACAAATACCCAATGCGCGGTACGAATGGAGCAATGGGACCAACCAATCGGGAACCTGGGTTAAAGAAGCAGGAAGGTACAGCGTCAAAATTGAGTATTGCGGAAAATCTGCAGTGATTACCTACATCGTGAGTTACAGGACATTTCAGGACATCGTTTTCAATATAGCAGAATGTAATTATCCGAGAAGACTATTTGCAAATCAGTTTCCCGATTCGCGTTACAAATGGCAAACGGGAGATACCACTTCTGCCATTGATGTGAGTGGGCCCGGCACCTATAATGTTACGGTTACAAAATGTGAAGTGGATTTTAAGATTACTTTTATTGTGAGTTTGCCGAAATTCGAGAACGATACTTTAAATTTCGATATTTGTTCTTATCCTGACACCATATATGCCAATTTCGATGGCAATGGGGCTAGATTTTTGTGGGATAATGATAGCACCCAAAGTTATAGAGCAATCACAAAACCAGGCACTTATAATGTAACTATTTTTTATTGCCAATCTACTTTTACAAAAACATTTATCATCAGACTTCCGGAATTCAATGATGAAGTTGAAGTTTATGAAATATGTAATTATCCAGATACATTATACCCTTTTAATGCACCTGGTGCTACTTACAATTGGGATAATGGATCCACTCAATTCTTTAGACCCATTACAAATCCAGGAACCTACAAAGTGACAATTTCTTATTGCCAATCTACATTTACAAATACTTTTATCATTAAATTGAAGGATGATTTAGCCGAGGTTAAATTAGACTCTTGTAATAAATTTCCTTTGCCTATTTTCATTATTAATAAACCGAAAGGAGTCAATGAAATATTGTGGAGTACCGGACAAACAACAGATACGATTTATGTATTAAAACCTGGAATTTATTCCGCTATTTTAGGTAGCTGTATACAAAACTTTAACGTACAAGCAGTTGAAGAAAAAATTCTACAATTCCCTAATGTGTTTGTACCCCAGTCGCAAATTATGGAAAACCAATCCTTCAAACCATTTATCAAAGACATCACTACTGTGAGCAAATACGAACTGGCAGTATTCAACCGTTGGGGACAAAAAGTATTCGAAACTACCAAAATAGATGAAGGCTGGGATGGCATTTTCGATGGCAATCCGGCACCTGTAGATACTTATACCTATTATGCAAAATACGAACGGGCAGAATGCGGCGTCCCCTCACATGTCAAGGGATCGGTGACGCTGGTGAAGTAGTTGGCAGTGATTGGTTGTTAGTTGCTGGTTGCTGGTTGTTGCGACTAACAATCGTTCGTTTTAAAATAAACAACCATCCTGATAAAATTGAAAAGATCTACAATTACGAAACAATCATGACCAATTTTGTCGAGAAGACTCTCATACTAACAGACTTCCAGACATTCATCCAAACCTACTAAGTCCAGGCCTACATGCCTTTATCCTGATCCCCTTCAGCCCTTACTATCCATTTATTGGATAAAGCCCAAAAAAATAATTTATAAATAATTGCAATTGATGGAACTAACGGATGTTAGCATTTGTTATTCCTACATGCCTACATGCCTACATGCCTACATGCCTACATGCCTAAAAGCCTAAAAGCCTACATGCCTAAAAGCCTACATGCCTAAATGCCTACATGCCTACATGCCTACATGCCTAAAAGCCTACATGCCTAAATGCCTACATGCCTACATGCCTACATTTCTACATGCCTAAAAGCCTAAAAGCCTAAAAGCCTAAAAGCCTACATGCCTACATACCTACATGCCTACTTCACCACCGACCCCGTAGCTGCAAATTCATCGACACTTACAAATGTTAGTTTTCCTTCGCTGTTTTCGGCCATAAGGATCATGCCGTTGGATTCAATACCTTTTAAAGGCCGTGGTGCCAGATTAGCCAAGAGTAAGACTTGACGGCCAATGATCTCTTCCGGTTTGTAGTGGAGGGCAATGCCGCTGACTACCGTGCGTTTTTCAAAGCCGAGATCCAATTCGAGTTTGAGGAGTTTATCGGCTTTGGCTACTTTTTCGGCGTGAATGATTTTGGCTGTGCGGAGATCCATTTTCGCAAAATCATCATAGCTTACATGCGGCTTCAAGGGTTGATAAGAAGTATTGGTTTCAGCAGCAGTTTGTGTGGCTCCGGTTGCTTTTGATTGATGCAATTTATCGATTTGCTTTTGAATGGATTCGTCTTCGATTTTACCAAATAAGTATTCTGCTTCATGGATTTGGTGGCCGCTCTCAATGAGAAATCCACCTTCGGCCAGATTATCCAAAAGGATGTTCAAATCATTTTCTTCCTGCAGCTCTGGCAGATTCATCATTTTGCGCAAACGCGATGCCGCAAAAGGCATAAAGGGATGCATGATGACGCTCAGTGCAACGACGTATTGCAAGCTTAAATTCATTACCACCTGCACGGTATCCGGATCCGATTTTTGCAATTTCCAGGGCTCGTTGTTTTGCAATAACTGATTCCCGGCGGTGCTGATCTCCATCAATTCTTTTAATGCAGATCGGAAATCGTATTCCCTTATGTACTGTGTGAGTTCTTGGATCTTGTCGAACAAATAAATCATTTCAGCGTCGTGAAATCCACCCAGCTCATCACCTGCCACGCCCTCGATACTTTGATCCGGATCAAAATCTGGCACCTGACCCTTGTAATATTTATGCGTAAGACTGAGGACCCTGTGAATAAAATTTGATAAATTATTAACGAGTTCGTTGTTGTGTGCATCCTGAAATCCTTTCCAGGTGAACTCGCTGTCTTTTTGCTCCGGCATGTTCTTCACGAGGTAATACCGGAGTGAATCTTCATAACCCGGCAGATCGTCCAAAAATTCGTGCACCCAAACTGCCCAATTTCTTGAAGTGGATATTTTATCTCCTTCGAGATTCATAAATTGATTGGCAGGAACATTGGATGGTAAATTATATCCACCGTGAGATTTTAATATCGCTGGAAAAATGATGCAATGAAAAACTATATTGTCCTTTCCAATAAAATGAATGAGCTCCGATTCGGGATCCTGCCAATATTCTTTCCAGTCTTTATTGTTTTCGGTTGCCCATTGTTTCGTCGAGGAAATGTAACCAATGGGAGCATCCATCCATACGTATAATTTCTTTCCTTCAGATCCTTCAATTTCAGGAGGGACATCCACGCCCCAGTCCAGATCTCGGGTCATCGCTCTGGATTGCAGTCCACCTTCCAGCCAGGATTTACATTGTCCGATGACGTGATTTTTCCAGGTCTCCGGATCATGGTGGAAAGCACCATCTAAAGTCCCTTCTTCTATAAAGCTCTTCAACCACGATTCGTGATGTTGCAAGGGGAGATACCAGTGTTTGGTTTTTTTAATTTCAGGTGTTTCTCCGGTCAGCACGCTTTTGGGAGAAATAAGATCCATGGGATTCAAACTGCTGCCACATTGTTCGCATTGATCGCCATAGGCATTTGCGTTGCCGCATTTCGGACATGTACCGGTGATGTAGCGGTCGGCCAGAAATTGTTTTGCAAGGGGGTCGTAATATTGTTCGGATTCCAATTCTTCGAACGCTCCTTTTTTATAGAGCTCCATGAAAAATTCCTGAGAAGTTTCGTGGTGTAATTTTGCAGAAGTGCGGTGATAATAATTGAACGAAATACCAATCCTCTTGAAGGTCTCTACAAATTGCTTGTGATAGGTATCGATGATTTCCTGTGCCGTCTTATTTTCTTTGAGTGCCCGCATGGTAATTGCAGCGCCGTGTTCGTCCGAGCCACAAATGAAAACGATATCCTTACCGAGCAGTTTCTGAAATCGCACATAAACATCCGCAGGAAGATATGCACCACACAAGTGTCCTACGTGCAGGGGCCCATTGGCATAAGGCAAAGCTGCAGTAACCAGGTGTCTTTTATATGGAATCATGCCCGCGGATAATTCCTGCAAAGATAAGAGGTAGCCCGATATATAAGCTTTTTTTATATATTATTGAACTGCATCGCGAAATGCATCTTCTCCTTATTTTTGCACACTTGTTTCTAAAACAAGGCTAAGCCGAAGTGGTGAAATTGGTAGACACGCACGTTTCAGGGGCGTGTGTTCGCGAGGACATGTGGGTTCGAGTCCCACCTTCGGCACAATCCGGCATGGGTGTGGGTGTGAGCAAGGAGAAAGCCACACGAAGTGGCTTTCGACACAGCGAACCGACCCCATCAGTACTGATGGGGCAAGTGAGCTCCGTCGAACTAGATTTTGAGGCTTACGTAAAGTCTATTCCATCACAACAAACCCCTCCCGAATTCAGCATGGGTGTGGGTGTGGGTGTGGGTGTGGCTGACAGAATTCGGCATGTTAACATAACGAAAGAAAGTTTGGCGTTTGCAAAACCTGCCCAGGCCAAAACCTAAACTAAAATGAGAATGGAATCTGCTTCCGGATACGTCCCCGGTTTCATATTCTGGTCCTTTACATCAATCTTTGCCCTGATTCTAAATCTCATGCTTACCAGCCCGGGTTAAATCCTGTAATCAAGTTTTAATAGTTAAAAAAACTGACTTACATTTACCAATAGCCATTGGGCTTCGAATCAACATTAGTTTATTCTTCAATAACCAAGCCTTCTTTGAAATTGGATTGGGCCGAATTATGAAATATTTCATACTCTCCATAATCAGCTACTTGTATTTGGGGATGGATTTGCTCCATGCACAAGCAATCGTGGAAATCCCAACAGATCGGACCGTTTTGAACATTGGCAAGTACGTCGAGTGTTATGTGGATAGCTCAGCCACACAAACCATCTCTTCGATCCTTTCTAATAAACGAAATATCCCATTCCTGATAAGTAAACAGGATGTTCCCAATATCGGCATTACAAAGTCCGTATTGTGGATGCGGTTTAAACTGATCAACCCCCACGATCAGGACTGCTACCTCGAAATATCTAATAATGGCCTTGACAGCATATTTCTGTATGAAGTGAGTGGCGAGAGCATTTTAAATACTAAGGAATCAGGAGTAGGCTTGAGCATCTATGAACGGGAACTCCATAACAACAACTACCTCTTACTTCTTTGTAACAAAACGGATACTGCCAAGGAATTTTATTTAAAAGTCCGGCACAGCAGGGGAACCATTGTGCCCATCAAAGTCGGCACACTTAAAGGATTTGCGGAAGTATTCCATAAGGAAGATTTTATGATGGGTATTTATATCGGATTTATGTTTTTGATGATCCTTTATAATTTGATCCTTTATTTTTCGGTAAAAGATACGTCGTACATATACTATGTCATTTATGTCTTTTTTATGGCATTTATGAATGCTTCACTGAGTGGGTATGCCCATGAATATCTTTGGGGCGATTATGCGTGGCTGGGCCAATATGAAGATGTGATCTCCTCCTTACTAGGAATTTCTGGTATTTTGTTTGCCATTCACTTTCTTCACACCAAACAGAATGCACCGGTAATCCATTATGCCTTTGTTGGACTATTGGTATTGTTTAGTTTTAATATGGCCATCGTCCTTTCAGGAAATTTTATGCTGGGGACTATATATGTTGAAATAGCAGCACTTCTTTTGATCTGTATATTTTTTATTGGAGCGATCAGGGTATTGCAATCGGGATACAAACCGGCTAAGTTTTTCCTGTTTGCCTGGACTGCTTTGTTATCCAGTTTGGTGGTATTCATCCTGAAAGACTTCAACTTAATTCCTTATAATGCGATAACAGGACATTCGTTAAAATTTGGATCGGCTACCGAAGCCTTGTTGCTACTATTGGCTTTGGCCAACAAATTAAACACCATTAATAAAGAAAAGGAAGATGCTCAGTTGGATGCACTTCAACAATTAAAAGATAATGAGATTATCATTCAATCGCAAAACATCATGCTGGAGTCGAAAGTAAAGGAAAGAACGCAGGAATTGGCATTGGAAAAAAAGAAGACGGACGAGTTACTTCTCAATATTCTCCCTGAGGAAACGGCGGATGAGCTAAAACAAAGTGGTTCGGCAAAAGCAAAGCGATACGATTCTGTTACGGTGATGTTTACCGATTTTCAGAATTTTACAAAAACCAGTGAGCAGTTGGCCCCTGAGGAACTCGTGCAGGAAATCAATCGATATTATATCGTTTTCGACAACATTATTTCAAAGTACCCCATCGAAAAAATTAAAACAATTGGGGATAGTTATATGTGCGTGGGTGGATTGCCCACCGCCAATGCATCACATGCCCATGATATTGTTCAGGCTGCATTGGAATTCCAGAAATTCATGGAGACCAATAAAAGGGAATTGTCGGCCAAAGGACTCCGTTTTTTTGAGTTGCGCATTGGCATCCATACGGGACCTGTTGTAGCCGGAATAGTGGGCATCCGGAAATTTGCTTACGATATTTGGGGCGACACCGTCAACATTGCCTCCAGGATGGAATCATCGGGTGAGATCGGTAAAGTAAATGTCAGCGGCACAACGTATGAATTGATTAAAGATCAATTTAATTGTTTTTATCGGGGCAAGATTGAGGCTAAACACAAGGGGCAGATCGATATGTACTTTGTAGAGGAGAAGGCAGAATGAATTGAGGCCTCCTGATAAAGTAGGAGAATAATACCAATTAAATATGAATATATGAAAAATCCGGCAGGTTCTTTTGGATGGGCTGATCTCACGGTTGAAAATGCAGATCAGATCCGGGATTTCTATGCAAATGTCATAGGTTACAGTTTTAGTGAAGTGGACATGGGTGGCTATTCTGACTTTTGCATGAACTCACCGGATGACGGGCAAACCAAAACGGGAATTTGTTTTGCCAGAGGTAGCAACAGCGGACTACCGCCCGTTTGGCTGATTTATTTTTATGTGAATAACCTCGATGAGAGTTTGGAGAAATTAGTGGCCGCTAACGGAAAAATTATTTCAGGCCCGAAAAACATGGGTTCAGCGAAATATGCCATCGTACAGGATCCGGCAGGCGCTTATTGTGCTTTGTATCAGGAATGATATTTGAGTTGCAGTCAAATAAAAATCGAAAATCTTCATTCGCAGTTTACAAGCGAAAAAGGAAGTTCTAAAATCTTATCTCCTTGTATAATTAGGAGATTCTTTGGTAATAGTGATATTATGCGGATGAGATTCGTTGATTCCGCTGTTGGTAATTCTAACCAGCTTTGCACGATGCATTTCATTGATGTTGCGCGCACCCACATAACCCATACTGGCTCTCAGTCCGCCTATGTATTGGACCATGACTTCAGAAACCAGTCCCTTATAAGGAACCCTTCCTTCAATACCTTCTGGAACAAGTTTTTTAATATCGTCTTCCACATCCTGGAAATACCGGTCTTTGCTTCCCAATTGCATCGAACCCAAAGATCCCATGCCCCGATAAACTTTAAATTTCCTTCCTTCAAAGATGATGGTTTCGCCGGGAGCTTCTTCTGTTCCGGCAAAAAGCGAACCAGCCATAATGGTGCTCGCACCGGCCGCAAGTGCCTTAGGAATATCGCCTGTATATCTGATACCACCATCGCCTATTATAGGGACACCTTTTTTATTCAGCGCTTTTGCCGCCAGCGCGATGGCGGTAAGCTGCGGAACACCTACCCCTGCAACGACCCTTGTTGTACAAATACTCCCCGGACCCACTCCGACTTTAACTGCATTCACACCAGCCTGCACCAAATCCAAAGCAGCTTCTCCGGTAGCGATGTTTCCTCCGATCAACTGTAATGATTTAAATTTTTTTCGGACTTTTTTCACCATATCGAGCACTCCCTTGGAATGTCCATGTGCGGTATCGATACATACCACATCGACATCCACATGAACCAATGCCTCGATTCGCTCCAGGGTATCCGCGGCAATCCCAACTGCTGCACCTACGACCAATCGACCCAGAGCATCTTTACAAGAATTCGGATAGTTCTGAATTTTCATGATGTCTTTATAAGTGATCAGTCCGATCAGGGTGCCATCCTTCTTTACGACGGGGAGTTTTTCAATTTTAAATTTCTGTAAAATGGTTTTCGCTTTTTCTAAAGTTGTTCCGGCTGGTGCCGTAATCAAATGATCGGCAGTCATGATTTCAGAAATGGGCTTTTGCGGATGAGCCTCAAATCTTAAATCCCTGTTTGTTAAAATACCAACCAACCGGTAATGCTGATCCACCACAGGAATCCCGCCGATGCGATGCCTGGCCATAAGCTCCAAAGCATCTTTAACCTTCGCTCCCACGCTTAAGGTAACCGGATCTATGATCATGCCGCTTTCCGATCTTTTTACGCTTCGCACTTGTTCGGCCTGCTGCTCAATACTCATATTCTTGTGGATAAATCCCAGTCCACCTTCCCTTGCCATTGAAATCGCGAGGTCTTTTTCAGTAACTGTATCCATCGCTGCAGAAACAATGGGTACGTTAATTCGGATATCGGTAGTGAGCTGACTGGAAATATCTGTTTCCCGGGGGAGCACCTCTGAATAAGAGGGTACCAATAAAACGTCATCAAAGGTAAGGGCTTCCTGCTGTGGAAATTGCGAAGAA
Organism: Saprospiraceae bacterium; assembly: GCA_016716185.1. NCBI lineage: Bacteria > Pseudomonadati > Bacteroidota > Saprospiria > Saprospirales > Saprospiraceae > Saprospiraceae bacterium. The sequence continues at coordinate 557,752 of JADJWV010000002.1, read as the reverse complement.
AAGAAATGTGGTTCCATGTGCAAAGATATAACTTTACCCCGGAAATGACAAAATGAGTCTATGATTCAGGTATTTGATGACGATTACTTTATGAAAATGGCATTGGATCAGGCCAATAAAGCTGCACAGCAAGGTGAAATCCCTATAGGCGCTATGCTTGTTGCCGGAAATCAAATCCTTGCCAAAGCACATAATCAAACTGAAATGCTCCACGACGTTACAGCCCATGCTGAAATCCTGTGTATCACCTCGGCTTCCCAACATCTCCAAAGCAAATACCTGAAACAATGCACGCTTTACATCACCCTGGAACCATGCCCAATGTGCGCGTCTGCTTTGCGATGGGCGCAATTGGGACGTTTGGTTTATGCTGCAGAGGATGAAAAAATGGGTTATATGCGTTATGGGAATTCCATGTTGCATCCAGCAACAAAAATTGAATTTGGCCTTCGGAGAGAAGAAGCTGGCTTGCTTTTGAGAGAATTTTTTCAAAAAAAGCGAATCTTAAAATCGCTCAGAAAATAAGATTTAAATAACAACGACAAGCCCTTGCCGTTTTATCCATTTTAAAATTCGTTAAGAAAAATAAAAAAAAATTCCTTTCTGGTTAAATTATATTAAAGTTTTATGGTCTAAGATGTGTTTACACTACCTTCGAAAAAAATACCTATGAAATACACATCTGCAATTCTAACATTAGGCGCAATGTTTTTGATAACAGCATGCAGTCCTACTTTGACCCCGTTCACGCAAAAACTTTACGACGATTACAAATGGAACGAAGAAGATTTAAGGAGAATTCAATTTTACATTTCTGAAGACATCATCCTTCGAAGAAAATTTACAGACGGGGAATCGAGAATCCAGGATGGAAAAATCAAAACCGTTCGCGGTGAAAAAGTGGAGGAGATCATCTTTAGAAGTGGTACGCCTTGCGTCTATCTCTTCTCTCCCAAATCCAATCGCTTTGCCATAAGTTTTGAGTCTTCAGATCCTCCCAAATACCTGATGTTTGGACCCAACCCTAAGTACAGCAGTCGTTTTATGTTATTGGGAAAAGAATGGGACAGGAATACCGGAACGATAACTTATAACAATCAAAATTGGTACACAACTACCGAGTCTGCTGTAAGTTGTTTACTGGTGGATCTGCAAAAAGCGAATTTTACCGAACATCAATCCGAAGTTGTCAAAGGACAACGTGTGGACAGATAAGAGTCTGAACACCTAAAAGAGCTGAAAACCTGAAGCTGAAAGCAATATTTAACGAAATATAATTTATCTTGTCATAAAAGACCTCACTTTAACAGTGACTTAAAATTATTGGACTTTAGATTAAGTTATTTATATTTTTCTTATAAATCATTTTCTATTCATATAACTTTATTCCCAATCTATTCAATTATCTTTTGCTTTCAGCTTCATGCTTTAAAACTACCTTTTAATACCTCATCACCTTCTTCTGTATGGTTCCCTGACCGGTGTCCAGCAACATGATGTAAACTCCTGAAGGCACGATTGAATTCGTCGTAGTGATACCGTTCCATTGATACTTTAGATAGTCACCATTTTCAAGAGCCGCTTCAAAACGATGCAGTGTACGGCCTGAAAGATCCAGGATTTTTCCCTGAATATTATTCTTTAGAGGAATTTGATTTTTGAAATGCACTTCCACATTTAAATGATCAACAAATGGATTCGGATATATTTTAACATCCCACAAACTATCCAGGTTGACATCTTCATTTGCAGTTGGGACATTCTTTTCGTCAATGCATGTCTTGCAATAAAGACTGGTATCTTCAACACAAAGAAATGCAGTATATAAACTTAAAATGCGACTATCCAGACTTTTTCTCAAAATATCAAATGAATATGTTGAGCCGTTAGATTGAGCTTCCAAGCTTTGTATACCTTGTGCCTGCCATTGTTTCTTTGCACTTGAATCCAATGTAATGACTTCATTTTCATCAATAACCAATGTATGAAAAAATAATTGATTGTTGATTTCACCATTCAATTCTATTGTTAAAGGATACTCTCCTTTAAATATGCCCAACTGCCTGATAATTGTATTCAATGATGTATTTAAACCAATATTTTGCATATTGTATTTACCATAACTGATCCCTCTGTTTGGTTTAAAATAAATTTCCAGGTATTTGATTATGGGTAAGGCATCGCTGTTTACTTCATTGAGGGCTGTTGTCAATGCTTTGCCATTTCTTGTTGCAACATAATTTCCTCCATACAAGGTTGCCAGATTGACCAGCAGGTACTCGTTATCATAATAATACTTGTTATTAAAATAACTTGATTTTGTACGGTTGCCATAATCCAGCACTGAAATTTTATACGCATTTGAATTTAGCCCGGTAATGTATTTAATTAAATCATTGGCTGCATTAAATCCATTAAACTGATCCGAATTATTGAGAAGAACGATGTTTCCTTTTTTTCCGTTGGCATCCAAAAATAAAATTCCTTTTTCTATGATGGATGGCAAATTACTAAAATTAGCCATCCTGGTTTTGGCCAGATCAAATGCAAGATCGATATTACCGGGTGAAGCTGAATGCCAGACATTGAATATTGGATACGCATTGATATTGGTTACCAATAAATTGAAAGAATCGCTAGACCTGAGACTTAACTTGATCTCGTTTTTCAAAGAATTGAGAACCGTTTCCTTTGGCAGGTTTGCTATTTCCTGATAGTCGATCAGGTAAAGAATTTTGTTGGATTTCACCTCGTTGATATAAGAGCCAGGTTGTATTGCCAGTTGATAAAAATGTTCTTCTCCGCTTTTATAGACCCCGAGGAACGCTGGTTCTGGCTTAAGTTGATTGAAAACCAAATTAGTTGGCTTAAATGTTCCTGCAGGAGCAAGTGTAAAAGTCTTATAAGTTCCAAGAACCGGGTCTGCGCTGGATTCAATCGGAGAACTATTCACATTATCAACTTTAACAAAATTGAAATCAGGATGATCCCAAACGATGACTGGAAAATCCAATGGAATAAATTTACTCGCGTTGGGAATTTCATGTGGAATCGCTATACTGATTTCAGAACTTTTCCAATTTACAGGTACCAAATACGTAATTTTTACACTGCGTTTTTCTGACCCCCCCATTGGAAAAACGCGAAGGCTGTAACTTGTTGCACTATGCTTTCTCAACAAAGAGGGATCTTTCCTCCGGTTAACAATATTTTCATATATATTTGAAGCGGTCCATATATCGAGCAAAGCGGCCTGGCATATATCCTCACCTATCCATAACCAGGAATCGGTAACAATGGCTTTTTCCGGCAAGGTAAACTGTAGGACAACTTCAAGGGAGTCGTTGACTTTATAGTTTTGTCCTTTTGCAGAAAAAGACAGATACAATCCATATTCCATAAACAGACCTTTTGGACGCACCGATAATAATACTTCTTCAACAGTGCCTTGTTTAGTAATCCAACTTGTCCGCACATCGCCTACAGTTAAACTGGCTTGACTTTGCACGTTGGAATAAAGACATATAAATGTTAAAAAAACGAGAATTCCACTTGCTTTCATGGTTATTGATTTACTACTAAAACGTATACCCTCCTCAAAACGTTAATTAATATTTAAAAAATTTTAAAGCAATTACGTGGGGTGTTTTGAGCACCTAATAATGTTTTACCAAATATCCTAAGCTGAGTTGTCGGGGAGGTAAAATAACTTTAAGGTTTGGCCTGGGAAAAGATTTACAGATTGTTTAGGTTTTTATACCCGGGTAATGCAATAAACTCGATTGGCTGGCGTAGGTAGCAGCTATGTTTTCCTTTGTGAAAACTTTGTCCGTTTCTCCATATGCCATCAACTTATGATTGATCAGAATGACGCGATCGAAGTAGGCTTGTACGCTTTCGAGATCGTGGTGTACTACCAATATGGTTTTGCCTTCAGATGCCAACTGCTTGAGAATTTCAATAATCCTTTGTTCCGTTTTCACATCCACACCTACAAAGGGTTCGTCCATCAGCAACATATCAGCTTGCTGGCATAAAGCTCTGGCTAAAAATACGCGCTGCTGTTGACCACCTGAAAGTTCACCAATCTGGCGCTGAGCCAGTTTCTCAATGTCGAGAAGTTGAATTGAACTGCGAATGAATTCGTGATCCTGTTTGTTCAAACGCTCAAACAACTTTTTATGCGGGAACCGTCCCATGGCAACGATATCGTAAACCGTGGCCGGAAATTGCCAGTCCACATCATCCTTCTGAGGAACATATGCGATGGAAGTCAGACACTCCTCGACATCTTTACCAAAAAACTTTATGCTTCCCGAACTGACGGGTAGTTGCATCAATATCGCTTTGAATAAGGTAGACTTTCCTGCTCCATTGGGACCAATCAATCCATAAATATGACCTGGCTCAATTTTCAGATAAATATTTGACAAAACTCTTTTTTCATCATAGGCTACTGAAAGCCCGGAAATGATTAATGAATAAACCTGGCCGTTCATAATCTACGCATGCTCCTGATCAGAAAATAAACAACTAATATAAGTAATATAAAAACCGGAATGTAAAAAAAGAGGCTAAAAGAACTGGATTTATCTTCAGATGTTTTTGGAGTTTGCAGAGATTCCGAAGGTATTTGATTCAAGGCTTCGACAATGACATTGGTATTCGACCGCAGCATTCCCGTATATGTACCGGCCTCTGTGCCTTCTTCCCCAAGAGAATCTGCAAATAACTTACCTCCGATTTTGACTTCGTTTTCTCTGCTGATTTGTTCCATTAATTTTGGGTTGATGGTACTTTCAATGAATATCGCAGGGATTTTCTGATCGCGTATCAATTTGTTGATCCTCAAAAAATCGCCCGTTTGCACATCTGCATCTGTAGAAGTTCCCAGAAGTGATTCGACTTTTAATCCATAACGATTTCCGAAATAATGGAAAGCATCATGCGATGTAATTAACACCCTGTGTTCTGCGGCAATCTTGTTTATTTGAGCGCTGATGTAGAGATGAAGTGAATCCAATTCATTTAAGTAGATATCCAGATTGAATTGATATTCGCGTTCGTGAAACGGGTCCAGTTCCATCAGGGCTTTGCCAATATTTTGTGCATATATTTTTCCGTGAAGAGCATCCATCCAGGCGTGTGGATCTGTAGAATTTTTAAATTCAGGATTCGTGATGGGTGTGATGCCTTCAGTAATTATCTTTTGCTTGGCCTTGGTGCCTGAAGAGCGAATCAGTTTCTCGAGCCAACCTTCAAAAGTAAAACCATTGATAAGAATTAATTGGGCATCATTTACTTTTCTTATGTCGCTTGGAGTGGGTTCATACAAATGAGGGTCCGAACCAATGGGCACAATCATATCGACTTCAACCAGGTCTCCACCGATAACTTTTGCCATATCGGCCCACATGGATGCTGTGGCCAGTATTGTCGGTTTCTGACCAAACAAACAACTGTTAGTACAAAGATATGCGAATAAAATAAATAGCTTTTTCATTTAAAAAGTTTTAACGATGATATCCAAAGCGGTTTGATGACTGATCCAAAATGAAAATTGCCGATCATTCCTCAATTGAATGGATTGATCATAAGTTGTCTTATCGAGAATCTCTATGGAAGATCCGGGTTTGAGATGCATACTATCCAGATACCTGAGAAATTCGGGTTTGTGCTGTCTGACACCTAAAACCAGAACTTTACTTCCGGGTTCACCGACATGGGCCAGGCTTGATTGGGAACGATAAGTAAAACTGCCGTTTTCATTGGGAATCGGATCACCATGCGGATCAAATTTTGGGTATCCCAAAAACGAATCCAAACGTTCCACCAGTTCGATGGAATGTACATGCTCGAGTTGTTCTGCGATGTCGTGAACCTCATCCCAACTGAATTTCAGTTTTTCGACCAGGAAAACTTCCCAAAGCCGGTGTTTTCTCAAAAGAGCGAGGGCAGCTTTTTGGCCTTCTTTGGTGAGACTCAGGCCATAATACTTCTGATAGCTGATAAATTTTTTCTCAGCCAGCCGTTGAATCATATCCGTTGCAGAAGCCGCAGCTGTACCCATTTCAAGGGCCAATTCTTTGGTGCTTACTGTTGAGTCGCCTTTGTTCTGCATGATTTTGTAAATTGCTTTCAAATAATTCTCTTCAGATACGGTCAACATGATCAAAATTTAGGCAAATCTAAATATTTTATAAGTTTAATCAAAATATATTTTTATGAATAGCAAATTTTCTACATTAACCGAGCTCATTACGACGAGAAAATCAGAATTTCCGTCGACCTACAAATCGGGCAACATTGATCCTCAATTAATAGATGAATTGATTTCCAATGCTTTATGGGCACCCAATCATAAAAAAACAGAACCTTGGAGGTTTGTGGTGATCCAGGGCGAGAAGAAAAAGGAATTGTCTGATTTCATGGCCGGACATTATCAAAAAACCACAGCTCCCGATCAATTTGACCCACTTAAGCAACGCAAAGCTTCAGAAAAACCACTTCAGTCGGCTGCTGTAATTGCAATTTGCATCCACAGAAGCCCGGAAGCCCTGATTCCATCCTGGGAAGAAACAGCTGCTGTCGCTTGTGCTGTTCAAAATTTATGGTTGGGCTGCACAGCCGTTGGAATTGGAGCTTATTGGAGTACACCCGGAATTATCAAACATCTCAACGCGTTCCTGAAACTTCAGGAACAAGAGGAGTGCATCGGCCTGTTTTACATGGGCTGGTCAGGCAACCCGGGAGTTGAACGCACCCGCAAAAGCCTCGATCAGGTAAGGAGGTGGTTATGAGGAATGGCTGAAGACGTTAATAACTAATAATTAATGACGAATAACGAATGATGAATAACTATTAACCATTAGCAATTAACTATCTTCTACTTCCCCTTCATCTCCTCCTCGACCATCCAGATCGCATCCATCCTGATTACGCTATCGACTGGAATTTGTAATTTAATTGATTTTTCACGGATGTGTTTCATCCAGGTAGAATCTGTAGGAATGTAGTTGACAAGATTTTGGACTTTTTCGTAAAAAGCCTTGCTTTTAAAACTTTTATCTGAAAGTATTTCTTCAGCTGTTTCAAAAAAACTCCAACCCAATCTCGAAAGATTTGCATCAGTAGAAATAACGACCACGATTTCACACGCTTCCAGATCTCTTGCCAAAAAGGAACTGTTTCCACTTTTCATTTCAACCCCACCGGGTTCGTATACTTCAAACATATAATACCAGAAAGGATTTCTATTGAAACTTTTGTGAATGCCCAGATTAAACAGACTCCAATAATACGAGTCAGCAATCACCATGACATTGGGTAAGTATTTCCCTTCTGGTTTTTCAAATTGATACTGGGGGTATGCATACAGCGGTCCGCGAAGCGGAAATAGCAAATTGAGTCCTTTTTCAATATCGTTATCATCAAATTCAGGTGGGGCTTTGTGTATCTTCCTCCACCAGATATCGGGCAGATCCTTTTTAAGTTTTAATTCAATGGTATGAATGAGCGAATCAGCTACCAAACAGGCAGCATAATGCGACCAGTGAATTCCGTATTTTGGATACAAGGCATGCTTAGATGTATCCTTAGCATCCAATAAAAAAGCATTAAAGTCAACATAATCGAGTTGAAAATGATCACAAGCCTGCAGGTAATGTTCGTAATTGGTTTCGTTTCTTGAATACTGAATGCTGTCCGGAAAATATTCAGGAAAATACTGGCCTTTGCTGGCTGCAAATACAAGCAGGAGTTCTTTCCCCTTTGATTTCAAAAGATCTCGGATTCTGGCAGCCCTTTGCATTCTGTTGTAAATGCTGTCTCTCCCTACAAAATCCAGCCCATAATACGCTTTTATGTAATTGTATTCGAAAAGATAATTTTGTTTTCCTCTGATGACCGAATTTGCATGAACTTTGTCAAACAGCAAGTAATCCCATTGATTGTTTAAACGGACAAAAAAACTCCTGAACCCGAATTCATCGTTTAACCAGGCTTCTTTGTAATGTTGATACCTTCCTTCAAACCAGTTCGTGCCGGTCATACTTACCAGCAATTTTTTTTCAATTCCTCCAGACAACTTCTTTTCCGAAAATAATTTTAAACTTCCCTGCAACCAGGGAATGGATATTAAAACCAATATGGCATAAAATAATTTCTTAAGTGGCTTCTTAGAATTTTCCATTTCCTAAAATCTAAAATAAATAAATGGATTAAATCCGCTCGAGCTGATCATGGCTATACACAGACTTAAAAGTAACAAAGAAACCAAGGCCATCCGGTAATGCCTTTGAAGTGTATAGGTTTGAAAATAAATTTGTTCCTGAATTTTTTTTCCTGAGGAAACATAAGTAAAAAAAGCAAATACGATACTCAAAGCTCCATAAAAAATGTATTCAAAATCAGCTTGAAATCCAACCTGGCCTGAAAAGAAAAACATGCTTTCCAAATATGCAAAGGCCTGATCCACTTCTTCTACTCTGAAAAACACCCAACCGATCATCACAATGAAAAAACACCAAAGTGTTTTGATCAACTTCAGCCCTCCCGAATGCATCTGATCGTATATTTTTTGAAGAAACATGCGTTCGAGAATCAACCAGCATCCGTGATAAGCACCCCAAATTACAAAATTCCATGAAGCCCCATGCCACAAACCGGAAGCCAAAAAAACCAACCATAAGTTCATATACAATCTCGATGGATTCCTGACCTGATTGCCCCCCAACGGAATGTACAAATAGTTTTTCATCCAACTTCCCAGGGTGATATGCCACCTCCTCCAAAACTCAGTAATACTTCCAGAAGTATAGGGATTATCGAAATTTTCAGGAAACCTGAACCCAATCATTTTTGCAATACCAATAGCCATGTCGGAGTAGCCACTAAAATCAAAATATATTTGAAAAGTGTAGGCAATTATTCCAGCCCATGCAACCGATCCGTGAATGGAAGTATAATCAGAAGCAAAGATTTCATCTGCATATTGACCCATATGATTGGCCAGGATCACCTTTTTTGCAAGACCCAATGCAAACCGGTAAAAGCCGGTGAGTTTATTTTCATAAGTTTCATTTTCAGATCTGTCGCTAATTTGATCTGCCAATTCGTGATAACGGATGATGGGTCCTGCAATAAGTTTTGGAAATAGGATAATATAGGTCTGATAATCCCAAAAATGTTGCAGCGGCTTATGTACTCTCCGATATACATCGACTACATAGGTGATTGTTTCAAAAGTATAAAAGGAAATGCCGATAGGCAATATGAGTTTCGTCCATTGAATGGAATTCATTCCGAAGCCTTCGAGAAAAACATTGACGTTTTCGATGAAGAAATTTGAATACTTGAAGTAAAATAAAAGCCCAAGATTTACACTAAGCGATAGAATTAACAACAGTTTTCTTTTTAATTGATTGGCCGATCCATCCATCCATCGAACCAAATGAAAATCAAGAAAGGTGGTTCCTAAAATTACAAAAATGAATTTAGGAGCACCCCAGCTGTAGAAAAATGTACTGAAGACGAGTATTACTATATTCCTGTAACGCTTTCCAACCAAATAATAACAGATCAGAAAAGCAGGAAGAAAATAAAGTATGAAAACGATACTGCTGAATACCATAAGCTCCGAACAAATGTAAGCTATAATTCCATCACTCGAGTACCTGGGTGTGGATAATGTAACATGAATAAAATTTACAAAGAATTTTTACCACCGATCACGATGACCCATTCTCCAACGATTTTTACCCTGGTAAGTTTATCTTTGATTTCGGCAAGGGTCCCCGTAATATACTCTTCATAGATTTTCGAAATTTCCTTTGTAAAACAAGCCTGACGATTTTCGCCGAATCCGGCAATCAATTCATCCACACATTTTAGGATTCTATGGGGCGATTCATATAATACTACGGTACAGGGTAATTCTGCCAACCATTGGATTTGCGTGTTGCGCCCCTTTTTCTGTGGTAGAAACCCGTTAAAAAAAAACTTATCACATGGCAGTCCGGAAGCCACCAAAGCTGGAACAAAAGCAGTCGCTCCAGGCAACGCGATCACCGGGATTTGCTCATAGCGACACGCACGGACGAGCAAATAAGCAGGATCCGAAATACCGGGAGTACCCGCATCTGTAACCAAAGCCATGCTAAGACCCGTCTTGAGTTTCTCTACGATCAATTGATAGGACCGGTGTTCGTTCTGACTGTGAAAACTTTTTAGCGATTTCTCGATGTTAAAATGATGAAGCAGTTTGTTGCTCACCCGGGTATCTTCAGCAAGGATTAAATCGACCGAAGATAAAATCCCCAAAGCACGTGGTGTCATATCAGAAAGGTTCCCAATAGGTGTAGGTACCAGATAAAGACAGGGCTTTGGATCTCGTTGTTTATCCATGTAAATTATAGGATATTAAACGGAAGCCAGCTCGGATATCGTATAACGGTAGTTTTCAGTAATGGGATTTGAAAGCAATTTTTTACAACTGTTTTCTACAATTTCGTTCGCAGCGTTTTCCGAATCAGCTTCAACCGTCAATTCGATATGTTTACCGATTCTTGCATCTCTCACTCCGTGGATATCCAGGTAATGGATGTTGTTGACTACAGCTTTTCCCTGAGGATCCAACAATTCCTTATGTGGCATGATGTCGATGGAGGCTTTATATGATTTCATATAGAATGCGATTGTAAATTTCGAAAAGGAAGGATTAAACTAAAAATAATATGGACCAGGATAATCAGGCTGAGAATACCGGCTCCTAGCCAAGGTATAAAAAGGAAACACACTGCTTGTGCGAACAACAACAACATATGTTTTTTTATCCAATCTCTCTGGGCATAAATTTTTAGAATTTTTAGACGGCTTACCATGAGTATAGAAAAAGCAATGATAAGACTCAGAAAAATGAATGGTTGAAAAAGCCAGGAATTATTTATTCCGGTATTTTGGTACAAAGACAAAAGTCCGGCAAAAAACAAGCCGCTAGCGGGTACAGGAAGTCCCGTAAAAAATGTTTGAGCTTGTTTTACATTGACATTAAATCGTGCCAATCTAAAGGCAGCCATCAAAGTGAGTAGAAATCCAAAAAATGGAATCCATTGAAGAGGTTGCTGAGAATTTTCAAGTATAGTAAAAGCGATCAAGCCTGGGACCAAGCCAAAACTAACCACATCAGATAAAGAATCCAGTTGCACACCCAACTCGCTGCTTTGCTTCATTCGTTTGGCGACAAAGCCATCCAAAAAATCAGCAAGACCCGCAAGAACCATAAAATAAATACACCAATCGAAATTCCCCTTTTGAAGGCTGACGAGCGCGCAGCAACCAAACATCAGGTTGCAGGAAGTCAATAAATTGGGAATGCTGAACATCTACCCTGAATAAGTCGCAAAAGTAATGGATTTGGGACTAGCAAGGATAGCTTGTGCATCGAATAATTCTCATGCTGCAATTAGGATCTACAAAATTTTTCTGAACTTAAAAACAGGAAACGGCATTGTTGCCCACCTTGTATCAAGAAATTAGCTCCGCACCCTTTTAACTCTCAAGCCTGCCTTTATTTCCCAAATTATTCGTGTTTTTTGATAAATTTGGCCTTATTTTATAACATTTGATCACAATTTTAAGGTTTATAGTGTCTTTTTATATGGAAAATGCGTTATAAATCAAATCACTCTATGAACAAGTTTTTTCGAATCCTTTTTATTATAAATATTTCATTAACCAGTCTTTGGGCACAGCCTTCCAACGACAACTGCAATAATCCTGTGATCATCGGCGATGTTACCAAATTTTGCAGTAAAACGGGAGAATATACCAATGTCGCTTCTACCCCTTCTGGTTATGGCTCAGCAACCTGCTGGCCCGGCACGGGATCTGATGTATGGTTCCGTTTCAGAGCCTTTTTTACCGATGTAAGCATCACGATTATTGGAACAAATAAAGGAGGTAGCCCTGCAGGCACATTGACCAGACCCATGGTAGCTCTGTACAAAGGCATATGCGGAGGCACCATTTCTGAATTGGAATGTGGAGTTGATGGGCAAAGCAACGGAATTGTCAATATTTATCAGGGCGGCCTTGTAGTTGGAGCAGATTATTTTATCAGAGTAGATGGAGTTGGCAATGCAACCGGTACATTCCAATTATGTATCAATAATTTCAATCCTCCGGCAAAAGCTGAACAGGATTGTCCGGCATCAACTGTCCTGTGCGACAAATCACCATTTGTCGTTCAAAACCTTACTGGAAGTGGTCTTTTCGCAGATGAAGCTTTCGATAGTTGTTTAGGTGATAATAATGCAACGAATTCCGAATCGTCCTCTGTCTGGTATTCCTGGGTGGCAGCCAACGATGGTACGCTTACATTTACTTTAAATCCTTTAAATCCCTCAGATGACATCGATTTTGCATTGTATGAACTACCCAGTGGGATTCATAATTGTTCAGATAAGCAGGTTTTAAGATGCAATGCAACGGCTCCTCCTTGCGCCGGCCCGACGGGATTAAATTTTACTGATCAGGATATTACAGAAGACCTCAATTGCAATAGCGGTGAAAATGGATATTGCAAATTTATCGATATGCAGCAAGGCAAGGCCTACACTTTGGTTATCAACAACTTTACCAATACGGGTATTGGATTTTCCATTGATTGGGGAGGAACTGGTGAGTTTTTAGGCCCTGTCGCCAATTTTGGGATTGAACCTCCTACAGGCTTGAAATGCGAAACCGATTTCATGGTGATTGATTCTTCCAGCATTAATCAGGGGAGCATTTTGAGATGGACCTGGAACTTTGGAACGGACGCCATTCCGCTGACAGCAAACGGTAGAGGTCCTCATTTTGTAAGATACAACTCCGTTGGAGAAAAATACATTACCCTCACTATTGAAACGAGCACTGGATGTAAAGTTACAGACATCAGGAGATTGGTTGCGGAACCTTGTTGCGAGGACTTCCCTACTTTAAATATTCGCATAGATAGCATGCGGGATGTGCGTTGTTTTGGGGAGAACAACGGAATGATAGCGATCAGTGGCGAACAAGGTTCACCATTTAGTGAGGTCATCGGAGGAATTCCAACAACATTCTACAATTACAGTTTGAATGGACAGGAATTCAGTTCCACCAATCGATTTACAAATCTTTCTGCCGGAATCCACACCATTATCGTGCAAGACCGCAAAGGTTGTCTCGATACCATCGAAATTGAGATCAAAGAACCTCCACCAGTTGTGCCCAATGCAGGAAGTGAAATCGAAATTGAATTAGGTGATTATCTCGACTTGAATGCCTCAGTGATACCCGGTGGTTTTTATAATTATTTTTGGTATCGGGGAGACAGCATCGAATGCAACACTTGTCAGAATAGCCAGGCACTTCCTTTCAATACGGGATATTATGCCATACAGGCAACAAATGATAATGGATGTTTTGGTGTAGATAGTTTTCTGGTGCGGGTGAGAAAAAATTACGAGATCTATCCGCCTAATGTATTCAGTCCGAATGGCGATAACATCAATGATGTCTTTTTTACAGGCGGAAGTAAATCATTGGTTAACATCGATGAAATGTCCATATTCGACCGATGGGGTAATCTTGTTTTTCGTGGTACCAATTTGATTCCCCGCAACCCAAACAGCGGCTGGAATGGAAGGTCAGGTGATCAGAATTGTCTTCCGGGGGTTTATGTATATCAAATCAAAGGAAAGTTTTTAGATGGGTTTGTAAAAACGGTAAGTGGAGATTTGACCTTGCTTCGATGAAAATTTTTTCAAATTTTTACGTTTTAATTCTTGCTTCATTTTTATGGATCTCTTGTCATGAAGCCAAAAAAGAATTATCGGATCTCGAAGCAGAACAATTAAACAACAAGGAGTCATTTGAATCCGTAAACATCCGGTACAGTGACTCAGCAGAAATCCAAATTCGGATTGAAGCTCCCGAAATGATCCGGTATATTGAATCCGGAAAATTAAAGGAAGAATTTCCAAAAGGTTTCTTTGCCTATTTTTACCAAAACGGAAACATCATCAGCAACACATTATCTTCCAAATATGCTATTCGGGTGCAAGCAGAAGGTAAAACCTACATGAAAGACAGTGTGGTATTTACCAGTGCAGGAGGTGAGCTTTTAAAAACCGCCGAACTGATCTGGAATGAAACCAATGGCAGGTTGTTTACCGATAAATTTGTCCGGATCATCCGAAAAGATGAAATTCTTCAAGGGTACGGATTTGAAACCGACCAGAATTTCAGGGAAGGTACCATCAAGTCTATTGATGCAATTATCCCTTCAGAAAAACTATTCAAGGAAGATTAGATTTTACAATATTGGCATTTTTAGTGTGTGCCTTGTTTTCAACAAACCCACTTAACTATAAAATAGGCACATCTAAAAATCCATGATACTTCGTTGTGCAAATTTTTTAAACTCCTCTCCCGCCTTGCGGGATACGCAGTAAACTCTGAGTTTAAAAAATACATACGCCCCGTCTGAGAGGTTTTTTAGAAGTCCCCTAATTAATTTCCCTTACCTTTACCTAAATGCTTGCATTAACCATATTCCTTATAAGCTGTTTACTCTTGATTTTTTCAGGTGCAGAAATTGCATTTATATCAGCAAACAAATTTGCCCTGGATGTTTTTAAGAACAAAGGTTATCGCAGCGCTAAAATTTTGTCTGCGATTTACGAACGGCCCAATCAATTTCTGGCTTCCATGCTGGTTGGAAAAATCCTGACGATGGTTGCTCTGATTTATCTGATCCAGAATGTCATTACGCTGGTAATCGAACCCCTTCAATTGAATATCGTGTATCGATATGCAATCATGATCGGAATTATTGCTCCCTTCATTTTGTTTATTGGAGAGTTCTTTCCGAAATTGATTTTTAAATCTTACGCGAATTTATTTTTGCAAAGTTTTGCTTATCCCATATTTATTTTTTCAAAAATATTATACGTTCCTTCAAAAATATTATCCTTTGTTTCGAAATGGATCATTCGTAGGTTTTTTAAACAAACAAATGTTAGTACCTCTCCATCTTACTCCCACGATGATTTGGAAAATTATCTGGAGGGTCCCATTTCCATCTCAGAAGAAGAAGTGGATACCGATATTCTTAAAAATGCTTTAAACCTTAAACAAATAAGGGTTAAAGAGTGTATGATCCCAAGAAATGAGATGATTTATGTGGATGTTGCTGATCCGGTTGAAAAGGCCATCAGGACTTTTTCCGAATCCAATTTATCGAGGGTTATTGTAGTAGATGGACATATTGATGAAGTGTTGGGCTACATCCACCACCAACAAATGTTTAAAGAACCTACACAAATTAAATCCATCATTCTGAATATTCCTTTTATTCCAGAAACGATGAATGTTTATGATTTGATGTTGAAGATGAATAAAAAGCATCATTCCATTGCTTGTGTGGTCGATGAGTTTGGAGGAACGGCCGGCATCATCACGCTTGAAGATATACTTGAAGAAATATTTGGGGAAATTGAAGACGAACACGATCAGGAAGAATTTATTGACGAGGTCATTGGCGACCATGAATTTTTATTTTCTGGCAGATTGGAGCTTTCTTATATCGAAGAGCATTACGGAATCAGGCTGCCTAAAGGTGCTTACCACACACTATCCGGATACCTGGTTACTTCACTTGAAAATATACCAGAACAAGGAGCTTCCTTTGAAATGGATGGTTATAAATTCATCGTTGAACTGGTCAGCGATACCAGAATTGAAACAATCAGGGTGGTGAGGATGTAAAGTGCGACTTTTCGACTTTTAGGCTTTTAGGCTTTTAGGCTTTTAGGCTTTTAGGCTTTTAGGCTTTTAGGCTTTTAGGCTTTTAGGCTTTTAGGCTTTTAGGAAAAGCAGGTGCTAAAACTAAAAGTTCCTATAAATTAAACTTTTTTTGAAATTTCAGTTGAACATTCATCTTTGATCTTTAAGCTTTAAGCTTTGAGCTTTAAGCTTCATACTTTAAGCCTTAACATTACTCTCTATTCTCTTTGCTCCTTACTCTATAATCCTTGCTCCTTACTCTTTGCTCCTTACTCTATAATCCTTGCTCCTTCCTCTTTGCTCCTTATTCCATCAACCTTTCCCTACCTCGAATCTCCCACTTTCATTCTTTTAATTCTTTTACCGGATTTATCAAACCACAGTGTATCCTTGCATTTTGGGTCGCCGTGGTAATTGAAAGTAATTTCTTTTCCGGCCGGGATATCTTTGATCGCCCGGACATCTATGCTTTCGTTTTCGGGATCGAAAATGTATTCTGCATTCGGTTGGTAGGAGTGATTGTACAAGGATCCATAACCCAGTGCAATAGCAGCCTGTTCGTCGCGATCGCCCCAAACGAAATAGTAATCATGTAACTCTGTTTCATGAATCATATCGACTTCATTTTCAGGGATTACGATTATAGGACAAATTTCGATGAGAGCACCCTTTGGAATATCGGTGGCGCAGAAAACCGCCCTACCCTTTTTAGCTATTTTCATAATATATAATCCTTCCAATCTCTGCATGTTGTTTTCTGTTGACCGTAAAATTATTAGCTTTGTGCCAGTTTATGATGCTCATGCAGGATGTAAAATTATTTTCCGGGACTGCTTCCCGGGCGCTTGCTGAAGATATAGCAGATCATTACGGCGATTCATTGGGTAAATTAAACCTATCCAGATTCAGCGATGGAGAAATGCAACCCGTAATCAACGAATCCATACGGGGTAGTTATGTTTTTCTAATACAATCGACCTACGCACCTTCGGAAAATCTGTTTGAATTGTTGCTTTTGATAGATGCAGCTAAAAGAGCATCAGCGGGTTATATTACTGCGGTGATTCCTTATTTTGGATATGCCAGACAGGATCGCAAGGATAAACCCAGGGTACCCATTTCGGCTAAATTGGTCGCCAACCTGTTGCAGGCTGCAGGGGCCAACCGGATCATGACCATGGACCTCCATGCCGATCAGATCCAGGGATTTTTTGACATTCCGCTGGATCACCTCAAAAGCGAGGCCATCTTTATGCCCTACCTGGACAATTACATGAAGGAAAATACGGTTTTTGCCTGCGCAGATGTAGGTGGAGTAAAACGGGCCAGAACCTATTCGAAACACTTTGGAAAGGACCTGGTCATTTGCGATAAATACCGTAAAAAAGCGAACGAAGTGGAAGGTATAACGGTGATCGGAGATGTCAAAGACCGGGAAATCATTCTGGTTGATGACATTGTTGACACCGCCGGTACGCTTTGTAAAGCCAGTGAAGCACTGATCGACAAAGGCGCATTGGACGTAAAGGCAATTTGCACACACCCGGTACTGTCGGGAAAGGCCTTCGAAAACATCGAAAACAGCAGGATATCTGAAATGATTGTTACCGATTCCATCCCTTTGAAAAGGCTTAGTTCCAAGATCAAAGTCATCAAGTCAGCCAAATTATTTGCAAAAGCGATCCGGAATACCCACGAACATCGATCCATTGAGGCACTTTTTGTAGATAAATAGCCACAAAATCTTTTCTTTTTATATCTTTGCGCTCCCTAAAAGGGATCTGAAAAATTTAGACGTTTATGGAAACTGTAGTTATCAATGCCAGCCCACGTACTGAAAACGGGAAAGAAGCATCAAAGCGTTACCGCAGAGAAGGCGTCGTGCCTTGCGTACTTTATTCAAAAGAAGGGAATTTGCAATTCAATGCACAACCCGCTGAGTTGAAATCTTTGCTATATACCCCAAAATTTAAAGTCGCTGAAATAAATTTGAACGGACAAACACACCGTTGCATTTTGAAAGAAATTCAAACACACCCTTTAACCGACCAGGTTACACATTTGGATTTCCTCAAACTGATCAAAGGAACACCGGTAAAAGTTGAAGTTCCTGTAACTTTACAAGGCACTGCCGTTGGTGTAAAATCAGGTGGAAAATTGGTTCAAAGGATCAGAACCGTTCATATCAAAGCGGCTTCAGAAAATATCGTTCCCGAGGTATATCTGGATGTAACCAAACTCGATTTAGGCCAAACCATGCGGGTAAAGGACATTCAATCCGTCGAAGGCGTTGAAATAGTCAATCCTGCCAGTACTCCGGTCGTTGGAGTTGAGATTCCAAGAGCCCTAAAGAGTAGCGCCGCTGAAGAAGCTAAAGTTGAAGCTGCAAAGAAATAGTAATCCCATTTTCATAAAACGAAGCCGGCCTCAAGCCGGCTTTTGTATTTTGTGGAAAACTTAAATCCAATGCACAACTTACGCTTAAGTCTTTGCCAGATTCCGTTGATATGGGAAGACCCACAGGCCAACAGAGATGCTATTGATAAATTGCTTCGCGCAAACTTTCACACGCAAACGGACTTATTGGTTTTTCCCGAAATGTTTACAACCGGGTTTTCAATGGCATCGGAAAAGCTGGCGGAAACGATGGATGGCAACACAATTCTTTGGATGAAGAATTTGTCCGACCATTATCGCTGCATGGTTGCAGGTAGTTTGATCATTGAGGAATATGGGAATTATTATAACCGATTGATCGTGTTAGATAATGATAATCAACATATTAAACATTACGATAAAAAGCATTTATTCACGCTGGCCGAAGAACATAAACACTTCAGCGCAGGAAATTCCAAACTCATACTCGAAATTCAATCGTGGAAAATAGGATTCTTTATTTGTTACGACTTGCGATTTCCGGTTTGGTGCAGGAATACTCATGACCTTGACCTTATGGTCTTTGTAGCCAATTTTCCCGAAAAAAGGGAGCGGGCCTGGAATCAATTGCTATGCGCCAGAGCCATTGAAAACCAGTGCTATGTAGCTGGAATAAATCGCATTGGGAAAGACGGGAAAGATATTTCCTATCAAGGGGATTCGGCGGTTTATGATTTTGAAGGACATCGGATTCTTCACATGGGCCAAAATGAAGGGATTTCAACTATCGAATTAGACCTCCACAGTTTAAATGTTTTTCGGAGAGCATATCCGTTTTTGAACGACAGGGATGAATTTGAATTCATATAGAATCCCGTAAAATTTTGCAGCATTTCTCAGAATCCAGCCAGGGGAAGAGATAAAGTCGTTAAATATATATTAAATATTATTATAATATGTAAGAATTTATTATTTTGCGACTTATATGAAAATAGTCCGGAATAGTCAATTGCTGTATGGGCTCATTCTCTTATGGGGCTTACTTCTTTTTTCGTGCTCCGCACCTAAAATCGTAGTGGCCGACCGGAAATTGGCAGGAACAGATGCATGGAAATTGAGAGAAATGGTATTGTCCAAAGGAATGGAAATGATTGGGACTCCGTATAAACGTGCCGGAAAAAATACCGGCGGGTTTGATTGCAGTGGTCTGATCCAGTATTTGTTTATTGGTTGCAACATCGCAATAGGGCCCAGTTCGAAAGATCAAATGCATTCCGGAAAAGAAATAAAACTCGAAGAAGCTCAACCCGGTGATCTCATTTTTTTTGGTATTCATAACCAGGTCAATCATGTCGCAATGATTACGGGTACCCGGAACAAAGCGGTATACATCTTACACAGTACGTCATCAAAAGGAGTCATACAGGAAAACTTATTCGATTCGGATTATTGGCTTCGGAGAATCATGCGCATCAATAGCTTTGTTTCCTATTTACCAGATTCGTCTCTGGCAGAAAAATAATTCGACGATCCAGAACTTTCTGGCATTTAAATGAAGCCTATAATTCCCCAGGCTTATTTTCCATAAATTTCTATTTTCCGTTGTCCTTTGGCAGAACTGGCTCTATACATGCCTGACGAATTAAACGGCATGACGACATTTCCCTTCCGGTCAATTGCGATGAACCCACCTTCTGCACCTGCTCTTTTCAGCTCTTTGAAGACGATCTGGTCAGCTGCGTCTGATAATTTTTGTTTGCCATAAAGCATCCTCGCATGCAGGTCAAAACTCACGACATTTCTTATAAAATGTTCTCCATGCCCGGTGCATGAAACCGCACAGGTCCTGTTGTCAGCAAAGGTACCGGCGCCTATTACCGGACTGTCGCCCAGCCTGCCTTTACGTTTATTGGTCATCCCTCCGGTAGAGGTTCCGGCGGCCAGATTTCCCTGCCGATCAAGTGCCACGCAACCCACGGTCCCTAACGAACGTTCGTTAGCAACCGGTGAAGGATCTGTAGACGAGTGTCCGCCTTTTTTCTGAGCCCTTAGATGTTGATTCCATCGCTCCTCTGTATAAAACCAGCTTTCGTCGGCGGTATCCAATCCAACTTCTACTCCAAAAGTTTTGGCACCCTCGCCTACTAAAAATACATGCGGTGAATTTTCCATAATGGCCCGGGCTAATCGTATAGGGTTTTTTATTCCCTCTACACTGCCAGCAGCGCCAGCTTGCCTTCCCGAACCATCCATGAGGCTGGCATCCAATTCGACCCGACCCTCCCGGTTGAATACAGCCCCTTTTCCGGCATTGAAGTACGGACAATCTTCCATGTAAATGATCACCTGTTCAACTGCATCCATTGAACTTCCACCACTTTCCAAAATTCTTTCCCCAATTCCTAATGCTTTATCTAAATGAAAACGGTATGTAGAATCCTTTTCAGCTGTCATTTGTTTGCGCGTTATGGTTCCGGCGCCACCATGCAATGCAAGAGCCCAGACTTTTCCGGATTGTGCTTGCATAGTGGATAAAATTGTCAGGCAGATGAGTCCGCAATACACCCGCTTCAAAACGAAAATATTCATCATTTTTAAAATTTTAAAATTCTGCAACAGCAGTAAAATATAGTTTACTGGAAATTTTTTTCATGATACAAGTCTTCCCAATTTACATTCAAATTTAAGTCATTCAGGAATTCCCATTTAATTGAACCCTATGCTTAA
This sequence comes from Saprospiraceae bacterium, assembly GCA_016716185.1. Taxonomy (NCBI): domain Bacteria; kingdom Pseudomonadati; phylum Bacteroidota; class Saprospiria; order Saprospirales; family Saprospiraceae; species Saprospiraceae bacterium. The sequence continues at coordinate 536,839 of JADJWV010000002.1, read as the reverse complement.
CAATCCTTTTTATCAATGCTTTGGGTAATTTTTGTCCAATCAGAAATTGAATGGCCCCTTTGGATGTTTTATATGCTTCCAGATCTTTTTTAAAAAATTCAATCGCTTCCGGAGTCGGATATAAACCGATGTGTTTATTCAAGGCTGCATAATGTACCAGAGTTCCCTTCCATTTGGCGGTTGGAATATTGTAACTGATGGTGAATTCTGCTTCTGTAGCAGCTTCCAGGATCAGGTTTTTCATTTCATCCAAGATAGTTCTGATTTCTTCAGGGAAGGCCTGATGGTATTCTTCCACACTGGTATATTTTGCAGCTCCGGAAGGTTTATTCGTCATTTGCCTATTCTATTTAAATCTAAAATTACAAAAAAGTCATTCGCGGTTTCAGATTTAACATCATGCAGTTTAAATTTTCCTATCTTTGAAAGGAACATAATTCATGAAGTGATCCGAAATACAGTCAGCTTATTTTTATGTTTCGTTCATCTTTTTTTGTATGGACAAACTTTCCTGTTTAAACACAGTTTGGAAGATAGTGCTTTTGTTTGCGGAAAGAGTCGTGTAAAAATTGAATTGGAAAATGTTTCCTCCGGATTCATTTCTAACCTTCAATTTCAAATCTTTTTACCAGGAGGGACTTCCTATGTGCCGGGTTCGATAGTCAATGCCAGTGAACTCAATCTGAATATTCCCCATGAACCTGTGTTTTCATTGAATAATTTTCAGTCAGCAGAAAAGAGGATAATCTTACTGGATTTTGAAATGGGTTGCGATTTATTCGATCAGGTCAATAGTGGAATTTTATTCCGAAATAAAATTGTACTCCAACATTCTGCCGGTATTGATTCATTTCGGTCTGATCCCCCCTACCGGATCGAAACCGGTTTTCTGTTGATTACAAATGTAAGAGATACTGTAGTAGAAGCCGGTACTTCATTAAAAAGGATAATTCGAATTATCAACTCGAGACTTGGACCCATCCGGCAATTTATTTTTTCAGATCTTCATGACCCCATCAAGTTAACGTCCACTTCAGGAAGCATTTTGCTGGAAAATGATCAAAATCTTCAACTTCTGTTTTCGGCAGCCGATTTTACTAAAATTGGCGACCGGGATAGTTTATTTGAAAGAGACGAGTTTATTGAAATTGAAGAACTCATCACTGACAGCAGTTGTCTGGCCAGAACCCATAATTCAGATTTTGAAGTAAACTGGGGTTGTAAGCAAGCTATCTGCCAATCTGATATAGAAAATGCTGAAATAAATTTCACCCAACCTTCCGGGAATGCCCGTATGGTATTTTCCATTGATGAGCAGGTACCCGAATGTTCATGTGATCCTGAAGGTGTTGTTTTCAAGATGAATATCCTCAACATTGGAAACCGGAAAGCAGACAGTTTGACTATTGAACTCATGACTGAAAACCCGTCTTCGGTCAATGATTTATTTGGTTTCTTGATTGACAGTTTCCGTATTGAAGGAAATGCTTCGATACGGTTCATACAGGTGTTAGATCCATACGATGGAGGAAGTTGTAATTTATTACCAAAAGCAGAAAGAATATTACTGCAGATTAGCGGCCTCCATCCCGGACAGGAAATCAACCTCCTTGGAAGGATAATTATCAATCCCATTTTCAACGGTAATCGATTTTCGGTCTATTACAATTATCGCTATACAAGCAATTGTAATAACCGGGTGACTGCAAACAGCACTCCCATAGAAAAACTGATTAATCTCGATCATTCGAAGAAACCAAGCCATGCTATAAGAACTACGCTTCCCAATAATTTACTGACAGGTTCATTTGATCTTATTGACAGTGTTGTTTTGCCCCAAAAGTTGAATACAGAAACTTTAAAGTTGAGAATTCTCATTCCCTGCGGATTTACACTCAGGGATTCCACATTCTTTTTTGCCGGAAAAACTCCGTTTTCCAGCATGATCAGCCGGACAAACAGAATGATCATTGACTTGAGTTATGCTCCTCCTTTTGAAGCCAGGTCCTATATTCTTCGGATCCCCCTCACTGTTGACTGCGATGCTCCATGCCTGAGCTCCTTTGATTTACAGAGTTTCAGATATCATACCACTTGTGTTGAAAACAAATCAGATACTGCTGTTCTAAGTGGCTTGATTTGCAGCGATCTCTCCTTGGTTTGCTACGACAAAGACGGATGCAGCTGTGGTCCCAATTTGCTGGCACTTTTTGGATTTGATTTAGATTGCGTTAAACCCTCAGAAAACTCAGACACCATACCGGGTTATATTTCATTCAATTCAGGTATCTATCGCCACAATATTTATCTCGAGGATAAAAATGGAAATCGAATCTACGATGGCACGGGTCAGGCTAAACGGTCGGATGTCATCCAAACAAATTTTATCACCAATGACACACTGGTCAATTTTTATAATGCAGATATCATTTCTGATTTTACAGGATTCCTTTTTGATTCTGTTTCATTTTTACTGCAAACCGAATTAATATTACAACCTTTAAACACGATACTTCGGTACTACAATGCAAGTCTCGATAAATGGTTTGAACTCACTTCTGATACCCTGATAAAAAAATACAACAGCTCTAATTCCTCACCAGGGTGTGGAGATGTGAGAGCGGTTATCGAAAAATACGGTTCCGGTTATGTGTTTCCATTAACTTTTGAGTTTATCAAGTCTCAGTTTAATTTAGTCAACATCCCTGGCTTCGGAGAAAGAGATCAATTTATCATTCAATCATTTTATGTAAACCCAGGAAATGTAAACGACAGAATTTACACAACAAATTGTACGAATTATGCTTTCCTATTTAGTCGTCAGAATGCATACACAAAAGTGTACTCCTGCCACAAAGAAACACATACCATAAAATTGGCCACGCTTGGTTTACAAGCTTTCCTCCCTCCCAGAGAAATGATGCTTTGCAATAATCGTCTTCAAATGGAACCCTTGGTAATTCAGGGAAACCGAAAACTTGACGATTTCTTTAATTTCGAATTCAGGCCTTTGACCCGGATTGATAGCATCAAATATTTACTTCCCGATGGAATTGAGCTCGATACACTTTGGATTTATACTTCCTACCAGTTTGAATCCAGTTCTTACCGGGTGCGTAGGGATCATTTCGTGCCTGTGAAATCCGGTAACGTTTACTCCATCCGCGTTGATCAGCTCAAAGAATTTTTGTGGGATGAATCACATATACTGGAATGTATTCCGCACTTTAAAATGAACAATTGTACTAAACTGGTCTCAGAAAATATTCCCATCATTTTTCAATATTATATTTCTGCAATAGACAGCAATGTGTTTTGGATCTATCCGGACTTGACTAACCTCGTACATACTTATCAGATTTCAAGTGGAACCAATTACACGATCAATAACCCTGGTAAGAAAATACAATTTATACAAAAAGAATTGTACATATCCTCCAGGGAATTATTTTGGGATCTGTTGTATCCCGTCGAGCATGAATCCGGATACCTCAAAATAGAATTGGAATCTGCAAATGGAACTGCCGATCAGTTCAACCTAAGTGCCATTCCACCCATAACGGTGGTTAAATTAAATCCGCAATGTTTCTTAATTGGACCATTTTTATCCGATACCACCTATTTGTTTAACCTGTCGGGAATCGAAAAATCATGTGATAAAGACACTTTGATCATTCATAGCAGCTGGTCATGCGATTCCCTCGGTCTTGCAAGATTAATAGATACTTGCCTGCGCACCAGACTTGAAATTCCCGTGATCCCGGCGAATCCTGAACTGGAATTGGACATCGTAGACCAGCAAAAACCAGTTTTTCTTTGCGACACTGTACCTGAAATCGTGTTGGAATTTTTCAATGCTGGCAAAGGTGCCGCATATGATACAAAATTATTTGTTGATATACCGGATGGTATCCGTTTATTGCCAAATACCTTGATGATCTCATACCCCGCAGGTTCTGCTTTTGTTCCCTTGTCCATGCCCGATCACCTTGGTGGAAACACATACTTCTGGAAATTGGATGCTGTGCTCCCTCAAATCGCACAAAGCGGGCTGCCCGGAATTCAGTATCAGCCGGAAAATTCGATCCTCATTAAATTCAAATCATGGGTGGATTGTAATTTCATTCCGGGTCGATACTTTATTTTCACTGCTACGGGATTAAGCCCATGTGAAAATGCAACCAATACTTTACGTAAGGCTGGACGGAACATCGAAATTTCAGGTATTCACGACAAACCTGCCTCGCGCCTGAAATTAAATATTCTTCCTCCTGCCGCCTGCGAAGACAGCCTTACAACTGTTAGAGTATCCATTTGGCCCCAGCAAATCAGTGGATCCCAGGACAGTTGCCTGATCGTATTTCCAGATCCCTTGCAGTATGTTGCCAACAGTTTTAAACCTTTGAGCAACATGCTATTCCAAATCCCATTGCTCACAAAAGCAGGAAACTCCTCCGAAATACGTCTGAAAATCCCTGAAAATGTCCCCAAAGATTCAGCAGTCATCTTTGCATTCGATCTGGCTTCCTGGAATGAACTTCCCTGTGGAAAATATCCTATAACACTTGAAAGTTTCACGCGCTCTGAAGCATACTGTAAAGAATCACAAGTAAATTGTGCGATCCGGACTGCTGCATCTTCTGCTTCAGATACATTGGACAGGCAACTAACAAATGTTCGTTTGGATCAATGGACTTTAAGCTGGACTTTGCAAAATGGATTGGAATCGGAAGTAAAAATTCAGGCAGACCATCTTTTGCTTTTTCGAGAGGACAGCCTGTGTTTTGGTATTTATGCAGACCGGGGCATACCTCAAAAAGCGGATCCTCCGGATACCCTGATAGGCATTTTAAAATTAAAGATACCAACAGGAAAGGATTCCCTGGATTTCTTATGGCAACATCAGTTCAAATTTCCACCAGGAAAGTATTGCCGGTTTATAATGTTGCCGCTAAATAATTCTTGTATTTGCCAAACGGATACTTTGTTCTCAAGCCTACCCGAACAAATGGAATTTGTAATACGAGATAGCTTGTGTTTCGGCGATTCCCTATTTTTAACTGGAAATCTCGACTCTATCGGAAATTTCATTTGGCTTAGAAGCCCCGATACTTGTACCACATGTTTCCATCAATGGTTTCGCCACAATGGCCAGACCAGCGGTAAAGATTCCTTTTTACTTGAATTGAGGACAGAAGATTCCTGCATTCAGAAACTCAAATTTGACATTGATATTTTTAATCCTGTTCAATCCCAAAAGCAGCAACAAGAATATTGCCCGAATGAAGAAATCGAATTGAACGCCGGCAAACATAAAATATATTCCTGGCAGGGAAAAGATATCGACGATCCAAAAGCCTATATACAACGTATTAAACTATCGGAAAGCCGTCTATACCTGTTGCACTTTGAGGATAGTTTGGGCTGCGTGGGAACAGATACTTTTGATTTAATTATCGATTCCGACTCAAGCCGGTACAGGATCAGTGCGGACACCACTATCAAACAAGGAGATGCAGCTCAACTGTATACAGATCCCGGATATACATACGAATGGTTTCCACCTGATGATCTGTCGTGCAGCGATTGTCCTACTCCTATAGCCAAACCCAATCAGAGTACACGATATTACCTGATCATCACCGATTCGATGGGATGTAAACATCAGCTATCCGTATTGGTAAGAGTATTGATCACCGATTGTGAGCAAACGGTATTGGGTATTCCAAATGCATTCTCTCCAAATGGCGATCAAATCAATGATTACTTCAGTGTGCGTAGTGAGAATCTCGAAAACTTTCATTTGCGCATTGCGAACCGTTGGGGAGAAATCGTATTTGAAAGTTCAGATCAGCATGTGGCCTGGGATGGAAGTTATCTTGGAAAATTGTTGAATCCCGATGTATATGCCTATTATCTTCGTTTTGACTGCCAGGGACGCACTTTTTATAAAAAAGGAAATGTGAGTTTACTGAAATAAATCCACAGAATGTAAATGTATTTCAAATATCGGTGGTATCCCCTGCCATTGACAAGGACATAAGCCCTATCCCATTATCTTTGCGGCTTAAATTGTAAATATGATTCATATCATTTTATTTGGTCCACCGGGGAGTGGGAAGGGCACCCAGGCCGAAAAACTCATCGGTACATTTGGCTTGTCTCATATCTCAACAGGTGATCTTTTCAGAAATGAAACTTCACTAAAAACAGAATTGGGCTTGAAAGCATTGGAATATATGGGTAAAGGTCAGCTCGTCCCAGATGAAATCACCATCGCCATGTTGAAAAAGAAGGTTGCGTCGATGCCCGATGTAAAGGGCTTTATTTACGATGGGTTTCCAAGAACGAAAGCACAAGCTTTGGCTTTGGATGAGATGTTATGTGAAAATGGCGAAGAAATCAGCTTATTGCTGGCATTGGACGTTCCGGAAAACGAAGTGGTATCCCGTTTATTGAATCGCGGATTAACCTCTGGCCGATCCGACGATAGCAATGAAGAAATTATCAGAAAACGTTTCCAGGTTTATTTATCGGAAACGGCTGTCGTATATCAACATTACGCGGAATCGGGAAAATCGCTAACAGTGCCCGGAGTTGGCAGTATTGAGGAAATTTCTGAAAGACTCTGTGCACAAATCAGTCCTTTATTCGCATAGTCCAACGCAATGGCCGATCAAAATTTCGTAGATTATGTGAAAATTCTTTTCCGTTCCGGTAAAGGAGGTGCCGGCTTTGTTCATTTTTTCAGAAGCAAACACAACCCGAAAGGAGGGCCTGATGGAGGGAATGGGGCGCGTGGAGGCCACGTTATTCTGCGAGGCAATGCTCAACTTTGGACCTTGTTGCATTTGAAATACAGGAAACATATCTATGCGCAACCCGGAGAAAACGGGGGTGAAAACAACAGAACCGGTGCAGAAGGTCAAGACGAAATTATTGAAGTTCCACTGGGTACGGTTGCTATTCACTCCGAAACAAGAGAAAAAATTCTGGAAATCACAGAACATGGTGAAGAGAAGATTTTACTTCCCGGAGGCCGTGGCGGAATGGGTAATACCTTTTTCAAATCTCCAACCCATCAGGCTCCTGATTATGCCCAACCAGGAGAAGAAGGACAAGAGGCCTGGATCATCCTGGAACTCAAAATTCTTGCAGATGTTGGTCTGGTTGGATTTCCCAATGCAGGTAAATCAACTTTGCTTTCCGTGCTTTCTGCGGCGAAGCCTAAGATTGCTGATTATGCTTTTACGACCCTCGTACCTAACCTGGGAATTGTTTCTTATCGCGATGACAAATCATTTGTTATGGCTGATATCCCCGGCATCATTGAAGATGCACATCTGGGAAAAGGTTTGGGATTGAGATTTATTCGCCACATTGAAAGAAACAGCGTATTGTTATTTTTAATCCCATGCGACAGTCAGAATATCTTAGGCGATTACGAGGTTCTCAAACATGAACTCGAACAATACAACCCCGAACTCCTCGATAAACCGAGAATGCTGGCCATTACCAAAATGGATATTGTCGAATCTGAATGGAAGGAACTCATTGAAAAAGATTTGCCACGTGATCTTCCGGTTGTATTCATCAGTTCCGTCCAGCATAAAGGCCTGGAAGAGCTCAAGGACAAGTTATGGCAATTGTTGAATTCAACTGATTGAATCCGGTCGATCTGACTAATTGAATTACTCATAATAATTCTCGTGAAACCTGGTATTGGATGGCAGGACGTACTAACAAGGGAATTTCGGTAAATTCATAGCTTAATCAATCCATTTTTGGAAAACAGAATAATATTCTGAAATATTTTTTATTAAATGTTGACAAGTAGGTCAAAGTTGTTGAAAAGCTGAATTTTTCAGACAGCTCCGCCTGGGTTATGTTTATAACTTTAGATTAAATATGGATTACGCAGGCTTTTTTGTTTGCCTTGATCTAAGTATTCTTTTTCCTATGTCTACTGCATTAGCGGTATGGATGCCGAAGAAAATGCAAAGAATTTCATTAGCTTCAGTTCTGGCTTTTATTTTTGATAACCCATAGTGATCTTTCTCAGTTCCGAATGAACCTTCTAATCTGGTTGCTCTTTCTTTAGAAAGTAAGGATTGCATTTGACTGCGCTGGGGTTCTAGTGGCCCTGGTCTGCCTTTAGGTGTAAAATTTGTTTTAATATTCTGGCTTGTACAATAAGATCTGTTTTTATTGGTGGCATAGATTTGATCCGCCGCTATGTGAGTGCACTTCCCTGTGAGTTTTCTTACTAAAAATATACTTTGTTCTAATCGAGTGCCTTCATTAAAGGCATCGAAGCTTAGGTATTCTATAAAATTGATACCATCAATCTGAACACAGTTCACCTTAGCTCCAAATTCTACGATCTTGGTTTCCTTTCCCCGAACAATTGGGCGAAGATAATTTTTAGCAATACTTACTATCCTGTCCTTAATAGGCAATCCAGTTTCAAAGCGTTCCTGCTGCTGACTCAGGATAGTCTGAATCGTTTGAATCCTCTTGGCATAGGCAGCAGGTAAAACAAGATCACGTGTGGATGCTATTTGGTAAACTTGTTCTATTTGACTCAATAACTTATTGAGTAGATAAAGTAATGCGCGCTTTCTAATTTGAGCTTGCTGATACGTCTTCTTTCGTTTCTTCTGATAGGATAGGTACTTATCTTGCTGTTCCTTGAATTTTGACCGTGGTATTCGCTGTTTAGACTGCTTGCAAATTCTCTTCATTTGACCATATGTCCATTCGCAGCACTCCCATAATAGTTTTACGTCGGTTGGATATCGAAGTTGCGATTCATAACATGTTGCATCAACCAAACCTATATGTACATCCTTTAAATGGGGTTTCCAGTGTTTCATAAGTTCAATCTGAATTTCATCCAACGACAATGCCTGTGCCAGTTCACACCGGATTTGACTGATTATTTTTTTATCCTTGATTTGATCTTCAGGTCTCAGATAAATTCCACAGAAAAACTGTATAACATAATCCGTATTCAGGCGATCTATGATCTTGGAATCTGAATACCCCAGGTATTGCTTTAAAAACATCAGCGCAATCTTGCCTTGTATACTAAAAAATGATTTTCTACCCCTTTGGTTCTTCCTGCGCAGATTCTTTCTAAAAATTTGGCACAGATTATCCCAAGGAATTGCCTGATGGATCAGTCCTAATTCACTTCTTAAAAAGGACTGATAATATGTGTCAAACCTTTGATCGGCACTCTCGAAATTAATTTTCAGAATATTATTCTGAATGCTTATTAATTTAGCCACATTATTTTATTTAAACTTACCCTGAATTTACGCAAAAAGTGCTGAATTCAGGGTTTTTTATGGCCTTTATTTTTTCACATTCCGTTAATTTCTAAGTACTTAGATTTTTACCGAAACGCCCTAACAAATGTTAGTAAAATTTGCAATTTTAAAACCGGGTACTCCGTAGTTTATTAAAGAACACGATCCAAGTTGGCTCTTGAAAACGGGATAAGTACAAAACGTCAAAATGGAAATAAAGAATATTATATACCCCGAGTTTTTCAAAGCAAGGGCTTACATTTGAATCCATTCATTCCTGATGAGATCACGCATCATGTGGCTTTCTTTAAAAGATAATTTCCCAATGGTTTCAAAGAAACGGAGTTTCAGTTCCAGGATCACCATCAGAGCTGGTTATCATGGGTATCATCGCTTTTACTTGCAGGGAGTTCGACACTATCCAGAACGTGATTGGTCTTTTCCCAAAATTCGGAAAAAAGCGGTTTGGTTTTAGACCAGACCCATTTTGTCTTTTCCGGCAAAGACTCCAACAAGGAATAACTTTGCGACTCTTCTTTTGTCGAAGAATCTATAAATCTTATTTGATTGAGGAACCAGATCATGGAGCTGTAAAGCGTAAGCACGATCACAGCGCTCATTACGCCTCCAATGAATTTGTTTATAAAATTGATTTGTGCGGTTTCTAAAAACTTCTCAAAGCCCCTTCCAATGAGCCGTATCGTAAAAACTACAATTAAAAAAGTAAACAGAAAACCCAGAACAAGAGCAAGCCTTGGGTCTATGCTTGAAATGTTTTCCAATAGAGCGATGAGGATAAATGAGAATTTCAAAGTAACAAGTGTTGCGATCAGGATACTCATAATTCCAAAAAAAGACTTGACTATGCCCTTGGAATAGCCCAGGTAAAAACTGAGTCCGAGAAAAATTGCCAAAAGGATATCGATGAGCATGGTAGCTTGATTTTACCTGCGAATTTATGCTGAATTTGTGAAATTATTATGTAAAATATTAATTTATAGACTCTTTTATGTTAAATATATTTTTAATATATAGAAATTTGAAAGAGGTCTGGGAAAGAAACAAATGTTGATGATATCCAGGCAAAAAGCACACTTCTACTGCTAAGCATCGAAACCATTCATAACCTTCCCGGTTTATGAACAGTCTCTTTCCAGATGAATGGATGGATGGGTTTGCCCCTTCATTCGCACTTAAAGATTTTCTATTCAAGGAGAATCCATCATGAGAGCTTACGTGGGCCAGTAAAGTAAAATTTTACTGTAACTTATTGAAAATTAAATATTTATAGGGAAAATAAAAAAAGGGGTCTCTGAAACAAAGACCCCTGAAAATTACCCTGTTTAATCAAATCGTTTAGATTTTTATCTTATTGATATTTTTTCCAATAACTGCTCCTTGTTCTTGGCCCGCTTCGAGACTAAATCTGTAATGAATACCTCCATAAAGACAGGAAGAAGCAATTTCATCTGCCATTTGTTGGAAGGATTTGAAGGAGCGGGGTGTTCCATCAATATCTTTCCGGTTTTCATGCGTGCGATCGGTAAAGGCATAATTGAAACCAAAGATTTCACTAAGAACTTCAGCGCTGGCCATACCTAATGCAGAAGAGCTTGAGGAGTATTCCGGAGTTGCCTGAGGGTCCACCAAAGGAAGAAAATCGCGGTCGATGTTTTCTTTGATGTAGGTTTCCGGTCTCAGAATGTTGTATTTGTATTTTACTTTCCATGCAGCTACAGTAGCATCGTGAAGAGAGAGCCCCAATTTAGCGAAAGCCTTTGCAGTAAAAGCGAGATCTCTGGATTCCTGACTTAGAATATCGCTGAGTATAGACATCATGTGTCCAGCAGTAGTCAATGATTGGTTCTGGTCATCGTTCCAGAATTTGACCATGGTTTCAGAATTAACATCCAGATTGCGCACACGATTCCGCACGTCCAATGCATTTGCATAAAACTGTGAACCCGGGTCTGTGCTAAAATTTGGTGGTGTTGGCATTTCCATAGCGGAGGCATGTTGCATAAAGCAGCGTACATCGCCCCAATAAGGCAACAATGGCCTTTTGATGTGGTTGGAAGTTGGCGCCCACAATCCTTGTCCCTGCGGAACACTGTATTCAATTGGGTAGTTGTTCAAATACGCCTGGTCCTGGCCATCAGTTACAGAATAATTGTAAATCGCTTTTCCCATCATGGCCCCATACATCAGCGATTTTTCGATAATGTCTTGCTGGACTCCGGTTGAATAGACGTTTTTTTGTTCGTTGTAAAAAGCTTCAATCCGTTCGCGGGTAGCAGGACTCACATTTCTGTAAAACTTGCCAAACAAATAATGCATACTTTCATTGACCACCAAATGCCAACTCACTTCCCCACCTTCATGAATGGCCGGAAGGCTTTGGGAAGATAGTCCATTGAGTTTGCCTTGAAAGCTGGGATAGCCATCAATGCCCTGTGCAACGGATTCATACAATCCTAAACCAAGATAACCAAAAGCTCTTGCTGCAATCGGAGGGGTATACCCCGGTATCTCCGGAGTGATGCTTACGGCAAGACGCATCCAATCAATAGCAATGCTGCCATTTTCTACTGTGGATTTGTTCACATCATCGCTAAATGTCGCTCTTTCCTCTTTAGTACAGGCAGTGAGTAAAAAAATTACCAATGCCATCAAGCTGTTTACCTGGGATGCTTTGAAATGTACTAATTGCCTCATGATCGTTAATTTTAAAATAGTTTTCAAAAAGATCTCGTATAGCTGGCTTAGTCGAAAAGTTCTAACCAGATATAGTGATTGAGGCATTAGACCGGAACCGATCTAAAGTAACAAAGGGAAGAATACGCCACTAAGTTAAGCCGGGCTTATTCAGTTTTCCAAATTTTACACGATATATTTTAAAAAATCAGGGTTTACCCTGAGTGTTTACGAAGCAAAAAATTTCTGATATTTGGAATAATTAAATTATAAAGTCTTAATTTTCAATTGTTTATGATGTATCGTAGCTTATATACATCATTTTTTCTAATCTAACTACCAAAAAACTGGAATGGGTAGCCTATGGTATCCAAAATATTTAATCAGTTGCTTAGAAAAGGGCTAAAACGATTAATTGTTAATGGGTAATGGGAAATGGATAATGGCCTAAAAGCCTACATGCCTCCAGGCCTACAAGCCTACATCCCGATAAAATTGTATAATATTTTAGTAAAGAAATAATTCTCTATATTTTATCGGGACTACAGGCCTAAAAGCCTACATGCCTACAGGCCTACAGGCCTACAGGCCCCCACGCCTCCATGCAATCCGGAAATAAAATTTCGCATCATCAGAACCTAGGGTTCTACATAAATATAGAATTTAGTATAAGTTACTTCGGGGATTGTATTGGCCAATATTTCAACATCGACAATCTGAGGTCCGAGTTTATCTTTGCTATCGTATCTCACTTTGATAACTCCGGAACTCCCCGGCTTCAAAGGCAATTGAGGCCATTCGAGTTGTGTGCATTCGCAGGCAGAAATCAGCTGAATATCTAAGTCCGAATCACCCTGATTTGTAAAATTCAATTCACGGTAAACGATTCCTCCTTTTTTAATGGTTCCAAAATGATAACTGCTGGAATCAAACTGGATTTTTGCAGCAAAGGGTGCCTGAACCTGTGGAGCTCCCTCGATTAAAGCTGATTCATTTCCATTGGATTGATCGCTGATGGCTTGTTTTCCGGCAGTACAGGATACGAACAATAAAAATCCAACAACACGGAAGGTCCAAATTTTGAATACCGGCATAGCAACAGAGCCTGAATACATCGTCATTGGTTTAATTTTCTTAAATCCTCTCTGTAAAAATAAATGAATCTAAAGAAGTACTTTATTTTCCTTTGGATTTCTTATTCATGACTTCTTTCCTTACTTCAATAGTTGTAGGGCCAGAAAGAATTTTAAACTCTGTACGTCTGTTAAACCGATGCTCTTCTTCGGTACAATCTTCTCCATTATTGCAATGATTAAGAATTTTATCTTCCCCATAACCTTTGGCTACGATGCGTTGTGCACTGACTTTTTTACCCATCAGCCATTTTTTTGCAGAATTGGCTCTGCGCTGCGAAAGTTTCTCATTGTAGTCGTCATTACCTCTTGAATCGGTATGAGAACTGAGTTCAATGACCATGTCCGGATATTTGTCCATCAACTCCTTTAAATATCCTAGATCTTTTTCAGCATCGGGTAATATTTTATCGTCGTCAAAATCGTAATAAATTTTATTTAACCGGATTGGTTCATTAATGGTCACAATTTCAACATCTGATTCCGGAGGCAATACACGCAATACCACTTCTTTTTTAATGCTTTGATCTTTTTCTATACCTACCGTATTCAATTCAAATTCTGCAGGAAAATATCCCTCTTTACTGACTACCACCTTATAATTTTTGTCCTTATCGAGTAAATGAGAAATTTCATTGCCTTGTGAATTGGATTTGCTTTGAATTTCTCCATCCTTTCCAGTCTTCATTTCGATGAGCTGGGCGGTGGCCCCTTTGATTCCTTTTTTCTTTTCATCCAATACAATGGTTGTCAAATCGATGACCAGTTTTCTTTTTTCGATAAAATAGATATCATCACAGCAGGTTTTGCTTTTCAAAGATTTGGAATCCGGATGTGCCCTGTTGGAAACAATAACAGCTCTTTCTCCGGAAGGAGATAATTTATAAAACAAATCATCAACACTCGAATTTACCGGTATGCCCATATTTTCCGGTTTGGTCCAGTCTGAACCGGTCCAACGGGTTTGAAAAACATCAAAACCACCAATACCCGGCCAGCCATTGGAGCTGAAGTACATCATTCCTTCAACCATGTATGGACTCCATTCGTCAGCTCCTGTATTGAGTCCGGCAATATTCACCGGCGCATTGTATTCTGCTTCTCCGATTTTTGTAGCATAATAAAGATCAAAACCGCCTTTTCCGCCAGGTATATTGGCTGAAAACAACAATACCCGATTTCCATATAGTTCTCCTTCAACAGGATGTCTGGCGAGATAATCTCCATTGACGCCTTTAACTTCTATAGCAGGACTCCAGCCTGTAGCTGTTTTTGTCGAAGCATAGATCTTACTTTCTTCCATAAAACCTCCTTCGGAAATTGCCCTTGTGAAAAACATGGTTTGCCCGTCTTTTGAAAAACTGACATTGGCACTGTGGTATCCGTTTCTGTTGATCAGTTCTGGTAAGATTTCAGCTTTTTGCCATCCTTTGCCTTCAGCAAAAGAAGCCTGGTAAATTTTCATATAAGCTGCCGGATCATCTTCTGATTTCGTTTCATCTTCTTTGAGTGCTTCTCCATCTTTATCCGTTTTTCTTTTGTCGTCTTTTTTCTGGTTGCCTTTTTTGGATTTCTTTTCGTCTTTCGCATCGAGAGATCCAAAATACAAGAGTCCCTCCTTATCGATTGCAGGTCCGCTTTGCGATTCAGGAGTATTGATATTTTTTCCGGCATTCTTAACTTCGATGCCTACGTTCTCTTTTAAATTAGCACGGAGTTCAATCCCTTCGAGTTCTGTCTGCGCCTGTTTTTTCAATAATTCATCACTACCGTTTTCTATATATTTTTTAAATTCTTCGGCTGCTTCTGTATAAGCTTCGTTCATCTTTAAAGAAATTCCATAATCAAACCGGTATTCATTATACTTATTGGCTCGATCCCGGGATAACACTCGGCCAAACCACACAGAAGCTTTATTGTAATCTCTCAACAACAGATGAGCTTTGGCTATTTTTACGGCAATATCCCTTTCCTTTATTTCCTTGTAAGCTTTTTCGTACTGTTCGAGTGCCCTGTAGTACTGCCCTTTTTCAATCTGTTCATCACCCGATCTTACCAATGCGTCAGGTGTATTTCCCGTTGCAGGTTGCGCCTGCAGAATAAAGACAGTAGACAAAATCAACAGTGCTGAAAAAAATAATTTACACTTCATAAAACACATTTTACCTGAATGAAAATTTAACATGATCGCGTACTGAAATGAAGCCCTTTATTAAAAACGTGGACAAAATACTTTTGGTTTCGGATTTGGTTTTTTGACAATCGCGCCTGTATAGCTGATGCCGATTTCAAGTGCTCCGAATCCTGCAGGATCCTTGGCATCTTTAAGATCGCCGAGAGTCTGATCGTAACCAATTTGCGCCTTTATTTTTCCATATTCCATTCCGGCCATAATTTGCAAAGCATCGCCAAAACGATAACCCAAACCGGCGTTCAAACGTACTTTTTTCTCGACATCGTATAAATAACTCAGCATGCACTGACCGATCGTTTCCTTATTTTTTTCAAGGCTCCTGAAATAGACAGTGGGAATGACATCAATTTTTTCATTCAGGTGGTATTGGAGTGAACTGTGCACATTGAGCAACATTCCCAATTTATCGCCACCTGATCCCAAAACGCTCACCGTGGGTTTGTTGAGATGGTTCAAAGCAAATCCAACCTTCAGTCCGTGTTTCTTGACACTGACAGGCACACTCAGAGCCAGGCCGGCAGAAAGGTCCTTAAAGCTGCCCTTCCCCTGTTGCAATTTCTGAAGATCCTGTGAACTGCTGCTTCCAGATTGAAGCTGATCGTAAAAAATTGCTTTCTCCGGATTTTTAGTTTCAAAGCTAATGCTCCCAAACTGTGCACCCAAAGCCAGGTCACCTCCAGCCATAGCGAAATGGTAAGCACCGGAAGCCAGGAATCCTCCTTTACCTATATTGATGTCGCCCGAACGATCATCGAAAAAACTAATACCCAAAGAGGTCCAGTCTTTTTTTCTGAATGCAAATCCAAAATTGACGTCAATGGTAATGTATGGGGTCTTGAAGTCGGCAGTAAATCCACTGGGCGAAACAGATTGATCTCTGTATATACCACTAATCCTGTAAGTGCCATTGAAATTTCCGGTCTGGCCGGGATTGATTAAGGCAGGTGTGAACTCAAATTGGGTAAAGTGCAGGTCCTGTGCATGCAAATTCCCGAGACAAGAAAATCCAAGGACGAATACAAAAATCTTTAGTGATAATTTCATGCAAAAATCTTTAAAGCCGAAAGATACAGAAACTCCCTGCTCATTCCATAAAAAGCTTGTTCCCTTCATTTATTTTAACGTTTTGATCCAGGGCTGTTGTACTGCAGGTAAAACTGCCAGTCCGCCAGGGTATCGATATCCCACAACATCCTCAAAACGGAAGTTTTTAATCCCAGCTTGGTGGCGATCCGGGCTGTTAAGCCAAAAACATTTGGCTGGCTCCATTCCCGGTTTAACAACAACTCCGGATGTGAATTTTTGGAGCCGATCAGATAAAATCCGCCATCGCCTGCCGGGCCTAAAACAAGATCACTATTCTCCAAATCCTTTCCAGCCCGAATCAGGTCTTCCGATTTTAAATAGGGGCAATCGCTTCCAATAATCATTGCGGAATCATGTACCGCAAGTATCTCTTCAAATGCATGCAGCATTCTGGATCCTAAATCAACACCGCTTTGTGCTTTTTTGGTATATATGTTTGAACTCCACAAATCCTGATCAGCGATAAAATCACTGTAATACAGATATTTGGGTCCATCATAGACATTGCATACGGTTGCTGTAATTCTTTGTAATGCTTCATAAACATGGCAAGCATTTTCGTCAGATGATTGGGATGCAATTCTTGTCTTAACCCTTCCGGGAACAAGATTTTTGACAAAGATTACAAGAGCGGTTTTAGAAACAATTCCATCCAATTTCTATCTTTTTAACGCAGTCTGTCCATTGATTTTATCAGTGTATCATCTTTTCGGATCGATCTTGTGGCCAACCAGCAGAGAAACAAACCGAGGCCAGACAGCCAAAGACCCATTCCTGGTTCAAACTGATTTATTTTTCCCGCTTTGTTGATGATGTAAAAAGGGATCCCGATACCCATGATCATTTGAATAAGGCTGGAAACTGCTACCAATAAGATTTGCATGACCCGCTCGTTATAGAGAAAGATAGCAATTAGTGCCAAAATGCCCGAAACTCCTGAACCAATCAATACTACATAACTTTCACTGCAGAAATAGATTTTATCTGCAAAAACAGACAATCCTTCCGTTGGGGTGCTTGCCAACTCCATACCTGGTTTCCATTGCGCCAAAAAGCAAACTCCGGCCAAGAACAACCATAGTGTTTGAATGCGTTGAATCATAATTAATTTTGGGTCGAAAATACTTATTCCCATCGAGACCTATCGGTTTCCGGCAATGAAATCGCGTATTTTTGCGGGATGGAATCGCTGAGTTATTGGGAAAAGAAGCATTTTTTTGAAAATGTCGACATCGCAATTATTGGAGCCGGCTTGGTGGGCCTTTCAACCGGCATTTCATTGCTTGAAAAAAATCCTGAACTCAACATTCTGATTCTCGACAGAGGTATTTTCCCTCTCGGGGCCAGTACAAGAAACGCAGGTTTTGCCTGCTTTGGAAGTGCGGGAGAATTGTTGGATGACCTAAAAGACAGGCCAGCAGAGGATGTTTTTGATTTATTTGCAAAAAGATACCAGGGCATCCAAAAATTAATCCGGAGAATTCCAACCTCCGGAATGGACTACCGGCCAGATGGCGGCTTTGAGTTGGTTTTAAATACAGATCAAACGAACATAACACAAGCCTTACTGGAAAATTTAAATCAAGGAATTGAAGCCCTGACCGGTTTGAAAAATTATTTCTATTTTAAAAATGAGCAGCTCAAAGAATTTAATCTTAAAGGATTTGAAGCCATCATTTGCAATGATTGGGAAGCATGCATTGACCCGGTCAAAACTTTAGAAAGTTTAAATGGACTTTTTCGGACACTCGGCGGTAAAATTCTTTACGGGACAGGAATTGCAAGGTGGACTGAACACCCGGATTCGGTTGAAATATTGCTTCAAAATGACCTCCGTTTTGAAAGCAAGTTATTATGCTTTTGCACCAACGGATTTACAAAACAGTTGTTTCCTGAAATTGAAGTACAGGCCGCAAGGAATGCTGTGCTTATTATAAAACCGGATCTGGATTTAAAAATCCGGGGATGTTTTCATGTTGACAGAGGATTCATTTACTTCCGGGAAATCGACAAACACTTGTTGATCGGTGGAGGCCGGCATTGGGATCTAAATAATGAATTCACAACGGAGTTTCTGATAAATAAGCAAATTGAAAAAAAATTACTTGAATTTGCCGAAACACATATTCTGAATGGTACAGATTATCGTTATGTTCAACATTGGACAGGAATAATGGGATTGGGTCCCGAAAAGAAACCCATCATAAACATGATTACCAGGCATACGGGGATAGCTGTCAGAATGGGCGGCATGGGTGTGGCTCTGGCAAGTCTCGCCGGAGAAGAAGCTTCGCATATGTTGTTGAACCAATTAAACCAAATCAAAGCCTTAACCTAAGGATGCATTACTTCAAATTTTTTTTGGCAACCATTCTGATTTTGGCTAACAATTGTTTGCAAGCGCAGCAATTGGATACTACCGACCGAAAAGTACAGGTGATTCATGCAGATGTTTTTCGGTTTGAGAGGTACCGCGGAAGAGAATTGCAATATTTGTCAAAAGATGTACTGGTCAAACACAGGGGTAGTTATTTGCTTTGCGATTCAGCAATGATCGATTCCAACAAAGTGACCGCCATGGGCCATGTGCGCATCATCGAAGGAGACAGCCTCCAGCTTTTTGGCGACAGTTTGTATTACGATGGAGACAAACGCCTTGCCAATTTCAAAGGAAATATTGTACTTAAACACAAGGACCAGCAACTATTTACCGAAGCCATAGAGTACGATTTAAATTCCCGCATTTCAAATTATCAGAGCGGCGGAATTCTGTATTCAGAACAAGCAAAATTGAGAAGTAAAAAAGGATATTACCACGCCAAAACTGGAGAAGCTTTTTTCAAAGACAGCGTAGTTGTTTTACTTCAAGACCGTATGAAATTGCTTTCTGATACTTTGCTGTATCAGACTCGCGAAAAAAAAGTTGTATTTATAGGACCTACGCTTATCGAACAGGATTCCCTTCAAATTTATACCGATCAGGGATATTACCTGACCGAGCAACAAAAATCTTATTTCGGAAATTCACCCAGATACATCAAAGGTTCTCAACGTGCAGATGCACGACATATCTATCACGATGCTTTAAATAAAGTAGTCACGCTCGTTGGTCAGGCAAACATCAAAGACGAAACACAGGAAGCCAAAGCAGACAGTATCATTTTCAATGAAGCCAATGGCGACGTCTTGCTTTATGAAAATGCCTTTTATAAAGAGGGAGAGCGGATTTTGGAAGGTCAGATCATCGAATACAACAGATATACAAAATCTTTAAAAGTTCGAGGGAATCCGCGCGTTCTCGAATCCGGAAGAGAAATTCAGGCATCCAGTTTAAAATACGATGGCAAAAAGGATTTAGGCACGGCCAATGGCGCCGTTGTGGTAACTGATACCGCTGAAGGCTACAGCATTGTCTGCGATTCATTCAGTTACAGTAAAAGTCGTAAAATGTTTTCGGCTATCGGACGCCACAGAAGGCCCTATTTTGTAATTCTTTTCGACAACGATTCTTTGTACCTGGCAGCCGACAGTTTATTTTCGGAACAACTAAAAATGGGTTCAGACAGTTTCCAGACCATCAGCGCCTGGGGGAAGGTAAAGATCTGGAGTGAACAATTGCGCGGCACATGTGATTCGTTATACTTCTCCGGGCAAGACTCCACTTTCTATTTGTACGATCATCCTGTCATGTGGTCAGACAGTTCACAAATGACCGGAGATACCATTCGATTAGTTCTTCAAAATAAGTCCATGAAAGATTTTTACCTGTCGCCAAATGGCTTCATCATCAACCGCGAGTTTGAAGTGATCGATAATCAAATCAAAGGGAGATCCATTCAAGGTCATTTTGAACATAAAAAAATTGAATACATGTATGTTGAAGGCAATGCCGAATCAGTTTATTTTATTAAAGATGGGGAGGATGCCTTTTTAGGAACCAATATTATTCAGTGCAGCCAAATGAAATTTCAATTTAATGAAGATAAAAAAGTTGATTTCATCGATTTCTTTATAAAACCTCAAGGCCAAATTTTACCCTTAAGTGAAGGAAAGAAAAAATTTCTGGAAGGTTATTCACCCAGATATCAGGAAAAACCGGAATCATTGGAAGCTATTATAAAATGGAATTGAACTTGTTTAGATATTTTCATATGCTGCTGTTTATATCATTCAGTTTGAGCTGTATGGGAAATTCTGCCATGCAATGGTATCTCGAAGGAAAATATAAAGATGCACTTTCCGAATTTTCAAGTCTCGAATTAAAAGGCAATAAAAATAAAGAGTTGTATTTCAATATGGGGATGTGTCATCGCAATCTTGGAGCTCACATTCAGGCTATCTATTATTTTGAAAAATCTTTGAAGTATGATCCCAAATGTGTGGATTGCATTGAAATGCGAAAAGCAACACAAAAATCATTAGGTATTGAGACCTTTGAATTACCGGGAAACAAAATGTCGGATGTATATTTTAATTTACTTTATTCGTTTTATCCGCTTGGTTGGATTTTTACCGCGGCTGTTATTTTTAGTATAGGGATTTATTTGAAATACTTCACTCCATTACCCGATTTCCTGTTTCGATTGCGCAAATTAAAATTGGTTTTTTTTGCGATTGGTTTTATTGGATTGTTATTGGCCATGCACCGGGAATATTTATTGAACAGCACAAATGAATTTCTTTTGATGGAAAAATGCAGTTTGAAAAAATCGCCGGATGGGATGAGTCCGGATTTATACGATCTGAAACCCGGCACCAAATTGGTGAAATCCATGCAAATAGGCGATTGGATAAAAGTTCAAACCCCTGAATACGATTTGGGATGGGTGCCTGCAGGAAAACTCAAAGTGATTTCACTTTGACAGCCCATCAAGATAACTGATCAGTGAAAATTAAAGAACCTCAACAACGGTTCTGTCCTGGCGTGTCTTTTTATAGGTAACCGTGCCCGGTTTTAATGCGAATAAGGTAAAATCTTTACCAATCCCCACATTTTGCCCCGGATGGAATCTCGTTCCTCTCTGACGAACAATGATATTGCCAGCGATGGCTTGCTGGCCCCCGAATAATTTGATACCCAGGCGTTTGCTGTTACTATCGCGACCGTTACTCGTACTACCTTCCCCTTTTTTATGTGCCATGGCTTGAGAAATTTATGGATTAAGCTTGAATAGATTCGATTTCAATTTGGGTAAAACTCTGGCGGTGGCCATTCTTTTTTTCGTAACCCTTTCTTCTTTTCTTTTTATAAACGATCAGTTTGTCGCCTTTTACATGATCCAGAACTTTAGCGGAGATCTGTGCACCCTGAACGACCGGTGTGCCCACCGTTGTTTGATCGCCATTGATCAGCATCAAAACCTGGTCTAAATTGATCTTGGCACCACGGTCAGCATCCAGTCTGTGCACAAAAAGTTTTTGACCGGAACTGCATTTGAATTGTTGCCCTGCGATGTTCACTATTGCTATCATATACCTGAGGTCTTTAAAAATGGACTGCAAAAATATATAAAATCAGTTAATCGGAACAATAAAAATAAAGTACCGGGATGGAATCCGGCTTTATATAAAAAAATTTTATATCTATTATTTATTCATTATCAATATTATAAATTACATTTATGCCAATCTTGTTTCACAAAAACCTTAAAAAATTCACACATTTTTTACACAACCTGGCATTGAACTCATTTGTAATTGGTTTAAAATAGCTTAAACAAACCAAATCAGGAACCAATACCTCTAATATCAGGTCTCGACTTCTTCTTACTCATTTTGCGATTGAGGAGATCAGATTCCATAATTTTTAATCGCATCGGTTCAAAATTGAATTGTTTTTTATTTGAAAGCTTTTACCAGACTTTCTGTAATTCAGGGAGATATACAATAAAACTGATTATCATTTAAAAATAATTAGCGAATAATTTTTTTTAGTTTGAGCAAATCAAATAACTTGTTGCAATCTAATTTGAAAACCATAAAATAAAAGGTATGAGCCAGGATCCCAAACACATCAGGAATGTCGTTTTGCTGGGCCACTCTCACAGTGGCAAAACCAGCCTGATTGAAAGCATGTTATACGAAGCCAAAGCCATTACGCGCAGGGGAACGGTGGAAGCAGGAAATACGGTTTCTGATTTTTCAGACATAGAACAGGAGCGCAAATCCAGTTTATTCAGTAAGTTGATGCACGTAAGCTGGAAAGAATCAAAAATCAATATCATCGATACGCCCGGTTCCGATGATTTTGTGGGAGAAACGATGTCTTCCATGAAAGTAGCTGACCTGGGATTAATGGTCATCAATGCTGCACATGGAGTCGAGGTTGGTACAGAACTGATCTGGGAGTATGCCGATAAATTTCATCTCCCGATGTTTTTTGTGATGAACCAATGCGATCACGAAAAAGCCGATTTTGACTCTTCGCTCGAGCAGGCTCGGGATCGATTTGGCAATAAATTAATTCCTTTTCAATTTCCTGTCAATCCCGGTACCTCTTTCAATTGCATCGTCGATGCTTTGAGGATGGTTATGTACGAATTCTCTGCAGACGGAGGTAAACCACAGAAAAAAGATATCCCGGACGAACACATGACAAGAGCAAAAGAATTGCACAACGCTATTGTTGAAGCCGCTGCAGAAAATGACGATACCTTGATGGACCATTACTTCGCTACCGGTACGCTGGAAGAATCGGAATTGGCAGATGGTCTTCGAAAAGGTATTGCAGCCCGTAGTATTTTCCCGGTCTTTTGTGCCAGTGCCGTTAAAAATATGGGCAGCGGACGCATCATGGGTTTTATCAATGACGTTTGTCCTTCTCCGGCAGACAGGCCTCCTGCTAAACTAACCAATGGTGAGCTGGCGGTGAATGCAAATGGACCTGCGGTAGTTTTCATTTATAAGACGATGAGCGAACCCAAAGTCGGTAAAGTATCGTACTTCAAAGTTTACAGCGGAAAAATCAAAACCGGTGACGAGCTGGTAAATAATTCTAACCGCAACTCCGAGAGACTCAATCAGATTTTTGTTTCCAACGGTAAAACAAGAGAGGCCGTATCTGAGCTGGTAGCTGGCGATCTTGGAGTCGTTGTTAAACTAAGAGACAGCCACACCAACAACACACTGAGTGTGAAAGGACAAGACGTACAGGTAGAACCCATTCCTTTTCCAGAACCCAGAATCCGCGTTGCGATTTCAACCGATAATAAAAACGATCTTGAAAAACTGATCAAGGCCGTTCACGATATTCAGGAAGAAGATCCAACTCTGATCCTCGAACAGTCTCAAAGATTAAAACAAAACATCCTGCATGGACAGGGCCAATTGCATCTCGACCTGTTAAAATACCGGATCGAAAAACTGCACAATCTGCATATCGAATATCTCAAGCCGAGAATTCCTTATCTGGAAACTATTACCAAAGCATCAGACACCAGCTACAGGCATAAAAAACAATCGGGTGGTGCCGGACAATTTGCGGAGGTCCACATGCGGGTAGAACCCTGGCACGAGGGAATTGGAGACCCTGCCGGGCTCACTGTACGCAACAGGGAAAGCGAAGAACTGCCCTGGGGAGGAAAACTCGCCTTTTACTGGTGCATCGTTGGGGGTTCTATCGATACAAAATTCTCAACGGCCATTAAAAAGGGAATCATGAATAAGATGATCGAAGGTCCGCTCACCGGATCATATTGCACCGACATCCGCGTTTCCGTTTTCGATGGCAAAATGCACCCGGTCGACAGCAACGATATGGCTTTCCAAATAGCAGGTACCATGGCCTTCAAAGATTCATTCCATACCGCGGCTCCACAGATTCTTGAGCCGGTTTATGAACTCGAAATCCTTTGTCAGGATGACGCCATGGGCGATATCATGGGCGATTTGCAAACAAGAAGAGCCATCATTCTGGGAATGGATTCCGAAGGACACTATAAAAAAATCAAAGCGAAAGTTCCACTGTCTGAAATGCACAACTACTCATCGAGCCTGCGATCTATGACACAGGGCCGTGCCAAGTTTTCATTGCATTTCAACGAATATGCACCGGTCACACCAGATATCCAGCAAAGACTGATCAGTGAATATAAAGCAACCACGAAGGATTCGGAGGAATAGCGAAAAGCCAAAAGAGTAAAGAGTAAAGAGAATAGAGAAATTATATGAACTAACGAACGTTTGTTAGTTTACATCTAACATCTAACATCTAACATCTGATCCCGGCATATTCAAGTTTTTGCTCACTAAAAATACCCCTCACATCGGGACTGAGAACTGAGAACTGAGAACTGTTAACTGAGAACTGTGAACTGAGAACTGAGAACTGTTAACTGAGAACTGTTAACTGAGAATTGAGAACTGAGAACTGAGAACTGCTAACTGTTAGCTGTTAACTGTTAACTTCCAACCCTGATCCACTTCCGGAATCGGATGACCTGTTCAAAATTCAACTCTTCATTGATATAAAAGCGGCAGGACTCGGGCAATTGTCCGATGAATTCTGAATTTGGATTAATTTTAAAGGCAGACATTTGCCAGAACACATCCATGTCGTATTTTTTTTGAATCGAGGGTATTTCCGCTAAAGCCACCAGAGCCCGGCAGATTTGATCAGACCAGAAGTGACGTGGATGCCGGCTGGCCTTGTAAAATGCTTCCAGATCAATTTTATCCTTTGATGTATCGAGCCAATATTGACAACAGGAATTGAAGGAATGAAAGTCCATACCGAAGCTCAGTTGTTCTACCGGGAAATTCTCAGTGAGTTGATGGTTCCGAACCAGCCATTTGAAGAAATGATTCCTGAGTTCAGTTTGGGGATAAAATCTGAACACCTTTACAAAATCTGATTCCAATTGATGTTGCTTCAGATATTCGAATACCTGATTCTCTGCCTTTGCTTCTAGAATCAGATCCGGTGAAATATTTGACCAAATCCATTCCTGGGATAATTGGTTCTGCGTTTTTCCCGGGAGTTCAAACCTAAAAGAGGAGAGTTGTCCGGTATTCAGTTTGCTTGTGAATTCCTGAAGATGAAAAACATAAAATTCCCGATCAGATAAAAGAAGCAGGTTTAGATACAGGGCCTGCGAAGTCTGGCTTTTGGACCGGGAGAGCAGATCCAGTAATAAATTGTCTGATTCCCGGTAACTTGTGATTATACATTCCAGGAATTTTCTTTTATCCTCTTCATTCAAATTTGAAAAGCGGTCGATCAGATACTGAAGTGCCTGATCCGGATGGAGATCCCTCAGCATTTCAAATGCAGTTTTTCTTTGAACCTTCAATTTGTATGAAAGTGGGTCTTTCCATTTTAATTCGTCGAAAAGTGCAAACTCACCAAAATTTGCAGCTAATATATTTCCTCTGGGCCCCAACACCTTGCTGATAAGTACAGCCTGGTCCGGGTTTTTTGAAAAATGCCTCATAACCATAGTCAGGACATTTGCCGGCAATACCTTCCCTTTCTTTTTCAATAATATGGCCCACTCGATGACTAATTCCGGAAATCCATTTTCCAAAGACTCCTCAATAAGCTTCTGAATGCCGGGTAAAACCCATTGGTCGTCGGGCTTCAGAATTTGCAGTGGATCTAATTTTTTAACAGCCGCTGCTTTGTAAAGCAGTCCTGCCTCCATAAGTCTTTCTGAAAAACGGCTCAAATCGTCTGGCTCCGTTCCATCCCTGAGCATGGAACCCAGATCCCCAAATATGTCGACCGGGTTCTGGTATAAATGACTTGTCAAGGCTTTGTCAATGTTTTTGATAGTAGGCAAAGATGTACATATATTTGCGCGTCTTTTAAAAAATCATAGAAAAAATTCGTTATGGCAAACGTAGGTCGCGTATCGCAAATCATTGGTCCTGTTGTGGATGTGAGTTTTTCAGCAGAAGGGTCTCATCTTCCCGAAATTTACAGCGCACTCTGCATTAAAAGGCAGGGAAAGGAAGATCTCATCCTCGAAGTTCAACAGCACCTTGGCGAAGACAGCGTCAGGGCCATTGCCATGGATTCAACTGACGGCCTTACCAGGGGCGCTGAGGTCGTGGATCTTGGCGAAACCATTTCGATGCCCGTTGGCGAAGATATCAAAGGAAGATTGTTCAATGTAGTGGGCCAAAGTATAGACGGATTGAAAACCGTTGAAAAGAAACAAGCTTATTCCATACATAAAAAGCCACCTACCTACGAAGATCTTTCTACAGAAACAGAGGTCCTTTTTACCGGGATCAAGGTCATTGACCTGATTGAACCCTATGCGAAAGGAGGAAAGATCGGATTGTTTGGTGGTGCTGGGGTAGGTAAAACGGTATTGATCCAGGAATTGATCAACAACATCGCCAAAGGATATGGCGGCTTGTCGGTATTTGCCGGTGTTGGAGAAAGAACCCGCGAAGGAAATGACCTTTTGAGGGAGATGATCGAAGCCGGAATTATCAAATACGGCGAAGAATTCAAACACAGCATGGAAGCCGGAGGCTGGGATTTGAGCAAAGTGGATATGGAAGGCTTGAGAGATTCCAAAGCAACATTTATTTTCGGACAGATGAACGAACCTCCCGGAGCCCGCGCACGTGTAGCCTTATCGGGATTGACTGTAGCCGAATATTTCCGCGACGGTGATTTAAATGATCCGGCTGGTGGAAAAGACATCTTATTTTTTATCGATAATATATTCCGGTTCACTCAGGCAGGTTCTGAGGTATCGGCATTGTTGGGTCGTATGCCTTCAGCGGTAGGATACCAACCTACACTGGCGACAGAAATGGGCTTGATGCAGGAACGGATCACCTCAACAAAAAGAGGATCGATTACTTCTGTTCAGGCGGTTTACGTCCCCGCAGATGACCTTACCGACCCAGCACCGGCTACTACTTTTGCGCATCTCGATGCCACAACTGTATTGAGCCGTAAAATCGCTGCCCTTGGTATTTACCCTGCAGTAGATCCCCTGGACTCTACCTCACGGATTTTGGATCCCCTGGTTATCGGAGAATTGCATTACAATACTGCCCAGCGCGTAAAAGGAATATTGCAACGTTATAATGAATTGCTGGACATCATCGCCATCCTTGGTATGGAGGAACTTTCAGAAGAAGATAAACTGGTTGTCCATCGCGCCAGGAGAGTTCAGCGTTTCTTGTCTCAACCCTTCCACGTGGCAGAGCAGTTTACCGGTTTGAAAGGGGTATTTGTTCCAATCGAAGAAACCATTCGCGGCTTCAATATGATCATGGATGGGGAAGTCGATGAGTATCCGGAAGCAGCATTCAACCTTGTTGGAACCATAGACGATGCGATCGAAAAAGGTAAAAAATTGCTGGCAGAAGCTAATAATTAAAATGAAGGTTTACATTCTTACTCCGACCAGTCAGCTGTTTGAAGGCGACGCAAAATCCGTTAAAGTACCCGGTACCCAGGGCCAGTTTGAAATTTTGGAAAAACATGCACCTGTTGTATCTTCGCTTACGGTTGGAACAGTGCAGGTGACTGATAGCAAAGGAGAAAAACACCAGTTTGCGATCACTAAAGGATTTGTGGAAGTTCTTCAAAATGAAGTAAACGTTCTGGTAAGACAAGCATAAACTTTTATCCCTGAAATTCATTGAAACGAAGCCCTGATGTCTGACATTGGGGCTTTTATAATTAAAATAACCCGTATCCAACGGTGTGTTGATTATTTTTACAAATTGAATATATTTGAATAAATTAGTAATCCGTTTCATTACTATGCATAGAATTCTAAAACCTAAATTAATCTTCTTTACATTCGGGCTTTTGGCAGGAGGATTTATGGTTTGGATTTTGGCATCCTCCCATGATACCCCCTTCAATAACCGGTATGACCCTCTTCCTCAAACCATACATGCTGTTAAACTGGCTTCCAGTTATGAATTAGCCGGAGAAGCATTGCCTATGGATTATTTTGATGTGACAGAAAGGCTGGAAAGAGAAATGTTGATCAACACCTATTACCACAGTTCCACATTGCTTCATATAAAATTGGCCCTGCGATTTTTTCCTCTGTTTGAAAGAATTATGAAGGAAGAAGGAATTCCCCAGGATTTAAAATATTTGGCCGTGGCAGAAAGCTCCCTGCGAAATGCAGTCTCCTCTGCCGGAGCCAAAGGGATCTGGCAATTCCGTGAAGAAGCCGCAAAAGAACTCAATCTGGAAGTAACAGCCTACGTCGATGAACGCAACGATCCCGAAAAAGCCACAAGGGCGGCTTGCCAGTATCTCAAAAAGCTTAAAGAACGGTTTGGCTCCTGGATCCTTGCCACCGCAGCATACAATATGGGTCCAACCGCTTTGCAACGGGCCATGGACGAACAAAAAGAAAGCAACTACTTCGATCTGAATTTAAGTGAGGAAACGAATCGCTATGTTTTCCGCATCATCGCCATTAAGGAGATCATGAAGAATCCCGAAAAATTTGGATTTTTTCTCCATAAAAATGAAATGTATCCTCCTTTAAATGCTTTCCAGCTTGTCAGTGTCAGCGAAGGTTTGCCCAGTCTTGCAGATTTCGCGCACGAACACAACATTACCTACCGTCAACTTAAATTATACAATCCCTGGTTGATGAAAGCCGAACTTCCGAATCCAACCAAAAAAGAATACCAGCTTAAAATTCCCAAATAAGCAGGTTTATTGGTCCATAATTGCTTGTATGCACTGCAATCCAGAGTTTAGGCTTGAATTAAAACAAACCCGGGTAATGCTAAGCCAAGTGGCCTTTAGTTTCCTGGCTGATGGAGTGGCTTAAAAGACGCGTTGATTGCTTACTTTTGCTGAAAATCGGGCTGACGACAAATGAGCAAACTCTTTAATGTGTTGTGGAGTCAGTATTTAAAACTCCATCGAGCGCAAATGAAATCATTCATGGAGCGCCCTGTCGAAGCGCAACAGAAAGAACTAAGAAAAATCATCAAAGCCAGCGCGAAAACCGAATGGGGAAATAAATATGGATTTGACCGCTTTAAAAAACCTTCCGACTGGAAGACAATCCTCCCGGTTCAGGATTACGACACGGTAAAGGATGACATCCACCGGATGATGCGGGGCGAAAAAAATGTATTGTGGCCCGGACGCGTAAAATATTATGCCAAATCATCCGGCACAACCAGCGATAAAAGCAAATACATTCCAGTGACGGATGTCAATCACCGGAATTGCCATTCAAAAGGAGGATGGCGCCTGGTGGTGAGTATGTTCGACAACATTAAAGATCCCAGAATTTTCGAAGGAAAAAGTATCTTGTTGGCAGGCAGTTCGAGTAACCGGTTGCCCGAGTTTCCAGGAAGTGTCGTTGGCGATGTTTCAGCCATTATTTATCAGCGCTTACATCCTATTGTGCTCAACCGGCTGTATCCTTCAAGTGAAATTGCTTTGCTTGAGGATTTTGAAAAAAAACTGGATATTATTGCTAAAAGCAGTCATTCAACAGATGTCAGACTCATTGCAGGAACACCTACCTGGGCTATCGTTTTGTTTAAAAAACTATTGGATTACACCGGAAAAAACAACATTCTGGAAATCTGGCCCCACATGCAGGCGTTTGTGCATGGAGCTGTGAGTTTTGTACCCTACCGCGAACCCTTTAAAGATTTTTTTCCTTCTTCTGAATTCACCTACATCGAAACATACAACGCCTCGGAAGGTTATTTTGCGGTACAATCCGATACATCCAGCGATGATATGCTTTTGTTACTCGACAACGGTATATTTTATGAATTCATTCCCATGGATGAATGGGAAAATGAAAATCCCAAAACTTTATTACTCGAAGAAGTTGAATTGGAAAAAAATTACGCGATGGTCATCACAACCAATTCAGGATTGTTCAGATACAAAATTGGAGATACGGTAAAATTTACTTCCATATTTCCATTTAAGATCAAGATCACCGGCCGCACCAAACAATTCATCAATGTTTTTGGGGAAGAAGTCATGGTTTCCAATACAGATGCAGCGCTCTCCGCTACATGCAAAATTCACGGTGCTCAAGTTGCAGAATATACTGTAGCACCTGTTTTTCTGAGTGCCTCCGGAAAAGGAGGCCACGAGTGGCTCATCGAATTTGAAACAGCCCCTAAAGACATTCCCCTGTTTGCTGAAACGCTCGATCAGGAATTAAAAAAAGTAAACTCGGATTACGAAGCTAAAAGATTTCACGACCTGGCTCTTGAATCTTTGAAATTAAATACAGCACCACCGGGCACTTTTTTTCAGTGGATGAAAAAGAAAAATAAAATTGGCGCTCAACAAAAAGTTCCCCGGCTTTCCAATCAACGCACATTCCTGGAGGAGTTGCTGGATATGATGAGAACCGGAAGTTGATGGGGGAAGGTTTTTTCGACGTTTAGACTTTTCGACTTTTCGACTTTTCGACTTTTAGGCTTTTAGGCTTTTAGGCTTTTAGGCTTTTAGGCTTTTAGGCTTTTAGGCTTTTAGGCTTTTAGGCTTTTAGGCTTTTAGGCTTTTAGGCTTTTAGGCTTTTAGAAATGAACAACAGATCTAAACCGATTGTTTGCAAATCAATTGGAATTTTAAGTTAAAAGTTCATAACAAGGTAATGATTCATATTTACTAACGAACGTTAGCTTCTCATTGTCCATTAACCATTATCCCAATCTCTGCATTAGAATTGAAAATATACTATATATTGTTGATTATCAATATATAATTTCCAATCTATTGCAATAGAAAGGTGATTTACAAAAACCCTAAACAAAGCTTTTCGCTTATTGCTTTAAGCTAAAAAACTGGATTACATTGCATGAATTGGGATTATTCATTATCCATTTTCCTATTCTTCTTCTTTTTTCTTTTTCTCTTCCTTTTTCTGATGTACTTTTTTTCCGCTCTTTAATTTCTTGGAGAGGGCAACATAGGGTCCGGTCACAACCAGATCTGATTCTTCCAATCCACTTTTGATCTCGATGTATTCAACATCCTGAATGCCGGTGGTGACATCCACACGGGCAACTGTATCGTTTTTGACGACAAATACAGCTTCGCGAAACTGCCTGGATTTTTGTTCTTCTTCCTGATTTAATTTGGGATCGTACTTTTCCTGAGCACGTTTGGCTTTTTCCTTGTTTTTTTGTTCATCAGGATCATAGGCAACGACACATTGAATAGGAATGCTGATGACCTGTTCCACTATGGCCGTTTTAATTTCTACAGTTGCAGACATTCCGGGTCGAAATGGCGTTCTTCCGCCTTCGCTGAGGTCCTGATATCCCGATTTATCGATGCGCACTTTGACAATGTATTTGGACACCTGATCGGTTGATAAATTGTTTCCGCCAATTGATGTGATGTTGGAAGCAGAGTTGGACACTTCTGTCACCTTGCCTTTGAATTTCCGGTTGGAGTACGCATCTACCTCAATATCGGCATCGTCACCTGTTTTTACTCTGACGATATCGTTTTCGCTGACTTCTACCTGAACTTCCATGGCATGTAAATCGGCAATGCGCATCAATTCGGTTCCGCTCATTTGCATAGTCCCTACTACACGTTCGCCTTTTTCGACATTCAACTTCGAAATAATCCCGCCGGCAGGAGCTTTGATGATGGTTCTTCCCAGATTGGTACGTTGCTCCTTTAAAACCGCTTCTGCATCTTTTACCTGGAAACCTGCAGCTTCAGAAGTTTTCGTAGCATTTTTTAATGCGGTCTCCGCGTTTTTAAATCCGATTTCGAGGTTTTTCAAATTCGTTTCCGATAATTCAAAATCTGCCTGCGAAATGATGCCTTCCTTGTAAAGATCTTTGTTGCGATCGTGAACTTTCCGGGCATTATCCACTTGCAATTTGGCCTGATTCAACAATTGGCGCGCACTTTCGATACTGATACTGCTTGCTCCGGCTTGTGTCCTTGCAACATTTACGCCGGCGGTACTTCTCTCCACTGCTGATTGGTATGCGTCAGCATTCACACGAGCAAGGATCTGTCCTGCTTTCACGCTGTCGCCCTCCTTTACATAAAGTTCAATCACTTCCCCAGAAACATCGGAAGAAATTTTAATCTCCGTTTCCGGAAATATTTTGCCGCTCGCAGAAACGGTTTCCACTATCGTCCTTTTTTCCACTTTTTCAAAAGTGACTTCTTCTCCCTTCGGTTTATTTTTGGCTTTGAAATAAGCAGCCAGAATCAACACCGGAATTAATACCAGGATGACCCAGGTATACCATTTCATATTTTTAAAGTTGAACATTTTTTTCGATTTATATTGTTAGAGTTCTATTCTTTTTCCTGCGTAATAATCGAGTAATTTCTGTTTGAATACGAGATCGTATTTTGCGATCAACAAATTAATTTCCGATGTTTGAAGATTGGCCTGTGAAACATTGAGTTCAAATGCACTGGCTGCGCCAATCTGAAATTTTTTACTGGTTTTATCGAATGCTGATTTGCCTGCTTCAAATGATTTCATGGCGGCTTCGCGTTCTTTAATAGCTGCTTTGACGTTTGCGATCGCCGTAATTAAATTTTGATCGAGATTTATTCTTTTCTGCTGCACATCCAATTCTGTAAGCTTCGTCGTTAGCTTAGCTTTTTTTAACCCGGATTGATTGTTGTAGTTTTTATAAATCGGAATAGAAACGGAAACGCCAACACCATATCCTAAAAACTGATCGAACTGGGTTTGAAAAGGAATCACTTCGGTTCCAGAAATTACCGGATAATCCTGCTCAAATTTTACTGACTGATCATCGATGCGCACTCCGGGTATCAACAATCTCTCAGTTGTATATGAGGTCGGTCGGATTGCAGCATCTGAAAACCTCGAACCAATACTTGCACTCGCATAAACAGAAGGGTACAACAAAGCCCTCGCCATTTTCTCACCCAGCCTTGCAGCTTCCAGTCTGTTTTTAGCGGCTCTTAATGAAGCTTGCTGCTCTTCGGCTTTGGGTATGATCTCTTTGAAACTGTAAATTTCCAATTGGATTTTATCCAACTGTTCATCCGATAATTTGGCCAACTGCATCTTTGTTTCCGGATCTATGCGCATGGCCTGCTTCAACTGTAACCAGGCCAACTCCAAAGCATTTTGTGCGAGAACTACAGTTTGTTCTGCACGCGCAACCTGACTTTTAATTTCAAGCGCATCAGCTTCTGGTTTCACACCTGCTTTAATGAGTTTTTCAATTTGATCCAGTTGTAGTTGCTGAACTTCCACTGATCTGCCAGCGACTTCGAGTCTTTCATCTGCAAGCAATACATTGAGGTAAAAACTGGCTATACTTAGGCTGAGATCGTTAAGCACCTGATTGTAATCTTCTTTTGAAGCGTTCAGATTGAGTTTACTTTGTTTAATTGAATTTCTGATCAGCCCACTTTGAAATAACACCACTGAACTCGACAAATTATAATTGGAATACAAGATGTCTTCCGTAGTAAATGAATTTGTTGTAGGATCGACGTTTCTCCCAAAACTGATCCCTCCGTTAAGTCCGGCTGAAAGGTCGGGAAACTGTTGGTGTTTACTGGTTTTAAAATCCAATTCGGCCATTTGAACTGCGATCTGGCTTTGCTGCAGCCCAATGTTGTTTTTCATGGCATGCTCGATGCATTGCACGAGATTCCAATTAGGTTGTGCCTGTGCGATCTGCACCAGGATAAGCAGACCTATGCAGCTTAATATTTTGTAGTTCATAGTACAATATTAAAGATTGTTTAAAATGGGTTCCAGAGCTTTCGAGCTATTAACTAAAATTTCAGACAAAAAGCCCGTATATCAGGACGGATGAGAACAGTCCTCAGTAATTTGAATTGTAAAATCCTGCAAACATCAGCCGATCAGACCTGCTTCCAAAGGGCCTGTAATAAACGAGTACAACATAATTGTTTTCCGTTTCGTACCAATCCCCTTCAAGAGCCTGAGTTTCAGCCTGTCCTTCATCATTTTTTAAAGCATATACATAATTGTAATACCCCAGTTTCAGCAAAAACTGTCCCATATATGCTTTCCGGCTTTCGTCGTATTCCATTCTGAAATCTTCCCGAAGCTGCCAATCGCTTACTGCTCCATAGAGGTAAACAGCTTCATCAAACTCGTATCCGGTTTTAAGAATAAAATGCATCCAGGCATAATCGGATTCCGTATCGGGTCTCAATACATCTCTGTTCAGGATCAGAAATTTTCCGTTGATATCTGTTTCCGTGTAATAAGATTTTCCTTCTCTGATCCCATCGGGAATGAGCCAGGCGTGATATCCATCTTCTTTTTCATCCCAATACTGGATATCGGGAGTCCGGGATATCAAGGTGCGAATGTCCTTAAATCTGAACTCTTTTTTTGCCGGAAATATAAAATCATCAGGTCGGGTGAATCGAAAAGCATTACCGGTATAAAAATTTGCATCTTTTCTTTCGATCAGGGTGTTGTAGTCCCCATTTTGCATAACCTGAACAAACATTTCCAAACCGTTATTGGCCACTGGAGTTTCACCAGTTTGAATTTCCAATTCCATTGAATGATGGCTTCTGCGGTTTTCTATTTGCAAGGGATTGATAAATTCAACAGTGGCATTGAAAACCTGTTCTGTAAGGTAAAACCTTCGGGTGAACAACACTTGCTTTTGACGGTTGTAAATACAAATTAAATAGTTTCCGCTTAATAAGAAATTCTGGCTTGCTACCTGGATCTGGTAATGGACAAAAGGCACTTTTGTATTCCTGGATGTTTCGTAACGGAATATTTGCTCTTCCTGAAATCCTTTCAGGTATTCTTCAGGTCGGAGATCTTCCTGTTGCCAGTTTTTACCAAAATGAAAAAAACTATAGTATAAATCTTCAGCAGAAGGAATTAAAAAATCAAACTTCAATTGCAAGGCTTCCGCTTTATTCAAATTCATAAAGGCAATGCTTTCCTTCTCTGGATAAGACTTGAAAAAAAATATACTTTTGATCCGATCGTCGTAAACAGTATCGCTGGCTGGTAAATCAAATGATTCCATTTGCGCATACGAGGATGTCGGCCTTACAATAAGACCAAACAGAACAACCATCACCAGCTTCCAATTTGAAGAACAAAGCATGAACACAAACAACGCAATTCCAGATTAAAAATTTTATAAAATCATCTTATCTGCAACACTCAAAGATTATTGGAATTGAATTCATGTAAATCTACCGGATTTTACAATCTATCATCTTTAGCGTCTGGCTAAATCCGGGCATAAAGCCTGAAAATTCAAGCTTAAATTCAACAAAACCGGAGTTTTTGCGTTTTGTAGGTCTAAATCAGATAAAATGTATCCACAGGAACTCGTTTTGCCAATGACCCGAGAGCTTACCCAGCTTGGATTCCAATCTCTGGTGAATGCCGACGAAGTAAAAAAGGCACTGGACCAAAATTCCGGAACAACGCTGCTGGTCATTAATTCCGTTTGTGGCTGTGCGGCAGCAAATGCAAGACCCGGAGTCCGGGTGGCTCTTCAAATGGGGCCGAAACCGGATCAACTGATTACAGTTTTTGCGGGTGTCGACAGGGAAGCTGTTCAAATAGCCAGGGAGTATTTATTGCCTTATCCACCCTCCTCTCCTGCAATTGCATTGTTTAAAGAAGGTCAATTGGTCCATATGCTGGAAAGACATCATATTGAAGGACGTTCGGCTCAAATGATAGCCGAAAACCTTGCCGCAGCCTTTGCAAATTATTGTACCGTCAACGCATGAAAAGTCAGATCATCTCAATTTTTATCAGTCTGCTTCTGAGTACAGTTTGTGCCGGAATGGTCGCCAACAAGGATAGCTTGGACAAACCTTCCATCAAATACAGTAAAAAGGAATGGCAGAAGGAATCCAATGACTTAAAATCTTTCGATAAGCAGATCAAGGAATGGAAAAAAGCCGTAAAAAAACCGAATCCCGATTATCTGAATACATTGTACAGCCGGCTCATGACAAGCTTGTATAAAGAACATAACGAATTGAGTACCAGGATATCAGGAAGAAGTAAAAAAATGCATCCCGGCCAAAGGCATCATGGTAAAGACAGTCTCAGGGATTCAGAAAAGCCAAAAGTATATAATCCGGAGCTCAAAGACCAGCCTGAAAGGCTAAGCAAAGATCAAATAATGAAACAGAAAGCGGAGTCTGATTACCTCAGTCTGTACATTACCCTGGTGAAAGCAGAATCCAATCTTCTGATGAAATTTAAAAATGTGGAGCCCTTTGGACCCGATACTAAGTCTACGGTCTATATGGCTATTTCAGAGGACCTTAACCAGTTTAAAACCCACATGAAAGCGGAATTGGATTATATGAAAGCTGAGACTGCAAAGAAATAAGGGCATTACAGACCTATTCTGCATTTCGCTTACATCTTCATTTTTAAAATTCCGGAGTTCACAGATTAAAGTCCCAAAGCTTTCCAAGACAATCAAATTATTATTTTATTTAATATGTTAGTACCTTTGGCTCACTAATTCAGATTGCATTATGGCTCAGGCTCACAGTTATACGGAAGAAAACATCAAGTCGCTGGATTGGAAGGAGCACATCCGCCTTCGTCCGGGGATGTACATTGGCAAATTGGGAGATGGAAGCCATATAGACGATGGTATTTACATATTGCTCAAAGAGGTAATTGACAACTGTATTGATGAATATGTTATGGGCTATGGGCGCGAAATCGATATTGAAATTCAGGACGGGATAGCCAAAGTGCGCGATTACGGCAGAGGAATTCCACTCGGTAAAGTGATTGAATGCGTGTCGCAAATCAATACGGGGGGTAAATACGACAGCAAGGCATTTAAAAAATCGGTTGGTCTGAACGGCGTAGGTACCAAAGCCGTGAATGCCTTGTCGAATTACTTTAAAGTGACATCCATCAGGGATGGAAAATGCAAGACCGCAGAATTCGAAAGAGGAAAATTGCTCAAAGAATACAACTTAAAAAATACCGAAGAGGTCAATGGAACTGAAATTGAATTCCGTGCCGACGACAAGATTTTTCCGAAATTCAGGTATGTTCAGGAATTTATTGAAAGCCGGATATGGCATTATGCGTATTTGAATGCCGGATTACGGATCAATTACAATGGAAGAACATACGTTTCAAAAAACGGGCTTAAGGATATGCTCGAGCGCCGAACCGATGGCGAGCATCTGAATTATCCCATCATTCACTTGAAAGGAGAAGACATCGAGTGCGTACTCACACATGGTAGTCAGTATGGAGAACAATACTACAGTTTTGTCAATGGCCAATACACTTCACAAGGAGGAACCCATTTGAATTTTTTCAGAGAAGCCGTTGTGAAAACGCTTCGCGATTTTTATAAAAAAGATTTTGATTCGCGGGATATACACACAGGTGCGATCGGAGCCATTTCGGTAAGAATTGAGGAACCGGTCTTTGAATCGCAAACCAAAACCAAATTGGGATCCACCACGATCAGTCCGGAAGGATCTTCACTTCGGTCCTTCATCGTTGATTTTGTTTCCAAAGAATTGGATCTTTTTCTTCATCAAAACCAGGAGACCGCCAAAGAACTGCAAAGCCGTATCCTGCAATCCGAACGGGAACGCAAAGAAATTGCAGGAATCAAAAAACTTGCCAACCAGCGGGCCAAGAAAGCCAACCTTCACAATAAAAAATTAAGAGATTGCCGATATCATTTATCCGATAATAAAATTAAACCCGAGATTTCTGAAGCAACGACTCTATTCATTACCGAAGGGGATTCTGCGAGTGGCTCCATAACTAAAGCGAGAAATCCGGAGCTGCAGGCTGTTTTCAGTTTACGTGGTAAACCGCTGAATTGTTTTGGGCTCACTAAAAAGATTGTTTATGAAAATGAGGAATTGAATCTTCTGCAACATGCACTCGATATCGAAGAAGATATTGCCAATTTACGATTCAATAAAGTGGTTATTGCCACAGATGCCGATGTAGATGGAATGCACATCCGCTTGCTCTTGCTGACGTTTTTTCTTCAATTCTTTCCCGAACTGGTTCGCAACGGACATTTGTTCATTCTGGAAACACCCTTGTTTCGTGTGCGCGACAAACAACATACATATTACTGCTATTCAGAAAAAGAAAAAAGGGAAGCCATTCAAAAACTCCGCGGCAAACCCGAGATTACCCGATTCAAAGGACTGGGAGAGATCAGCCCCGACGAATTTTCAGGATTCATAGGCGAAAATATCCGCCTGGAGCCTGTCGTTCTCAACGAAGATTCCCACATTGAAAAAGTATTGGAATATTACATGGGCAAAAATACTTCCGAGCGACAGGATTTTATCATCGAAAATCTGAGAACAGATCTGGATCAGCTGGTGGAAGTGGAAGCCGAAAACGGAAATGCTGTAATATAGTTGTTGGTTGTTGGTTGCAAACTAACAAACGTTTATTAGTATAAGGGACTTCTAAAAACCTCCTTCGCTGGCGCAAGTCTTCAGACTTGTGCCTTTGAATCATCTTTATCAAATCAAACATTTTCTGAAATTATATTCGTTGTCACAAGTCTGAAGACTTGCGCCAGCCAGGGATTTCGACGTTTCGACCTGAGTTGTTTTTCCTTGAGCCTTTAAATCTTCAGTTTTTATTCCAGTTTCATTCCTTCGGAAAAACAAGGTCCTTTTGATGAATGTCCATGGAAGCCAATGTTTTTCCCTTTGGATCGACAAATTCAATTTTAAGTTTGCGATTATGGGCTTCACCGGTGATGGATGCTCTTGTGTAATTATTTTGCTCGACCAGCATACTCAGCAATAAGTCCGGATTTGATTTTTCGTAATCGTTTAATTTATGGACACCAGATGTTAATGCAGAATTTGTAATGTCGTATATTGTATATCCTCCTTTTAACTGATGCCTGACCACATCACTGTGGTGACGGTCACCTGACATAAAGAGTACCCCGTTGATTCGCTCCGTTTCTAAAAAACTGAGCAATTCAATGTATTCTTTCGAAAAATGAACCAGACAATCGTATTTATTAAATAGATTCAGAATGTTCGAACCATTTGCAATTATTTTAAACGAAGCCCTGCTGTTGGCCAATTCGTTTTTCAGCCAGTTTAATTGGTCATCTCCCCACATTTTTTTATGCGGATGCATTTGACCATTGAGTGAATCGAGTATATCATCAGACCATCGGAATGTGCGATCGTCCAGGAGGAAAAATTCTACATCATTGTAATGAAATTTCGTATAGATACCTCCCTTGCGCGATGGACTCGGAGGATTGCACCAATAAGCATTGAAAACCGATTGCGCTTCGTCTTTAAATACATAGGATGTCCCCGAATTGTTGGGGCCATAATCGTGATCATCCCAAATAGCATAATGACTCATTGATTTTAAAAAATCCTGCAATACGGCTTGACTCCGGTCATGCGAAGCCCGATACCACAAGCCCCAATTACTAAAATAATCCACTTCGCGGTAATACCAATTATCGCCCAACCAAAGCATGAACGATGCAGGTTCTTTGGCCATCGTAGAAAAAATACTGGAGTCCCCTCCATATGGCCTTCCCGGTCTGTCAAATCCGGGTTCATTTGTATAGGCACAACTTCCTGCCAGAAAACTAAAATCCGGGGCAGGTTTTCTGTATTGCCAGAGATCTTGTGTTGTGAATTTTCCGGTTACCGGCTTATTGTTTTCAATTTCAAGTTCGTATTCATAGACGGTTCCAAAATCCAACCCGGTTAGATAAAATTTATAAATCCGGTATTCAAATCTCTTAATCTTTTCAGGTTTTGATTTTTTCTTTATTGCCGGCTGATCCATTCTCCAGTAAGTCAGATCGACATCAGTATCTTTTTCGACTTCACACCAAATATTTGCGGTTCGCAATTCAATTTGACCCAGCATCGGACCGCTTTTTAATTGAGCAATCAGCGGTAGGCTCAGAACCCAATATAAAGAAATCAATAAAAGTCTGGTTTTCATTGGCAATTTTTCTCAAAGTTAACTCCTTTCCTCGGCGACACAGGACAATCACATTTTAACATTTCATAAAATCTTTCTCATGGATGTATTCGTTTACCTTCGCCCAGCGTTAATGAGTAGTTATGCCGATTTTTAAGAATAATTTCCGCTGGTGTTTGCCCCTCCTGTTTCTGCTTGAATTTTGGCAAGGCAGTTTA
Source organism: Saprospiraceae bacterium (assembly GCA_016716185.1). Taxonomy (NCBI): domain Bacteria; kingdom Pseudomonadati; phylum Bacteroidota; class Saprospiria; order Saprospirales; family Saprospiraceae; species Saprospiraceae bacterium. The sequence goes on along the minus strand of JADJWV010000002.1, from coordinate 496,285 downwards.
AGCGCACAGCAAGCTACAATCGTCCAGTTTTCAGGGATAGTCTATCAAAAAGACCGGGATATTCTGTCCCCTCTACCCTATGTCAATGTTGGAATCCTCAGAAACCGCCAGGCCACTTATACCAATGAATACGGCTTCTATTCCATTGCCGTTCAGGCAGGTGATACCCTGCTATTTCAATATTTAGGATTTAAGAATAAAAAGTATACCCTGCCTTTGGAACTCCCGGGAAATTCCTTGTATGCTGAAATTATCCTGGAACGGGATACCTTCCAATTATCTAAAGCTACAGTTTATCCGATCCCTTCCAAAGAGCATTTCAAACAGGAATTCCTGGCGATGGATGTTCGCGATGAAATGAAAGAAATAGCACAAAAGAATCTGGCTTCAGATGTATTGGCCTGGATTGAACCCGGGGTAGCCCCGGATCCGGGAGAAGGTGTAAGTGCCTATTTCAGAACGCAGGCTAATAAAGCGGTATATGCCGGTCAGTTTCAGCCTTTACAGATCTTCAACCCCCTGGCCTGGATCGATTTTATCAATGCCTTGAAAAAAGGGGAATTCAAAAAGAAGAAAAAGCCTCCGAAGTAGATGCATGGAAGGTGAAAAGTTTAAAGCTTAAAAGGCCTAAGGCGGGAGGCTTAAGCTTTAAGTTGGGAAACTTGAATGAAAGGGGACTTTAAGTATGACACAAAGAGGCTAGTAATTATATTTTGAAGTATGGATATAAATTTAGCCTGAACCTGGTTTAGATTCCTTTCGCCTTAAGCCTTTAGTGCACAACTTTCATAGTCCTCCCAGTAATTCCCATTTGATATTACTTTTGCAAAGATATTAGAACATGAAAGTCACCGAATACCTGAAACAAAATACCGGACGCACACTGATCTCCTTTGAAGTGTTGCCACCTTTGAAAGGCGGAAGCATCAATTCGATATTCCAGACTTTGGACCCGCTGATGGAGTTTAAGCCTCCCTTTGTAGATGTGACTTATCACAGGGAGGAATTCATTTACAACGTGCAGCCCAGTGGTTATTATCAAAAAATCGCCATAAGAAAAAGACCAGGAACTGTTGGCATCTGCTCGGCGATCATGCACCATTATGGCGTTCAGGCCGTACCCCATCTGATCTGCGGGGGTTTTACCAGAGAGGATACAGAAAATGCATTGATCGAGTTGCATTTTCTCAATATTAAAAATGTATTGGCATTGAGAGGAGATGCAAGAAAGTTTGATGAAAAATTTATTCCGGAACCCGGTGGAAATGAATTTGCTTTGGATCTCGTGCAACAAATCGGAAAAATGAATCAGGGAATTTACCTGGATCCCAGTATTGAAAACGGATCCAAAACTGATTTTTGCATTGGCATCGCGGGATATCCGGAGAAACATTTCGAAGCGCCCAATATGAAATCGGATCTCAAGCACACCCGAAACAAGATCCAATCAGGAGCTTCTTATATTGTCACTCAAATGTTTTTCGACAATCAAAAATATTTTGACTACGTCAAAACCTGCAGGACAGAAGGCATTCAGGTACCCATTATTCCGGGCATTAAACCCTTGACTAAAAAATACCAATTAAATTCGGTACCCCGACATTTTTATATCAATATTCCCGATGAACTTGTAAAAACAGTAAATAAAACAAGTACCGATCAGGCTGCGAAAGAAGCCGGCATCGAATGGTGTGTGGCTCAATGTAAAGAGCTCATCAAATCTGGAGTCCCCTGTTTGCACTTTTATACCATGGGCGATAGCCAGACTGTGCGAAAAATTGTTGAAAAATTAGTTTAAACCAGAACTAACATTTGTTAGTTTTTGCAAAAGACAACTATGAACGAGGCATTGATCATTTCCGCAGAAAAAAAATCATGGGTTTCATATGCTCCGGAAACCGGATTTCCGATACAGAATTTGCCATTGGGCGTATTCCGTTACAAGGATCATACCGCCAGAATTTGCAGCCGGATCGGAGACTATGTGGTCGATCTGTACGGATTGTCATCGAGTGGATTGTTGAAGCTGGAGGGATTCCAGCCGAATTGTTTTTTGTCAAAATATCTGAACCCTTTACTTGAAAAAGGAAAGGCGTCTCTTCGAAATTTAAGATCGGCTTTGGCTCAACTACTCGACGAGGCAATCCATCCGGATCTCAGAGAAAAAATAAGTGAACATTTCTTTCCTGCCGATCAGGTGCTCATGTTGTTACCGATTAAAGCCGGGAACTATACTGATTTTTACAGCAGCCGCGAACATGCCTACAATGTTGGGGTGATGTTTCGCGATCCAGCCAATGCATTACTGCCCAACTGGCTGCACATGCCCATAGGGTATCACGGCAGAGCCAGCTCCATCGTGGTTTCCGGAACTCCCATCGTACGTCCCTGCGGACAAATGGTGTTAAAAGACGGAGAAGCGCCTGTGTTTGGTCCGAGCCGCCAATTGGATTTTGAATTGGAAATGGGATTTGTAGTGGGTAAAGGAAATGAAATGGGTCATCCCATTCCTATAAAAGATGCCGAAGAGCATATTCATGGTCTGGTGATCTTCAACGACTGGTCGGCGCGCGACTTACAAAAATGGGAATACGTGCCCCTGGGACCCTTCCTGGGGAAAAATTTTGCATCGAGTGTATCTCCATGGCTTATAGATCTCGATGCATTGCAAACGTTCAAAGTAGCCGGCCCTGCTCCGGAAAAACCACTGTTGGAATATTTACAAAAGGATGGTCCACAGAATTACGACATTCAACTGGAAGTGTGGTTGATCACACCCGACGGAGGAGAAAATTTGATCTCCACGTCCAATATGAAATATCTTTATTGGAGCATGGTTCAACAATTGGCTCACCACACTGTCAATGGCTGCAACATGGAAGTGGGCGATGTCTGTGCATCGGGTACTATTTCCGGTCCTGCACCAGATTCATACGGCTCTATGCTGGAACTCGCCTGGAAAGGCACTAAAGCTCTTAAGATGCAAGATGGTTCCGAACGAACGTTCGTTAGGGATGGAGACACGATAGTAATGAAAGCATTTGCGCAAAATGAAAAATACCGCATTGGGTTTGGGGAGGTGAGGGGGATGGTTTTACCTCCTGCTTATTTATAAAACGTCTTCGCAAATTAATCGGTAACGTTTATCGTTTCAAAAGTAGAATTTTGTGCATTGCTGAATTTTTATCTGTTATTTGCAGTATGTAAGGACCAGGTTTCAAATCAACAGGAACAGAAAAATGCGTCTGGCCATATTTCGGATGGAGTTGAAATATTGACCTTCCGTCACTTGTAAGTCCTTCCAGTTTTAAGATCTCTGTTTCATTTTTACCTGAGTTTCTAATTGTAAAATCCTGCTTGACAGGATTGGGAATAATCTGATATGGAGTTACAATCTTAGATTCTTGCTTTGTCATGACCACTGACTGGGTTGTTTGATAAATGCCATCATAGGTAATAGAAGCATAGACATATTTGTTGTGATCATAAGATACATTTCCAATTATTTTTACATCTGATTCCAACAGTCCCAACCCATCACTTATATCCTTCCATGTTAATCCTCCATCGGTTGAACTAAAAACATTGCTCACCACAGACACCCCAAAAATAATGTTGTTCTCAAAAGCATATAATTCATTTATGCCCATATTTCTAAATTTCCCATTTTCCACACTTTCGAGATTCTGCAAGTCCTTACTGATGTATAAATCCAACTGATTATTTGCAATGCCATTTATAAGCAAATGTCCATCCTCATTGACCAAAAAGGAATAAATCCTGGAAAAATTATTGAAATTAGGATGTAGAATGAAGGTCTTTCCAAAATCATAACTCACATAAAGTTCGGGATTAACAAACATAGACCGAATTGCATACAGGATTTGATTCTTCTTATCGTATTTCACTTCCTGAAATCTGAAAAATACCGTTTGCGCCTGATCGAGAGATACCCACTCTGTTCCATTTAAATTCAAAAATGGGATATACTTTTGAACCTGACCTGTTGAGCTATCGATGATGGCTGCCTGCAATAATGTAACCGATGGTGCTATTGATTTCAACCACATGAAACTCAATCCAGGGAATAATTGCTGGAGTTGCAAATTCATTATCCATTGCTTACCCTCGTCTTTGCTCTCCATTAAATTATTACCATCCTTTGAAATAGCAAAAAGGGTGTTGCGGTCATGCGCAAAAACTTGAAGTATAGAAAGGTCCAGGATCTTTGTAACCGACCAAGACTTCGCAAAATCATCAGATTCTACTGTTGGACAACTCGGATTTGAGGCATAGAATTTCCCTGTTGCAAGCGCAAGCAATCCGCCTTTTTGGATGGCCGAATAATTTGCTTCTACCTTATGCCAGTAAGAATTCCCTGGTTCAAGCTCCAGTACATAATGATTACAACCATCATCTATATGCATCAGGGCTGATGCACTGTCTGCAATTTCAATGTTTTTAATAGTAGATTGATCAGGAAATCCATTTGCAAAAGCAAATAACGGCAACCAGTTTTCGCCTTCATCTTCAGAATAATAAAACAATGAATCCATTCCAACGATTAGTTGTTCGTTTTTAGTCAAATAAAAAGCATCTATATTCAACGATGATGACAATTTTGGATCGATAATTATTTTTTGGTATGCACTTCCTTGATCCGAATAACGATGCAAACCGGTAGCATCGACTACAAATAGATTTCCATTTTTAGTGACGATGGTAAAATCATGATACTGATTGTCCAATTCTATTTGCAGTAACTTTTGAACAATAAAATTCTGCGTATTGAGTAAATAAAATCGAAGAGAATCAGGTTTATATGCGGTAAGCACCCAATTGATTTCTGGTTCCACCATCGCCGCTTTCAGGATGTGTTCGTTCTTATTAAAAACGATGGCGGAACTGTAAAATCGCGTGTTATACTTTTCCAGCCTTTTATTGTTGATAAAATAGTAATTTCCAAGAGAATCAAACAACAACTCTTCACGAATATTTAATGGTGCATTCCCTGGATTTAATGAATCCGGTACAAACTTTCCTCCGGCAAATTGAAAAATTCCAGAAAAATGATTCCCGGAATAATACAACAAGGGCAACTGTTGATGATCAATGTATAGTTGCCTAAAATTGTATATCGGCATATAACTCAATTCAGGATTGTTGCCCATTATATTCACCCAATCGGCATGTCCCTGCTTCTTTTGAAGTATGGTTTTCCTTCCAAGCACAGAAATGTATTTATCCCCATTTGCAGCGATTTGAATTTCCTCCGGAATAAAACTTAATTCATTATCCAGACGCTGCCAGTGAGTTTGTGAAAAGGAAAACTGGAATAACAAGCTTATGAAAAGGGCAGACAAAATAATGTTGTGTTTCATAGCTCAGTATTATAAATAAATAAAAATACCTAGTACATAAATGCCGCTATGGCCATGCTAAAATACAAAAAAATTGGAAAGTTAGAATCCCGGTATAAGATAATAAATAATGAATTGACAATATTCACCAGCGCAGCTCGGAAGTGTAAAATACGTTTTGAGAAAATGCAATACCCCCCCATAAGCCTCAGGGTAAACCCTGATTTTCAACACATTTAACTAAAAAAACTTGACAAGCTCCCTGGCATGTATTATATTCGCATATTGTTTAGCCACTAAAACCACTACCATGGTAAAGACTATGTCCTTTGGTAGGTTTACTTCTACCCCCCCCATCTACGAAATCATGCGTAGTTTACCTTAAACAACTTCTTTTACTTTTAATGATTGCCCTGCCTGGAATATCGAAAAGTCAAGACACTTTGGTCTGTGATAATGGTGGGTTTGAGAATGGGTTTTTATATTATTTTGGATTTCGGGCTAGTTTTTATAATGATGGAACTGGTAGTTCGTCTTGTACACCATTAAGAAATGGCAATCCGGTAACTTTTTCGATATGGTCTATGCCGGCTTTACATAGATTTGAGATAGTAAACGGAGGGGTAGATCCGGTTGTAAATGTTAGTAGAACAGTTTTTGGTTCCAAATCTCTATTGCTAAACAGCTTCTGCAGCCACAATGGTGATTGTAGCCACTTTGGAGAAATAAACAGAATTAAGAAAAGATTTCTGGTGACAGAGGAAAATCGAGATTTCACCGTTTGGTATTCTGCGGTTTTGGAAAACCCCAACGAACATATCGACCAACAACCTTTTTTTAGCATTCGATGCGATCTCGCAGTGAGCGATGATTTGTGCTTCGATGGAATTAGCTTCCAAGCTAAAGAAAAACCAAGAGACCTTATTTCAGGTTGTAATCCTTTTGATTCTCTTTGTTATGGAGAATCAGACACTTTGAAATATACAGATTGGGCATGCCACAGAATTTTGATTCCAAAAGATAAGGTGGGAGAAATAGCCACATTAGAAATAACTGCCGCTGATTGCGCCCCAGGCCAACATTTTGGCTACGTCTACATCGACGGCATCTGCGAAGAATGCGACAACAGCAGTTATGGTTCCGGTACTCTCGACAAAAAACCTTATATTATTGTGTCCTGTGACGGCGATTCCATCACCATTAAAGGAAGGTATACCACACCGACGATAGAAGGGTATACCATATTGGATTCCATTTTGGTTCCTGGATTTAATATTTACGGGATGAACATAGACACAATTAGCAAAACATTTTCCTTTAGAATCGTCAAATCTGATTTTCAAAGTCCAAACGCTACTTGTCGCGATGTCATCGCCTATCTTAAATTTAAAAATAATTCCGGCAACTTTCTTCCGGATGTACCTACCAATGCAGTGGAGATCTGTGAGAATGATTTTGGCATTCCGGAAGTGGACATCATTATTGGCGATTGTAACCGAAATCATCCCACCAACAATGTGTTTTCTGATGATTACTATTATGTGAGCTTCACCATTTCCAATGCAGACAACAGACATTGGAGATTAGAAAGAGCTATGGATGATCCTTATCCGGATGAATCCGGACGTTATTTCTTAAAAACCGATGGTTATGGGAATGGAACTTACAACCTTGGACCTTTCTTAATTCAGGAAGGAAGTTGGGTGTTGACTTTATTTTATGGGGGTTGCCCCGATACTTTCCAGATCATACCACCTGATTACTGCTCCGGTTGTTCGGCACTTTCTAAAGTCAAGATCAGCAATATTCAATGTGATTCGGCTACGGGAACCTGGTCTTATGATATCTTTGTCCCGGGACCTGTTCCGCCTGTTGGGGATTGTTGGCTAATCGGGCAGGATGAATACCAATTTAACTACACTTATTCTATTTCAGGCGGTCAAGTAAGTAATCAAGATTGCATATCCTTAAGTATTGGCTATGTGCCATATTGTCCTGGTAATCCCATTTGTGGTGGGCAATTTGATATTTGCCCTCCAAAGCCCTGCAACAACGGCAATTATAAAAATTGCGATCTTGAAGCATATTTTGATGGCCTTCACTGTATCGATAATGGCAATGGCAATTATTCTTATACCGTAGAATTTAATGTAAGCGATGCCCCCTATCCTTGTTATAAGAGTTTTCTACCTGGCAATTTGAACCTCGTAGAAGGTCCATTTAGTAATCCTTTGGGTCCTTTTTTTGAACCAGAGCGAATTTTCATGATATATTCCTGTGGTGAAGTCATTCCTTATACTTGTGAATGTCCAAACACAGGCTGTTACAAAGTGTTCAAAATTCGAAAACCTGAAGACTGCTTAACAAGAGAAGAATTTGGAGGCAACACTTCGAAATCACAGTCTAAGTTTTTAAAGGAAGTAGAAGTATATCCCAATCCCGTCACATCGGATGAATGGATCATTGGTTCCTCTATGGAAAAAACGGAATTCGAGATCTTCAACGCTTCCGGAAAACGCATTTTATCAGAAAACTTCATAGGTCCTGAACATGTCATAAAATGTTCAATACCTGCCGGCTTGTATCTTTTAAGATATAAAAATGCTTTAGGTGAAGTTGCAGTCTTAAAATTTATTAAACCTTAATTCAATGGTAGGGCAAGTTACATTTTGAACTTGCCCTTCTTTATTTAATAGACAACTATGATTTCCAATAAATATTTATTGTTTGCATTTAGTATTTTATGTATTCCAATCTCCAATCATGGTCAAGAAAGTCTTTGCAGCTATGACCTTTCGGATACAAGCAAATGTTATATTCTAAAAAAATATATTAAACCACCCATTCGCATTGAAAAAAAATGGGAATCTAAAGAATTGGGCTCAACACGTCAAGTTCCACTGTTAGCGGACATCGATGGAGATTGCATTCCAGAAATACTTATGAGAGGTATTAAATCATTAGATATTTTTAAACCTGATACAGCAGTTACACATTTTTATAGTGGGAGAGACGGAAGCCTAAATGCCAAATTTTATTGTGAGGCATTTCAATCTGATTTAACTCCTGTCATTGCAGATGTTGATAACGATGGAATCAATGATATTATAATTTCCTCAATAGTTGATGGTAAATTTCCTTACAAGAATAGTTTATTGTGTTATGATTACACAGGAAAGTTGAAATGGATATCTGATAAATACATTTATAATACTGATTATGATATTGATTGGATACCACAATTGGCTGTCGCGGACTTTAATCAAGATGGCAAGACTGAGATATATTGCAACAACCGGATATTTAATGGACAAACCGGAAAATTATTGTTGCATGGTGGTTCAAATGGAGAGGGCGAGCATGATGAAGGTTACATTACAAATTCAGTAAGTGTTGCAGCTCAGCTTGATGATAATCCTAATGATTTGGAACTAGCGGCAGGGTATAGTATATATAAAATTATAATCACAAATCCAAATGGCATGGCTGGTAATCAAATGATTCCCATTAACATAAAAATAGATGGAAGTTTTTTTGATGGCAAAACAGCTGTAGCAGATATAAATAGAGACGGAAAATTAGATGTGATCGTCACTTATGGAAACCGAGATACTAAATCAAAAATTTATTCATACACTCTTAATAATGATGTTCCCATTTTGCTGGCACAAAATTTCATTCCAGGAATTGATAACCCTAACAGTTGTCCTACTATCTCTGATATTGACGGAAATGGTATTCCCAATATTTTAGTGAGCAAACACAAGTCAATACACAATTTTGAATACGATGGTACATTCATCTTTAAGTTAAAGTGGTCATTAGTAGTTCAGGATACTGGAGCATCAACAGGAATAACAACTTTTGATCTGAATGGAGATGGTATCCAAGAAATTATTTATCGGGATCATTTTAATCTATTAATCATTGATGGAAGTGTGAATCCGCCACAAATCATTGATAGTATAAGATGTATAGCAGGAACATATGGAGAATACCCTATAATTGCAGATATTGGCAAAAAAGGTAATGCACAAATTTGTACCGTATGCGGAGGCATAGGACCCTGGCCACAGAATATAACGCAAGGCTATCTCACTGCTTTTGGCTCTCCCGACAGCCTGCCGGGCTGGGCACCAGCACGAAGCGTGTGGAATCAGTATGCCTACAATCCACTGTTTATAAACGATGATCTTACGGTACCAACGATTGTTAAAAATCATGCAACATACAAAAACGGGAAGTATAATAATTTTCTACAACAGGAATCCCTGCTCGACAGCAACGGTATGTATAAAGTCGCCGCTGCAAGTGTGTGGGGTAAAATCAATTGCATTCATTATGATCCAGTGCTGGAAGAATATACTGTAGAATTTGATGTTTTTAACAACAAGAATGCATCCTCAGGGGTAAATTCCAATCTACCCATTGCATTTTACAATGGCGATCCTTCATTATCTGGTAGTTTGCTGGGAATCTATTACACAAAAATTCCATTAAATCCCGGAGATAGTTTGGTCGGTGAACAGTTTACATTCAAGGCATCATCAATCCATGATCTGCACATGGTAGTAAATACAAGTCGCAATACCAATGGCATGCTCGATCCTAAAGACTTTTCGGCTGTTGAATGCGATTACACGGATAATTATTTCCATACTACTGACATTCCAAAAACAGAACTCATATCAGCTTCCGTTTGCAATGGCAATGCTTACCGGTTTTTTGATACCCTGTTGACCCTTCAGGGAAGATATGTGCATACTTCATACAATGCCAACGGATGTGACAGCATTATTTCCATTCTCGATTTGAACGTCAGGGATACCGTGTTCACCATGCAAAACTTAAATGTCTGCGATAGTTTGAACTGGAATGGTTTGGTGTACCGGGAAAACGGAATTTTCATAAACCACTTTCAATCTGCAAATGGTTGCGACAGTATGGTAATCCTCAATCTAAGCATTCGCCACAGCAGTGACACAGTCATTCAAACTACGGCTTGCAGAACATTCGGATTTAATGATAAGGTCTATACAGAAGGCGGTAAGTATTTTATCAAATTGCGCAATCGCCAGGCTTGCGACAGTCTGATCGAACTTGATCTGGACATCATTGCAATGGATACCAATATCACTAAACTGGCAAATTCGCTCATTGCTCTGGATAGTGTGGCTACATATCAATGGGTAGATTGCAATGATCAGTTCGCAGTCATACCAGGTGCAACTGATAAAATATTTATTCCCAATAAAGATGGCAGCTATGCGGTGATTATCACCACGCCTCCTTGTACAGATACTTCTTATTGTCTGCCTATCATAATAAGCAAGACCATTGAAAATAAAAATCAAAGAGTCCATGTCCATCCCAATCCGGTTTCAGATAAACTTTTCATTCAATTCCAATTTGCTGTTCCTACTGAACAAGTCATGGAGATCAGAGACCTTCATGGTCGTCTGGTCATGAAAAATATTTTACCTGCTGAAAACCATAATATTTTGGATGTTGATGTCAGTCACCTGATCTCCGGTCTCTACATGCTGTCTATCCACAGCTCGCCTGGTTCACAACAATTGATTTTTTTGAAGATATAAATGAAAAATTAAACACCGGAAGCCAAAATGTTTTTGCTTCAAATCAAACCAACTTTAATTTTGGTCTGAGATCAATATTTCGCGTAACATTATACATAAAAAATGTTATAAGATACGAACGTTCGTTAGGGATTTTATGACCATTTTGAAATAAGTTCATATGTAACAAACGCAATTCCAAATTGGCCATAGAGAGATACGGAAGAGTGCCTTCGGCCTTTTCCCATTTTCATTTTTTAAAATACAATACCCTCCCATAACCCTCAGGGTAAACCCTGATTTTCTTCACTTTTAACTAAAAAAACTTGACATTCACAACCGTTGTTTCAATACCTCAGGTAGACACATTCAGTTTCACCCACACAAATGGTATTATTTCAACCACGGAACAATCTCGAATAGACAGTATGGTCCAGGAGATTATTGATGAAGGAGCAGATCCTAAAGTGATTGATTTAAATTTAAGAAATAACCTTGTGGAAGTAATGTCTAATGTCACTAGCGAACTTTCATTCGGATTTCAGGATTCATTGCGACCAAATGGTGGCTTAAAAAATAACGGGGCCATCATTCCAGGAAATTGGTGCAATGGTTCAACTGACCTAGGAGGTGGAGGTTGTGGCAGGGTTGCTAGATCATTTATGAACATAGCGCAACCCAATAATCTCCTTTACTTTAAAAATATTAAAGAATTTGGAGTTATTGGTAGTTGTTATAACGACGTTTATGATGATTGGGCATTTGGCTTAATTGAAGTTTCTGATGTTGACTTTTGGCATTATAAACAAGACTGTGAAAATAGCAAACCACTTTGTTTAACAGCACAAGACCAACAAGACTATCTTGATGTTCTCGAAGAAATTGAGGATTCTTATCTGCCACAAGGTTACATGAGAATTGGTTTTAATATTGCTAGCTATAATTTCTTTCCAAGTTATCCATATTATAACTATTATTGGTATTTTTACTATAAGGTTGGAATTCCGGTTTACGATAACAATGAATGAACAAAAATTAACTACCAGTGCACACAACTGACGTGCACTGGTTTTAAAATCAATTAATCTATGAAGACAATAAATTTAATTTATTCCTTTATATTTCCCTGGCTTACTCTCGCCCAAGATCTGAGATTAAATGTTTCTGGAGATAGTTTCGATAACTATTTTCATCGCAGTTATTTTCTGAATGGAGAAGTCTTTCTTAATTCCATTTTTTCTATTGGTTCAATCAGACCTATGGGAAATTGGAATTTGGAAGAGATCGGATTTAGTTGGCTATTTACTGAGAATACTTATCCACTAGGCATCCTATCAACAAATGGAAATGAATCAACCGCACTCGTAATTAAAGAAATTGAAAATAATTACAAGATTTTTTCAATCTCCATAAGTCGAATAACTAAACAAGTCACCTACATTGATAGTTTGAATATTTCAGGACCATTGGATGGCTATTACCATACAAAGGCATTTAAACATCAAAAAACTAATTACATGTGTATAAATTTCATCAAAGGAGGTTTGCCAGTAATTAAGATTTTATTGTTAAAAATAGATGATTCTGGAAATATAGCTAATCCAATTGAGATTGATCGTGGCCCTTTAACAGAACCCGCTCCATTGCTATTTCATCACAGGTGGATTCATCAGGTTGTTCCAATTTCTGAGAACAGATTTATAATTACTGGTGCAAATCAATTAGTTTCTATTGTTGACACAAATTTGAATATTGTATTCCGAAATTCGTTGAAATTATTTGATCCCATAATTAATGGCAATGTTACTGCCAACAGACCTGAATTGTTTGTTCACGATTCCACAACAATTTATGCTGTAGACGCAGTACCGTACAATATTCCTAATTTCTTTGAACTATTAACATATAGTATCAAATACAAAGCCGATTCCATTTATATGGATTCTTTTTCCATTAATTCAAATCCTGATAATATAATGAAATTGGACCCTTCACTTACACCTGGAGAAAATGGATACTATTATACCGTTGTAAATGAAGGGGAAGAATTAGGTACTTTTAAAGTGAGTTCTCCTAGTTATTTTAACGTTTCCAAATTTAACGGTATAAATGAAATTTGGAGGAAGCGATATGGTGGAGACTATTACTTCAGAGCATTGGATATCATCTATTTTGATTCTTGCAAATTATTGATCTCAGGAAGTATTTTTGACTACTTCAAGAATGGGTTGCATCAGGGATTTTATACGGTACTTGATTGTAACGGAAATATCTTGTTATCTAATTTAGAAATCGATGAGAAATTATATTTCATATATCCCAATCCCAGCTCAGGGATCTTTAATACTAACTTTTCAGATAACTTTCAGAACTATGAAATTTTAATTTGTGTTTACGATATAAATGGACGTGAGTTAAAAAGACTAAAAAAGTTAACCACTCCTGAAATGATGATCGATTTAAACGACTTAAACAACGGTTTATACATCTTGAAATTCATAGATAGGGGTAAAACTTATTCCAATTGGATCCAATTGATTAAGTGATGATCATATCATTTTGAGTCTTGCGAAATTTCTCACTAAAGTATTTTAAAAAAACACCCAATGCCCCTTCCATTTTCCACTGCTGTTGTATTCCAACGCAGGTGCAGGAATTTTTATAATGTTAACCAGATGAAAAATCGTTTTCAAAAAGGCATTGTTGGTTTTGATTTTTGTGAAATCGATATCGAGCGACAAATAATATTGCCTTTCTCTGGGTATATGTTCAAGATCGTAATGGATGTTGTTTTTTACCCAATAATTCTTAAATCCACCATAAAGTCCGTTGGCACCATAACCCAAAGATATGTTTAACCAATCGGGCCATGCAGTCCATTGCTTGTTGAGCAGATTCTCCGGACTCCAGGACAACCAAAACGTTTGTGCATTGTAATCCTTTAAAGCACTGTTGAAATATCCGTTACCAAAAAGTTCTAAAGCACGGTCTTTGAAACTATAACCGGGTTCCAACTTTATTGGGTCATCGGAATACTTCTGCGGCCAGGAAGAAATTTTGATCTTTATCTTTTGCTCAGACCAAAGCAACTGCTGCGCTGTAAAAAAACCGGCTCCAGCAAAATTCGCTGCCATGTCCGGCCAACTGAATCCATAATCCTTGCTGAATCCATCCATGACTTCTATGGTGGATTGAAATAACAGGGACATTGAAGTGCTCCAGATCAGCGCATGATTTTCATTGTAACCACACCAGCGCGCAGCCCGGTAAACATAAGCTGACTGAAAATAGGCGTTGAACACATGAGCGGTTTTATCTACCTGCAACCACTCCCGGTGATCGTTGAAATAGTGGAATTTGCCTAAACCGTTTTTGCTGTACCAGGCATGGTATAAACTCAGGGAAAATGCTGCATACGTTGCCGTAGCAAATCCTCCTGCCAGGAATGCCCGGTTGGAATTGAATGTGACTGAAGGTGTTAAAAAGTCATCAAACTTATTCTGACAATCAACATTATTGACTTGAAATAAAGTCAGATAAACTATGAATTTGAGTTGAAGCGCATTTGAAAAGAATACATTGTTTTTCAAATCAACAAGTGTTTTAAAGGAATCCAATGATCAAGGTCATGGCTTATCGAATCAGAATTATTAGCACTTTTTAATGCCTGCTTAATTTGTCTAAATTTGGTTTCTAAGTCCAAATTTAGACAAATTGCATAAAAAACATCTACCGATTCATTGGATCAGCTTGGTTATTTGGGCAGTAAATGATCAGTGTTGTTAAATCTTTAAGGAGTACACCAACATTGCGTTGTCTTTGCCTCATCCCCAGCCCTTCTCCACGCCAGTGGAGAAGGGAGCTATTTCAATATGCGAAAAACTTTCCTTTACAAATCCCCTCTCCATCATAATGAGGGATCAGGGGTGCGGACTTCATCCCCCTCCCCTGGGATCAGGGGTGCGGACTTCATCCCCAGCCCTTCTCCACATCTGTGGAGAAGGGAGCTATTTCAATATGCGAAAAACTTTCCTTTACAAATCCCCTCTCCATCATAATGAGGGATCAGGAGTGCGGACCTCATGCCCAGCCCTTCTCCACATCTGTGGAGAAGCAGTTAAGAATTTATCGGGATGACGCGGAGAAGGGATCAATTTCATTATTCGAAATATTTATTTCTATGATTCCAAATGATAGCAAATGGAACATGGCTGATGTTCAGAACAACACCGAAAATCTAAGAATCAGGCAAATATTAGTACCTGTAGTGCTCTGTTTTATATGGACCATCCTTGTGTACGCCAATGTACCCGGCTTGCTTGTCGTTGAGCTCTTCCAGTTCGACGCCGATCTTAGCCAGGTGCAAACGGGCTACCTGCTCGTCCAGGCTTTTTGGAAGAGTATACACTTTGTTTTCGTATTTGGTGGAATGGTTCCACAATTCGAGTTGTGCAAGACACTGGTTGGTGAAAGAATTGCTCATCACAAACGATGGGTGGCCGGTGGCACATCCCAGATTGACCAGACGACCTTCTGCAAGCAACAGAATGTCTTTTCCATCTACGTTGTATTTATCTACCTGCGGTTTGATTTCAACTTTTGAATCTCCATAATTCTGATTCAGCCAGGCTACGTCGATCTCGTTATCGAAATGCCCGATGTTGCAGACGATGGTTTTGTCTTTCATCTTGCGAAAATGTTTCTCCGTAAGGATATCACAATTGCCCGTAGCGGTAACTACAATATTGGCCAGCGGGATGGCCGTTTCCATTTTTAAAACCTGGAAGCCGTCCATCGCAGCCTGTAAAGCGCAGATCGGATCGATTTCTGTTACGATCACCCGGCAACCTGCCCCACGTAAAGATGCGGCCGATCCTTTGCCCACATCGCCATATCCAGCGACAATAGCAACTTTTCCAGCCATCATGATGTCGGTGGCGCGACGAATGGCATCCACACAGGATTCTTTACAGCCGTATTTATTGTCAAATTTTGACTTGGTGACGGAATCGTTGACGTTTATACAAGGTAAGGGCAGCGTTCCGTTTTTCATGCGGTCATAAAGGCGCATAACACCCGTAGTTGTTTCTTCGGAAATGCCACGAATCTCGCCGACCAATTCCGGGTAGTGATCCAAGACCATATTAGTCAGATCACCCCCGTCATCGAGAATCATATTGAGGGGTTTGCCATCTTTAAAGGCAAACAAAGTTTGTTCGATACACCAGTCGAATTCTTCGTTGTTCATACCCTTCCAGGCAAACACCGGAATTCCTTTCGCAGCAATGGCTGCCGCAGCATGATCCTGCGTTGAGAAAATATTGCACGAAGACCAGCTGACTTCAGCGCCCAATTCAATCAAAGTTTCGATTAAAACTGCGGTTTGAATGGTCATGTGAAGGCATCCGGCAATTCGGGCTCCTTGGAGAGGCTTGCTTGCCCCGTACTCAGAACGCAATGCCATCAAACCTGGCATTTCGGCTTCTGCCAATTCTATTTCTTTCCGGCCCCAATCGGCCAGTTGAATGTCTTTAACGCGATATTTTAAGTGGGTGGCTACCTGCTCCATTTCTTTAAATTTTTCTCAAAGGTATAAATAAACAATGTATTGGGTAAACGCTTGATAACCAATTTGGTTGAATACTTTTGTTAATAAATTTTGAAACAAGTTAGATCGGTAAAAAGCCTTTGAAAAAGCTAGCTTAAAATGGCTTATTATTGTTGCGGTTTGAAACTAAAAAAATGGCATCCATACTTATCATACAGACTGCTTTTCTGGGAGATGTCATTCTCAGTACATCCCTTGTCGAAAGCTGGAAGCAGAAATACCCCGAAGATTCCGTCGATGTCTTGGTGCGCAAAGGAAACGAGTCCGTGTTTGCTAACCATCCCAAAATCCGTGAAGTATTGATATGGGATAAAAAGAAAAATAAGCTGCGCAATTTGTTTGCATTGATTTTTGAGATCAGGAAGCGTTCGTATGACCGGGTGATCAACCTGCAGCGTTTTGTATCAACGGGATTGCTTACCGTTTTATCTGGTGCAAAAAAGACCATTGGCTTTCATAAGAATCCGTTTTCTGTCTTTTTTTCTCAAGTTGTTCGACACGAAATCGGAAAAAGTCAAAATGTACATGAAATCGAACGCAACCATCAACTGATAAGTCATGAAACCGGACTGAAGCCTGCATTGCCAAAGATGTATGTTCCAGATTTACAAACGTTCGTTAGTTTGGTTACGATAAATGGGCCTTACATCACCGTTTCGCCGGCATCCGTGTGGTTTACCAAACAATTACCCGCAGAGATCTGGATTCATTTTCTTTCCCAGTTGCCGGATCATCTGCAGATTTTCCTGTTGGGAGGTCCGGACGATAAAATCCTGTGCAATGACATCAGCAGACAAGTGCTGCAAAAAAAGCCTTCGACAAGCGTCCAAAACTTATCCGGATTGCTGGGCATTCCACAATCAGCGGCATTGATGAAACATGCACTGATGAACTATGTAAACGATTCTGCACCGCTGCATATGGCTTCTGCTGTGAATGCTCCGGTCTGTGCTGTTTTTTGCAGTACCATTCCGGAATTTGGCTTCGGACCTTTATCTGATCATGCACACATCGTACAAAACACTCTGAATTTGAAATGCAGGCCCTGCGGGCTACACGGAAAAAAGGCTTGTCCTGAAGGACATTTTAAATGTGCGAAGGATATCAGGGATGAGCAGTTGCTGGAAGTATTAAATGCATAATATTTCGGAATAAATGTTAGATCCTCAATCTTTTATTCATCACTGAAAACCACAAATTTGGAACAAGGGCCATCAACATGCAGGCCGGGTATCCAAATGGAAGTTGCGGGGCTTGTTGGATGCTGTCGAGATTCTGATATTTCTCCTGCGCATGGAGATGATGATAGGGATGTCGCGTAAGCTCATATAGAAAGATTCTTCCGATTGGATGATCAGAGTTCCAGGAATGGACGTGTGAAACGGGTTCGATTCTTTCCTCATCGATTGGTTTGCGCTGCAAACCATAATGTTCGATGTAATTGATCGTCTCCAACATACAGATGGATATCAAAGCTATGACGAAGGCTGCCATTACACCCCAGACTCCAACAAAGATATAAATGACAATGAGGTAAAATAATTGGATGAGGGATTGAAGTAACACACGATTGAATTTATGGAAGAGAGGCAATCCTTTTTCAGACAATCTCCTGTTCTCCAATTTCCATGCGTTTTTATAAACGCCTATGATACTTCGCATCCAAAATGAATAGAGTGCTTCGTTTATTCGGGCAGAGGAAGGATCTTTATGTGTGGCTACATATTTGTGATGCCAATGATTGTGTTCATCTGTAAAATGCATGTAAAGGCTGGGTAACAATAATATCTGAGCAGCTAATTTTGAAAAGTTTGAAGATCGGTGTCCCAATTCATGGGCTACATTGATGCCATGTACGGCCAATAAAATTCCCATATTGATAAGGTTAGCCCATAATTCCCATTGGGAAAATGCGCCTTCTGCAAGCCTATAAAAAAAATAAATCAATAAGCCATAGAGTACAGGAATATTGAGATACAATAAGACATCAAAAAACAGTAGATGTTTCCGTTTAGCTTTGGATGGAATCCCTAAATTTTGATGTTTAGGCTTTAGCTTTAATTCCAGCAGGGGTAAAATTACAAATGCCAGATAAAAGCTACCAGGAGAACAATAAGATTGAACATGCAAACCGATGAGTCCAAATACCGGCATAAGCCACACCCATAAATATTTTAAGTCCTGAATTCGCATATTTGAATTGGTCAGCAATTTAAAACAGTCTGTTATGAGGTACAAGTTTTACAAAAAGAATTCCAGAAACTTCCACGGATACGCGTTAGATTTGGGAACACAATTTATACACTGATCATGAAAGTATCCGTCCAATATTGTTTGACCCTCATTTTAAGCTTTGGTGTTATGGGTCATGCCATTTCGCAAAAAACGATTAAAACCACGCTGATTCACAATCAACTGATGCGTAGTTTTTCATTTTACATTCCGGCATCCTATACACCGGGAAAGTCCACAGCACTGGTATTCAATTTACATGGATACAGTTCGAATGCCGACCAGCAGGAATTTTATGGTGATTTCAGAAAAATAGCAGATACTGCCGGATTTATTATTGTGCATCCAAACGGAACGGTCTTTCCGCAATCCGGACTGCAATTCTGGAATGTCGGATTGGTAGGCAACAGCAATGTGGATGATGTGGGCTTTCTTCATGCCATTATCGATACACTCGCTACAGCTTATTCGATTGATGCGGATCGCATTTACAGCACCGGAATGTCGAATGGCGGCTTTATGAGTTATCACCTTGCATGTCTGAGTGATCGCTTTGCTGCCATAGCTTCCGTTACGGGCTCAATGACATCACTTACGCAGGTATTGTGTAAAAATGCAAAACCGATTCCCGTTATGGAGATCCATGGTACAGCCGATGCTGTGGTGAACTACAATGGAAGTAATGGCATCTTATCCATACCCGAAGTATTAAATTTTTGGATACAAAAAAACGGACTGGATCCGAATTCGGTGATCAAAACGGATGTACCTGACCTTAACACGAATGATGGAGCAACGGCAGAGCACTATTACTATCCGGGGCAACACGAAGTGGAGCATTACAAAGTTTTGAACGGTGGGCATACCTGGCCGGGAACGCCCTTTGTGATTGGTACAACCTGTCAGGACTTCAGCGCCAGTGAATTGATCTGGAAATTTTTCAATAAACATAAAAGGCAAACAGTCGGCACAGAGGAGTCCGAAAAAATTGCACTCCGCATCTATCCCAATCCAGCGCAGCATCAGCTGTTTGTAGAATTTAAAGAGTTCAAGAACAAACCTCTTACCCTTGTCATCAGAAATTCAACAGGTATGCCCGTTCGGCAGGTTAAAATGACTGAAGCTTCATTTTTACTTGACACTCAAATGTTGCCTTCCGGTATTTACTTTATACAATGTTTAAGCGGAAAGGAAACGATTTATACAAGCTTTCTCAAGCTCTAAGCTTTTAAATAAAAGGGAAAGTGTTTATTCTGGATTTATCGGATCTTACCATGAAGGGATTAACCATCGATACTAACAATTGTTAGTTTTGGTTGCGGAACCTTTTCAGATAGAGACTTTAGAGCTTCAGATCTTAAAGATCCTATCGTTTGCACAATGAATACCTGGGGAATTTCGGTAAATTCATAGCTTAATCAATCCATTTTTGGAAAACAGAATAATATACTGAAATATTTTTTATTAAATGTTGACAAGTAGGTCAAAGTTGTTGAAAAGCTGAATTTTTCAGACAGCTCCGCCTGGGTTATGTTTATAACTTTAGATTAAATATGAATTACGCAGGCTTTTTTGTTTGCCTTGATCTAAGTATTCTTTTTCCTATGTCTACTGCATTAGCGGTATGGATGCCGAAGAAAATGCAAAGAATTTCATTAGCTTCAGTTCTGGCTTTTATTTTTGATAACCCATAGTGATCTTTCTCAGTTCCGAATGAACCTTCTAATCTGGTTGCTCTTTCTTTAGAAAGTAAGGATTGCATTTGACTGCGCTGGGGTTCTAGTGGCCCTGGTCTGCCTTTAGGTGTAAAATTTGTTTTAATATTCTGGCTTGTACAATAAGATCTGTTTTTATTGGTGGCATAGATTTGATCCGCCGCTATGTGAGTGCACTTCCCTGTGAGTTTTCTTACTAAAAATATACTTTGTTCTAATCGAGTGCCTTCATTAAAGGCATCGAAGCTTAGGTATTCTATAAAATTGATACCATCAATCTGAACACAGTTCACCTTAGCTCCAAATTCTACGATCTTGGTTTCCTTTCCCCGAACAATTGGGCGAAGATAATTTTTAGCAATACTTACTATCCTGTCCTTAATAGGCAATCCAGTTTCAAAGCGTTCCTGCTGCTGACTCAGGATAGTCTGAATCGTTTGAATCCTCTTGGCATAGGCAGCAGGTAAAACAAGATCACGTGTGGATGCTATTTGGTAAACTTGTTCTATTTGACTCAATAACTTATTGAGTAGATAAAGTAATGCGCGCTTTCTAATTTGAGCTTGCTGATACGTCTTCTTTCGTTTCTTCTGATAGGATAGGTACTTATCTTGCTGTTCCTTGAATTTTGACCGTGGTATTCGCTGTTTAGACTGCTTGCAAATTCTCTTCATTTGACCATATGTCCATTCGCAGCACTCCCATAATAGTTTTACGTCGGTTGGATATCGAAGTTGCGATTCATAACATGTTGCATCAACCAAACCTATATGTACATCCTTTAAATGGGGTTTCCAGTGTTTCATAAGTTCAATCTGAATTTCATCCAACGACAATGCCTGTGCCAGTTCACACCGGATTTGACTGATTATTTTTTATCCTTGATTTGATCTTCAGGTCTCAGATAAATTCCACAGAAAAACTGTATAACATAATCCGTATTCAGGCGATCTATGATCTTGGAATCTGAATACCCCAGGTATTGCTTTAAAAACATCAGCGCAATCTTGCCTTGTATACTAAAAAATGATTTTCTACCCCTTTGGTTCTTCCTGCGCAGATTCTTTCTAAAAATTTGGCACAGATTATCCCAAGGAATTGCCTGATGGATCAGTCCTAATTCACTTCTTAAAAAGGACTGATAATATGTGTCAAACCTTTGATCGGCACTCTCGAAATTAATTTTCAGAATATTATTCTGAATGCTTATTAATTTAGCCACATTATTTTATTTAAACTTACCCTGAATTTACGCAAAAAGTGCTGAATTCAGGGTTTTTTATGGCCTTTATTTTTTCACATTCCGTTAATTTCTAAGTACTTAGATTTTTACCGAAACGCCCTACCTGTATAACGAAGATGCAGGAGGATATCTTCCTAAGAGAACGAATAGACCATTGCTCCGTTCAATCCTGGCAATCTTATAATCCGGATAATCCTGTGATTTCTGTAAAATAAAAAAGCCCTGACACAACGTGCAGGGCTTATGAAAAAAAAGGCGGCGACCTACTCTCCCGGATTTGCGTCCAGTACCATCGGCGCAGAGGGGCTTAACTTCTCTGTTCGGAATGGGAAGAGGTGGAACACCCTCGCTAAAACCACCTAAATCTTGATCCCGGTAAACGGGAATATTTCTTTGGGTATTAACGCTCGTTAGCATTATTTCTAATGTAGAGGTTCTTTAAAAAAAAGGTTGGAAGAGGAAATGAGATGAAGATAAAAAAAAGGAAGTTACGGGGTAATTAGTACTACTCAGCTTAACATATTACTACGCTTCCACCTGTAGCCTATCAACGTAGTCGTCTTCTACGACCCCATATAACACTCATCTTAAGGATAGCTTCGCGCTTAGATGCTTTCAGCGCTTATCTAGTCCGTACATAGCTACTCTGCGCTGCACCTGGCGGCACAACAGATACACTAGCGGTACGTCCGACTCGGTCCTCTCGTACTAGAGTCAGCTCCCTTCAATGTTATAACGCCCACCACAGATAGAGACCGAACTGTCTTGCGACGTTCTGAACCCAGTTCACGTGCCACTTTAATCGGCGAACAGCCGAACCCTTGGGACCTTCTCCAGCCCCAGGATGTGACGAACCGACATCGAGGTGCCAAACCTCCCCGTCGATATGAGCTCTTGGGGGAGATCAGCCTGTTATCCCCGGCGTACCTTTTATCCTTTGAGCGATGGCCCTTCCATGCGGAACCACCGGATCACTTTAGCCAACTTTCGTTCCTGTTCGATCCGTCGATCTCTCAGTCAAGCGCCCTTATACTAATACGCTCTACGCATGATTACCGACCATGCTGAGGGCACCTTTGCAAGCCTCCGTTACTCTTTAGGAGGCGACCACCCCAGTCAAACTACCCACCACACACTGTCTCCGTCGGTTGACGGATTAGAACCTAAATATAAAAAGGGTGGTATTTCAACGTCGACTCCACGACCACTAGCGTGACCGCTTCAAAGTCTCCCACCTATCCTACACATCTTATATTCAAGCACAATGTGAAGCTATAGTAAAGGTGCACGGGGTCTTTTCGTCCCGTGGCGGGTAACCGGCATCTTCACCGATACTTCAATTTCACCGAGCTCATGGCTGAGACAGTGCCCAGATCGTTACACCATTCGTGCAGGTCGGAACTTACCCGACAAGGAATTTCGCTACCTTAGGACCGTTATAGTTACGGCCGCCGTTTACTGGGGCTTCAGTCAGAACCTTTGCTTGCGCTGAGCTCCTTCCTTAACCTTCCAGCACCGGGCAGGTGTCAGACCCTATACGTCATCTTTCGATT
This sequence comes from Saprospiraceae bacterium, assembly GCA_016716185.1. NCBI lineage: Bacteria > Pseudomonadati > Bacteroidota > Saprospiria > Saprospirales > Saprospiraceae > Saprospiraceae bacterium. The sequence continues at coordinate 472,998 of JADJWV010000002.1, read as the reverse complement.
TTGCAGAGTCCTGTGTTTTTGTTAAACAGTCGCCTGGGCCATTTCTCTGCGCCCCTACATTACTGGAGGGGGTCTCTTTTCCCGAAGTTACGAGACTAATTTGCCTAGTTCCTTAGCCATGACTCACTCGAGCGCCTGAGGATATTCTCCTCGAATACCTGTGTCGGTTTGCGGTACGGGCTGTACTTATCTGAAGCTTAGAGGTTTTTCTTGGAAGTATGCTTGGAACCACTATCACATCACCCCGAAAGGATCAGTGTACTATCGTGTTTCGACTCACCGGTGGATTTGCCTGCCGGATCAACGCCTACGCACTTCAACCAACTATTCCGTAAGTTGGCGGGTTTTACGCTGCTTCGTCACCCCATCGCAATAAGCACAGGTGCCGGAATATTAACCGGCTTGCCATCGGCTTCGCCTTTCGGCTATACCTTAGGACCCGACTAACCCTGATCTGATTAGCATAGATCAAGGAAACCTGATTCTTACGGCGTCCCG